>CBDHEC010000042.1:0-17326 GCA_965261975.1 Alphaproteobacteria bacterium
CAACAATTCGTGCCATGGTCTCTTCCATTACGCCCATCACAAGCTCACATATAGGCGCACAGGACATGCGGCGAAGGCGCAATCGGTGCCTGCGGCGCCAGCTTGTGATGTAAAGGCGGCGTATCCATACTCAGCCCCAACCCCGCTTGCAAGCGTCGCGGGGCCCGATCGAAATAAGAGAATGACGAAAGCAACGACCCAATGACGGACCAGACCAGCGCCCCAGATTCCCGCGATCCGGCTGAGTTGAAGAAGTTCCGCCGCATGGCGGCGGAATGGTGGGATCCGACGGGCAAGTTTAAGCCGCTACACCGGTTCAACCCGGTGCGCCTCGAATATATCCGCGACCGGGCATGCGAGCATTTCGGCCGCGACAAGCATTCGACCCGCCCGCTCGACGGGCTCAGCCTCGTCGATGTGGGATGCGGCGGCGGTCTCTTGTGCGAACCCATGGCACGTCTGGGTGCGAAGGTGACCGGGATCGACGCCGTCGCTCAGAATGTTGAAATCGCGTCTCTGCATGCCGCTGAATCAGACCTGGACATCGACTACCGGGCGACGACCGCCGAAGAGCTGCTTGCTGACGGTGCGAGCTTCGATATCGTGCTCAGCATGGAAGTGGTCGAGCATGTGGCCAACCCGGCGAGCTTCCTCGGGGATTGCGCCCGGCTGGTAGCACCCGGCGGGCTGACCTTCGCCGCGACCCTGAACCGAACACCGAAGGCGTTCGCACTGGCGATCGTCGGTGCGGAATACGTCATGCGCTGGCTCCCGCGCGGGACCCATAACTGGCGCAAATTCGTCAAACCGTCGGAAATGGTCAACGGGCTGGAAGCCGGCGGAATCGAAATGCTGGAACTGACAGGCGTGGTCTTCAACCCGCTCACGGGCATTTGGTCACGCAACCGCTCGGATATGGATGTGAACTATATGGGGGTGGGCTGCCGCCACGCCTGAGCGCTAGTTCTCGGCGCGCGGTTTCACCCAGGGCAGCTTGCCGACGGGGACACCTTCTTCGGCCAGTTCCTTGGCGTCCTCATCGGAGGCGTTGCCGTAGATCGGGCGTTCGTCGGCCTCACCGTAATAGATCTTCCGCGCTTCCTCGGTGAAATCATCGCCCACATCGTCGAAGTTCGTTTCGACATATTCGCGGACTTCGCCGAGCATCTTCTTGAGCTTCTTGGCCTGCTCCGCCTTCTCGGTGCGCGTCGCGCGAACCGTGTCCTTGGCGCCAACAACCGGCGCCATCAGTGATTTGGAAACGTCGGTGTCGCCGCATAACGGGCATTCAACCAGCTTTTTCCCGACCTGACGGTCAAAGTCCGCCGAATTACGGAACCACCCTTCGAATTCGTGGTCATTCTTGCAGATCAGATTAAAGCTAATCATCCCGAACGGTCTCTGCGGTTACGTATCGGCGCATGCCGACGTGAAAGAGTACGAAGGCCCAAGAATTGGTGCTATTCGAGAGAAAATACAAGCCTCAATCGAGCACGGCAATGGCATCAGACAACCCGGCATCTCCCTGGATTACCCGCTTTTCGCGACAAGCGACCGGCCCGGTCCTTGATGTTGCGTGCGGCTCGGGCCGTCACACGCGCTTGTTTCTGGCGCTGGGTCTAGATGTGACCGCCCTCGACCGGGATATCTCACGATTGGGCGATATCGCAGACCATCCAGGGCTGACCGCTCTCGAGACCGACCTCGAAACCGGCGCAGATGCCTGGCGCCCTTCCCCGCAAGCCTATGGAACAGTGGTGGTGACCAACTATCTCTGGCGGCCGCTCTTGCCGGCGCTGGTCGACGCGATCGCGCCCGGCGGCATGCTGCTCTACGAAACATTCGCGCTGGGAAATGAAAAATACGGAAAGCCCTCAAACCCGGACTTCCTGCTGGCGCCCGACGAGTTGAAGAACGCGGTCGAAGGGGTGCTGGACGTCGTCGCCTATGAACATGGCGAGATCGCCGACCCCCATCCGGCCGTCATCCAACGTATTTGTGCGTTAAGGGCCCCCTGAAAGGGCGCGCCGGTAAACCGGTCAGGAAAGACCAAGCATGGAATCGAGCTTGCCGGCCGATTCAAGCGCGTAGAGGTCATCGCAGCCGCCCACATGCGTGTCGTCGATGAATATCTGCGGCACCGTGTGTTTTCCGTTCGCGCGCGCCATCATTTCATCGCGCTTGCCGCTGGAGAAACTGACATCGGTTTCCTCGAAATCGACACCCTTCTGTTTCAGCAAGCGCTTCGCCGCGGAGCAAAAGCCGCACATCATGCCCGTGTAGATCTCAACCTTCGCCATAACGACAGTCCCCTTCTTCTCTGTGACCCATTATCTAGGGAACCAGTGACCGCTTGACCAGAGGGCGCGAGAACCAACGGTTCACAACGGTGTCATCACGAAAACCACCTAGCGGGGTCGTTCGACCCGCGCAAGCACCAGCGCGTCCACGGCCGCCGCACCCGCACGCAACAGCGTTGCCGCGCAGGCATCGAGGGTGGCGCCGGTCGTGAAGACATCGTCGACCAGCAATATCCGGGCACCGGCAACCGCATCGAAATGCTTCGGGTTGAGCGAAAACGCGCCGCGCACATTGCGGCGGCGCTCCGCCGCGTTGAGCCCCGCCTGGCGCGGCGTCGCGCGGTCACGGGCCAGCAGGTCAAGGCACGGGGCCGGCGCGCCGCCGGTGGTTTTTGCAATCGCCTGGGCCAGCAATCCGGACTGGTTGAAGCGTCGCCGCCAAAGGCGCATGCGATGCAGGGGCACCGGCGTGATCAGATTCGCATCTGCGATCAGATCGCGGCCTGCGCGGGTGAGCCAGCCCCCCAATGCCGGTGCCGCATGGGTGCGGTCGCGATATTTGAGGCCGGTTACGAGATTGCGGCTGACATCATTATAGACGAACACCGCGCGGACCCGGTCGATCCGCGGCCGGTCCCGCAAGCATGCGCCGCACAGCGCATCCAGGCCGTGATCGAACTCGAATGGCGTGCCACAGGCCGCACAAAGCGGTGCCGAGACAAATACCGCGCGCTCCCAGCAGGCGTGGCACAAGGTCCCGGGCGCAGACACCAGCGCATCGCAGGCCAGGCATTGTGGCGGCAACAATATGTCGAGCGATTGCCGCGCGGCCTGCAGGGCCGGCCGCACAACCACCGCGGCGACGTCTCGTTTATGGTCCGGATGGTTCAGCATGAGCTTTTATCTGGCCGGAAACTCTTATTCGGAGTCAATTGCCGCCGATTTCGCAGCCCCCGCTTTGCCCTCGGCGTGGGCCATGCCATATAGATTTCATGAGCGGACCCATGGATATCTTCGATCGGACACTCCTGCGCCAGCGCCGGTCGCGCGCAGCACCGGATTTCGCCGCCCATGATTTCCTGTTTCGCGAAATCGCCGAACGGCTCGCCGAACGCACCGCCGATGTCCGCCGGGACTTCGACATTGCCCTCGACTGGGGTGGTCGCACGGGGCTTTTTGCCGACGCTGCCCAACGACAGGCACCGGGAAAAATCGGCCGGATGGTCCACAGTGAAATCTCTTTCGATCTGGCCCACGCCGGCCGGCGGACCCATGGCAACCCGACCATCGTCGCCGACGAGGAGGCCCTGCCCTTCGCCGATCACAGTTTCGATCTGGTGGTCAGCACCGGCACACTCCACGCGGTGAACGACGTACCCGGGGCGCTGGCGCAGATCCAGCGGGCGCTGAAGCCGGACGGCCTGTTTCTGGGCGCCCTGCTCGGCGGCGAGACCCTTCACGAACTCCGCACCGCCTGGCTGGCCGCCGAAGCTGAAATCGAGGGCGGTGCCAGCCCCCGAGTCGCGCCATTCGCGGAACTGGCCGACGCCGCGGGCCTTCTGCAACGCGCCGGATTCGCGCTCCCCGTGGCCGACCTCGACCCCATCGAGGTGACCTACGAACACCCGCTAAAGCTGATGCACGATCTGCGCGGGATGGCGGAGACGAACATCCGCCGTGATCGGCGGCGCACACCGACGCGGCGCGAGACGCTTTTCCGGACGGCGGAAATCTATGGCGAACGTTTCGCCGGACCCGACAACCGAATTCCCGCCACGTTCGAGCTTTTCTTTCTCACCGGCTGGGCGCCCGATGCCAGCCAGCCCAAGCCGCTGCGTCCCGGCAGCGCGGAGACGCGCCTGGCGGACGCGCTGGAAACGGTCGAGCAGGCCTCCGGAGAGGCCGCCAACCCGCACCCGAACAAGGAACAGGGCTGATGCCAATTACGTTGTTCACCTCCCTCGGCACCGCCTACCGCTTTTTGTGGACCGAACGCCGCGACCTGTTCGCCTATGCCTTCCTGCCCGTGCTGCTGGTTTCGTTCGTACAGATCGCCGGGCTTTGGGCCACCGGCGACTGGCAGCTTCAATACGAAGCCGCGACGCCGCCTCCCGCCGAACCGGGCGCACCGCAGATCACGATTAATCTCGACGATGTCGACCAAACCCAGCTGATGGCATTCATCGCGAACGGCGTGGCGGCCTTCGTCGCCTATGTGATGTTCGCGGTCGCCTGGTTCCGACGCTACCTGATCGGCCCCGAGGGCATGACCGTGGGCGCGGCCATGCGCTGGGGACCACGCCAGTGGCGGTTCATCTCGCGGTTTTTCATGCTCGTCGGCCTGGTCATGCTCCTAGGGTTCCTGATCCAGGGCCCGATCAGTCTCCTCACCTCGATCAACCCGACCCTCGGGATATTCGGACGCGCCGCGATCGTTGTCGGGACGCTGCTGGTCACGGCCCGGTTACTGCTGGTCCTGCCGGCCGCCGCAGTCGACCAGCGTTTCGGGTTTCGCGATGCCGGGAACGCGACCCGCGGCAAGAGCTGGTACATGCTGGGCATCTACCTGTTTTCCCTCCTGCCGGCGCTGTTCGCGCTGATCATCGTCTCCCAGCTCATGGCCGGGTTGGCGATCTCGCTCAGCGGGCCGTCCCTTTCGTTCCTGTTCGTCGTGCTGCTTGTCCAGCAGGCGATCATGTTCGTGGCCATCGCGTCCCAGGTGACCGCACTGGCCGAGGCGTTCCGCCAGCTGGCGCCGCCGCCGGCCGCGACCAAGTGAGCGGGCGCAAGGGCATGGGCTACAAACTTCCCGTCCTCGCGACCATCGCCGACGGCTACCGGTTCCTGGTCTCCCACTTCACCGGCTGGTTCCAGCTTGCCATCCTGCCCCTGGTCATCTGGGTCGGCCTGAACATCGCCGTCGAGTATGGCTGGCTCGCCGGGGGCAACCTCGGGGTCGGCAGCGACAAGGCGTCCATTGCCTACGTCTTGCTCAACGCGCCGTTCATCCTCGCCCATGCGGTCATCACGGCGAGCCTCATCATGTATGCCGTGGCGCTCCACAGACTTGTGCTCGGCGCCAACGATCGAACGGGCCCGTTGGCCTGGCTCGCCTGGCGGGCGCGACACTGGCGCTATGTCGGCCAGGGCATCGTGATCGTGGCCATCATCCTGCTGGGGCTCGTGGTGACGGCCACGTTCGTGCCCCTCGTCGGCACGGTCGCGGGAACCGCCGGGATCCTCGAATCGGCGGCCGGTCAGGTCACCCTCACCGTGGTCGTCCTCATCCTGTTTGCCGTGCCGATCGCCCTGCTCTCTTGCATGGTGCTGCCGGCCCTGCCTGCGGCCGCCATCGACGACCATGCGGTCAGCCTCTCCGAGGCCTCGAACCAGGCCAAGGGCAACCTCTGGCGCATGACGTTCGTTCTTGTGCTCGGCCTGCTGCTGCCGTTCTGGCTGATCGAGCAAGGGATCGGCTTGTTGATCAACCGGTCGATAACGGACGTCGGCCTGCCCGAACTGGTGACCCCGATCGTGATCGATTTCATCGGCTTCACGGCGGCCATCGTGCTCTTGTCACTGATCTACCGCCGCCTGCGTGACCACACGACCCTGCGCGTGGACGTCCCCGAGCAATAGGCAGACCACTCTCGGCGCTGGACGCTGCCAGCAAGAGTTGTGCTAGCCTTAATTCAGTACCGCGTTATTGGGGGGAACGACGCATGTACAAGCTACCGGTCTGGCAGACGGTCAAGGACGCCTACGGCTTCACGTTTTCCCAATGGCGCGCCATTCTCAAGTATGCATTACCGCTCATAATTGTGTGCGTCGTCGGAATAGTCGGTGTCGCCGATGTATTTGCGCAGCCGGGTCACTTCTCGGGCCTCACCTTCGTTGCGGCTATCGTGATCTATCTCGTTGGCGTCGCGCTTGCGGTCGGTTTCGCCATCGCGATGCATCGTCACTACCTGATTGGTGCCGATTCTCGTGGCTTCCTCGTGACTCTGTCGTGGGGATCGCGCCAGTGGCGGTTCCTTGGCTGGGCAATTGCTGTCGGTATCGGTGGAGGACTGCTTTCCCTTCTGTTCACGCTTCCGGTCTTTCGTCTTGTGGCGCCGGGCCTAAACCAATTCTTTGACCCGTTCGCGAGCGGCGCCAGCCTTTGGACCCTTCAATTGATATGGGCGCTGCTCTCTGTCGGCGCTTGGTTTGTTGTGGTTCTGATCATGGCAGGGGCGCTGATCCGGTTTCCGCTCTACGCAATCGATGCGACACAGGAGACGATCGACCGTGTCGCAGATCTCGTGCGGAACAATCGAAGGCGCGTCGGACTGATCTTCCTGTTCGGCGATGCAATTCCGTTCATGGCCTTCGATTTGATTATCGCCTGGATCGCGATCGAGGCCGGTGCGCCCGAATTCTCACCTGGCGCAGCTGCACAGGCGCAAATGGAGACGGTCTCGCTAGTCACCACTTCACTCCATCTGGCGTCCGGCCTGTTCTGGCTCGCTGTCACTGCGGTGATGTTGTCGATGATCTATAAACAGCTCAGCGAGAACGTGACGCTGCCGGACAATCCTGCCGCCGCGCCACCCGATCCCACCTAAAGCAGATCCTGCAGCTGGGCGACCAGCGGCACGTCGGCCGGTGGCATGGGGTAGTCCCTGAGCGCGTTGGGGCGCACCCAATTGAGCTCCTGGCCCTCACGCGGCGTGGGCGTGCCCTCCCAGACCCGGCACACGAACAGCGGCATCAGCAGGTGGAAATCGTCATAGGCGTGGCTGGCAAAACCAATCGGCGCCAGGCAGCTCTCATAGGTGTCGATGCCGAGTTCTTCTTCGAGTTCGCGGATCAGGGCTGCCTCGGGCGTCTCGCCGTCCTGCACCTTGCCGCCGGGAAACTCCCAGAGGCCGGCCATGGACTTGCCCTCGGGCCGCCGGGCGAGCAGCACCCGGTCGTCCGCATCGATCAGCGCGACGGCGCTGACCAGCAGGATCGGCACGCCGGACAAGCCGCCTAGCTCCGGTAGTCGGCGTTGATCGAGATGTAGCCGTGGGTCAGATCGCAGGTCCACACGGTACCGCGCCCGCGGCCGATGCCGAGATCGATGTCGATATCGATCTCCTTGTCCTTCATGTGGGCCGCCACCGGCGTTTCGTCGTAACCCGGCACCAACTGGCCCAGCTGGGTGATCTGCACGCCACCGACCGCAATCGACAGGCGGTCCCGGTCCGCCTTCTCGCCGGCCTTGCCGACGGCCATGACGATCCGGCCCCAGTTGGCGTCCTCACCCGCGATGGCTGTCTTGACCAGGGGCGAGTTCGCCACCGCGAGGCCCACGGCGCGGGCCGCGCGCTTGGATTCCGCACCCTTGACGTTGATGGTGACGAACTTTTGTGCCCCCTCGCCGTCACGCACGACCTGCTGGGCGAGATCGACAAACACCTCGCGGAGTGCGGCCTTGAAGTCGGCCAGCACCTTGTCGCCCGCGCCCTTGATCCGCGGCTGGCCCTTGGCCTGGCCGGTCGCAAACAGCAGGACGGTATCCGAGGTGGAGGTGTCGCTGTCGACGGTGATGGCGTTGAAGGATTCGTCCGACGCCCAACGCACGAGCCGCTGCAGCACCGGGGCGGGAATCTTCGCGTCGGTAAACACGAAGCCCAGCATCGTCGCCATGTCGGGCGCGATCATGCCCGAGCCCTTGGCGAAACCCGAGATGGTGACCAGGGTCTTGCCGATGCGCACCTTGCGGCTCGCGCCTTTCGCAAAGGTATCCGTCGTCATGATCGCGTCGGCGGCGGCGCGCCAATTCCCGGCACCCAGCGCACGCTTCATCTTCGGCAATTTACTCGCGATATAGTCGGGCTCGCGTGGCTCGCCGATAACGCCGGTCGAGGCGACATAGACGTCCTGGGCGCGGCACCCGAACAAATGCGCGGCCTGGCCGGCAGTCTGGGCCACCTGCAGGTCACCGGCGAGACCGGTGAAGGCATTGGCGTTGCCGGAGTTGACGACCAGAGCCCGCGCCTTGCCGCGCGGCAGGATGGCCCGGCACCATTCGACGGGTGCCGAGGGACATTTGGAACGGGTGAGCACACCGGCGGCCGTGGTCCCCGGCGCGAACGCCGCAACCATCAGATCCTTCACGCCGCGTTGTTTTTTCAGACCGACCGAAAGCCCCGCCATGCGCACGCCGCGGACATTGGCCAGCGCGGGAAAACGTGCCGGCGCCAGCGGCGAGCGCGCCAGTGCGGACGCCTTGCCTGCGGCAGGCGCAGTCTTCCTGGATTTTGGTTTGTTTTTGGCCGCTTTCGCCATGGCAGGAACCCCCGGTAAATCTTCGACCGGGGCCGCCTCCGCGACGCAGTTGCTACTGCTGGGGGGCAGCCTCGACCGGCGAGCCGTCGAGATTGAACATCGTGATCTCGGCTTTGCTCCGCAAGTCCGCCATATGCGCGGCGATCAACTCACGCGTCAACTGCTGTTCGAGGGTCGGCAAAGATTCCTCGAACGTGGGCGCCGGCTGGCGGCGCTTGTCGAGAACCTTGATGACATGCCAGCCGAAGTCGGTCTGGACCGGGTCCGGGCCGATTTCACCCGGCTCGATGGCGAAGGCCGCGCTGGAGAAAGGCCCGACCATGGCGCTGCGGGTGAAGTAACCCAGATCACCGCCACGCGCCGCACTGGGCCCCTGGGAGCGCTCACGCGCGAGGTCGCCGAAATCGGCCCCGCCCTCGAGTGCCTTGATGATGTCGTAACCGTCTTCCTCGCTTTCGAGCAGGATATGCTGGGCATGGACTTCCAACGGCCCCTCGGTGTTGGCGATGGTCTCGTCATAGGCGGCGCGCAAATCCTCTTCCTTCAGGCCGTCAACGATCAGCCGGTTCATGTAGGTCTGCTGAATCGCGACCCGGGTGAACTCTTCGATCTGGGCCAGCACCTCGGGATCATTCTCGAGATCGTCGGCACGGCCGGCCTTCACCAGAAGCTCCCCGTCCACGAGCTGCTGGACAAGCTGGGTGTAGACCTGGTTCACCGGCGCCTGACGGAACTGTTCGGGCAGGCGCTGGAAGGCGATCGCCACGTCCGACTGGTGAATTTCGGCTCCGTCCACCACGGCCACGACCGGGTCGGCCGCTGCCTCCGTTGCGGCTTCAGGGGTGCTGCTCTCCGTGTCACCGTCCTGCTGGGCTATGGCCGGTGCCATCCCGAGGGTCATGAAAACGAGCACGAACAACGCGGCGAGAGTGCGAGACATCGGGGAAACTCCTGTGGATGGCCGGTCGGGGATGATCAAACCCGACGGCCTTTTCGAAAGGCGGGCTAGACTGCCGTGTTCGTGAATGGGGCACAAGATGCACACGGCGTTGGCGGTATTCGTCACACGGCAATGTGAATCGGAATTCTGGCAACAAAACGGCATTCGGGTGATGGTTCGATGCCACGACCGGCTCGGGGCCTTGATCCGACCGGCAGCGACATTGACACATGTTCGGGCGCACCCTAGACAATGCGCCCACAATCCCCATCTATCCGGGAGCAGCTAACTGCCCCCGGAGCCAGCGGCGACTCACGGGCAGATCTTGCCGCAGATGTCAGCACAAACGGGTTCGAGGTAGAGGTATGGTCCTCAGTCTGGTCACACGGGCCTTCGGAACGGCAAACGACCGCTATCTGAAGCGGCTCCAAAAGGATGTCAGCGCGATAAACGCGCTCGAGCCGGAACTGGAAGCGCTCGACGATGCAGCGCTGCGTGCGCGCACCGATATGTTCCGCGAACGGCTCAAGGCCGGCGAAAAGGTCGACGACCTCCTCGTCGAGGCCTTCGCGACGGTCCGCGAGGCGGCCAAACGCACCCTGGGCCAGCGGCATTTCGATGTGCAGCTCCTCGGCGCGATGATCCTGCACAAGGGCATGATCTCGGAGATGAAGACCGGTGAGGGCAAAACCCTCGTCGCCACGCTCGCGGTGTATCTGAACGCGCTCGAAGGCAAGGGCGTGCATGTGGTCACGGTGAACGACTATCTGGCGCAGCGCGATTCGGCCTGGATGGGACAGGTTTACGAATTCCTGGGCCTGACCACCGGTTGCATCGTCAATTCACTGTCCGATGAGGAACGCCGCGCGGCCTACGCCGCCGACGTGACCTACGGCACGAACAACGAATTCGGCTTCGACTATCTGCGCGACAATATGAAGTTCCACCTCGAAGAGATGGTACAGCGCGACTTCAACTTCGCGATTGTCGACGAGGTGGACTCGATCCTGATCGATGAGGCGCGCACCCCGCTGATCATCTCGGGCCCGGTCGAGGATTCGTCCGAGGCCTATGTCCTGGCCGACAAACTGATCCCGCAGCTGGTCGATGAGGATTTCGAGGTCGACGAGAAGGCCCGCGCCGCGACCCTGACGGAAGAAGGCGTGGAACATGCCGAGGCCATTCTGATCGCAGAAGGGCAGCTCGAGGAAGGTGCGAGCCTCTACGACATCACCAGCGTCACGATCCTGCATCACGTGAACCAGGCCCTGCGGGCCCACAAGCTCTTCCAGCGCGACAAGGATTACATCGCCCATGAGGGCCGGATCGTCATCATCGACGAGTTCACTGGCCGCATGATGGAGGGCCGGCGCTTCTCCGACGGGCTGCATCAGGCGCTGGAAGCCAAGGAAGGCGTGGAGGTTCAGAACGAGAACCAGACCCTCGCCTCGATCACGTTCCAGAACTACTTCCGGCTCTACCCCAAGCTCGGCGGCATGACCGGCACGGCGATGACGGAATCTGCCGAGTTCGCCGAGATCTACAAGCTCGAGGTGGTGGATATCCCGACCCACCGCCCGATGGTACGCGACGACCAGAATGACGAGGTCTACCGAACCCTCGAGGAAAAATACAACGCCATCAACGAGCTCATCGAAGACGCCAACAAGCGTGGCCAGCCCGTACTCGTCGGCACGGTCTCGATCGAGAAATCGGAAGAGGTTTCGGCCGCCCTGAAGTCTCGCAAGATCGCCCATGAGGTGCTGAACGCGCGCCATCACGAACGCGAGGCCCAGATCATCGGCCAGGCGGGCGTGCCCGGCGCGGTGACGATCGCGACGAACATGGCCGGCCGCGGCACCGATATTCAGCTCGGCGGCAATCTGGACATGCGCCTCGAGGCCGAGCTCGCCGATATGGAAGCCGGGCCCGCGCGCGACGAGAAGGAAGCCGCCATTCGCGCCGAGGTCGAAAAACTCCATGACGAGGTGATTGCGGCAGGCGGCCTGATGGTCATCGGCACCGAACGGCACGAAAGCCGGCGGATCGACAATCAGCTGCGCGGCCGGTCGGGGCGCCAGGGTGATCCCGGCACCTCGCGTTTCTTCCTGTCGTTGCAGGACGACCTGATGCGCATCTTCGGATCCGAGCGCATGGACGGCATGCTGACCAAGCTGGGTATCGAAGAGGGCGAGGCGATCGTCCATCCGTGGATCACCAAGGCACTTGAAAAGGCACAGCAGAAAGTCGAGGCCCGCAACTTCGAGATCCGCAAGCAGCTGCTGCAGTATGACGACGTCATGAATGACCAGCGCAAGGTCATCTATGAACAGCGCAAGGATCTGATGCGGACCGACGACGTGTCCGACACGGTCAAGGCGATGCGAGCCGAAGCCCTCGAGGATCTGGTCGCGCGCACGATCCCCGAGAAGGCCTTCGCCGAACAGTGGGACACGAGCCTGCTGCACGAGGAGACATTGCGTATCTTCGGGCTCGATGTCCCGGTCGAGGAATGGGCGGCCGAGGAAGGCATTGCCGACGAGGAAATTCACGACCGGATCGAGAAACTCGCCGACGAGCACATGGCCGCGAAGGTCGCCAATTACGGCGAAGAAATCATGCGCATGGCAGAGAAGAACCTGTTGCTGCAGATTCTCGACCAGCATTGGAAAGACCATCTGCTGCGCCTCGACCATCTGCGCCAGGGCATCGGTCTGCGCGCGTTCGGCCAGAAGAACCCGCTGAACGAATACAAGCGCGAAGCGTTCGACATGTTCCAGGACATGCTCGGCCGCCTGCGCGAGGGTGTGACGCAAATTCTCAGCCACATCGAGATTCAGGTGAATGCGCCTGAGGCGGTGCCCGCACCCCAGTCACCGCAGAACATCGAGGCCGAGCATTCAACCGTGGGACAGTTCGGCGACGCCACTCCGCGCCCCGAAAATGGCAGCGCATCAGCGCGCAGCAATGCCGCGGCTGCCACGATCGACCCCGATGACCCCTCGACCTGGGGCAAGGTGCCGCGCAACGCGCCATGCCCATGCGGCAGCGGCAAGAAGTACAAGCACTGCCACGGCCGAAACGCCTAGACCTGGGATAGCAAATGGTCGATTTCGGTGTTTTCGATCACCTCGACCGCCGGGCCGGCGTGCCCGATCAGACAATATATGAAGACCGGCTGCGCCTGATCGCAGCCTATGACGCGGCCGGGATCGCGATGTATCACCTGGCCGAGCACCATGCGACGCCGCTTGGCCTGGCGCCGTCGCCCAGTGTGTTCCTGTCAGCCGTCGCCCAGCGCACCAGGAGCATGCATTTCGGGCCGATGGTCTATTGCCTGCCGCTGTATGAGCCGCTCCGCCTGATCGAGGAAATCTGCATGCTCGACCAGATGAGCGGCGGGCGGTTCGAGTTCGGGGTCGGCCGGGGCATTTCGCCCTTCGAGGTCGCCTATTTCGGGATCGACAAGGAGAATGCCGGGCCGATCTATCTTGAGGCCTTCGAGGTCCTCAAGCGCGGCCTGACATCGGATGTACTGAGTTTTGCCGGCGAACATTTCAACTATGACGATGTCCCCATGATCGGCTCACCGGTCGGCAAGCCTCACCCGCCCATGTGGTATGGGGTCGCGACCCCCGACGGCGCGGCCTGGCCGGCCACCCAGAAGATCAACGTGATCAGCAATTCACCCTGCAAGATCGCCCGAAGTGCGACCGACCAGTATCGCGAAACCTGGAACCGGGTGCATGGCGGCGAGGTGACCGCGAAGCTCGGCGTGGCCCGGCATATGTTCGTCGCCGAGACCCAGGCCGAGGCCGACCGGATTGCGGGCCGGGCCTATGCCGCCTGGTATGAGAATTTCATCAACCTGTGGCGCAAGTTCGGCGTCGAGGACCCGGCCTATGCCTCGACCCTCGAGACCGCGCGCGAACGCGATGCGATCATTGCCGGCACGCCGGAAGTGGTTACATCGGAGATCGAACGCCAGATCGAGACGGCGGGGCTCAACTATTTCGTGTGCCGGTTCGCCTATGGCGATCTGAGCTTCGAAGAAGCCTCGGGATCGTTCGATTTATTCGCGCGCGAGGTCATGCCCCGCTTCGCCTAGTTCCAAGGTCAGGCCAGCCCGGCATTCCCCAGATTGAGGAACTTCTCGCGCCGCTGCGCCAGCAGCGCAGGACCGTCCATGCCGTCCATCGCCCGCAATGCTTCATCCATCGCCTTGTCGACGGCGGCAATGGCGGTTGCGGGCTCACGATGGGCCCCGCCCAGGGGCTCGGGCACGATGCCGTCGATGAGCTTGAGCTCGGCCAGGTCCTGGGCCGTGATCTTGAGCGCCTCGGCGGCGTCCTGCGCCCGCTCGCCGTCGCGCCACAGGATGGACGCGCAGCCTTCGGGCGAGATCACCGAATAGACGGCATGTTCCATCATCAGGACCGTGTTGGCCGTGGCGATCGCCACGGCGCCGCCCGATCCACCCTCGCCGATGATCACCGACACGAACGGCACCTTCAGCCCCAGCGACACCTGAATGGCGCGCGCGATCGCCTCGGACTGGCCGCGCTCCTCCGCTCCCACACCGGGATAGGCACCCGAAGTGTCCACGAAGGACAGGATCGGCATGTCGAACCGGTTCGCCAGCTCCATCAGGCGTTGTGCCTTGCGGTAGCCCTCGGGCCGGGCCATGCCGAAATTATGGTGCACCCGGCTCTCTGTATCGTTGCCCTTCTCCTGGCCGAGCACGATGACGGGGCGACCGTGATAGCGGCCAATGCCCGAAACGAGCGCATTGTCTTCGGCGTAGAGCCGGTCGCCGGCCAAGGGTACGAACTCCGTGATCAGCCCGGAAACATAGTCGCCGCATTTCGGCCGCCCAGGGTGGCGCGCCACCTGGACCTTCTGCCAGGCCGAGAGCTTTCCATAGGTCTGGCGCAGCTGACGGTCGACCTTCTCTTCGAGCTTGCCGACTTCCTCGGCGATGTTGAGATCGCCATTGTCGGACAGCCTGCGGAGCTCTTCGATCTGGCCTTGGAGTTCGGCGAGCGGTTTTTCAAATTCAAGAAAATGAGCCATGGCGTTCTACTAATTGGCGTTGGCACGGCTGGCAAGCGGATGATGGTCGGCGACAAGCCTGCGCATCCGCTCATCGAGCACGTGGGTGTAGATCTGGGTGGTCGAGATGTCGGCATGACCGAGCATCTGCTGGACGCTGCGAAGGTCGGCGTCGTGATGTAACAAATGCGTTGCAAAAGCATGTCGCAGCACATGCGGGCTGA
This sequence comes from Alphaproteobacteria bacterium, assembly GCA_965261975.1. Lineage (GTDB taxonomy): Bacteria > Pseudomonadota > Alphaproteobacteria > UBA6615 > UBA6615 > UBA8079. The sequence continues at coordinate 14,835 of CBDHEC010000042.1, forward strand.
CTTTCTGCGGGTCGAGATGCGCTTTCTCGGCCAGATCCTTCAGAAGCTGGAAGAAGCGCTGGCGGCTCAGATGCTTGCCGCCACGCCCGGGAAACAGGAACGGGTTCGTGGTTCCCGCCGCCACGAAGCCGTCGCGCACCTCGAGATAGTCACGGACGGCCTGGCGGGCCGGCGGGCTCAAGGGGACCATCCGCTCCTTGTCGCCCTTCCCGCGCACGATCAGGACCTCGGGATCGCGCTGCACGGCCGCCAGCGGCAATCCGACCAACTCCGAGACCCGCATCCCCGTCGCGTAACAAAGTTCAACCAGGGCACAGAGCCGCTTGCCCTCGGGGCCGTCACGTCCCGCCGCCGCGGCCAGCAACGCGCCGACGTCGTTTTCGGAAAGAATTTTGGGCAGTGACCGACCCTGCCGGGGGCTTTCGAGGATCGCGCTCGGGTCGTCCGTGCGCAAGCCGTCGGCATAGAGGAAACGATAGAACTGACGCAGCGTGGACAGACGCCGGGCCGATGTTCGCGCGGCCATGCCGCGGCCTTCCAGATGCTTCAGATACCGCCGCAGATCGGCTGTGGTCGCGTCGTCGAGCGTTGCCCTGCTCCTGCCCGCCCCGGCGAGGAAAGACGCCGCATCCTCGAGGTCGCGCCGATAGGCCATCACGGTGTTGGCTGACGCGCCGCGTTCGGCCAGCAACAGTTCCAGGAATGCCTCGAAATACCGGCTGACCAGCGCCGGCGCGATAGCCTCGCGCCGCCGGCTCATCGCACCTGTGCGGCAAGCGCCGCGCGGGATATCGCTTGCGCGTCCGTCTCCAGCCCCACGCGCTGCAACCCGTGCACCACATTGGCGACCACGCCCGCATGCGGCACCTCGCCTGCCTGCCCGAGGACGATCATCGCGTAGAGCACGACTTCCGCACGGCGCTTCGCGATCGCCGCACGCGCCAGCCCGGCAAGTGACGCGGCGTTCGGGATGGGGCCAAGTTCCTCCGCGCCACCCGGCGCAGTGACCGGCACGTCGCGCCAATTTTCTTCCGATACCGGGTCACCGAGTACCTGCAGCAAATACAGTGCCGTGCCGATCTCGGCTGTTCCGTCGTTATTGATCGCCAGATCGATCCAGCGGTCCAGACGCGTGGGGCTCCAGGGCACGGGTTCGCGCGGCGCTTGCGCGACCAACTGGCCGAGCCTGTCGGCCGCAGCGGGGCTGACCACCGCCCCGCGGGGCGGCGCGGCAATGTTCGCGGGCACGCCGGTCGGCGGCACAGTGGCTTGCGTCTCTGGTGTAACGGGATCGGGGGCGTCAGGCTGGTTGCGACCGATGACGCGCATTTCCGGCCACAGGAGCGCCGTTGCCCGCGCCATGTCCGCCACGGATCGCGCCTGCCGGACGACGAGCTGATACCATTCGATCGCCAGTGCGTCCTCGCCCGCCAGCAGGGCCGCGCGCGTCGCGGCGGCGGCGAGCCAGCCGAAATCCGAGGTTACAGGGACATCCGCGAGCAATGCCGCGGTGGTGGTCATGACGATGTCATCGAGTTCCGCCGCCTCGGCCAATGTCCAGGCTTCCCACAAGGCCTCCGAGCGTGCGATCGCGACATTCTGGTTGCGCGCGACCAGGTACAGATAGGCGAGCCAGACATCCCGGTCGACGCTGTCCGGTTCGAGCATCGCCGCGGCAATGGCCTCATCGCTTGCGCCCAATCCCTCATACACGGCCACGACATCACCGGCGTCCACCACCCCGCGCTGCAGGGCACGATGCGCCAGGGCGAGCTTGCGCGGCTGATCGAGCTGCGGCGACTTCAGCATCGCACGCACCAGTGCCGGATCGTTGCTCGCCAGCATCCATTCCGGCACCTCTGCCTTGCCAACGGTGAGCATCGCGAAGGTGAGAATATCCATCGCGCCCGGCGTTTCGAGTTGTTCGGGCGTGAGTTCCACACCCGCCGCCGCCGCATAGGCGATATTCTCGAAGACCCGGTCAGTATCGCCGCGCTCCTCGCGCAGCAAGTCAAGACCCAGGGAAGCCTCGGCACCCTTGCCGGCCGCGATCTGACAAATGATCAGCGCCTTTTGCCAGAAGGGTTCCACATAGCCGGCCTCATACCCGTCCAGCACGTCACAACCCGCGGCGAGATCGCCACGCAGGAAGTTCGCGCCGACAATCGACTGCCCGAGTTCATCCGGCACCCGGCGCGAATGCGCAGCCCGCGCCAGCTCAATTGCATCATCCGGCGCGCCGAGCGCGACCAGGCCCGCGACACGCGCGGCCAGAAAACCGGACTTCCCCTCACCACGCGGCGGCGTGGCGTTGGACAGCAAAAGGCGGCGGACAAGGTCACGCGCCTCCCCGGTCGGGGCCTGCGCCGGCAACGCCATCAGGAGACGAACCGCCGTGGCGTGATCGGTCCCGGCCCACATATCCTCGCCAAGCCCACCGTTGGCCGCATCCAGCAAACCGACCGCACCCTCCGCCACGGCGCCAAGGCCGC
>CBDHEC010000043.1:0-75927 GCA_965261975.1 Alphaproteobacteria bacterium
CAGAGCGCTCACGCGCTGGCGCTCGGCAAACAGGCGTTCTACCGACAGCTCGAGATGCCCATCACAGATGCCTATGCGTTTGCAGGCGACGAGATGGCGCGCAACATGATGGATCGCGACGCCGCCGAAGGCATCGACGCCTTCATCGAGAAGCGCGATCCCCAATGGGACCAAGGTCCCCGTAACGGGATGACCAGTGAGGCCGCGATGGTGATGGATTCCAAAAAGCAGTTTGCCTATTTCCGACGCGGTGCTGCGCAAACTGTTCGACGAGGTGAAAGACGATCGGGCTGGTGGGTGCGAGCCCGCGCGGCGAGACCCGGGCGAGCTGGCGCGTCATGCGCTACCCTGCAGAACGAAGGTTACAAGGTCTATCCGGTCAACCCGGACGCCCTGGGACAGGAGATCCATGGGGAGAAGGTCTATGGGTCACTCCTGGACCTGCCCGAGAAGGTCGACATGGTCGACATCTTCCGCCTGCCCTGGAAGGTCCCGCCCGTGGTCGACGAGGCGATCGAAATGGGTGCGCCCTATATCTGGATGCAGCTGAAAGTGATCAACGAAGAGGCCGCGGCCAGGGCCGAGGCGGCCGGCGCGACCGTGATCATGGACCGCTGCCCGGCCATCGAACTGCCCCGCCTGCAGGCGACGGCATAGGAACTTACATATGAGCGATTTGTACTACCCCGACTGGCAGATCCGCCGCGTCCTGCGCGACACGGACGTGATCGCCATGGTCGGCGCCAGCACCAACTGGAACCGCCCCAGCTACTTCGCGATGAAGTATCTCCAGGAGAAGGGCTACCGGGTGATCCCCGTGAACCCGCGCTCGGCAGGCGAGACGCTGCTCGGCGAGGAGGTCTATGCCAGCCTCAAGGACATCCCGGTGGATATCGACATGGTCGACATCTTCCAGCGTTCCGACCGGGTGCCGCCGGTGGTCGACGAGGCCATCGAGGTGGGCGCGAAGGTGATCTGGATGCAGCTCACGGTGCGACACGACGAGGCCGCCAAAAAGGCCGAGGACGCGGGCATGACCGTGGTCATGGACCGCTGCCCGAAGATCGAGTTCGGCCGGCTCACCGGCGAGCTCGGCTGGAGCGGCATCAACACCAAGGTGATCACCTCGCGGCGTTCACGCCGGATCAGGGCCTAGACCATGAGCGAAAACCGAAACGACCCACGCCCGCCGGGCTTCGAGACCCTGGCGATTCACGCCGGCGCATCGCCGGACGAGAAGACGGGCGCGCGCAACGTGCCGATCTACCAGACGACGGCCTACGTGTTCGACGACGCGGACCACGCGGCCTCGCTCTTCAACCTGCAGACCTTTGGCTACATCTACTCGCGCCTGACCAACCCGACGGTGTCCGCGCTGGAGGAAAAGGTCGCAGCCCTGGAGGACGGCCGCGGCGCGGTCGCCTGTTCCAGCGGCCATGCGGCCCAGATGCTGGCGATGTTCGTGCTGATGAACCCGGGCGACAACTTCGTCGCCTCGCGCAACCTCTACGGCGGCTCGGTCACCCAGTTCTCCCACACCTTCAAGAAGTTCGACTGGCATGTGAACTTCGTCGATCCGGCCGACCCGGAGAATTTCCGGGGCGCCATCGACGACAAGACCAAGGCGATCTTCCTCGAGGTCCTGGCCAATCCCGGCGGCATCATCGTCGACCTGGAGCCCATCGCCGAGATCGCCAAGGAAGCCGGCATCCCGCTGATCGTCGACAACACCATGGCCACACCCTATCTGTGCCGGCCCTTCGAGTGGGGCGCGGACATCTCGATCCACTCGATGACGAAGTTCCTCGGCGGCCACGGCACCTCCATGGGCGGCATCGTCGTCGAGAGCGGGCATTTCGACTGGGCCCAGAATGACAAGTTCCCGTCGATGACCGAGCCCGACCCGGCCTATCACGGCCTCACCTTCTACGAGACGTTCGGCGACTTCGGCTTCTCGACCAAGGCCAAGGCGGTGGCGCTCCGCGATCTCGGGCCGACATTGGCCCCCCAGAACGCGTTCAACATCCTGACCGGCATCGAGAGCCTGCCGGTGCGCATGGACCGGCACCTGCAGAACGCCCAGGCGGTCGCGGAGTTCCTCGAGGGCCATCCGGCTGTGGCCTGGGTCTCCTACGCCGGGCTCAAGTCGAGCCCGTATCAAGACCTGGCCAAGAAATACCTGCCCAAGGGCCCGGGATCGGTCTTCACGTTCGGGCTCAAGGGCGGCTACGAGGCGGGGGTGCGCGCCGTGGAAAGCGTGGAGCTGCTGTCACACCTCGCCAACCTGGGCGACACGCGCTCGCTCATCATCCACCCGGCCTCGACGACCCACCGCCAGCTCACCGAAGAGCAGCAGATCGCGTCGGGCGCGGGCCCGGACGTGGTGCGGCTCTCGATCGGCCTCGAGACGGTGGACGACATCATCGCCGACCTCGACCAGGCGCTCTCCTACGCCCAGGCGAAGGCGGCGGAGTAAGCCTCTTCCTGAAACGAAAACAGCCCCGCAAGGGGCTGTTTCCAAAACATTATATGGTGCGCCCTACTCGGCCGCTTCCTTCTGGTACCACTGGCCGGGCATGCCGCCGTTGATGGCATAGGCCAGCGCCTGGACCACCTGGAACGGCTCGCGGGCGACGCCCTTGGCGGCCGCGTCCACTTCCTTCAGCGCATGGTCATGCTCGGGCGGATGCAGCGTGATGATCGGCTTGCCGAGAGCTGCGGCATAACCCGCATCGAAGGCCGCGTTCCACTGCTTGTACTTCTCGCCGAAGCGCACGACGACCACGTCGGCGTCCTCGATCAGCGTGCCGGTGCGCACCGAGTTGAGCAGCGCGCCCTTGTGGTCGTGCCAGAACTTGTCGGGCTCGGAACCGAAGACCGCGACACCGCAATCGTCGGAATCGTCATGCTCGGTGATCGGCGCCGCGAACGCGACCGGCAGGCCCGCCTCGGCGCAGCCATTCTCGATCTGCTCGCGCCAGTCGGAGTGAATCTCGCCCGACAGATAAATCTTCCAGACCTTGTCGTTCATGGGTCTTTCCCCGCAGTTCCATTGAATCTCGTTGGTTGGGCCGATTATAGCAAACGGGCGCGGGTCCGGCGAATCCCGGATGAACCGAGACAAGATGGCCGGATCAAGTCCGGCCATGACGCCAATATTACGTCATGCGCGGACTTGATCCGCGCATCTTATGAACCCGGTGACTCCGCGAGAATCCAGTCGAAATAGTCCGCGTTGCCGCGGCCGAGCGGGATCTCGGCGACACATGGCACATCGTAGCTGTGCAGCGTCTTCACGCGGTCGCTCAGCGCCGGCACATTCGCCGCCGCGGTCTTGAGGATCAGGATTGCCTCCGCTCCCTCCTCGACCGCGCCCTGCCACCAGTAGATCGAACGCATACCCTCGATGATGTTGGCACAGGCCGCGAGCCGCTCGCGCACCACCGTGTCGCCGATCTCGCGCGCCTCGTTAACCGAACCGCAAGTGACGTAGATCATGCTGACAGCGTGGTCGGGCGTGGTTTTGTCCGACATTTCAGGCCCTTATGGCGAGACTCTTGGCGTGGGCGACATTGTACACTACGATCCGGCGCTTCGGCAGTCGCGGCAAGCGGCTGCATCGTTGGGGGAAGCCATGACGGCCCGCGGGAAATTCACGCACGAGAGCAACGTGGTGGCGCTGCAACCGCACCGCCCGCGCGGCGACCGGAAACCCGAGAAGCGCGGCCTCCTCTCTGGCGCCCAGCGCGCTTGGCTCGCACGCGGGCTGGAACAGCCGGGCGGCAAGCTTCCCCTCTTCGACCGGGACGGCCAGAAGATCAGCGAGCGCACGGTCAAGAGCTGCATCCGGCACGGTTTCGCCGAGCCCTGGTTCGACAACCCCATCAAGCCGGACTGGCTGGTCTGCCGCCTGACGGACAAGGGCCGGAACGCCCTCGCCGCCTGATCCGCCTGCGCACATACCGCGCCTGCTAACCATTCCGAAACCGCGCCAAGCGTGACGACGTCGTGGTGCTGGTGCGCAAGCGCTTGTTCGAACGCGGTGCGTATCTCGAGCGGCTGCGCCGTGTGGAGCCAGTCTTCCGGCAGCTCATCAAGGGCGAGATGAACCGCACCGTCACACGGCCCGCAAAGATCAAGAAGCGATCCGCCGGGACCTGATCCCGGCTACCAGGTCATCACACCACCATACTTGAGCTCGGCCCCGTCATCGTCCTCGGCGAAGATCAACACCCACTCGTCGATCGGCATATAGCGCGGCGCAAGGAAGCGGTAGAGCTCACGCGCGCGCTCGACCAGGTTGAACATGTCGGGCTGCCGCGGATCGATCCCGCCCCAATATTCGATGATGTCATCCCAGGCCGACATGCGCCGGTACAGATCGTTGCGCGCGTCCCGGATGCGGGTCTCGGCATCCTCGAAATCGCTGAACAGCGCCTCGATATCGATCAGTTGTGCGTCCACGGCCTGCAGCAACTCATGGAAGTCCTTCACTGGGATCCCGATCAGGCGCAGCACGGGCTCCAGCTCGCCGACGACGCTCGTCTCCTTGGCGTGAAACTTGTGAATGCCGTTGAGCACCGCCTTGACCCGCGCGATCGAGGTGTGCCGGTCGCGCATGGCTTCGATGAAGGCATATTCCTCGATCAGCCGCGCCACCCGCGCTCCAGCGTCCGCTTCGCCGTCGCTCGTTTCCGACAGCGCAGCGATCGCGGCGTCACACTTCGACCCGACCTCGGCGGTGTCATAGGCCGCGTCGATCTCCTTCGCACCGTAAACCCGGGGCGTGTCGCCGGCGTGCCACGCGACGAGCGCAAGCTCCACCTGCTTTCTCGCGCGTTCCGCATGGTCGGGGCCCGGGTCCCAGGAGGCGTCACCGGTCAGCACCTCGACCGGGACCGGATCGCCCGGCCGCAACGCCGAGACGAAGTCGAGGCTGCGCGCCACCACGTCGAGCATGATGCCGTCGGCACTGTTGCGGTCTATATGGAATTCACGAGCCACGCCCGTGAGCGGCAGGGTCACATCCTGCTCGCCGAGATCGCCGACGAGAACCGGCCGGTTCTACGGCGGCTCGGACAGGCGAAAATGCGTGTTCGCGAACGTCCCGAAGAAGGGGTGCTCGAACGACACGGTTTCGGGAAGCGGGGTCGCCTCCTCGCTCATCGCACGGATGTCCGGTTATCGCACATGGCGGTAACGTCGCACGCAAGTGTTAACAAACTGTCGCGGCGCGAATTCAGGTTTTCGGATTGTCTTGAAAAGTTGGTCGGGACGGCAGGATTCGAACCTGCGACCCCCACACCCCCAGTGTGATGCGCTACCAGACTGCGCTACGTCCCGACCGAACGGCGGGACTATAGAGACTTACGTTTCGGGATTGAAGCCCGCCGATGCACCGCGGGCGCGGTCAGGAACCAAGCAGTTTCCGCAGCGCTTCCAGCTCGCCCAGGATCGCCTGGAGTTCCTTGCGTTGATCAGCCGGAATGCCGGCCCCATCGCTTGCGGCTGGTGCGGCCGGAGCAGGTGCCGGTTCGTGCGCGGGGGCCGGCGCGGTCTCCGCGTCCTTCAGGCCGCCTTCGCGCAGCAGTTTCTGAACACCCTTGATCGTGTAACCGTCGTCGTACAGCAATCCGCGGATCGAGCGCAGCAGATCGACATCCTCGGGGCGGTAGTAACGTCGGCCGCCGCCACGTTTCATGGGACGGACCTGCGAGAACTTGGTCTCCCAGAACCGCAGGACATGCTGCGGCACCTCGAGATCGTTCGCGACTTCGCTAATGGTACGAAACGCCGCGGCGGACTTGCCGCCGCGGCGCACTGACAGATTTCCGGTGTCGGTCATCCGTCCGGCTTAGTAGGAGGTGTCGGTTTCCGGAATCGCGCCATCTGACGCGAAGCTCGGGGCGGACATCGGTTCCGAGGTTGCCCCAGGATCATCGTTAATCCGCTTCTTCAGAACATGGCTGGGACGGAAAACCAGCACCCGGCGCGGCAGGATCGGCACTTCCTCGCCCGTCTTCGGGTTACGGCCCATTCGCTGGCCTTTCTGGCGAACCTGGAAGCTGCCGAATGACGAGAGTTTGACCATCTCACCCCGGATCAGCGCGTCAGACATTTCGGCCAGCACCGACTCCACCAAGTCCGCGGATTCGTTCCGCGACAGCCCCACTTCCTGGTAGACGGCTTCCGTCAATTGCGCGCGTGTAATCGTGTCGTTCACCGCCTGCACTCCCACCCATTTTTAGTTTGCACGACGGTACCGCGACAGCAGAAATGCGTCAATATCAAAGGATTGTTCTGATTGGTTAATCTAAAAAATTGATTCTCGGACCGCCGATGGCGCTACCAGCGAACGATTCCCGAACCCCATGTCAGGCCGCCGCCCATCGCCTCCAGGAGAACCAGGTTGCCTTCCTGAATGCGGTTGTCCTCAACCGCGACTGACAGCGCCAGCGGGATCGACGCCGCCGAGGTGTTGGCGTGCTGATCGATCGTCACCACCACACGCTCGCCGGTAATGCCCAGTTTACGCGCCGTGCCGTCGATGATCCGTCGATTGGCCTGATGGGGCACGAACCAGTCGATCTCGTCGGCACCGAGCCCTGTGGCCTCGAGGGCCTCGACCATGGCCGCGGACATCTTGGTCACGGCGTGCTTGAAGACCTCACGGCCCTCCATGCGCAGATGCCCGACCTGGCCCGTCGACGACGGCCCGCCGTCGACATAGAGCAGATCATGCAGGCGGCCGTCGGAATGCAGATGGGTCGACAGGACCCCGCGATCGTCGCTGGAACCCTCACCCTCGCCCGCCTTCAGAACCACCGCACCCGCGCCATCGCCGAACAGTACGCATGTCGAGCGGTCTTCCCAGTCGAGAATCTTCGAAAAGGTCTCCGCGCCAATGACCAGGGCGGTATCGGCCTGGCCGGCCTTGATGAAATTGTCGGCGGTGGCGAGCGCGAACACGAAACCTGAACACACGGCCTGCACGTCGAAGCCCATGCCGCCGTTGGCGCAGCCAAGCTTCGACTGAACCACCGTGGCGGTCGCCGGAAACGTCTCGTCCGGTGTCGAGGTCGCGACGACGATGATGCCGATGTCATCGGGCTTCATGCCGGCTGCGGTGAGTGCGCGCTGGGCTGCCGCGGTTGCAAGGTCCGAGGTCATCTGGCCGTCGGCGACGATGTGACGCTGGCGAATGCCGCTGCGTTCCTGAATCCACTCATCAGACGTGTCGATACGTTTGGCGAGTTCCGCATTCGTCACCACCCGGTCCGGCAAATAACTGCCGATACCGGCGACGATCGATCGACGCACCATCACGACGCCGCCGCGGCCTGCGGGCGCATGGAGTCCAGCTCCAGGCGTTCCACCGTCGTTTTCAAAGAGGCGTTACCGCCATACTTCACCATATCGATCGCTACTCCGATGGCGGTTGCAAAACCAACGGCATCCGTGCCGCCATGACTTTTGACACAGACTCCGTCGAGACCCACGAACATGGCCCCATTATAACGGCGGGGGTCGCTGCGGTGACGCAGCTTGTCGAATGAACGCTTGGCAAAAATATAACCGATCTTCGCCCAGAACGAATTACGAAAGGTTTCGCGTACGAAGGCATTGATGAGCTTGGCCGTGCCCTCGGCGGTCTTAAGCGCGACATTGCCGGTGAAACCATCCGTGACCACAACATCAACGGCACCGGCCGGAATATCGTCACCTTCTACGAAACCGACAAATTCACCGGGCAGATCCAGCTCCCGCAGCATTTCCGCAGCAATCTTGAGGGCCTCGTTGCCCTTGGTTTCCTCTTCGCCGACATTCAGCAAACCGACCGTCGGGTTCTGGATCCCGAGAATGGTGCGCGCAAAGACTTCGCCCATGATCGCGAATTCAACGAGATTGCGTTCGTTGCAGCGAATGTTCGCCCCCAGATCCAGCATCACCGTCTCGCCCCTCAGGGTCGGAAAGAAGGATGCGATAGCCGGTCGGTCGATCCCCTCGAGACGCTTCAGCACGAACATCGCCATGGCCAGGAGCGCACCGGTGTTGCCCGCCGACACGACACCCGCAGCGTCACCCTGTTTGACGGCATCTATCGCGCGCCACATCGAGGTCTCGCGACCGCTGCGCACCACCTGGGAAGGCTTGGCATCCGCCGCGACGCCTTCGGGGGCGTGGCGTATTTCAACGAAATCCTTGAGGCCGCGCTGTTTCGCCACCCGTGCAGCGAGATCCTTCTCATCGCCGAACAGCACAAAACGCGCGTCGGGATGGCGGCGCCTGGCAATGTTGGCGCCCGCAACGACGATGTGCGGCGCGTCGTCGCCGCCCATGGCGTCCAGGGCGATGGTGATCTGATCGCTCAACGGGTCCGCTCTCCAGCCGGACGCGGAGTCCGGGCTTGGCCTCTAGATCTTCTCCTTGACCTCGATGACCTGGCGGCCCTTGTAGTAGCCGGTCTTCATGTCGACATGATGGGGGCGATGGAACTCACCCGTCGTCTCATCTTCAACGTAGGCCTGCTGCTTCAACGAGTCGTGCGCGCGGCGCATGTTCCGTCGGGATTTCGATACTTTCTTCTTGGGTACAGCCATCTGATTCCCTTTCGCGGGAAGTATAAATTATCTGAGCATGCCGGGAGGCGGCTGCTAATTATCCAAAAATGCACCGCTGGGCAAGCGAATCGCAAGTTTTCTGACGGAAAACATTGATGAATACGAGTTATTTTTCGTCATCGTCACGCAATGCGGCCAGCACGGCAAAGGGTCCGGTCGGTTTTCCGGCCTCGTCATCGACCTCTTCAAACTCTGCGCCCGGCGCACGCGGATAGGGGTCCAGCGCGAGGGACAGGTTCTGGACGATCACGTCGCCGACCTCGATCGCGTCTTCCACAATGGGCTCCACAGGGTCCTCGTCATCCCCCTCATCCTCCTCCGCACGGGCGGAAAACCGCTGATAAATCGGTGCATCGATATGTTGTGCCACCGGCTCCAGCGTGACGACACACGCCTGAACAATGTCTGCGTCGATCCGCCCGACCAAGTTCACATCACCCGTGAGATCGCGAAACAGTTCCAGGTCTATCGTCATGTTTTCGATCGACAGGATGTCGAGACGCTTGGCAATCGCGACGCATTCGACCTTGTCCACGTGGATTTTTTCCGCCTGGCGTTCGGCGGGTGACAATTCCGCGATTGAGAGGCATCTCAATAGTTCCGGGTTGGCGGTTTCGTTCATGCGGCACCTTCCCGGCCTGCAGCGCCGGCGACTGTTTCCGGATCGGGAAACACCGCTCGCGCCTCCCACAATGCTTCAGGCGCACAAGCATCGACCGCGTCTCGCGCGCCGCGCACATACGCGATCATCGCCGCAACTTCGTCATCCGAGGGGTCTGTGCTGGCATAAAGGTTGCGGCGCAGGGCGGCGGCCATCTCTGCATCACCGGCCTCAAGCCCGCGCTCGTAGGCCGAGATCCGTCCGTGCAAGTTCCGCGCGAGTTTCTTCATCCGTTTGCTGATCCCCATATCGCCAAGCCCCACCTCGCGCAACGCGACGTCGAAATCATCGAATATCTGATCATGCAGCGTTTGCGCGACGCGCGGCCCCTGTCCGCCGGCTCGCTTCAAGCGCCGCAGCAGAATGTAGGCGTGCAGACAAACCATCTCATAGCGGCCCAGCATGGTGTCGGGAACACCGAAAGTCGCATAGAAATGCGGACGGCGCGCCTGGTCGATCACGACTTCAAGCAGCCGCGCAGCCAATTCCCGTCGCTGTTTGCGTTCTCGAATCCAGTTCATCATGTCAATTTGCGCATCATTTTTTTGCTCATCACCGCACCGGTTGACATGGCGAAACGGCGAGTGCCATCGTCCTGCCCGATCTGACCCACCACAACGCGAACCGCGGAACTGTCTGCCCGATGAAATTGTTTGTCCGACACGGTCGTATCCTTGTTCTGCTTGCAGCGCTAAGCGCCTGCTCGCCTACCATCACTGTGCATGGCCAGGAGCCGGACCCTGATGCGCTTGCCACGATAGAACCCGGCCAGAGCGGCCAGCGTGACGTGCAATTGGCGCTGGGAAGCCCCTCGACCGAAGGCGTGTTTCGCACAAACATCTGGTACTACATGTCCGAGCGGACTGAAACCGTGGCGTTCTTTGAACCAGAACTTCTTGAACGAAAAATCATCGCTGTCGTATTCGATGAAAACGAAGTCGTCGAGGATGTCTTCACCTACACCGAGAATGACCGCCGCGAAGTCGAACTGGTCAGCCGGGTAACGCCGACCGCCGGCAACGAATTGTCATTAATCCAGCAACTCTTCGGCAATGTCGGCCGTTTCGGCGGCGCAGGCGACCTTGTCGGCAACCCCGCCGACCGGTAACGGAGTTCGCCGCCGCGCCCGACAGCGGTTTGGCCAATAAAAAACCCCTGAGGCCTGAGCCCCAGGGGTTTTTCACACAAGATATTTACGCCTAGAGGTTTGCCAACACCGCAAGCACCAGGAGTGCCACGATGTTCGTGATCTTGATCATCGGGTTGACGGCCGGTCCGGCCGTGTCCTTGTAGGGATCGCCAACCGTGTCGCCGGTCACCGCCGCGTGATGCGCGTCGGAGCCCTTGCCACCATGGTTGCCATCCTCGATGTATTTCTTGGCGTTGTCCCATGCACCACCACCGGCGGTCATGGAAATCGCAACGAACAGACCCGTCACGATCACGCCCAGAAGCATCGCGCCCAGTGCGGAGAAGGCAGCCGACTTGCCGCCAATCGCCAGGATGACCACGAACAGCACGATCGGGGACAGGACCGGCAGCATCGAGGGGATGACCATCTCCTTGATCGCCGCGCGGGTCAGCATGTCGACGCACTTGCCATATTCCGGCTTGCCCGTGCCTTCCATGATGCCCGGGATGTCCTTGAACTGGCGCCGGACCTCGACGACGACCGAACCCGCCGCACGACCGACCGCGGTCATGCCGAGGGCACCGAACAGGAACGGCAACATGCCGCCCACGAACAGGCCGACGACCACGTAGGGATTGCGCAGCGAGAAGTCGAGCACGACGCCCGAGAAATACGCATGCTCACCCGATGTGGAGATGAAGAAGTCCAGATCCGAGGTGTAGGCCGCAAACAGGACCAGAGCACCCAGCCCCGCCGAACCAATGGCATAACCCTTGGTCACGGCCTTGGTCGTGTTGCCGACCGCGTCGAGAGCATCCGTCGTCTTGCGAACATTCTCGTCCAGCTCGGCCATCTCGGCGATGCCGCCGGCGTTGTCGGTGACAGGGCCGTAGGCGTCGAGTGCGACAACCATACCCGCGAGCGCCAGCATCGCCGTCACCGCGATGGCGATGCCCAGAAGGCCTGCCAGCAGGAAGGAGACGATGATCGCGCCACAGATGATGAGCGCCGGAATTGCCGTCGCTTCCATCGAGATCGCGAGGCCCTGGATCACGTTCGTGCCGTGACCCGTGGTGGAGGCCTGGGCGATCGAACGAACGGGACGATACTCGGTGCTCGTATAGTACTCGGTCACCCAGATCAGCAGCCCGGTCACAACCAGTCCGACCACGGCGCACAGGAAGATATCCATGCCCGAGAAGGACGCATTGGCCACATCAACCTGCGCATCGAACCCGATCACCCAGTGGGTGATGGCCGCAATGCCAACAAGCGAGAGAACCGCAGAAGCAATGAAGCCCTTGTATAGCGCGCCCATGATGTTCTGGCTCGCGCCGAGGCGCGTGAAGAAGGTGCCGATGATCGACGCGACGATGCAGATACCGCCAATTGCGAGCGGATAGACCATCATCTGGTTCAGCAAGGGATTGCCGGCCAGGAAGATCGAGATCAGCACCATTGTCGCAACGATCGTGACCGCATAGGTCTCGAACAGATCGGCCGCCATGCCCGCACAGTCACCGACATTATCGCCGACATTGTCCGCGATCACGGCCGGGTTGCGCGGATCGTCCTCGGGGATACCCGCTTCGACCTTGCCGACAAGATCGGCACCGACATCCGCACCCTTGGTGAAGATGCCCCCGCCGAGGCGCGCAAAGATCGAAATCAGCGATGCACCAAAACCGAGCGCGACCAGCGCATCGATCAGTTCGCGACCGCCGGCGTTGCCCTGCTGCTGCATCCAGACCATGAAGCCGAAGTAGCCGGCAACGGCCAGAAGGGCGAGACCCGCGACCAGCATGCCGGTTACCGCACCGGAGCGGAACGCCACCGACAGGCCTTCGGCCAGGCTGCTGCGGGCTGCTTCGGTCGTGCGCACATTCGCGCGCACCGAAATATGCATACCGATGTAACCGGTCACGCCCGAAAGAACGGCGCCGATGACAAAGCCGAGGGCCACTGTCCAGCCGAGAAGGAAGAACAGAATCACCGCGATGACGATGCCGACCATGCCGATGGCACGATACTGCCGGTTGAGATATGCCGCCGCACCTTCCTGAATGGCGGCTGAAATCTCCTGCATCCGATCGGTACCCGCGCTGGACGCGAGGACGGAACGGGATGCCCAGATGCCGTACAGTACGGCCAAACCGCCGCATGCGATGGCGAACCAGACGATGGGAGCCATTGTGAATATCCTTTGGTTTCTAAGTTGTTAGGCCACGTGGGCGTAGACGGCGAATGCCGCAATGCAGGGCCGAATCACCCAAGCCCGTAAAAGCGGCGGGAACATGCCAAAAAGGCAGCGGCATGGCAACCGCGAGAAGGTATTAAGAATTTGGCCTGCACCCGGCGAATCAGGCAGGGACCACCCCGCGCCGGGCGCGCAACCAAAACACCGCGATTACGACCATCACCAGCAATGGCGCCGAGGCGAGGTTCACGGCAAAGAAACCGAGGGTCTGATAGACCACGCCAGCCGCGAGCGAACACACCGCAACAGTGCCGAAGACGAACAGGTCATTGATGCCCTGTACTTTCGCCTTCTCGGCCGGCGTATAGGAACTGAGCAGCAGCGTCGTGCCGGCGGTAAACATGAAGTTCCAGCCAACCCCGACCAGGGCCATCCCGATCCGCAAATGCACCAGCGAGTCGCCGCTGAAGTTCACAGCCAGACAAACCACCGAGATCACGGCGCCGGCAAGAATGATGTTCAGGTCGCCATACTTCTTGATCAGCCAGCCGGTGACGAAGCCCGGCGCGAACATGCCGAGCACGTGCCACATGATCACGTTGTTGATGTCGAGTTGCCCGAACGGATGGGTCGGGTGGAGATGCATGAAGATCGGGGTCGACAGCATCACGAAGTTCATCACGCCATAACCGATCATCGCGCTCATAAGTGCCACGATGAAGGTCGGCTGGGCCGCGATTTCGCGCATCGGGCGCGTAGGACCTGAGCGCTCCTGCTCGCTTGGCGCCGGGATATCGGTGAACAGCAACAATCCGACCATCAGCGCCTGCATGATCAGAATGATCGCAAACACGCCGCCATAGAGGATGGGCTGGATGATGTCATATCCAAGCGAGGACAGGCTCGGGCCGACGAGACCCGCGAACACGCCACCCGCCAGCACCAGGCTCACGGCACGCGCCTTGAAGCTCTCGTCTGCGGCATCCACGGCCGCAAAGCGAAACTGCTGGTTCGAGCCGGCGGATATGCCGAACAGCGCCGAGCCGATGCAAAACAGAACGAAACCCTGATCCACGAGCGCGTAAATCATCAGCGCCGCGCCCGTCGAACCGATCAAAATGAACGAGATGAATCCGCCGGCGCGGCCGATCTTCTTCATCAACAACGCGGCCGGCACCGTCGACATGGTCATGGCGATGAACTGGAAGGTAATCGGTACGGTCGCCCAACCGGGGTTCGGCGCGATCGTCGCCCCGATGATCGATGAGACCGAAAAGATGAGAATCATCTGCGTCTGGCCAAAAGCCTGACACATGGACAGAAGTGCGACGTTGCGGGAACTGCGATTTAATATCATGGGGCGAACATCCGGCATACCCTCAGAAAACACAAGCCTTTGCTGTGAATAGCAGCCTTGCGTCAGCCGTCGTTCACGGAAAGGTCCTTGCGGAGCACATTTTCGACGTACATATCGACCACGACATCTGACCCCAGTTCACGAATCGCGGTGCTGCGCATCCGGCGTTTGACGGCGTCCAGAGAGATTTCTACACCCTTACGCCGCTCCACCAGGGCATGAAGGTCCCGAAATAGCGCGTCGCGCAGGCGTGAGCTAGCGGCAGACACGATGGAACGGTGATCGGCCTCAGCAATCTCGAGTGTCAGGGCTGCGGTGTACAAGCCCGCCACCTCGTCATCTTCGAACAAGGTGACGGTGATCGTGTCGAGGCGCACATAGTGATGTTCCTCAACAACCAGCTTCTCCACCTTCGGCTTCACCTCGGCCTGTTCCGGCGGCTTTTTGCCCATGAAGAAAAATGCCCCGCCACCGGCGAGCACAAGAACCACCACAATGACGAGAATCTTTTTCATGGTCAGCCGGGCAGAACGCGGATGTCGCGAACCAGGACGTCATTGACCACGCCGATGCCCAGCACGCGGATATTTTCGGAACGGATCCGGTTCTTCAGATAAACGGTTTCGATCGAACCATCGTCAGTGCCGGGAAAGGGGCGCGACGTCAGGGTCCGCACATACGCTTCGCGCAAACGCGGCATCAGTGATCGCACCAGTTTGTCTTCCTGGCGTTTGCGCCCGACTTCAAGCGAAAGCATCACCACAATCTTGTGCCGCGCGCCCTTCTCGGTCTTGAACGGGATAAACAGCGGATCGAGGTCGATATAGTAAAGCTGTTCCGGTTCGGTTACCTCGGGTTCGGGCACCGGTACAGCGGCATGTTCGGGCGGCTCCTTGGCCAGAACCAGCTTGTAGGCTGCGCCGCCACCTCCGACCAGAACGGCCAGCAGTACAACCATCACCAGTTTCTTTTTGCCTTTTTTGGGTTTCGGCTGCTCATCATTTGCACCGCCCGCACGCATGGCACGGATCGCGGCCTCGCTCTCAGCCCGCGTCGCCTTCCCCGAAGTGCCTGTATCCGCCAATGCCTACCTCGACCCTATCTCCGGTCTCATCGCGCACGGTGACCGCCGGCGTACCATCGTTCACCGGCACCATGTTGCCGATCCGGGTGATTGAAACACCGGTCTGCGACGCAATGGAGACAATTGTGTCGCGCGCCGAAACCGGGGCCGTGAAGACGATCTCATAGTCATCACCGCCGCTGATCAGCCTAGACCGCAATGGTTGATTGTCCGTTACCAACCCGCGCGCCGCACGCGAGACGGGAACCAGATGCTGGTGGATCTCCGCGGAGACATCGGAGGCGGCGCAGATATGGCCCAGATCGGCCACCAATCCGTCGGAAACATCCGCCGCCGCGCTGGCCGTTCCAACCAAAGCCGGCCCCAACGAAACACGCGGCTCCGGCCGCAGGAACCGACCCTCCAGAACGGCCCGATCGGACGCATCATCGACGTCGATATCGCCGGTAATTGCACCCAGCCCGAGATACGCATCACCGATCGTCCCCGAGACATAGACATCGTCTTCAACAGATGCTGAAGACCGATTAATCATTTTATTTACAGATACTTCCCCGAACATATTAATGCTCAAAGACAACGGCCCGTCGGTCCTGGTCGTATCACCACCCAGCAGGGAGACGCCGTAAGTTTCATTGTCCTCGGCAAGCCCGCCGGCGAACGCTGCCAGCCAGGCTTCGTCGACCATGCCGGGCAGTTGCAGCGTCAACGTATAGCAGCGCGCCTGTGCGCCCTTTGCCGCGATATCCGACAGGTTCACGCGAAGTGCTCGATGGGCCACATCGGCAGGCAGGGTCATGGACGGAAAATGAACCCCTGCGACGATGGCGTCGGCCGAAACAACGAGGTCTTTCCCGCGGCCCGTTCGCAACCAGGCCGCGTCGTCGCGCAAGCCAAGGGCGCCGGGTTCGCCGTCACTGAGCGGCGCAAAATAACGTCGGATCAGATCGAACTCGTCAATCCCGCGCGCCATTGCTGGTCCCGTCCCCGCCGTCTTCGGCTTCAGGCCTTCGCCCCGTGGTCTCGTCGCCGCGCACCACACGCGCCAACCGGTCGAGCACCGCGTTCACGAGGCCTGGTTCCTTGCCCTCGAAAAAGGCATCAGTCAACCGGACATACTCACTGATCGCGACGCGCGCCGGTATGTCGTCGCGCGAGCGAAGCTCATAGGCGCCGGCACCGAGGATCGCGCGTAACAGCGGCTCCAGCCGCTCCATCGTGTTGGCGCCATCCAGGCAACCATCCAACGCCGCGTTCAAATCCGTACGGTCCCGTGCGACGCCCTGCACCAGATCCGCGAACAGCGCCTTATCGGCATCGCGCGGCCCGGCGACTTCCTCGTCACCATCCCCCGACACGGGCAATTCGGTGCGATGTTGAATGAACTCGAGAACGGTGGATTCCGCCGTGCCGCCGCGGATATCCATCTGATACAGCGCCTGCACCGCCAGGAGCCGTGCCGCACCGCGCGCGGATGCGCCGGATTTGCGCCCGGCGGGCGCTTCGCCTTCTCCCGACATCAGCGGGGGAACATTCGAAAGGAACTCTTGAACCCAACCATCCGCAGGCAGGCCGTCGCCGCATCGGCACCCTTGTTGCCCTGGTCCACGGCGGCGCGCGCCATGGCTTGCGCCTTGTTCTCGGTCGTCAGAACACCGAACCCGAGCGCCAGACAATGCCGGATCGCCAGGTCCTGCAGGCCGCGGGCGGTTTCTCCGCACACATAGTCATAGTGGGTGGTCTCGCCCCGGATCACGCAGCCGAGCGCCACATAACCATCGAACCGGCGTCGACCGCTCGAGAATTCGGGTGAGCGCATGGCCGTTGCAATCGCGGCCGGAATTTCGAACGCGCCGGGTATTTCATATACCTCGTAGGAAGCACCGGCTTCGTCGAGGACGGCGGTTGCACCGGCCAGCAGCTGGTCGGCGATCTCCTCATAATATTTGGAGACCGCAATCATGATATGGGGTTGGTCGTACATTGCCTTCTTCCCTAGTCGCCGGGACCGGTCATCGGCACCGCACGGGTCTCTATCAGCCTGAGGCCGAAACCCTCAAGGCCCACAATCGAACGCTGTGAGTTCGACAGCAGGATGATATCCCGGACGCCAAGATCGACAAGTATCTGCGCCCCGACACCATAGTTGCGCAATTCATTGATCGGCTTTCTCGGCGCACTGCTGAATTGCCGAATGCGATCGGACAGCGACGTCGGGGAGGTATCGCGGATCAGCACGATCACGCCCGCGCCGGCTTCGCCGATGAGCTCCATGGAGCGCTGGAGAATACCGGAATCAGGCGCATCGAGGCTTCCCATCGCATCCGCGCCAATGGAAAAGGAATGCATCCGCACCAGAACCGGTTTTTCCGGGTCGATCTCACCCTTCACGATCGCCAGATGCTCGGCATACTCCACGGTGTTGCGATAGATGCGCCACTTGAAATCGCCGCCAAACCGCGAATGGAAATCATGCTCCATCAACTGTTCGACGATCCGGTCGTTGCGCCGGCGGTAGGCAATCAGGTCCGCGATCGCCCCGATCTTGAGCCCGTGATATTGGGCGAACCCGATCAAATCCGGCAGTCGCGACATCGTCCCGTCGTCATTCATGATCTCGCAGATCACGGCCGACGGGTTGAGTCCGGCAAGACGCGCGATATCGACACCGGCTTCCGTATGCCCGGCCCGCACGAGAACACCGCCGTCACGGGCCGCCAGCGGAAACACATGACCCGGCGTGACAATATCCGCTTCGGTCGAGCGCGGATCGATCGCCACGGTGATCGTTCGCGCCCGGTCGGGGGCCGAGATGCCCGTGGTCACGCCTTCGGCAGCCTCGACGGAAACGGTGAAATTCGTCGCCAGGCGCTGGCCGTGCGTCTGGGGCATCATCGGCAGGCCAAGCTGCTGGGTCCGCTCGCGGGTCAGGGACAGACAAATCAGGCCGCGGCCATGGGTGGCCATGAAGTTGATGGCATCCGGTGTCGCCATTTGGGCGGGGATTACCAGGTCACCTTCGTTCTCCCGATCCTCGTCATCGATGAGAATGAACATCTTCCCGTTGCGGGCATCCTCGATGATGTCCTCAATCGGCGACAAAATCTGTTCGTCGTCCACGGCGCGCTGCACGTCCTGCTTCGATACGCTGCGCAGACCCTCGGTTTTATCTGTCACGTTTCATCCCGTTCCAAAAGACGCGCGACATAGCGCGCGATTACATCCACTTCAATATTCACATCGGTTCCGACATCAACATCGGCAAGTGACGTGTTGTCCCATGTATGGGGGATTATATTCACCCCGAAAACCGCATCATCCACTTCGTTCACAGTCAGTGAGACACCATCGACCGTGATCGAACCCTTTGACGCCACGTAGTGCTTCAGCGCATCGGGGACCCTGATGCTAACCCGGTGATTGTCACCCTCGCGCGCCAGGCCGACTACTTGCGCCACGCCGTCGACATGACCGAGCACCAGATGCCCGCCCAGTTCGTCGGCAGCCCGCAAGGCGCGCTCCAGGTTGATACGCGTACCCACGTCCCAACTGCCGCTCGTGGTTTTCTCGAGTGTCTCACCCGAGACATCGACGGCAAAACTCGACGCCGTTTTCTCGACCACGGTCAGGCATGCCCCATTGCACGCGATCGACGCGCCGATATCGATGTCCGACGTGTCATACGCGGTCTCGATCGTCAGTCGGCGCCCGACTTCCTGGGTATCGACCCCGGCAATCCGCCCCACATCAGTGACAATTCCTGTAAACATGGGGCTTGGTTACGGCACGCGGGCGAAAATTTCCAGCGTGTCGTCACCGACCGGTGTGCGGGACAGGGGCTTGAAGGTTGGTACTTCGGACATGTCCGCGACCCCCAGATCACCAAAAGGCGGCAGCCCATCACCACCGATCAGGGATGGCGCACGGAACCAAAGCAACCGATCGACGAGGCCTGCGCGGAGCAACCCGGTCGACAGCCGCGCGCCGCCTTCCACCATCAGGCGCGTCACCCCCATCGCGCCAAGCGCACGCAACGCGGCACCTGGCTCCGGCTGTCCATCCACGACATCCTCGATCGGGACAACCATCACCCCCGCCCCTTCCAGAGCCTTGCGACGTTCCTTGTCGGTCTTGGCCGCCGACAGAACCCATGTCTGGACATCGCCCGCCGTGCGCACCAATTCGGATTCCAGCGATATTCGCAGCTGTGAATCGAACACCACGCGCACTGGCGAGCGGCCTTCCATTCCCGGCAACCTGCAGGTCAGGCTCGGATCATCAGCCTCGGCGGTCCCGATCCCCACCGCAATGGCGTCATGCTGGGCGCGCAATAGATGTGCGTGACGTCGCGCCGCCGCGCCGGTGATCCATTGGGATGCGCCGGTCCGGGTCGCGATCCGGCCATCCGACGTGGTCGCGGTCTTGAGGGAAACCATCGGGCGACCGTCCCCGACCCGCGTCAGGAAACCGATATTGATGTTCTCAGCTTCCTCGCGACAGATATCGGTTTCGACTTCGATACCCGCATCACGTATCCGCGCGATGCCACGCCCCGCCACCCGCGCATCGGGATCGCCGCAAGCGACCACCACGCGCGCCACGCGCGCAGCGATCAACGCGTCCGCGCATGGCGGCGTACGCCCCAAATGGCTGCACGGCTCAAGCGTGACATATGCCGTCGCACCGACGAGCGCCGCAGCGCCGAAACGCGCGCGCGCCTGGTCGAGCGCCACCGTCTCCGAATGTGGACGGCCGCCCGGCTGGGTCCAGCCGCGCCCAAGGACGCGCTTGTCAGGCTCACCGGAAACGATCACGCAACCGACCGCGGGGTTGGGCCAGACATTGCCCAACCCGCGCCGCGCGAGCCGCAGCGCTGTTGTCATGAAATCCTGATCGCTATGCATCAGACTAGGGTCGAGCGAAAGCCGCCCGCGATCAATCGTTTTCGACCATCTCGCCGTCAGCCGACAAATGCTCGTTCCCGATAAAATCCTCGAAATCGCGGACTTCACGGAAATTCTTGTAGACCGAGGCGAACCGCACATAGGCGATGGAATCGAGATTGGCCAGGGCGTCCATCACCGCCTCGCCGATCGCATCGGAAGGGATATCCGTCTCGCCCGAGGATTCGAGACGCCGCACAATGCCGCTAATGACCCGATCCACGCGCTCGGCATCCACCGGGCGCTTGCGCAGGGAAATGCGCATGGAACTTTCCAGTTTGTCGCGATCGAACGGCACACGTTGACCGTTCTTCTTCAGCACTGTCAGGTCACGCAGATGAACGCGCTCAAAAGTGGTCCAGCGCGCGCCACAATCAGGGCATGCGCGGCGGCGGCGGATCGCCGTGTTGTCCTCTGTCGGACGCGAATCCTTCACATGCGTGTCGGTGTGTGCACAAAACGGGCAGCGCATTTACGTTTCCTCTCGCGTCGCTTCTTTTTCCTGTCGATCAGCCGGCCGGGTAAATCGGAAACCGATTGCATAACTCTTCTACGCGCCTGCGCACCGATTCCTCGACCTGTGCGTCACCGTCCGGGTTGCCGCTCAGACCATCGAGCACCTCGACAATGAGTTCGCCAACCAGTCGGAATTCCGCAGGGCCAAAGCCGCGCGTGGTACCGGCCGGGGTCCCGAGCCGGATGCCGGACGTTACCATCGGCTTTTCCGGGTCAAACGGGATACCGTTCTTGTTACACGTCAGGCTGGCCCGCTCGAGCGCAACCTCGGTGATATTCCCGGTCAGTGATTTCGGCCGCAGGTCCACGAGCATAAGATGCGTCTCCGTGCCGCCGGAGACGATATCAAGCCCGCCTTCGGCCAGGGTCGCCGCCAGCGCGTTGGCGTTCTCGACGATCCGTTGCGCATAGGTCTTGAACGATGGCTGGAGAGCTTCGCCGAAGGCTACCGCCTTGGCCGCGATCACATGCATCAGCGGCCCGCCCTGCAGGCCGGGAAAGACGGCCGAATTGATTTTCTTACCAAGATCCGGATCGTCGGCCAGGATCATGCCGCCACGCGGGCCACGAAGTGTCTTGTGGGTCGTGGTCGTGACGATATGCGCGTGGGGAAACGGGCTCGGATGAGCGCCGCCGGCAACCAGGCCGGCGAAATGCGCCATGTCGACCATCAGGTATGCCCCGACCGCGTCTGCAATCTCACGAAACTTCGCGAAGTCGATCACCCTCGGATAGGCCGATCCGCCTGCAACGATCAGCGCGGGCTTGTGCTCACGCGCCAGCGCCTCGACCTCGTCCATGTCGATCCGGGCGTCTTCGCGGCGCACCCCGTATTGGACGGCGTTGAACCATTTACCCGACAGGTTGGGCGCGGCACCGTGGGTCAGGTGGCCGCCGGCCGCCAGCGACATGCCGAGTACAGTGTCTCCCGGCTTGCACAGGGCGAGGAAGACCGCCTGGTTCGCCTGAGCGCCGGAATGGGGCTGCACATTCGCGAACGAGCAACCGAACAACCGCGTCGCGCGTTCGATTGCCAATTCCTCGGCCACATCGACGAACTCGCAACCGCCATAGTAGCGGCGGCCGGGATAGCCTTCGGCGTATTTATTGGTCAGAACCGAACCCATGGCCTCGATGACGGCACGCGAGACGATATTCTCCGACGCGATCAACTCGACCTGGGATTGTTGGCGTCCGAGCTCGCGCTGCATGGCATCGAAAATGTCGGGATCGGCCTCGGCGAGGCCGCGGTCGAAAAATCCGTCGGTCACATTGCCCGCGCCCGGGGCTTCACTGGTCATCGACATACTTATTCCTCTGTCGTTCATTCGTTCAGATACTTTTGTCACGCCGCCGTCCGGCGCCCGCATTTAACCTGCCATTGCTATCCCAGTTTCGCGACCCTTCGGTCGTGCCGCTCACCGCCCGGATAGGCCGCATCGAGAAAAGCGCGCAGGCAATCATGCGCCACCTCGTGCCCGAGAATACGGGTCCCCAGCGCCAGGACATTCGCGTCATTATGCTCGCGCGCCAGACGCGCGGTCGTGGCGTCATGGCAAAGCGCGGCACGCACGCCGGCGATCCGGTTGGCTGCAATGGAGATGCCGATACCGGTCCCGCAGATGATGACCCCCTGGTCCGCCCGACCCGACGCGACGGCTTCGCCGACCGCTTTCCCGAAGTCGGGATAGTCGACCGAGGCATCGCTGTCGGTACCGAGATCAAGGATGGTCACACCGCGTTCCTGAAGATCTGCCTTGAGTTCTTCCTTGAGGGCGTATCCGGCGTGGTCCGCCGCGATCGCGATCGTGCCTTCGCTCATGCATCAAATCCGTGTAAACGTCGCTGAAATTGGGACAGTCAGATCGCGTACGAATTACCACATCTCGTCGGTCGCCGCCAGCGATACACAAGTTGTCGCGTCGAAATCGTGTGGACAACGACATCACCGAGTTTTTCGCGCCGCAGCATTTTTGACGTAGTGCAGCCATAGTCATCGATACAAAAAACGAGTCTTCGTTCCGACAGCCAAAGTCGCCTTTTAGTCCAGTTCCATCTGTTCATTTCGCTCTTTCCGAAAAGTACTGACGATTATTCGAAAGGCGTATTGACTGGCTCCCACCTGCATGCGATCACGATTGCCAACTGCATGCCAAAGCAAACGCAGGATTTGGGGGGACAAATGACAGAAAACAATCCTGACAACTTGTCTCGTGACGAACTTCTTCGGATGACCACCCGCGTCGTATCTGCGTATGTCGGCAACAACCCCATTCCGGAAAACCAAATTTCAGAAGTCATCCAGTCGGTCTATCGCAGCCTCGAGGGTCTCGGCGGCGGCGCGGCGAGCGTTCAGACCAAACAGAAACCCGCCGTCCCGGTGAAGCGTTCGATCACGCCAGACCACATCATATGTCTGGAAGACGGCAAAAAGCTGAAGATGCTCAAGCGCTACCTCCGCACCGCATATAATCTGACCCCCGAAGAGTACCGGGCCAAATGGGGCCTATCGGCCGATTATCCGATGGTGGCGCCGAACTATGCGAAGCAGCGTTCGGCGTTTGCGAAAGAGATCGGCCTCGGAAAGCGCGCACGTTAGCGGCGCAGTCCGACGGTCATCTGGATCAGACGAATACGCCGCCGCGGCCCAAGGGCGCCGGCTGGCGCTTTTCCAACATATAACGAAGTTTAGCCATCGCCGTTCGGCGCAGCGCCTCCTCGCCTGCATTGGCCGGGCCGACGATCGAGACTTCCAGCCCCGTGTCCGGATCGACCGCGCACACTTTCACGGCGTTCCCCACAGGGGAAAACTCGAAAATCACGCTGCCTCCCGCCATGCTTCGGGCCTTGGCGTGCGGAAGTCTGGCCATTCGACTTGCTCTCCACGGTGATGGTCAGTGCAAATACACCGGCTTATAGTCGGGTGCTGAAAAACGTCCCACGGGAGGAACGGTTCCATGAAAGCGACTAAAGAAAAATTTAGTGTTAAGCACGCACGAGATGCCGAATGGAAAAAAGGACTGCGGGAGGACTTCGAATACGCCGACCTGGGCATCCGCGACGCGACTAAGGGCCAGTTCAGCGCCCACGTCATTCGCATTGCCGATCCTGCAGCGGATCATCACACCGGCAAACATGCGCATATGACCGACTTCCAGATGATCTATGTCTTGCAGGGCGAGGCCCGCTTCTGGTTCGACGGCGAGGGCGAAATAAGCGTTTCCAAGGGTGATTGTTTCTATCAGCCCGATGGAATCATGCACGACGCGCTTTGGATGTCGGAAGACTGCGAACTTCTCGAAATTACCTCGCCGGGCGAGTTCGAAACCGTAAGGGACTGAGCGGTTGCGTCTCACATCGTGGGGCGATAATCAGACCGAATGCCGGAGAACGGCCGATTTACATTCTTATTGTGGTGCCTCTTCGATAACGACGCACCGAATTTGCAGGAGTTAAGGTCATGAGTGTCGCCGAAAACGCAGAACCGACACGCGCCAGTGCGGAAAAGCCGCGCTTCCAGAGGGACGACCCACTTCTGCTCGACGATGCGCTCGACGAAGACGAGCGGATGGTCCGCGATATGGCCCGGAGCTATTGCCAGGAAAAACTGCTGCCGCGGATCCTCGAGGCCAACCGCAACGAGACCTTCGACCGCGAGATCATGAACGAGTTCGGCGAGCTGGGGATGCTGGGCTCAACCCTGCCGGAGGAATATGGCTGCGCGGGCGTGAACCATGTCTGTTACGGGCTTATCGCGCGCGAGGTCGAACGTGTCGATTCCGGCTACCGCTCGGCGCTGTCGGTACAATCGTCACTGGTGATGTGGCCGATCTACGAATATGGCTCGGAAGACCAACGCATGAAGTGTCTCCCGAAACTGGCCACCGGCGAATGGGTGGGTGCGTTCGGGCTGACCGAGCCCGACCATGGCTCCGATCCGGGCGGTATGGTGACCCGGGCGAAGACGGTCGATGGCGGTTTTTCCCTGTCGGGCGCGAAAATGTGGATCTCCAACGCGCCGATCGCCGACGTGTTCGTTGTCTGGGCGAAGGACGATGAGGACATCATCCGCGGCTTCATCCTGGAGCGCGGCATGGAGGGCCTGTCGACTCCCAAGATCGAGGGCAAGTTTTCCCTGCGCGCATCGGCCACCGGCGAGGTGGTGATGGACGAGGTCTTCGTGCCGGCGGAGAACAAGCTTCCGAACGCACGCGGTCTCGGCGGTCCGTTCGGCTGCCTCAACAAGGCGCGCTACGGCATCTCCTGGGGCGCCATGGGTGCCGCGGAGGCGTGCTGGCATGCGGCTCGCGATTACACCCTCGAGCGCAAGCAGTTCGGCCGCCCATTGGCTGCCAACCAGCTCATCCAGAAGAAACTCGCGGACATGCAGACCGAGATCACCCTGGGCCTGCATGGCAGCCTGCGGCTCGGGCGGCTGATTGATGAGGGCAAATCGACTCCGGAGATGATCTCACTGATGAAGCGCAACAACGCCGGCAAGGCGCTCGACATCGCCCGGGTCGCGCGCGACATGCATGGCGGCAACGGGATCTCGGACGAGTATCACGTCATCCGGCATGTGATGAATCTGGAATCCGTGAACACCTATGAAGGCACCCACGACATCCATGCGCTGATCCTCGGCCGCGCGCAGACCGGGCTGCAGGCCTTCACGGGCGCCTGATCCCCGACCGGGAACCGGTCAGCAATTTTCGGTATCAGCCTCGGGCGAGAAGTTCACGCAGAACTTCGTGGAATCTTCGCAACTGAGCTCGGCCTGCTTCAGGCCGCACATCATGTTGCCGCCCGCCGTTTCGCCGTCGAAATGCCCGCATGTCTGGCAGATGCCAAGATCCTGCCCGCCACACCGTGACTGCATATCGGAGCAAAGCCGCGCCAGGCCGGCGGCCATAGTGTCTACGGTTTCCGCCGGCAAGTTTGAAATAGCCTTGTCGAGGCAATTGAGCGGATCCTCGTCCAGCAATCCAGCGCCGAGTTCCGTCAGTTCGATATGGCGCACACGCCGGTCATCGGGGTCGGGCACGCGACGGAGATAACCCTTTTTTTCGAGCGCGTTCAGGGTCTGGCTTGCCGTACCCTTGGTTGTGCCGAGAAACGCTGCAAGGGCACCGGGCGTGCGCGAGAAGCGATTTGCCTGGCCGATAAAGCGCAGGCAGTCCCATTGCGCCGGATTCAAGCCATGACAATATTGCAACCCACGTGACATCCTGCCGAGACGGTCCAGGAGCCGTGAAAGGTCTTCTTTGTCAATATTATCAGTGGCTTGGGAGCCCATGTCTACCTGTTCTCAATGCACTTCAATCGAGCCAAAATAGGCAATATCTTATATCATTTGGATAATATCGAGTCGATATCACCTTGTATCCGGCTGGCTCCGTGCGTATATTCTTTTCATATCGAGTCGAAACCAAAACCATCATTGATCCTTGCGGGATATAGCCCCCCGCCCCGATTTGTCAAAGGACAGAATATCATGGCCACATTTGCATCACAGGCAATCGAACGCGGAAACCGTCGCTACGCCAATGCTGTCATGCAGGCCCCTATCCTGGAAAAGGAGCATGAGTTCGAACTGGCTCGTCGCTGGAGCGAAGAACAGGATGAGGCTGCCCTCCATGAACTGATCGAAGCCTATGCGCGGTTCGTCCTGCGTATCGCTTGGAAGTTCAAGGGCTACGGACTGCCGGTCGGTGATCTCGTACAGGAAGGCAATATCGGCCTCATGGAAGCCGCTCAGCGCTTCGACCCCTCACACAATGCGCGGTTCTCTACTTACGCCTCCTGGTGGATCATGGCCGCCATCCAGGACCATATCCTGCGCAACAACTCGATCGTCCGGGTCGCCACGACGCCGGCCCAACGCCGCCTCTTCTTCAACCTCCGAAAGGTGCGCGCCCAGCTGGCGACGGGTCCCGACGGCACACTGACCGACGCGGACCGCGAACGGGTTGCCGAACGGCTTCAGGTCAAAACCAAAGACGTCGTGCGCATGGAAGCCCATCTGGGCGGGCCGGACAATTCGCTGAACGCAAGCTACGGCGATGAGGATGACTTCGAATTCCAGGACATGCTCGAGGACGATGGCCCAAACCCGGAAGACATTACGGCCTGGCATCATGACGGCGAGGTCCGCACCGCCTGGCTGGAGGATGCCCTCGACACCCTGGGGGATCGCGAGCGCCAGATTATCGTCCGTCGGTTCCTGACGGAGGACAAGAACACCCTGTCCGAGATCGGCGAAAGCTTTGGCGTCAGCAAGGAGCGCATCCGCCAGATCGAGGCCAAGGCGCTCGGCAAGCTGAAGCATGTGCTGAGTGAGAACGGCAAGGATGCGTCAGCGCTGTTGGCCAACGATCTTCACGCCTGATACAGGCAACCAAACGACAAAAAGGGCGGCTGCACATGCAGCCGCCCTTTTTCGTTCCGATGTATCCGTTGGCGCCTAGGCCGCCGTCTCCACCCGGGAGAACTCAGCAACGCGCGGTCCGAACCCGAGTTGCTGGAGCCAGAAGCGTTCCACGTCACGCAGACTTTCGTTGGCGGCCGCCAGATTTTCCTCGTCGATGGAATCTTCCACGGCTTCAACATGGCGTTCGAACATCTGTTCGAGCAGACGGCTAAGCTCGAGGCCCTTTTCCGTCAGCTTAACGCGCACGGAGCGGCGGTCATGGGAGGAGCGTTCCTGGTGGAGGTATCCATGCTCGGTCATCTTCTTGACGTTGTAGGACACGTTCGAGCCGAGATAGTAGCCGCGCAGTGTCAGCTCACCGACAGTCATCTCGTCGCCGCCAATATTATAGAGGATCAAAGCCTGCACGTTATTGATGTCGCGAATATCGTGACCTTCAAGCTCTGACTTGATCACTTCAAGGAACTGGCGATGCATCCGTTCGAGCAGGACGATCGTCGCTAGATATGTCTGTTTCATTGCCTGCATCTCCCGCTTTCCGAGCGCTAATTCGAGCATGCAGGATCGCAGACACAGGTTAAGGATGGCTTAAATCACCCGCGTAACATGGCACGCAGGAGCAACCTCTCTTATCCTTGCGTCTGCGACGCGAAAGGCCAGCTATTCCAGCCCGAAACGGGATCTACTCGGCCGCCAGCACAGGCTCGAAATCGGGGATATCGAGCTCCGGCAGAACCTTCTCCATGAAGATTTCCAGCTCCTCGATCACCTTTTCCTTCGGGCACATCGCATAGTGCCAGATGAGGCAGATATACTCCGACGGTATGCGCTCATAGGTGTGCTTCCACTCCGCAATCGTGTCCTCGACAGATCCGCCGATGAAAATGCCGGTATCGACCATACGGTCGACCATGGCTTCGTCGCTGTCGACACCGTCGACCAGGAACGGAAAGAAGGAGCCGTAGATATTCTTGTAGAACTCGGCGTCATAGGCCGCGAGCTGCTCGCGGAAATGCGCCTTGTCGCGTGAGAAATGCGGCCAGCGCACGATCGTCTGGTTGGCACCAAACTGCAGGTCCCGTCCGGTCTTCTGGCCTTCATCCACATAGACCTTGGCCAGCTCGACCAAGTGATCGAGCGGGGTGAAATACACCGGCGAGAAACCGTTCTTCGAACAGAAGCGTATCGAGTCAGGACTGGCACTCACGGCGACGAACACCGGCGGGTGGGGGTCCTGATAGGGTTGCGGGACGACAGAGACACGCCGGACAGTCGTCCCGTCATCATCTATTTCACCCGGTGCACCCATGCGCTGTGCGACGGGAGCGGCGGGGAAATTCTCGACCCCCGTGTCGTAGGGATAGGGCGCCTTGTAATACTTGCCGTCGAACGAAACCGTCTCGTTCTTCCAGCAATCGACGACCTGCAGAACGCGTTCCTCGAACAATTCGCGGTTGCGCACGTCAACCTCGCCGCCGTTGGATGACGTCGCCTGCGCGTCGACATACTGGCCCAGGATATGCGCCCACCGGGCCTGATAGCCCCGCGCGAACCCGGCGAAATACTTGCCCTGGGTCACATGGTCCATGACCGCCATTTCCTCGGCCATCCGGATCGGGTCCCGCGTGGCCGCGACATAGCCGATGGTCCCGACACGCGCGTTCTTTACATGCTGGGACCACATGGCGTTGACGATGCCGGGGCTGGGGGCGAGCTCATAACCTTCGGAATGGAGATGATGCTCGATAGTGCTGACGCCCCAGACACCAAGGTCATCGGCCGCTTTGACGATGTCGACCATCTCGTGCAGCACCGTGTTGTAGATCTCCGAATTCCGCCCGATCGGCCGTTTTGCCGCGCGATCCGCCTCATCCACGGCCGGCAACACCGGATACATGTTCACAATGACTTTTGGTTTCGCCATCTGTTGTTCCCCCCAATTCGTTTGCGCCCACCCCGGCGCATGACACTCCTGCAAAAAGAAACGCAAATACCTCGCAAAACTATAGGCGCAGATCATCTGTCGTGGAAAGTGCGCGGGGCTTGGACCCGAGGCCGGTTGCGTCTATGTTTCCGGCCCTTTCAGCCATTGCTCAGGAGCGGTCATGACCCGCGGCCCCTCGACACCGGTTGGTGCCTTTCCGCAGACACGCATGCGTCGAAATCGACGCTGGGATTGGTCGCGCCGCATGGTGCGCGAGAATCTTCTATCGCCGGACGATTTTATCTGGCCGATCTTCGTTTGCGACGGCAAGGATCGGACAGAAGAGATCCCGACCATGCCGGGGGTCATTCGCTATTCTCCCGATCGCCTGCCCGCCGCCGTCGGTGAAGCCAAGGCGCTGGGCATTCCTTCGGTCGCACTCTTCCCCGCGACCCCCGCGGAGCTCAAGACCCCCGACGGCGCGGAAGCATGGAACCCCGACAATCTGGTCTGTCGGGCCATTCGCGAAATCAAGAACGCGCACCCGGATATCGGCGTTATGTGCGATGTCGCCCTCGACCCGTTCAACTCCGACGGCCATGACGGGATCGTGCGTGACGGCCATGTGGTCAACGACGAGACCATCGAGGCGCTGTGCCGCCAGGCGCTGGTCCAGGTCGAGGCCGGCTGCGACATCATCGCGCCATCCGACATGATGGACGGCCGCATTGGCGCCCTGCGCACCGCGCTCGACGCGGAGGGCTATGACCGCGTGCTCCTGATGTCCTACGCCGCGAAATTCTCGTCGGGCTTCTACGGCCCGTTCCGGGATGCCATCGACAGCGCTGGTTTTCTGAAGGGCGAGACCAAGGACACCTACCAGATGGACCCCGCCAACAGCGATGAGGCCCTGCGCGAGGTGGCGCTGGATATCGACGAAGGCGCGGACATGATCATGGTGAAGCCGGGACTGCCTTATCTCGATATCATCCAGCGGGTGAAATCCCAGTTCGGTATCCCGACCTTCGCCTACAATGTGAGCGGCGAATACGCGATGCTGCGTTTCGCGGCCGACAATGGCGCGCTGGACTATCAGCGCGTGATGATGGAAACCCTGATGGCATTCAAGCGCGCGGGCTGCAGCGGCGTGCTGACCTATTTCGCCATCGATGCGGCCCGGCTTCTCAATGGCGAATGACGAAGACGCGCCGGCAACCGGGGCCGAACTCCCGGCCACGGCACCCGAACCCCTGATTGTCCGCTACAGCCAGCGAGTTCAATTCTGGCGCCTGCTCGCGATCCTGGCACTCG
Organism: Alphaproteobacteria bacterium; assembly: GCA_965261975.1. Lineage (GTDB taxonomy): Bacteria > Pseudomonadota > Alphaproteobacteria > UBA6615 > UBA6615 > UBA8079. Next base: position 30,177 of record CBDHEC010000043.1, read on the forward strand.
CGGCCATGTGTCTGATCATCCCGTTCGCTGCCGAGGGCCCCGTCGAGGATTCGTGGCGGTTTGCCGGTGTGCTCATCGCCGCGGCGCTGGTCTGGGCCGTCGTCACGTTCATGCGGATGCAGAACCGCGACGCGCAGGTCCTGGTTGACGAGAACGGTGTGTATTTCCGGGAATGGCTGTGCGGCACCGTTCCCTGGAACAATATCGTGTTCATTGCCCATTCGAGTCAGGTTCGCCGCGGCATCGTCGCCTCGATCACCCGCACGCGCAAAAAACCTTATCTGCTGTTCAAGTTCGCCGAACTGCCCAAGGTGCGCCCCACCGCGCCGGTCCCGTTCTCCTGGCTGCAATTCGTGCGCGCGGAGTTCGGAATTCAGGAACCGATCATGCAGCAATACGGCCTCGATACGCCCGTGAACGATATCCTCGCATCGATTCAGGAGCACATCGCCTACTGGGAGAGCCAGCAACCGGACCTGCCTGTCGAAATACCGGCACCGGAATCCGACGGCCAACAATCCCCATAAGGGCCACGCCTAATTTACGCATATTATTGTGTAAATAATATAATTTACGCACTCGACTTGTCATTACTGCCTCTGCGCTCTAACTAACCCTCAGATTGTCAAACAGACCGCGCATCATTGCGCTGCGGCAGCCGACACCCGGCCGCCGATGGGGATCCATAAAGAGGAGAGACAAACATGACGGTACAGATCGGAAATACTGCGCCCGACTTCGAGGCACAGACGACGGAAGGCACCATCAACTTCCATGATTGGCTGGGCGACAGCTGGGGCGTGCTGTTCTCGCACCCCAAGGATTTCACCCCGGTCTGCACGACCGAGCTGGGCTATATGGCGAAGCTCAAGCCCGAGTTCGACAAACGCGACGTCAAGATCATCGGCCTGAGCGTCGACCCGGTCGACGACCATGAGAAATGGGTCGGCGATATCGAGGAAACCCAGGGCGTCAAGGTGACCTATCCGCTGATCGGTGACAGCGAGCTCACCGTCGCCAAGCTTTACGGCATGCTGCCCGCGAGCGAGGACGGCACCTCCGAGGGCCGCACCGCCGCGACCAATGCGACCGTCCGCAATGTCTACATCGTCGGCCCGGACAAGCAGGTCAAGCTGGTGATCTCCTACCCGATGAGCACGGGGCGCAACTTCGACGAGATCCTGCGGGTCATCGATTCCCTGCAGCTCACCGCCAACCACAAGGTTGCCACCCCGGTGAACTGGAAGGACGGCGAAGACGTCATCATCCTGCCCGCCGTCTCCGATGAAGACGCCAAGGCGGCCTACCCGGATGGCTGGAATGCGCCGCGCCCGTATCTGCGGATCGTCCCGCCGCCCAAGTAACCGGTTTCGGTTTTGAAATCAGGGGCGCCCCGGTCGGGGCGCCCTTTTTCATGCACTACTGGTCCGCGGAATCCGTGTCGAAGAACCGCGCGATCACCTGATCGTGCCAGCGCCCGGTCGTGCCGTGAAATCCTACATGTCCGCCGCCCGATGCCAGCGCCAGCAGCATGGATGACGGCATGGAGGGTTTGTACTGCCGGTAAATCTCGGCCGGGATCCAAGGGTCGTCTTCGGCATGCACCAGCAAGGTCGGGGTCTCTATCCCGCTGAGGCGCGGCCCGGCCGCGCAGCGCGCATAATATTCTTCGGCATCTGCAAATCCGTTGCTCGGCGCCACCACGCCATCGTCGAACTCCCGAATAGAGGTGGCCTGTTCCATTGCGATCTGCTGCGCCGGCGAGATATCGAGCCGGCCGCCGCCCCAATCCAGCTTCATTCGGTCGAGCAGCCAGCGGTGATAGAGCCGGTTGCGCGGCGCCTCCAATCGGCGCGACACACGGTCAAGATCGAGGGGTGCCGACACCGTCACGGCGCGGGAAACCCGCGCGGCAGTCCCGTTCTCGGCCAGATACTTGAGCAAGATGTTGCCGCCGAGCGAATAACCGACCGCGAACAACCGATCCGCGCCGTAACCCATATCAGCCAGCAGGCCAAAAACCAGCACCAGGTCCTCGCTGCGGCCGGAATGGTACATCTGTCGACAATCCCGCCGCGACGGCGCCGCGCCGCGCAAATTCAAGCGAAGCACCCCATATCCGGCCGTTAGCAAGAGGCGCGCGCTCGCCCGCACATAAGCGCTGTCCTCACACCCGGTCAGCCCATGGATCAGCACCACCAGCGTGGAATCGCCGGCGGGCCCGGCGTGTAGAACGCCGTTCAGACGGTCGCCGTTGTCCGCCGGGAAATACACCCGTTCGCCCGGCCATCGGTCCAGGTCCGCCCGGTCGCGCATGAACGTATTGCGAAGCGTTTGCAGGTCTCCGCCGAACCAGGGTGTCCTCGCCCGGAATGGTTCGAAGACCTCCTGACGGCCGCTCATTTGCGCAGAAACTCCGTAACCGGCTCGATCTCGGCCCGGCGCGAAAATGTCGGGGCGTGCCCGACATTCGCAATTTCGACGAGGTCCGCACGCGGCCCTCGCTCGGTCATTTCCCGGGCAGTCTCCGGGAGCAGCAGCAAAGAATCTGCGCCGCGCACCACGAGCGTATCGCTGCCAATCGCGTCCCATACGGGCCACAGGTTGACGTCCGTCACCGGGCGCGCCTTCATCGGAACGGCAATCGCCGGGTCGTAGGCCAGCGCAAACGTGCCATCGTCGGCTTTGCGCGCAGAAGTTTCCGCCAGATGCGCCCATTCGCGGTCATCCAGTTCCCCGAACGGCGCCCAAATCCGGCGAAGATACTCTTCCAGGGATGCAAGATCCGGAAACACCGGATCGGTGCCCACATAGTCGCGTATCCATTCCAGGGCGGCCTTGGGAATGAACGGTCCCACATCGTTGACCACCAGCTTGCGCAACGGCGTGTTCGGCATCGCGGCCATGAGCATGCCCATGATCCCGCCCATGGAAGTTCCGACAAAATCGATGCTGTCCACACCGAGCCGGGCCACCAGGGCGTTCACGTCTGCGAGATATTGCGGGAAGTCATATCCTGACGGGTCGGCCAGCCAGCCGCTTCTCCCCCGCCCGACCACGTCCAGGCAAATTACTCGCCTGTCTGCGGAAAGAGCTTCAGCCAAACGGTCGAAAGAACGCGCTGTCTGGGTCAGCCCATGTACACAAAGAACAACCGGCGCATCCGGCTCACCCCATTCGGTGTAATGCAGGCGATGGAAGCCCGACTGGCTTAACCCGCGGAAAGACCGTGACCGCATCACATCATGCCTCTAACGTCGGTTTGAAATGGCGCGCGAACCTAAGGCAGGCGCGCTTATGTCACCAACCATCATACGACCCGCGAGACCAGCCATGGCGACCATTGAAATTGCCCCCCCGACACAGCAAGACAAAGAGGCATGGGCCGCGCTGTTCCTCGGCTACCGGCGTTTCTACGAAGTCCCCGACGACCCGGATGTCATCGAGCGGGTCTGGGGCTGGATTAACGATCCCGACCATCAGACCGAGTGCCTGCTCGCCCGTGGCGCAGACGGCCGACCCATCGGCCCTGCGCATTTCCGCAATCTTGCCCGGCCGCTATCGGGTACCCAGGCTGGCTTCCTCGATGATTTGTTTGTCGAGCCGGACTCCCGAGGCAGCGGTGCCGCCGATGCACTTATAAACGCGATCGCCGAGATCGGCCGTGAACGCGAATGGTCATGGCTGCGCTGGTTTACGGCAGAGGACAATTATCGCGGGCGCGGTTTCTCCGACCGGGTCGCCCATGCCACGCCGTGGAAAACCTATCAGGTGGACATCTAGGCCGCGCCGATGCGCCTTATCCGCTGCATCATATCCGGCCTGGCGATCCTGCTCGCCCTGCCCGCGGGGCTTGCCGCTCTTGCAGCACTCGCCATCGTGGTCATTTTCATGACCGCACAGACCGAAACCGGCGGCGATTTTGAGCTGGCCGGCCTGGATGGCCCCGTCTCGGTCATCCGCGACCAGCACGCGGTCCCGCACATTTTCGCCAACGACAGGCTCGACGCCTATCGAGCGCTCGGCTTCGTGCACGCCCAGGACCGCTTTTTCCAGATGGAATTCATGCGGCGGACCGCGGCCGGAGGCCTGGCCGAGGTCATCGGACCACCGGGATTGCGTACCGACCGTTTCATGCGAACCCTCGGGATATACCGGTTGGCCGAGGCGTCCGTCGCACAACTCTCGCCCGGGGCCCGCGCGGTGATCGACGCCTATGTCGAGGGCGTCAACGCCTGGATGACGGCACCGGACACCAAGCGTCCGCCCGAGATGATCGTGCTGGGACTTCCGTTCGAACCCTGGCGGCTTGCTGACAGCGCGGCCTGGGTGCGGCTGATGTCATTGTTGCTGTCGGGTGACTTCCGGAGCGAGTTGCTGCGTGCCGATCTCACCCATGTGCTTACACCGGATCAAATCAACGACCTGTGGCCGGACGAGCCCGACAATGCCCCAACGACGCTCAGTCGAACCGCGCGACCAGCAAACGGATTCACCGGCCTCGCCACGGCCATCCCCGACCTGTTCCCGCGCGCCAGCGCTTCGAACGAATGGGTGGTCTCGGGGGCCCGCAGTCAATCCGGTAAGCCGCTGCTTGCCAACGACCCCCATCTCGGCTTCGCGGCGCCGGGCATGTGGCACCTCGCGCGGATCGTGACGCCGGATTTCACCGCGTCCGGCGGCGCGTTGCCAGGTCAACCGTTTTTCATGATCGGGCGCAACGATGATATGGCCTGGGGGCTCACCACGACACATGCGGACACGCAGGATCTATTCGTCGAACGCATCGATCCGGCAAATCACGACCGCTACCTCACGCCCCAGGGCAGCCTGCCATTCGAGGTTCGCGAAGAGGTAATCCATGTGCGCGGGCGCAGCACATCAGAGAAGCTTCGTGTTCGAACAACGCGCCACGGCCCGGTCCTCTCGGACATTTCTGTTGACGCCGCACAGGCCGCCGCGCCCGGGACCGTGATCGCCCTGGCTTTCGCCGCGCTGCGCGAAGACGACCGAACCGCCGACGCTGTTCACGGCCTCAACAATGCAACCACGGTCGCGGCGTTCCGCAACGCGCTGCGCGACTTTCATGCCCCCATGCAGAACGTGGCCTATGCCCATCGTGACGGCCGCTTCGGGTTCGTCACCGCAGGTCGCCTTCCCATACGTCCCGGCGGTGCGGGCACCCGCCCGTTCCCGGGGTGGACCGGCGAGCATGACTGGCGCGGTTTCGTGCCCTTTGAGGATTTGCCGCAACTGCACAACCCGGCCACCGGTGTGATCGTCAACGCCAACAACCGGGTTGCACCCCGCGCGTATCCCCACGTGATCAGCAATGACTGGACCGAGGGCTTCAGGGCAGAACGGATCGGCGACCTGATCGCAGCAGATCATCGCCACACAATGGAGAGCTTCGCTGCCATTCAAAACGACGTGGTGTCACTGGGCGCGCGCGCGCTCATCGCCGCAATGCTCGACGCGCTGCCCGATGACATCCGCAACCAGACCGTCCCGACCATGATGGCCGCCTGGGACGGATCGATGAATGCGGCCCGGCCCGAACCGCTGATCTACGCCACATGGTCGAATGCGCTCCGCCGCCGGTTGATCGACGATGAACTCGGCCCCTTCACCCGCCGCTATCGCGGCGTGCGGCCCCGGGTGATCATTCGCATGCTTACCCGGCAGCCATCATGGTGCGACAACTGGACCACTGCTGCGAAGGAGACATGCGGACAGATCGTTGGTGCCGCGCTCGACGACACCATGTCCGAACTTCGCAAAAACCATGGTGCGGATACCGCCGCGTGGCGCTGGGGCGACGCCCACCAGGCCGTGTTCGTGCATCCCCTGCTGCGGTTCGCGGGGCCGCTGGGCCGGCTGGTCGCACCCACGGCGGAAACCAGCGGCGGCGACCATACGGTCAATCGCGGCACATTCCGGAATGCCGGTAACGCCAGCTATCCCCACGTGCATGGCCCGGGCCTGCGCGCCATTATCGACATGGCCGAACCCGACGCAGCGCGCTTCATGATGGCACCCGGCCAATCCGGTCAGATCGTATCGCGACACTATGGTGATCTCGCCGGGCAATGGCGTGACGGCAACTACATCGTGTTAAATGGCACGCGCGACGACCTTCGGCGCAACGCCACATCGGAACTGAACCTGCGACCATGACCGTCACCATCGCCGACATAGAGCGTGCCGCAAAGACAATCGGTGGCGACGTCATCCGCACGCCAACGATCCTCGCGCCCGGCCTGTCGCGCGAGGCAGGGCACCGCCGGGCTGGAGATGGCGGAAGACGCACCCGAGCTCGAGGCAATTCTGATCCCGGTCGGCGGCGGCGGCTTGATCGCGGGTTGCGCGGTGGCGCTTAAGGCACGCATGCCGGCGGTCGAGATCATCGGCGTCGAGGCCGAGCTCTACGCCTCCATGCAGGCCGCGCTAGCCGGCAAGGACATAGAAGGCGCCGGTACCACGCTTGCCGAGGGTATCGCGGTGAAAACACCCGGCACACAAACCCTGCCCATCGTCAGGGAACTCGTCGACGACATCGTGACCGTAGGCGAAAGCGCGATCGAGGCGGCCGTCGAACTGATGGCCGATACCGGCGGCGTCATTGTCGAAGGCGCGGGCGCCGTCCCCCTCGCGGCGGTGATGGAGGACCAACCGCGGTTTGCGGGCCGCCGGGTCGGCTTGCTGGTCAGCGGCGGCAACATAGATATGCGCCTGTATGCCTCCGTGCTGCTGCGCGGTCTGGTACGGGGCGGGCAGTTGGTTCGGCTGCGCGTTCAGATATCGGATGCGCCGGGCAATCTTGCCCAGGTAAGCCAGCTGATCGGCGATGCGGGCGGCAACATCGTCGAAATCATCCATCAACGTATGTTCTTCGATGTCCCGGTGAAGGAAACATCCATCGACATCGTGATCGAGACCCGAAACACGGCGCACGCCTCGGAAATCGTGGAAAAACTGGAGACTGCAGGTCTTCAAACCCGCCTCCTGAGCGACGTGACGGGCACCCGCAGCACCTAAAGCAGTTCTTAACCTATCTTCGCCAATCTAGGTCTCGCGGATTTCCCCGCTTCCAAAGGGCTTGAGATGCGATGCTTGTAATTATCGGATGGGTAATGGTGCTCGGTTGTGTGCTCGGCGGCTATGTCGCGATGGGCGGGAAACTTGGTGTCCTTTACCAACCATTTGAACTGGTGATCATCGGTGGTGCCGGTGTGGGTGCCTACATCACCTCAAACCCGAAGCATGTACTGAAATCCACCGGCAAGGGTTTCAATACCGCCCTCAAGGGCCCATCGAATTCGAAGGACGACTATCTCGAACTTCTTTCGATGATGTACGCCACCTTCAAGCTGGCCAAGGCGAAGGGCAACCTGGCGCTCGAACAGCATATCGAAAACCCCCACGACAGCGAGCTGTTCGCCAATTTCCCGGGCTTTAGCGCAAATCACCATGGGGTCGAGTTCTTCTGCGACTATCTGCGCCTCGTGACCCTCGGATCGGAGAACCCGCACGAACTCGAAGCCCTGATGGACGAGGAACTCGACGTCCATCATCAGGAAGACGAGCAGATCGCGACCGCGATGCAATTGCTCGGTGACGGCTTCCCGGCGCTGGGTATCGTCGCGGCCGTGTTGGGTATCATCAAGACCATGGGCTCGATCACCGAACCCCCTGAAATTCTTGGCAAACTGATCGGCGGTGCGCTCGTCGGCACCTTCCTCGGCATTCTCCTCGCCTACGGCTTCGTCGGCCCGCTGGCGAGTGCGATCAAAATGGCCCAAGAAGCCAACAGCAAGTATCTGGCCTGCCTGAAGGCCGGCATCCTGGCCCATGTCGCTGGCAATGCCCCGGCGGTATCGGTTGAGTTCGCGCGCAAGACCCTTCTCAGCAGCGTCCGCCCGACATTCGCTGAACTCGAGGAAGCGACCGAGAACGCGCCCGCCTAGTCCGGCGACAGCACGACGGGCACGGATATGGCTGAAGCAGGTAATCCCAACCAGCAACCCATCATCATCAAGAAGGTGAAGGGGCACGGGCACGGCCGCCATGGCGGTGCCTGGAAAGTCGCCTACGCCGATTTCGTGACGGCCATGATGGCGTTCTTTCTGCTGCTCTGGCTCCTGAACGCCACGACCGAGGAACAACGCTCGGGCATCGCCGACTATTTCTCGCCGGAATCCATCTCCTCGCCGGGCAGCGGGTCGGGCAGCATCCTGGGCGGCAAGACAATCGCGATCGACGGCAACAAGGTATCCGCCGGCGGTCCGACTGAAGGTGCCAGCGTTCCCCTCCCACCGCTCCCGTCGGGAGACGGCGACGGTGGGGTCGAGGGGGACACGCAAACAGCGGGAGACGGCGGCGAAACCGACTTCCCGGAGAACGGCTCCACCCAATTCGCCGAAAACGGCGAGACCGACAAGCCCGACAACGGCACGATCGACGAAGGCGCCCTCCAGCAAGCGATGGCCGAACGCGAGCAGGCCCAGTTCGAAGCGGCCGCCGACGCGCTGCGCCAAGCAATCGAGGCGGTCCCCGAACTTGCGCAGCTGGAAGACAGCCTGCTGATCGAGCAGACACCCGAGGGCCTGCGCATCCAGCTCGTTGATCAGGCAGGCTATTCGATGTTCGCTCTGGGCAGTTCCCAGCCAAACGCCGAAACACGCAAACTCGTCCAGCTGGTCTCGAAGGTCGTTAATCAACTCTCGAACAAAATCTCCATTAGCGGCCACACCGATTCACGCGGCTACAGGTCCGCGGAGGGATACACCAACTGGGAACTCAGCTCCGATCGCGCGAACGCTGCACGACGGCTTCTGATTGAATCCGGCCTTGGTTCAGACCGTATCGCGCTTGTCCAGGGCCGCGCCGATACGGACCCCCTGCTGCCCGAGGAGCCGGAAAGCGAACAGAATCGGCGCATCAGCATCGTCCTGCTTCGCGAGAACGAAGTCCCCCTCGAGCTCGACGCCGAGAACCTTGGCAACGGCACGCTGCCGGATGGCCCTGCACCTTCGGGTCCAAGCACCAATGATTTCGGTGCCAACGACAGCAATGACCCCGCCGCTGTCGAACCTGCGCGCAAGACCGAAATCGACGATCGGCGCACCTCCGGCTGACCACGCCCATCGCCACTCACTTGGCTTTGCGCGAGACGTTTGACATCGGTAGAATTCGCGACGTTTCAAGATCATCCGCCCGGGCCAGCACATGACCAGCCAAGCGCCGAAGCCACCGCTTGTATTTTATCGGACGGGTCCGATGCCTTGCCCCTACCTGGATGGTCGCGTCGAACGTAACCTGTTCACCGAGCTGCGTGGTGCGCAGGCGCAAGACCTGCATGATCAACTGGCACTCGCCGGGTTTCGACGCTCTCACCACATCGTCTACCGGCCCGCATGTCCGGGATGCAGCGGCTGCGTCCCGATCCGCATCCCCGTCGAAATGTTTACGCCGACCCGCTCCCAACAGCGCGTCTGGAACAAGAACTCAGACCTTGTCATCACGACCGGGGCCGCGCTGGCCACCGATGAACATTATGACCTCTTCTTCCGTTATCAACGCGCCCGCCACAGCGGCGGCGAGATGGCCGCGATGTCCTTTTCGGATTTTCGCGCGATGGTCGAGGATTCCGTGGTGAACACAACATTGATGTCGATACGGGACACGGCCGGCACGCTCCTCGGTGCCTGCCTCACGGACGTCCTGTCCAGCGGCCTTTCGGCGGTCTACAGCTATTTCGAACCATCCGAAGATCGCCGTAGCCTCGGGACCTTCAGTATTCTGCAGCTCGTCCGCGACGCGGTGGCCAACGATCAGCCCTATGTCTATCTGGGCTACTGGATCGAGGGCTGCGACAAGATGACCTACAAAAGCCGTTTTCAGCCCATCGAGCATCTGGGGCCAAAAGGCTGGACCAACGCGCCGCTTCCGAGCATCGAGCCCCCCACCTGAGCGGTGTTGCCGCGCGACCGTCATACTTTTGTATGGCCCGGGGCCCGTTGCGCCCTTACACCCGCTGACATACAGTTTCTCCAACGGTTTGCAGCCGATACACGGCTGTAAAAAATTCCCCATCTCCGGCTCCTTTCTGGTGCTTTCGATAGGCCGGAGAAACAAACACGAACACGCACCTCAGGGAGCAATTCATGGAACGACGTAAATTTATGAAAGCCGCCGGTCTGGCCGGCGTCACGGGCGCAGCCGCTGCGGCATCCGCCTTCCCGAAACCCGCCGTCGCGCAGGAGCGGATCGAATTCGCAATGGTCTCCACATGGCCGCGCGATTTCCCCGGTCTCGGCACCGGCGCCCAGCGCCTCGCCGAACGTATCGCGACCATGAGTGAAGGCCGCATCCAGATGCAGTACTTCTCCGCCGGCGAGCGCGTGGGCGCATTCGACAGCTTCGATGAAGTCGCATCGGGCAACGCGCAGGGCTATCACGCCGCCGACTATTACTGGAAAGGCAAGCATCCGGGCTGGGCGTTCTTCACCGCCGTCCCGTTTGGCCTGACCTACACCGAGATGAACGGCTGGATCCGCTTCGGCGGCGGCCAGGAACTCTGGGATGAGCTCGCGGGCGAATTCGGCCTCAAGGGCCTGATGGCGGGTAACACCGGCGTCCAGATGGGCGGCTGGTTCCGCAAGGAAATCAACTCGGCCGACGATCTCAAGGGCCTCAAGATGCGTATCCCGGGCCTCGGCGGCGACGTTATGGCCAAGCTGGGCGCTTCCCCGGTCTCCCTCCCGGGCGGCCAGATTTATGAGAACCTGGTCTCCGGCGCGATCGACGCCACCGAGTGGGTCGGCCCCTGGAACGATGGTTTCATGAAGTTCTACGAAGCCGCCAAGTTCTACTACTATCCGGGTATGCACGAGCCGGGCTCCATGCTCGCCCTCGGTCTGAACGCCTCTTTCTGGGGCAAGCTGTCCAAGTCGGACCAGGCCATCATCGAGGCGGCCGCAGCATCCGAAAACGACTGGATGATGTCCGAATACAACGCCAAGTCCGGTGCGGCGCTGAAGGACCTGATTGCGAATCAGGGCGTCCAGCTCCGCCAGTTCACGGACGACACCTATGACAGCTTCGGCGAAGCCGCTGAGGAAGTCTTCGACGAGGTGCAGGCCCACAGCGATCTGTCCAAGCGTATCTATGACAGCTTCGTGCAGGCCCGCTCTGACATCGGCGCCTGGACCAATATTTCGGACCAGGCTTACGTTCAGCAGCGTAACCGCGTTCTCGGCCTGTAGGCGCGAAGACGTCACGAAACATGGGGCGGAGCCTTCGGGCTCCGCCTTACATGTTCCGTCCGTCTCATAGGCCCGCCAGGTTCCGCTTCGGCGGAGCATCGGGCGCTTCAGGACAGCGAGCACCGCGGATCCCATGACGGATACAACGGCAGCCTCTCCCCCTGCACAAGCGGGCTTTGCACCGGTCGCGTTGCGATCGTTCGCTTGGTCGGTGGTCGCGGTCGCCTTTCTCTTCGTCCTGAACAACTATCTTATTTTCTGGCAGGACTGGCCCGGCCTCTCGAACCTGTTTGCCCATTTGGGCTGGTTCGGTTTCGACGCGCTGCGCAAGCCGCTGTCGGGTGGTTCGGTGACACTCGCCTGGATTCAGCTGGCAAGCTATCTGGTGATCGTCCTCGCTGTAATCGGCTTTGTGATCTCGACACCTCAACGGCTCTTGCACGAAGACGCCGCCAGGCTTGGCGCAATTGCCGCCTATATCGTGCGCGCGGCATTCTGGGCCGTCCTCATCGTCGGCATCGGCGATGCAATCATCTCCTTCCTCCGTGTCGAAGGGTTTCTCGGTGCGCTCGTCGGTGCGGACCTCGAGAAGCAACTGGGAATCTCGCGGGTCCGGGGCACCTATGTGCATATGCCGCTGATCGTCATCGCCTGCATCATCGCCTATTTCGCGCGCACCCTCGGATTCACCTGGCTGGCGCTGCTGGTCGTGGTCGCCGAACTGCAAATCGTCATCGCCCGCTTCGTCTTTTCCTACGAGCAGGCCTTTATGGGCGACCTCGTGCGCTTCTGGTATGCGGGGCTGTTCCTCTTTGCCAGCGCCTACGCGCTTGTCGAGGAAGGCCATGTGCGTGTCGACGTTCTGTATGCCGGCTTCGGCCCGCGCGGCAAGGCATGGACCAATGTTCTCGGCTGCCTGCTCCTCGGCGCTCCGCTCTGCTGGATAATCATCTCGCTGGGCATGTGGTCCAAGGCGGCGGTTATCAACAGTCCGATTCTCGCCTTCGAGGTAACCCAGGCGGGGTTCGGCATGTTCGTCAAATACCTCATGGCGGGATTCCTGGCGGTCTTTGCATTGTCCATGCTGGCCCAGTTCATGAACTACTTCCTCGCCAATGCGGCCGAGTTGCATGAAGAACCCGGTCGCCCAGCGCGCCCCGGCGGCCTGAATGACTAGCGCGCGGGATCAGCACTGATGGAACTCCTTTTCGTAGCATTGCTGGTCCTGATCATGGCGGCCGCCCTGGGTATGGGCTTCCCGGTCGCCTTCGCCCTGCCGGGTGCGGCAATCCTGACGATCGGCCTTGCGGCACTCACAGGCGTGATCTTCGCGGGCGATACCGGCGCCTACTTCGCCCAGGACGGGCCCATTCAGTGGCTGACGGCCGGGGTGACCAATTTCAGAGGGGTCTACTGGGAAGTCGAACGCGACACCCTGATTGCGGTGCCACTGTTTGTCTTCATGGGCATCATGCTGCAGCGCTCGAAGATCGCCGAAGACCTTCTGGTCACGATGGCGCAGCTGTTTGGACCGGTTCCCGGCGGCCTCGGCATCTCGGTCGTCTTCGTTGGCGCCCTGCTCGCCGCCACCACAGGTATCGTCGGCGCAACGGTCGTCGCCATGGGGTTGATCTCCCTGCCGGCGATGCTGCGCAACAACTACTCCAAGCCGCTCGCGACCGGAACCATCGCCGCCTCGGGCACACTGGGCCAGATTATTCCGCCCTCGATCGTGCTCATTATCCTGGCCGACCAGCTCTCCAACGCGACCGATCAGGCCAGCACCGCCCGCAAACTCGAGTACAAATTCGGCACCGGCGAGATCACGATGCCGAGCGAGTTCGACATCACCTCGACCAGCGCCGGCGACATGTTCCTGGGTGCCTTGCTGCCGGGCCTCGTTCTCGTCGGTCTCTATGCGCTCTATATCCTGGTCTTCGCCTTCCTGAAGAAGGGCTCGGCCCCGCCCGTCCCCTATGAGGGCCGCTACGATCTGCGTTTCGCCGGCCGGGTCCTGCTGGCACTGGTACCACCGCTGACCCTGATCCTCGCGGTGCTGGGTTCGATCATTATGGGTATCGCCACGGTCAACCAGGCCGGTGCCATCGGCGCGGTGGGCGCCATGATCATGGCCGGCTACCGGCTCAAGGACGGGCAGCGCGGCGCCTTCTATCCCGCCATCCTGGCGATTATCTCGATTGCCGTGATCCTGTTTCTCGGCAATCAGTTCGACCTGAACGTGAAATCCATCGACGACGGGACGGACGCGCTTGGTGTTATTCTTGCCGCGATCGCTGTCGTGGGGCTTCTCGTCGCGGTCATCTGGAGCGCCTGGCGCACGCTCAAGATCGACGACACGCTGCGCGGGGTCATGGTGGAAACGGCGAAGACCACCTCGATGGTCTTCATCATCCTGCTCGGCGCGGCAATGCTGACGGCCGCCTTCCGCGCCTTCGGCGGCGAGGAGCTGGTCAGAGAGTTCCTTGGCGGCCTGCCGGGCGGATTCTGGACCCAGTTCGTCGTCGTCATGGCCGTGATCTTCGTCCTCGGATTCTTCCTGGACTTCATCGAGATCGCCGTCGTGGTGGTCCCGATCATCGCCCCGATCCTGCTGGCCGACCCGTCGGCCAATATATCGGCCGTCTGGCTGGGCGTGATGATCGGCGTCAACATGCAGACATCGTTCCTGACGCCCCCCTTCGGCTTCGCATTGTTCTGTCTGCGTGGCGTCGCGCCTCCGGAAGTCAAAACCACCGACATGTACAAGGGCGTGACCGTCTTCATCGGCTTGCAGCTGATCGGTCTCGCCATCGTCGGTTTCTTCCCGGGCCTGGTGAACTTCCTGCCCAACAAGTCGTTCCTCACGGCCGATACGGCACCACCGCCACAGAACCCGCGACTCCAGGTATGTATCGAGGAGCATCTATTCAGCTTCTATGACCAGAACGGCAACCAGATTCAGGCCGCCATCAACGACGCCCATAAACTACCCATGTCCGCGCTTCCCGAGAAGCATGCCACAGCGCTGCGCGCGAGCCTGGACAAGGCCGGCAGCGTCTTCGCACGGGTCGAGGATGTGCGTGCCACGGCGGCCGGCGTCGCCGCATTCACTCCCGACTACGAGCCATTCCATCGCCAGGTCCGCCGTCTCGAATCCGACGCCCGCAAGGTCGACGCGGAGGTCGATGAAATTCGCAACGAGATCTTCCAGCTCAAGCGTGACGAAGATGTCGAGGGTTTGCGCGATGCCGAGCACGAGATTGAAGAACTGCTCGCCCATCAAGCCGAACTCCGGTCGCGAATTCCCGCTGAATGGGCAGACACCCGCAAACAGTTCGTCGACCTGACCGGCGCCGAGCGCAAGGCACGCCTTGCATATCGGCGCACCGTCGATGAGGCTTATGGTCCGGTCCGTGACATCCGCGTGATCCTGGCCGACACCGACGCGCTCGCCGCCATCGGCGACGACCTCACCGCGCTGCAGGACTTCGTGCGAACAGCCAGCCCGGAAGAGGCTTCTGCAGCCATCCGCGCTTTCTCCAGCGACAGACTGTCCGGCCTCGCCCAGGTGAACGACATTCGCAGCCCGCTATCCAAGGCACGCCGCGCGCTTTCACCGCGACGCCTGAACCGCGATACGGCGAATGCGGAAGTCGCGAAGGCGATCGCCGCACATGCCACCGAGGTGGAATGGCGTAAGCGCGCCGACGCGGCCCTGTCGGGTGGGCTTGCCACCTACAACGAGGCCATACGCACATCCATCGGGTTGCGGTTGCAGGATCGTCTACCCAAAGAGATCACCAGCGATATCGCAAGCTGCCTCGCGGTGCACAGGGATATCTCCCTGAACTTCTAGGCCGCGACGACCAAGCCAAGCAAAACGGCCGCCCCTCGTCATGAGATGGCGGCCTTTTAGTGATTATGTCGGTGTTCAGTCGCCGCGTTTGCGAATGGCCAGTTTCCAAACCAATGGTAAAATCGCCGCGGCCAGTGCGATCTTCACGAATGCGCCGACAATAAATGGGCTGAAGCCGTTCGCCAGCGCGGCCTGAAAATCGCCCAGGAAGAACGCAAGCCAGGTCACACCCAACGCAAAAATTACGCCGGTGCCGATAAACATCGCCACAAAGGTGAGCGGAACACTGCGATCCCAGCCTTTCTCGCCCAACCAGCCGACGAGCATGGCGGCCACGAGGAAGCCGACCAGATAGCCCGTCGTCGGACCGGCGAAGTAGGCGATGCCGCCGCCGCTGGCGAAAACCGGCAAGCCGACTGCACCTTCGGCGAGATACAGGAGCAGCGTCGCACCGGCGAGGCGCCAACCGTAGGACATGCCGATCACCAGTACCGCAAAGGTCTGCATCGTCATCGGGACCGGCCACATCGGGACCTGGGTCCTGGCCGACAATGCCATCAGGATGCTGCCCGCTACCGCCAGCAGCGCCATACGGAGCAAACCGCCGGACTGCCGGGGCCAAATTGAATCGATCAACGTGGGCGCTGTGCCTGCCGTCATCTGCATCTAAAGTCTCCAATCTCTCGGAAAAGCGTCGCTGTCTGTTAACAGTTTCCAGCAACGGTGCCAATTGTCTCGGGTACTGACAACCCTATGAGAAACGCGGGGCGCTGGGAAAACCCTTCGGAACCTTACGCCCCGCCTGGGCGCGCTTGCCCATCCAGTCCTTCAGCTCATCGCCGGCGAATGTCCGATGCCGATCGCCGGTGCGCGTGGTGAGGCCTTCCGACATCGCGAAAGTCGCAACATCTGCCAGGCTGTCGCCGGAACCATAGCTCTGCAACTTCACCCCGCGACCGCGTGACATCTCGGGCAGTTCGGACAGCGCGAAGACAATCATCTTCCGCTTCTTGCCCAGCACCGCGATATGGTCACCCTGAGCCGGTGCGCAGGCCACCGCCTCCACGTCACCCTTCACGTTCAAAACCTGCTTGCCGCTCTTAGTCTGGGCGACGACCTCGTCCTCGGGCACGACGAAACCGCGCCCATCGCTCGACGCGACAACCAGCTTGTCGCCGGGCTTGTGCACCTTGAGAGAGACGATCTCCGCGTCGTTGCCCAGGTCGAACATCAGGCGCAGCGGCTCACCATGCCCGCGCCCACCGGGCAGCTTGTCCACCGCCACGGTGTAGAAGCGCCCGTTCGTTCCGAACACCAGCAGCTTGTCGGTCGTCTCGGCGGGAATGACGAATTTACCGCGATCGCCTTCCTTGAATTTGAGCTCCTTCGGGTCGATCCCCTGCCCCTTGATCGTGCGGACCCAACCCTTCTCCGAACACACGATGGTAACGGGCTCGCGCTCGATCATCGCCTCGACCGGGACGGCGACGGGCTCGGGGGCATCGGCGATCTCGGTACGGCGGCGGCCCAGTGCCGTCTTCGGGCCGAACGCCTTCTTGAGTTCCGCGATCTCCGCGGCCAGCCGCTTGGTTCGCTTGGCCTTGTCGCGCAGTAGCGCCTTGAGGGTCTTCTGCTCCCCTTCAAGCCCCTCGATCTCTTCGCGAATGGCAATTTCCTCGAGCCGGCGCAGGGAGCGCAGCCGCATGTTGAGGATCGCATCGACCTGCGCATCATTCAGCTTCCAGCGCTTCTTCATCACCGCGCGGGGATCGTCTTCCTCACGGATAACCGCGATCACCTCGTCGAGATTGAGGAAGACAACCATGTAGCCCTTCAGAACGTCGAGCCGATCGGCGATCTTCTCCAGCCGGAACTTGGTCCGACGCACCAGGACCTCGTGACGATGGTCCAGATAGGCCTGGAGCACTTCGCGCAGATTCATGACCCGCGGCACGGTCTCGGCGTCGAGCACGTTCATGTTCAGCCCGATGCGCGATTCCATATCCGTATTGCGGAAAAGGCTCTCCATGAGCATTTCCGCGGTGACGTTCCGGCTCTTCGGCTCAAGCACCAGGCGGATATCATCGGCGGATTCCTCGCGAATATCGCCAAGCAATGGCAACTTGCGCGCGTGCATCAACTCCGCAATCCGCTCGATCAGCCGCGACTTTTGCACCTGGTAGGGAATCTCGGTGACCACCACCTGATACTGGCCCCGGCCCAGTGACTCCTCTTCCCACTTAGCGCGAATGCGAAAACTGCCCCGCCCGCTGGCATAGGCCTCGACCACGGTCTCGCGATCCTCGACCAGCACGCCGCCGGTCGGGAAGTCCGGCCCGGGCATCAGCGACACGAGCTTGGCGATCGTCGCATTGGGGGTCTTCAGCAGATGGGCCAGCGCATCGCAGATTTCGCCCACATTATGGGGCGGGATGCTGGTCGCCATGCCGACCGCGATGCCTGTCGCGCCATTGGCGAGCAAATTCGGGAAGTTGGACGGCAGGACCACCGGCTCGTCGCCTTCACCGTCATAGGTGTCGCGAAAATCGACCGCATTCTCGTCGATTCCGTCGAGCAGCGCCTGCGCAACCTCGGTCATCCGCGCTTCGGTGTAGCGCATCGCCGCGGCGTTATCTCCGTCGATGTTGCCGAAGTTGCCCTGCCCATCGACCAGCGGATAGCGCACCGCGAATTCCTGGGCGAGCCGGACCATCGCGTCATAGATCGCCTGATCGCCATGGGGGTGATACTTACCCATCACGTCGCCGACAACGCGTGCACACTTCTTGTAGCCCTGGTCGGGGTCGAGCCGAAGTTGCCGCATCGCATGCAGCAAGCGCCGGTGCACCGGCTTCAGCCCATCGCGCACATCAGGCAGCGAGCGCGCCATGATCGTCGAGAGCGCATAGCTCAGATAGCGTTCGCTCAGGGCGTCCTTGAACGCCTCCTGTCGAATCTCACCACCGATAACCGTCATTCTCAAAGCTCCGTTACACAACACGCCCTTTTACGACCTGTGCGTGAGTCACCTCAAGAAACCGCCGTATCTTTCTCGGTACTGCCGTCTTCGGCCCCCGAATCCCGGCTTACAAGGGATTCGAGCCGCATGCGCGCAGGTGGCAACGGCCGGTCCAGCGGATCGAAGGCATGTCGGGCCAGAAAATGTCCCGTCAGGCGAAGACCTTCGGTGAAATCGGCGGCGGATGCCCCCTGTCCCCGGCCGTCGGGCTGGAGAAAACGCGGTAGCGCGAGCATACGATCGGCATAGGGCGCGCCCGCCTCACGTGAGACGGCGCGCCCTGTTTTCGGGCTGACGAACACCAAGTCGGTGGTTACACCCGTAGCCGCACAGGCCTGCAAATCAAGCCCGAAGCCCAGCTCGCCAAGCAGGCCCATTTCCCACTGGATGTAGACCGCGGGCCAGATTTCCTGATCACCATGTGTGAGCGCATCAAAAAGCGCCGCCGTCGCCTCGAACAACCCCGGATGGGGTTCGCGCTCGGGGATGACTGTCTCCGTCACCGCGCAGGCCGCCGACAGCGCCGCGAGCCGGGCGGGATCATCCATGATCTGAGCGGCGGTGTGACGAGACGGCTCGATCGTGAAACGACCCAGATGCTCACTCAGGCGCGCGCGCCAGACGGCATCCACGAGGTTTCCCGGCTCGACGTTGGCGCGCTTGCTGCGCGACGCGCCGCCATGGACCAGGCCTGCGTGGCGGCCATGGTCACGTGTCAGAATCTGGACGACCGCCGCCCCCTCACCATGGGGTCGGGCGGCGAGTACATATCCCTCGTCACGCCACTCCATGGCGCCGTCGAGTTGGGTGACTAAGCATCGTAACGCAGGCCCCAGTCTCGGAAATGACTCGGGTCTTCGGCCCATTTCTCACGCACCCTGACCCGAACGAACAGATGCACGGGACGTTCGAGAATTTCGGCCAGTTCCTGCTGGGCGTCGGCGCGGATGCGTTTGATCATCTGTCCGCCCTTGCCCAGCACGATACCCTTCTGGGAATCCCGCGAGACGGTCAGGTTCTGCTCGATGCGCACGCTGCCATTGTCGAACTCTTCCCAGCTCTCGGTCTCGACCGACAGGGAGTAGGGAATTTCCTGATGCAGCACGAAGTAGGCCTTTTCGCGCGTCACCTCGGCCGCAAAAAGCCGTTGGGGCAGGTCGGATATCTCGTCCTCGGGAAACAACCAGGGACCCTGCACCATCTGGTCATAAAAATGGGCCTCCAGATCGTCCACACCGCTGCCATTCAGCGCCGAGATCATGAAGGTCGAATCAAATCGCGCCATGCCGTTGAGGGTCTCGGACAAGGCCAGCAGCACCTCGCGCTTGAGACCATCCACCTTGTTGAGAACCAGCACCGTGGGGCTCGAATGCATCTCGAGGCCCTCGATGATCCGCTCGACGTCGCGGTCGAGCCCGCGTTTGGCATCGACCAGCACCGCGATGACATCCGCGTCGGACGCGCCGCCCCAGGCCGCATCAACCATCGCGCGGTCCAACCTGCGCTTGGGAGCGAAAATGCCCGGCGTATCGGTGTAGATGATCTGTGTCTCGTCCTTGATGGCGATGCCGCGCACACGCATCCGCGTGGTCTGCACCTTGGGACTGACAATCGTCACCTTGGCGCCGACCAGCCGGTTGACCAGCGTCGATTTGCCGGCGTTCGGCGCCCCCAGAACAGACACGAATCCACAACGGGTCCCAGCCTGGTCAAGCGTCTCATCCGACGGGTCGTTCGGCATGTCAGTCATCGTGATCAATTCCGAGCATCTGCAGCATTATAGCCGCCGCATCGCGTTCGGCGGCGCGTTTACTCGATCCTGTCGCCTGCACCGGATCCACACCTTCGAGCCGGACCTCGACCGTAAACAGCGGCGCATGGTCCGGTCCCTTGCGGGCCAGTTCGTGGTAACTCGGCAATCCCCGCGCACCCGCCTGTGCCCATTCCTGCAATGCCGTCTTCGGATCGCGCGGTGGCCGTGCCACGGTCTCGATGAGGGGGGCCCAGATCCGGCGGACGAATGCATCGGCCACGGCGAACCCGCCATCCCGGTACATCGCTGCAATCAAGGCCTCGACCACATCGGCGACGATCGCCTCATTCGTGACCCCGGGTCCTGCGAGAATGTGATCGGCGAGACCCAATTCCGCCCCGACCTGCGACAGGGATCCCGCGTTCACCAACGCCGAGAAACGCCGGCCGATCTCGCCCTCGTCCTCCCCGGGGAACCGGTCGAGTAGCATCTGCGCGACAACCAGCCCAAGCACACGGTCGCCCAGAAACTCGAGGCGTTCGTAGGAGTGAACCGAATCCAGGCTGGCGTGGGTTAACGCGCGCTCCAGAAGCGCGCGGTTTGCAAATACATGGCCGAGCGTGCGTTCGAGTGCACCGAGATCGGACGCGGCAGCCATCAGTCCACGGAATCGAAAATGCGATCGAACCGCGTCGCCTGAATCCAGCGCCACGGCTCCAGCCACCCGGCGGTACCGTCGGTCGAGAAGAACAACAACTCCGCCCGCCCGATCATATTTTTCGCCGGAACGAACCCCCAGCCCCGGCTGTCGTTGCTGTCGTCGCGGTTGTCGCCCATGGCGAAGTAGTTACCGGCCGGGACGACAAATTCGCGCGTGTTGTCCGCCGGCCCGCGATCACCAAACCCTTCCCGGATCACGTAGGTCCTGCCATTGGGAAGAGTTTCTTCATATTGCGGGACCCGGCGCACCTGGCCGCCATTGTCGCGCGACAGATGATCATCGATACGACGACGGGGCACCACCTCACCGTTGATGTGCAGCCGCCCGCCGATCATCTGAATGCGATCGCCGGGCATGCCGACAATCCGTTTGATGAAGTCTTCCCGGTTGGTTGGCGGATGACGGAACACGGCCACATCGCCCCGGTCCGGCGCGCCACCAAAGATGCGACCGTCGAAGAAACCGAGCCCCAGCGGAAACGAGAAACGACTGTAGCCGTACGAGAACTTGGAGACGAACAGATAGTCACCGATCAGCAAGGTCGGGATCATGGAACCCGACGGAATGTTGAAGGGCTGAAACAGGAATGTCCGCACCACGCCCGCAATCAGCAGCGCATAGATAATCGTGCGCACCGTTTCCATGGTGCCGCCGGTTTTCTTACTGCGGTCTTTCGCCATGTCTGTCCGTTTCGGTTGAAGGTCAGCCTGTGCTGAGACCCACGGTCCGCCAATTGGGCCACGATGACGCGCGTTCTAGCCCTCCCGCCGGGTTTACGCCAGTCACGAATTCACCGTGGGACATTAATTGCTTGGGCTCAGTCACCCAGATCGGGGATTGCCGAGATGATGACGATCGCCTGTGCGATCGGCGGCTCGTCGGTCAGCGACAATTCGATCAACGGTTTCATGCCTGGTGGCGTGATCTCGGCCAGGCGCGCGGCCGCCCCATTGGTCAGCGCCATGGTGGGCTTGCCCGACGGTAGATTGACCACCCCCATATCGCGCCAGAAGACTCCTTTCCGGAAGCCCGTACCCAACGCCTTGGAACAGGCCTCTTTCGCGGCGTAACGCTTGGCATAACTGTCGGCGCGGTTCGCCCGGCGGTCCGATTTCGTCCGCTCGATGTCGGTAAAGCAGCGCTGCACGAACCTGTCACCGAACCGCTCGAGTGTACGTTCGATCCGGGTGATGTCGATCAGGTCACTGCCCAGGCCGATAATCATCGGGTACATGGGAACCGCGGCCGGACGCTGAGGGTCGTCCTCGCTCATGCGCTCGCCGCACCTTGTGCATCTGCGCGCGCGGCGTCCATCAGTGATCGCATCCGCCTGATCGAACTATCGAGCCCGCTGAAAATCGCCTCGCCGATAATGAAATGACCGATATTCAGTTCGACGATCTCCGGTATCGCGGCAATCGGCGCGACCGTGTCAAACGTGATTCCATGCCCCGCATGGATGTGCAAACCAAGTCCCGCACCATAGGACGCCGCGTCGATGATCCTCGCCAGCTGGTCCGACGCGGTATCCTCGTCACCCTCGATTAGGGCATCGCAATACGCGCCCACATGGATCTCCACCGCGGGCGCACCGATCGAATGGGAGGCATCCATCTGGCGACGGTCGGGCTCGATGAACATCGAGACGATCGCCTTGTTCCCCGTCAACCGGTCGACGAAGTGCTTGAGATGGTTGTGGCCCGAGGCGACATCGAGCCCGCCCTCGGTTGTGCGTTCCTCGCGACGCTCCGGCACGATGCACACCGCATGCGGCGCGTGGCGCAGGGCGATGTCGAGCATCTCGTCCGTGGCCGCCATTTCCAGCGTCAGCGGAATTTCGATCGTATCCATTAGGCGGGCCAGGTCGTCGTCGGAAATATGTCGGCGATCTTCACGCAGATGCGCGACGATACTGTCCGCGCCTGCCGCCGCGGCAGCACGCGCCGCGCGCACCGGATCGGGATGCCCGCCACCGCGTGCGTTCCGAATAGTCGCGACATGATCGACATTCACGCCCAGACGCAGATCAGAAGCCATTGGAGTATCTCGTTATTTGGTGGTTCGGCGGTAGAATTGGCGTTCGTGGAGGTAAAGGTCAACCCGGAGATGCACCCCGATCGCCTGGCCGCCTAACTGCGGGCGCGTTCCACGGTGCTCACGGATCGACGCCCGCGGAGGCTGGTAACGATGTTGTTGAGGTGTTTTGCGTCGTCGACCTCGATATCCACCACCATGTCGAAAAAGTCTGCAGTTCGGTTCGTGAATTTGAGGTTCGAAATATTACCTCGCGCCGCGGCGATGGTCTCCGCCATCTCGGCCAGGCTGCCGGGCTCATTCATGAGCGTAATGTTCAGGCGGCTGACTTGCGCCGTACCACCGTCCTGCTCGCGGTCCCAGTCGACGTCGATCCAACGCTCCGGGCTGTCGGCAAAGGCTTCGAGGGTCATGCAATCGATTGTGTGAACCGTGGCGCCCTTGCCCGTGGTCATGATCCCGACGATACGATCCCCCGGCAGGGGGTAGCAGCATTTTGCCATGTGCACCGCGATGCCCGGTGTCAGGCCGCTGATCGGGACCGCATGTTCTCCATCGGACGATTGCTCGCGCCGCCGGCGGAGAGAGAAAATCGATCCGCCGGACTTCTTCCCGCTTTTCTCGTCCGACCGGTCGGGGAATATGGATCGCACCACATCGGCGCCGGTATAGACCCCCTGCCCGACCATCGCGAACAGATCGTCGCGGGAGTCGGCGTGGAACTCACGGAAAGCGGTGTCGAGATTGATATCCGAGAGGGTCTCGCCAAAACGGCCAAAAGCCTTCTCGACGATACTCTGACCCAGATCGACATACTGGCGCATCTGGTCCTCGCGCAAGACACGGCGAATTCGTGCCCTTGCCTTGCCGGTCATGACCAGCTTCTCCCATTCGGGCGACGGGGTCTGGTTTTTGGAAGTCAGAATGTCGACCTGATCGCCGTTCTGCAGGACAGTGCGCAGCGGCAGGTTACGGCCGTTGATCTTTGCACCCACCGCCCGGTCGCCGATTTCGGTATGAACGGCATAGGCGAAGTCGATCGGCGTCGCACCACGCGGCAGCGAATAGACATCTCCCTTGGGCGAGAAACAGAACACCTGGTCCGAGAACATCTCGAGCCGGGTGTGGGCCAGGAAATCCTCCGGCGCGGACGCATTGTCGAGAATTTCCAGCAGTTCCTGCAGCCACCGATACTGTTCACTTTCCGCCTTGATCGCGCTTGAACCCGGGCCCGAGCCCACATCCTTGTATATCCAGTGCGCCGCGACACCACGTTCGGCAACGTCGTGCATCTCACGCGTCCTGATCTGGATTTCGATCCGCTGATCCGACAGGCCAAGAACACTCGTGTGCAGGGAACGATAGCCGTTGGGCTTGGGGTTCGAGATGTAGTCCTTGAACCGCCCGGGCACGACGCGATACCGGCTATGGACGACCCCCAGCGTCTGATAGCATTGCGGGACGTTCGGGACGATCACGCGGAAGGCGATGATGTCGGACAATTGCTCAAGCGACGATTGCTGGCGCTGCATCTTCCGCCAGATCGAATAGGGCGATTTCTCGCGTCCCGCGACATCCGCCTCGATTCCGGTTTCCGCAAGCACGTCGCGCAACTCCCGCACGACCTTCTCGACCACGTCCTCACCTTCAGCCCGCAGGAACCCGAGCCGTCGCGAGATGGAATCACGTGCCTCGCCATTGATCTCGCGGAACGCCCAGTCCTCGAGCTCATCCTTAATATCGTGCATGCCGATACGCTCGGCCAGCGGCGCGTAGATATCCATCGTCTCGCGTGCGATACGCAGGCGTCGTTCGTCGCCGTCCATATGTTCCAGCGTGCGCATGTTGTGCAGCCGATCGGCGAGCTTCACCAAGAGCACACGGATATCCCGGCTCATCGCCAGCAGAAGCTTGCGGAAATTCTCCGCCTGCTTGGCCCGGTCGGATTGAAGCTCAAGCTGGGTCAGCTTGGTCACGCCGTCGACCAGCTGCGCGACCTCTTCGCCGAAGAGCTCCGAAATCTGTTCGCCGGTCGCGTCTGTGTCCTCGATGGTGTCGTGCAGCAACGCGGTCACGATCGAGGCGGTATCGAGATGGTAGTTGGTCAGGATGCCGGCGACTTCGAGCGGGTGGCTGAAATAGGGGTCGCCGGATGCACGCGTCTGAGAACTGTGCGCGTTCATCGAGAAATCATAGGCACGAACCAGCGCATCCTCGTCCGCACTCGGATCATAGGCGCGCACCCGTTCGACCAGTTCCATTTGCTGCATCATGGCAACATCATAACCCTGTTACGGGCCCACGGGCCCGACGAAAAAACCCGGATGCACTGATGTGCGCCCGGGCTAATCCAAATTCATTGCCCGTGTGAAGACGGGGCGGCGCGAGGCGCCGTTTTTCTGGGTCGCCAGATCAGCTGGTGCTGTCCTGGCTTTCGTCCACCGCATCCTCGAAGCGCATTTCCGGCATGTCCGGTTCCGCACCCGGCTCGGCGTCGGCCTCCGGTGCGTCTGGCGTGACGCCAGCAATGTTGGATTCGGATTCGAGCAGCTCGATGACCTCATCCTCTTCGGGAAGATCGAACTCGACATGCTTCTGCTGGCTGACGATCAACGATTCCTGGAGATTCTCCAGTTCCACCGTCTCGTCGGCGATTTCGCGCAGGGCGATCACAGGGTTCTTGTCGTTGTCGCGCTCGACCGTGATCGGCGCACCGGCCGATACTTCGCGTGCGCGCTGGGACGCGAGCATGACCAGATCAAACCGGTTCGAAACCTTTTCGATGCAATCTTCGACTGTTACGCGGGCCATTCAGATGTCTCCGGACGATCATTAAATTCGGCCTGTATATAGGCACAAAAACCTGAAAAGCCAAGCATTTGGGTGCGCCGCAATAAATGTCGGCCCGGCGACTATGCCGATAACGGGCACACGTCTGCACGATCCTCCGCCCGTGCCAGCAATGCCGCAACCCCATCTCCGGTCGCGGGATGGCGCCAGTCGGGCGCGATTTCCTGCAACGGACGAAGCACAAATGCACGATCTGCCATGCGCGGGTGGGGCAAAACCGGCCATCCGGCATCGATTTTTCCGTGATAGTCGAGCAGGTCGATATCGATGATCCGGGCCGCATCACGCACCGAACGCACGCGCCCCAACCGGGTTTCGATATCATGCAGCAATGTCAGCAAGGCCCCCGGCGGCAGGTCTGTTTCCAGTTGCGCCACCGCATTCACATAATCGGGTTGATCGGACGCCGGCACCGGTGCGCTGGCATACCATCCCGACCGGCCGACCACCGTGACAGCCGCAGCCCCGACCTCCTGGAGCGCGGAAGCGAGCGTGTCGCGAGGTGCACTGCCATCAGCGCCGGGAAGATTGGCGCCTAGCCCGATCAGGATCATGCAAAATCTCCAAAACACCCGCCTCTGCCGCTATCTGGACAGCCTGACAACCGCGCGTTATCTAGACAAACGATTGAAAACGCCAATTCAAAATACGCGCGTGAAGGCGTCGCCCGGTTGGCCGCGACGACAGGTTTTAGCATTTTGGGCGAGGATTCATGGACATGCTGAACGCCCCCGCCCCCGACTGCCCCTTGTGCCCGCGCCTCGTGGACTTCAGGACGGACAATCAGGCGAAATTTCCGGACTTCCATAACGGACCGGTACCCAGCTTCGGTGCGACGGACGCACAGCTATTGATCGTCGGCCTCGCGCCGGGTCTGAAAGGAGCGAACCGCACGGCACGTCCGTTTACCGGCGACTATGCAGGCGACCTGCTCTACCCGACGCTCGTGAAGTTCGGATTCGCGCGAGGGACCTATGCAGCGCGGCCCGACGACGGTATCGAACTGTCGGACTGCCGGATCACCAATGCCGTGCGCTGTGTGCCACCGCAGAACAAGCCCGTCGGCGCCGAGGTGAAGGCATGCCGACCGTTCCTGGTCTCCGAGTTCGATGCCATGACCGAGCTCCGGGTCATCCTGGCGCTCGGCGGCCTTGCCCATAACGCCACCCTGGCGACACTCGGTTACAAGCAGTCGGCGTTCAAGTTCGGCCACTGCGCACAACACGAGATTACGCAGAACGACCGGCCGATCCTGCTGATGAACAGCTATCACTGCTCGCGCTACAACACGAACACCGGACGCCTGACCACGCCGATGTTCGAGGATGTGTTCACCGCGATCCGGGCGCATCTCGACGCGTTACCATGACCGCGCCAAACATTCGGCGCGCGCAGGTCGACGACGCGCCAGCACTTTCGAAGCTGGCCGAAATGTCCAAACGTCATTGGGGCTACGACGACGCGTTCGTCTCTGCGACAATCGAAGAGATCGCTGTCACCGAAGAACAGATTCGACGCGACAGCTGTTTCGTTGCGGAGGTCGACGGGATCGCCATCGGGTTCTATCTCTTGGAGCAGGCCTCTCTCGAACGCATGTTCGTATCTCCGGAGTTTATCGGACAGGGTGTCGGACGGGCGCTCATGGAGCATTTGCAAACCCATGCCCGCGAACAGGGCCTGACGAGGATCGAAATCATATCCGACCCGAACGCCGCCGATTTCTATCGCAGGATGGGGGCCATCGAATCGGGTTTGTTCGACTCTCAATTCGTTCCGGGTCGCCAGCTGCCGGTGTTCGCGCTGGCGATAAGCGCGGCTTAGCGCTCGGTCAGCACACCCCGGCGAATCTGGTCTTCCTCGATCGCGTCGAACAACGCCTTGAAGTTACCTTCGCCGAAACCCTCGTTGCCCTTGCGCTGAATGATCTCGAAGAAGATCGGGCCGATGACCGTATCGGTAAATATCTGCAGCAGAAGCCCCTGATCCTCGGTCGGCGCGCCATCGAGCAGGATATTGCCGGCACGTAACCGCTCGACATTCTCGCCATGCCCGGGCACACGGTCATCGAGTGCGTCGAAATAGGAATCGGGCGTCGCCAGAAATGCGACCCCGCGTGCAGCAAGCGCCTCGACGGACGCAAAGATATCCTTCGTGCCCAGCGCAATATGCTGGATACCCTCGCCGTGATAGTCCCGCAGATACTCGGCGATCTGGCTCTTGTCGTCGGCGGATTCGTTGATCGGAATCCTGATCTTGCCGTCCGCGCTCGTCATCGCGCGAGAATGCAATCCTGTGAGCTTGCCCTCGATATCGAAGTAGCGGACTTCTCGGAAGTTGAACACGTCCTCATAGAAGCCCGCCCACTTGTCCATGTTGCCCTGGTACACATTGTGGGTCAGGTGATCGATATAGGTTAGCCCCACTGGCGGCGGCGATACCCCCTCGATGGGCTCGAAATCCACATCGTATATCGTCCCCTTGGGTCCATAGCGGTCGACGAGACAGAGCCGGCTGTTGCCGATGCCCTGGAGAGTCGGGATGTTCAGTTCCATCGGCCCGACATGATTTGGCACTTCGTTCGCCCCACGTTCCAACGCTTTGGCACGGGCCAACGACGCATCACGGACCCGAAACGCCATGGCGCAGGCACTTGGTCCATGCGCTTG
This sequence comes from Alphaproteobacteria bacterium, assembly GCA_965261975.1. Classification (GTDB taxonomy): domain Bacteria; phylum Pseudomonadota; class Alphaproteobacteria; order UBA6615; family UBA6615; genus UBA8079. Next base: position 58,343 of record CBDHEC010000043.1, read on the forward strand.
TGCGAAGTCGGCGGCAAAACTCCCCGGTTCGTTGTTCAGGATGAAGTTGACGTCGCCCTGCCGGAAAAGCGTCACCTCCTTGGACCGATGTCGCGCCACTGCGGCGAAACCCATCTGCTCGAACAAACGTCCAAGCTCTTCCGGCTCCGGCGAGCAATACTCGACAAACTCAAACCCGTCGGTGCCGAGGGGGTTGTCCCAAAGGTCTTTCGCCTGTCCTGCCATGGCGCATATCCTCTTGTCCTATGACACCCGCGTGATTGACCCGACGCGGACAGGCATCTATTTTTGTTTCATATGTAACTAATTCAAGGCTTACCCATGCCCGACACCGCACACGGTTCCGCGAGGACCCATCTCGCACTGGAAACGTTCCTGCCGTACCGGCTGTCGATCCTCTCCAACACCGTCAGCAACGCAATCGCGCGGGACTACCAGTATCGCTTCGGTCTAACCGTGGCCGAATGGCGTGTGATGGCCGTCCTCGGGCGTTTCGGGCCCGACGCGGCAACGGGTATCGGAAGCCGAACGGCAATGGACAAGGTCACGGTCAGCCGGGCCATGACACGCCTCATCGATCGCGGGCTGATGACGCGCAATTCCGATTCCGGTGATCGCAGGCGGGTAATCGCCAAACTGACGCGCAAGGGACGGACCATCCACGACAAGATCGTCCCCGTCGCTCTGGCCCATGAAGCCACACTGGCAGAAGCATTATCCGACGCCGAAGCCAGGACACTCGACCGTCTGCTCGCCAAACTGCAGCACAAGGCCGACACGCTGGCCGCCGGCAAGGACTAGCGACTAGATGTAATGCTCCTCGAGGGGGGCGAAACCATTGAACCCCACCGAGGCATATGTCGAGGTGTAGGCGCCGGTGTCATGAAGGGTGACGATGTCTCCCGCCTGCAGCGACAACGGGAGCACGCACATGGCGTTCTCATACATTACGTCATGGCTGTCGCAGGTCGGCCCCGCGACCACGACCGGCCCGTTCGGACCATCGCGCCCAAACGCCTCGATCCGGTAGCGGATCGCCTCGCCTTCCGATTCCGCGAGGCCCCCATAGCGCCCGACATCGAGATAGACCCAGCGTTCTGTCGTGTCGTAGGCGCGCTCGGCGACCAGAATAACCTCGCTGCGTATGACACCGGCATCTGCCACGATCGCACGCCCGGGCTCCAGGATGACCCGCGGTCGCACGCCAGGAAACGCCGCGTCGAGGCTCCGGTCGATGGCATCGAAAACCGTCTCCGGCGCGGGCACCGCGCCATCACCATACGGCACCGGGAAGCCGCCACCCAGATTGAGGATGCCCAGCGAGATGCCGGCGCCTGACGCGCGCGCAAACAGTTCGCCGCACAAACCAACCGCCTCGCACCAGCGCGCCGGGTCGGTCTGCTGGCTGCCGACATGAAAGGAAAGCCCGGCCGGTCGCAGCCCCGCCTCTCCCGCGCGGGTCAACAGCTCGACCGCCTCGTCAGGGTTGCAACCGAACTTCCGGGTTAGCGGCCAGCGCGCCCCGTCGTTCGAAACAACGATCCGGCAAACCACCGACGATCCGGGAGCGCTCGCGGCAAGCTTCTCGATCTCGCCGACGCTGTCGAAAGCGAACAGGTCGACACCGCCTTCAACTGCCGTTGAAATATCCGACGGTTTCTTGACCGTGTTGCCATAGGAAATCCGGTCCGGTGAGACACCCGCCTCCAGGCAGGCCACGACCTCCGCCGGGCTCGCCGCGTCGAAGGCTGCACCCAATCCCGCCAGCCGTTCGATGATCTGAGCTGCGGGGTTCGCCTTGACCGCATAGAAAAGCTCGGCCCAGGGGACCATTTCGGCCATGCGCGCGTAATTTTCCGCGACCCGGTCGAGGTCAACCACGAGGCAGGGCGTTCGCGTTTGCACAAGATCGAAATAACGGTCGGTTTTCTCGTTCATATACTGTGCTTCCACCGGACACCGGGACGCCGCCTTGTCGTTCGCATTGGCCTCAAACCATCCGAAAATTGCGCATAATCGCTGGCGATCGACATACCACGTTAATTGCCCTGAATCGCGGCCTGTGTTAACCGGCCAGAGTCTGCATGACGATTGGAAGAGACGGGTGACAGAGCACGGTTCCATATGGGTCCTGAACGGGCCCAACCTAAATTTGCTCGGGGAGCGAGAGCCCGGCATCTATGGCGGGGATTCGCTGGACGATATCGAGGCGCGCTGCATCGAAGCCGCCAAGACGGCTGGATTCACCCTGGATTTTCGCCAGACCAACCACGAGGGCGAACTCGTCGCCTGGGTTCAGGAGGCGCGCACCGCCGCCGCCGGGTTGGCGATAAACGCCGGCGCCTACACCCACACATCCGTCGCGGTTCATGATGCGCTGCGGCTGCTCGACATTCCGATCGTGGAAGTGCATTTGTCGAACATCTTCGCGCGCGAGGAGTTTCGACATAAATCCTATATCAGCGCGGCGGCGACAGGTGTCGTGTGCGGTTTTGGTTCCCACAGCTATGTGCTGGCAATTTCTGCGCTCGCGGCGCGAATGGATCTGTAGAGAATGACTGATTCCTTTGACATCGACCCGGACCTGGTCCGAAAGCTTGCCGACCTGTTGAACGAAACAGGACTGGGCGAGATTGAGTATGAGGACAATGGCAAACGTGTCCGCGTCGCCCTGCCTGGTGCCGGCGGCGTCAGCGTGGCCGCACCGGTCGCGGCACCACCGGCCCCCGCGGCTCCGGCACCCGCCGCCGCACCGCCGGCGGCCGGCGGGGATGCAGCGGCACATCCTGGCGCCGTGACATCGCCGATGGTCGGTACAGTCTACCTCGCGCAGGCACCCGAAGACCCGCCCTTCGTCAAGGCAGGCGATAGCGTGCGTGAAGGCCAGACATTGCTGCTGATCGAAGCCATGAAGACCTTCAACGAGGTCAAGGCCCCCCGCGCCGGCACGGTGCAGAGCATTGCGGTTGCGAGCGGCCAACCGGTCGAGTTTGGCGAAGTCCTCGCCATCATCGAGTAAGCCACCCTCGATGTTCAAAAAGGTCCTGATCGCCAATCGTGGCGAAATCGCACTGCGCATACATCGCGCGTGCAAGGAGATGGGCATCTCGACTGTCGCGGTTCATTCGACAGCCGATTCAAACGCGATGCATGTTCGGCTTGCCGACGAAAGCGTGTGCATCGGCCCGCCGACGGCCGCCGACAGCTACCTCAATATCCCCGCCATTTTGTCGGCGGCCACCGTCACCGACGCCGACGCCATTCATCCCGGCTACGGGTTCCTGTCGGAGAACGCAAATTTCGCGCGGATCGTCGAGGAGCATGGCATTGCGTTCATCGGGCCGAGTTCGGAACTGATCTCGACGATGGGCGACAAGGTCGCAGCGAAGGACGCAATGAAGGGGGCCGGCGTGCCTGTGGTGCCCGGCTCGGACGGGGCGGTGAGAACAGCCGCGGACGCTGTCCCCATCGCGGCAGATATCGGCTACCCGGTCATCGTCAAGGCCGCGTCGGGCGGCGGCGGGCGCGGCATGAAGGTTGTCGAGCGCGCCGAAGACCTCGAGAGCGCCCTCAATCTGGCCTCGACCGAGGCGCTGGCCGGTTTTGGCGACGCCACGGTCTATATCGAAAAGTATCTCGGCCAACCGCGCCATGTGGAGGTCCAGGTCATCGCCGACGGCAAGGGCAACGCCGTCCATCTGTTCGAGCGCGATTGTTCGCTCCAGCGCAAACATCAGAAAGTTCTCGAGGAGGCACCCTGCCCGGTCCTCGATGAAGCGACCCGCCAGAAGATCGGCAAGGTCTGCGCCGACGCGGCGGCCAACCTGGGCTATCGCAGCGCCGGTACGTTCGAGTTCCTGTTCGAGAATGGCGAGTTCTACTTCATCGAGATGAACACCCGCGTGCAGGTCGAACACCCGATTACGGAAATGATCTGCGACATCGATATCGTGGCGGAGATGATCCGCATCGCCGCCGGCGAGGAGATGTCGCTGCGCCAGGAAGATATCCGCATCAACGGTCATGCGTTCGAATGCCGGATCAACGCCGAGGACCCCGAGACCTTCACGCCATCGCCGGGACGGATCGCGGAGTTCCACGCGCCTGGCGGACTGGGCGTGCGCGTCGATTCAGCGCTGTATGCCGGCTACAGCATCCCGCCCTACTACGACAGCCTGGTCGCCAAGCTGATCGTCCACGGGCGCACGCGCGACGAGGCGTTGATGCGGTTGCGGCGCGCCCTGGGCGAGATGGTCGTGTCGGGCGTGTCTACCACGATCCCGTTGCACCAGCGCCTCGCCGACAATCCGTCCTTCGTCTCGGCCGACTATGACATTCATTGGCTCGAAAGCTCTCTCGCCAGCGACTAGAGTTGCGCGATGACAAGTCTCACGCCGCAACTCCTCCTGGGTGCCTATGCCAGCGGAATATTTCCGATGGCGGAGAGCCGGCACGACGCCGATCTATACTGGATCGACCCCGACATGCGCGGCGTTCTGCCGCTTGATGCGTTTCACATTCCGCGACGTTTGCGAAAAACCATCCGCACCAGCCCCTTCGAGATTCGCTGCGACAGTGATTTCGTCGGCACCGTCCGAAGTTGTGCCGAACCCCAGGGCGATCGTCCCGAGACCTGGATCAATGACGAGATCGAGCATCTCTACAGTGCGCTGTTCGACATGGGGTTTGCCCACTCCGTGGAGTGCTGGCAAGACGGCGCGATGGTCGGCGGCCTGTATGGCGTGAGCCTCGGCGGCGCCTTCTTCGGGGAAAGCATGTATTCCCGCGCCCGGGACGCGAGCAAGGTCGCGCTGTGCCATCTGGCCGCGCGCTTGCGCAAGAGCGGGTTCGTCCTGTTGGACAGCCAGTTCGTCACGGACCATTTGCGCCAGTTCGGCGCTGCGGAGATTGAGCGTGCCGACTACAAGCAGCGCCTGGCGGCAGCCCTCAAGGTCGATGCGGAGTTTCAGCCCGAACTGTCGGACGACGAGTTCGAGGCCTTCATACAATCCACGACCCAGACATCGTAGACCGGGTGCTCGAGCGCTGAGACCGCTGGACTGGAGGCAAACATCCAGCCCGTGAACAAATCGCGCGGCAACGCGTCTTCAAAGGTCTCGTCGATCTCGAGAAACGCCGTACTCTCCGGCGGCTCGGTCGGCGGCGCCTTGTGACAGGCGCGGGCCTGGATGACCAGCGACCCGAACCGGACCGGGACATCGAACGGCGCCTCGAAGGTCGAGATACGTGCGGTGACCTTGTCGAGCCCCTGCAGCACCGCACCGGAAGTTGCGGTACCGGGCTCCTGGGCCGGCAACTCGCTCACCCCGCCCCAGACGAGGGCCAGGGCAAAACTGCCCGGGAGAAGAAACCGCCGCATCAGGAAGCCAGAGGGTTGCCGACAGGCGTCATTTGGAATCGGTAGCCAGGAAGATGATCTCCGAGACCGTGTCTTCAATGGCCTGGAAATCGCGGGTCTGCGCTATTTCGCCGTCCGGCGCGAGGGTCTCGGTTTCCTTGCCCGGGAACAGCCGCAGATACTTGCCGCCGAGCAGTCCTTCGGCTGTCACACCGGCCTCGGTGTCGACCGGCAGACGGAGATCGCTGCGCACGGTGAACGTCACGACGGCCTCGAAGGTTTGATCGTCGAGCTTGCGATCGATAACCGACCCGACTTTCACGCCGGAAATGCGGACATCACTGCCCCGATCAAGGCCGCCCACCGTCAGGAATCGCGCCGACAGCTCATAGCCGTCACTATCCTGAAGATCGATCGACCGCGCACCGAGGAACACAAACCCGATCGCAATCAGGAGAACGACCGCACCCAGGATCGTTTCAACGGCACCGCGTTTCATTATTTCGCTCCCGTTTCACGTGCCGATTTCGCCTGGGACACGATGAGCCCCAGGAGATCGTCAAGCACGACTGCATCTTCTGTAAAACTGATCCGGCCACCATCCGTGATAATCCGGTCGGCACCGCCGATATCAACCCGCACAAGCTTGCCGCCAAAGAGGCCATCGGTCACGATCGCAGCCGAGGCATCGGCATCCAACTCTACCGACGCGTCGATCCTTAGCGTGGCCAGCACGCGGAATTGTTCGACCAGTTCAAGCCCGGTCACTTCGCCGACCTTGACCCCCGCGGCGTGCACGGGATTGCCGACCTGAAGACCGTCCGTCTGCCCGAACACGGCACTCACGTCGATCGTCTTGTCGCCAGAGGTCGAGATCGGGCCGAAAACTCCGCCCAACACGGCGACCAGCGCGATCACGACACCAACCCCGACAACCACGTTTCGGAGTTCACGCTGTGACGAACTGTTCATCGTGATGCGCTCATCGAAATGACCTGATCTCGGAAAACGGTATGGGTTACCGACCCGCTATTGCGGCGTCCAGGGCTCGTAGTCGCCCGTTCCCCGCCGTCGTTCACCATCGCGCATCACGCTTCCCGGCGGGTGATACGCCGCGCGCGTGCCGGTCAGGTTCGGTACATGGTCCTGCTGCCATTCGTGGCGATGGTCCTCGTCGAGCGGCGATTCCGTCACGTGGTGTAGCCAGCTATGCCATTCCGGCGGCACCTTGCTCGCCTCCGGGCACCCCTTATAGACGACCCAACGACGCTCACGATTGTAGCGATTGCGGTTGCGGCCGCGGTAATAGCGGTTTCCGAACTGATCAGAGCCCACAAGTTGCCCTGAGATCATGGTTTTAAGCAGCGTTCCCAACGTGGCCATTGAGCTTCCGAATCCCTGAATGCACAGACGTTTTGCGGGACTATGGCACCCGCCCCGGAGTTTGGCCAGAGCCATGATGTCACGTTTACACGGGTTGCACGCCGGAAGCCGACGCAACACTAAACACAGGATATGGACGATTGTCGGCCGCACGACCCAAAATGTGGTTGCGACGCAAATATCTTGTGGTTTACCGTCCATAGTTGCCGAGATTTGGTGTTTTTCGTCGTTTTTGTCACGAAACCATCATGGAATCGGCGGGGGCCGCCCGCGGCGAGTGTTTGGATTTAGGCGCGGCCACCCTGGCTCATTTTTTTGTTTTACGGCGCTTATGTCGCGCCTGTTTTGGGGGGTTACATGCGGATCCAGCGCCGCTTTACGAACGAAGGCGAAAGTCCTTACACCGCGATAGAGTTTCGCACGACGTCGAGTGAGATCCGCAACCCGGACGGCTCGGTCGTGTTTGCGGCCGATGATATCAAAGTGCCCGCAGCCTGGACCCAGGTCGCGTGCGATATCCTGGCGCAGAAATATTTCCGCAAAGCCGGTGTCCCCGCGAAGCTGAAACCGGTCCAGGAAGACGACGTCCCCGAGTTTCTGTGGCGACGCACCGCCGATGAGGCCAAGCTCAAGCGCGTCGGCAAGGACAAACGGCACGGCGGCGAGACCGACGCGCGCCAGGTCTTTGATCGGCTCGCCGGCACATGGGCCTATTGGGGCTGGAAAGGCGGCTATTTCGACAGCGCCGAGGATGCCAGCGCCTACTATGACGAGATGCGCTACATGCTGGCAGCCCAGATCGCGGCGCCGAACAGTCCGCAATGGTTCAACACCGGCCTGCATTGGGCTTATGGAATCGACGGCCCCGGTCAGGGTCATCATTACGTCGACTACCAGACTGGCAAGCTGACAAAGTCGAAGAGCTCCTACGAGCACCCGCAGCCCCATGCCTGCTTCATCCAGTCCGTCTCCGACGACCTGGTGAATGATGGCGGCATCATGGATCTATGGGTTCGTGAGGCCCGGCTGTTCAAATACGGTTCGGGTACGGGTTCGAACTTCTCCCATATCCGGGGCGAGAGCGAAGCCCTGTCGGGTGGCGGTAAATCGTCCGGCCTGATGAGCTTCCTGAAGATCGGCGACCGTGCGGCCGGCGCCATCAAATCCGGCGGCACGACACGGCGCGCGGCCAAGATGGTCGTGGTCGATGTCGATCACCCGGATATCGAAACCTATATCGACTGGAAGGTCACCGAAGAGCAGAAGGTGGCCGCACTCGTCACCGGTTCAATCACCTGCCAGCAACATCTGACCGCGATCATGGCCGCCTGCCACGACACCGACGCGCCGGAAGGTGACGAGCGGTTCGAGCCGGCCGAGAACCCGGCCCTGAAGAAAGCCATACGCGAATCCCGCAAGGCCATGGTGCCGGACAATTACGCCCAGCGCGTGATCCAGTTCGCCCGCCAGGGTTTCAGCGAAATCGATTTCCCGACCTACGACACGGACTGGGATTCGGAAGCCTATCTGACCGTCTCCGGTCAGAACTCCAATAACTCCGTGCGCGTGACCGATGATTTCCTCAAGGCTGTCGAGGACGGCGGGTCCTGGGACCTGAAGCGTCGGACCGACGGCGGGGTCGCAAAGACCGTCGATGCCGGCGAGCTGTGGGACAAGATTTCCCACGCCGCCTGGTCGTGCGCCGATCCCGGCATCCAGTACGACACCACGATCAACGACTGGCACACCTGCCCGGAATCCGGACGCATCAACGCGTCCAACCCATGCTCGGAGTACATGTTCCTCGACGATACGGCCTGTAATCTCGCCTCGTTGAACCTCATGACCTTCCGCGACAATGACGGCAGCTTCGATGTCGAGGGGTTCGAGCATGCGGTTCGCCTCTGGACCGTCACGCTGGAAGTCTCTGTGTTGATGGCGCAGTTCCCGTCCAAGGAAATCGCCCGCCTGAGCTACGAGTACCGCACGCTGGGTCTCGGGTTTGCCAATATCGGCGGCCTCCTGATGGCGTCGGGCCTCCCCTATGACAGTGACGAGGGCCGTGCGTTGTGCGCGTCCATCAGCGCGCTGATGACCGGTGTGTGCTATGCCACGTCGGCTGAAATGGCCGAGGAGCTCGGGGCCTTCCCGGGGCATGCCAAGAACGCGTCGAACATGCTGCGGGTCATCCGCAACCATCGCCGCGCCGCACATGGCGACACCACCGGCTATGAAGGCCTGTCGACAAACCCGGTCCCGCTCGATCATGCGAACTGCCCAGATACGGCCGTCGCGGAGGCCGCCAAGCGCGCCTGGGATCTGGCCCTGGAGCTGGGTGAGGCCCATGGTTATCGAAATGCGCAGACCACGGTGATCGCGCCCACGGGCACCATCGGCCTGGTCATGGATTGCGACACCACCGGCATCGAGCCGGACTTCGCGCTGGTCAAGTTCAAGAAACTCGCCGGCGGCGGCTACTTCAAGATCATCAACCGGATGGTCCCGGAGGCGCTGCAGAATCTCGGTTACACGCCCAAGCAGATCGACGAGATGTCCGGCTACGCCGTCGGGCACGGCTCGCTGGCCGACGCCCCGGGGGTCAACCATGCGACCCTCGCCGAGAAAGGCTTCGGCGACGATCAGATCGCCGCGATCGAGGAAGGCCTCGGTACGGCATTCGACATTCGCTTCGCGTTCAACAAATGGACGCTCGGTGAGGCCTTCTGCACCGAGACCCTCGGCCTCGATGCAGCGCAGCTCGACGACATGTCCTTCGATATGCTCGCCTCGATGGGCTTCTCGGAAGATCAGATCGAGGCAGCCAACAACCATGCCTGCGGCACGATGACACTTGAAGGTGCCCCGCACCTGAAGGACGAACATCTTCCGATCTTCGACTGCGCCAATCCCTGCGGAAAAATCGGCAAACGCTTCCTGTCGGTCGACAGCCACATCCACATGATGGCGGCCGCACAGCCCTTCATCACGGGCGCCATCTCGAAGACCATCAACATGCCCAACACGGCCAACATCTCCGATTGCGCCGATGCCTACATGTTGTCCTGGCGTCTCGGGCTCAAGGCGAATGCGTTGTATCGCGATGGTTCGAAGCTCAGCCAGCCGCTGCAGTCCCAGCTCCTGGCGGACGACGCCGACGAGGCGGCCGACAAGCTCGACGAACTGCTCGATGCGCCGAACGGGCGCCGCGCGGAAATGGTCGCCGAGCGGATCGTCGAACGGGTGATCGAACGCGAAGTCGATCGCCAGAAGCTGCCCCATCGCCGCAAGGGTTATACCCAGAAGGCGATCGTCGGCGGTCACAAGGTCTATATCCGGACCGGCGAGTATGACGACGGCTCCATCGGCGAGGTCTTCCTCGACATGCACAAGGAGGGGGCTGCCTTCCGCTCGTTGATAAACAACTTCGCCATCGCCGTGTCCATCGGCCTGCAATACGGCGTGCCGCTGGAAGAGTTCGTCGACGCCTACACCTTCACCCGGTTCGAACCCTCCGGCCCGGTCGAAGGCAACGAGACCATCAAGATGGCGAGCTCCATCCTCGACTACATCTTCCGCGAGCTCGCGATCAGCTATCTGGGCCGCAACGATCTGGCCCATGTCGAGATCGACGACCTGGAGCCCGACACGATGGGCCGCGGCGAGTCCGACGACAGCCTGCCACCGCCTGCCAAGCCTGCAAAATCCGTGGTCAGCACCGGCTATGTCCGCAAGTCCACCCTGTCGGTGATCGAAGGCGGCCTGCAGGAAATGCAGCCGGTGGAACAGACGCCGGAAACGACCATGGAAACGACGTCCGAGGCGACGGGCACCGACGGCATGCCGACCGGTGATGTCGACACGGTCGTCGCCCCGATGGGCACACCGAAGGGGCAGCAACTCGATCTCGAATATGTAGTTCAGGAAGAGCGTTCGATGCGCATTCGCCAGGCCCGGCTCCAGGGCTATGAGGGCGATGCGTGTACCGAATGCGGCAACTTCACTCTCGTGAGGAACGGAACATGTCTCAAATGCGACACCTGCGGCGGTACCAGCGGGTGTAGCTAAGGAATTCGGGCCGGGTCGGACCCCAATGGCCTGAATAGTCGGCCCCGCGCCAGTCCGCTTGGCGCCGGGTCACTCTCCTCCCTGACCTCCGGGGTGTGCAAAGGTAGGCGCACCCCGGTTTTTTTGATCCGATTTACGCCTGTTCCTTACGCCCGGGAACCGGTGGCGCTATGCTGCCGGCCAGCCCTCGCAACCATGCGAACAAAGCCCCACAGGAGATTTCCATCATGCCCGGAACCATCGACGCACGCCTTGCCGAACTCGGCATTGAATTGCCGCCCGCCAACGCCCCCGCGGGCAACTACGTCCCCTATGTGCAGACCGGGAACCTGTTGTTCATTTCGGGGCAGATCCCCCTGGTCGACGGCAAGCCCGGATTCATCGGACGGCTGGGTGCGGAATTCGACGTCGAAGAGGGTGCCGCCGCCGCACGCGTATGCGCGCTGGCGCTCATCGCCCAGGCCAAGGACGCGCTGGGCGGTGATCTCGATCGGGTCAGCCGAGTGGTGAAGCTCACCGGTTTCGTCGCCGCAACCCCCGATTTCCCCGGTCATCCGAGCGTCGTCAACGGGGCCTCGGACCTGTTCGCCGAGGTCTTCGGAGATGCCGGTCGGCACGCGCGTGCTGCCGTAGGCATGGCATCCCTGCCCCTGGGTGTCGCGGTCGAGGTCGAGGCGATCCTCGAGATTTCCTGATCGGCTTGGCAAACCCACCCCGCGACGATCCACCGCTTGGTGACGCCGCATCGGCGCATTAGACTGAGCCCATGCCCGACGGAGACACAGCACTTTCGGCCCGCGTCGTCGAGAACATCGCGAACATTCCGCCCGACACCTGGGAGCGGCTTGCCGGACGCGACAACCCGTTTGTCAGCTACCCGTTCCTGCTGGCTCTGGAGGAGACCGGCTGCGCGTCGAACGAGGCTGGCTGGCTGCCCCATCACGTGGTGGTCGAGGAGACCAACGGCGAGATCATCGCCGCCGCCCCGGTCTATCTGAAGAGCCATTCCCAGGGCGAGTATGTGTTCGATCATGGATGGGCCCATGCCTGGGAGCGCGCGGGCGGTCGCTACTACCCGAAGATGCAGGTCGCAGCCCCCTTCTCACCCGTCGGCGGGCCGCGCCTTCTGGTCGGCGACGCGCCGGATGCGGATGACGCCCGGCTGACACTGCTGCGCGCGCTGGAGACGATCTGCCAGAAACTCGAACTCTCCTCGGTGCATGTCACCTTCACGACGGAACATGATTACGACGTGATGGGGCTCGCCGGCTGGATTCAGCGCATCGGCCGCCAGTTCCACTGGCACAACCGGGACTATGAAACCTTCGACGACTTTCTCGGCGCGCTGACCAGCCGCAAGCGCAAGATGATCCGCAAGGAACGTCGCCAGGTCGCCGAACAGGGCATCAACGTTCGCGCGCTGTCGGGCGACGACATCAAGTCGCTGCACTGGGACGCCTTCTATCAATTCTACGTCGACACCTATGACCGCAAATGGGGTTATCCCTACCTGACCCGTGAATTCTTCGAGGCGATGCAGGACCGGATGGGTGATCAGGTCGTGCTGGTCATGGCCGACATGGACGGGCTGCCGGTGGCCGGTGCGCTCAACCTGCGCGGCGCCACAGCGCTGTACGGCCGCAACTGGGGTTGCCTGGGCGACTACCGCTTCCTGCATTTCGAGGCCTGCTACTACCAGGCCATCGAGTTCGCGATCGACAACGGTCTCAAGACCGTCGAGGCGGGCACGCAAGGCCCCCACAAGATCCAGCGCGGCTACGAGCCGGTGGCGACCTATTCGGGACACTACATTCCCAATGAAAGTTTCCGCGACGCGGTCGAACGTTTCTGCCGCGAGGAGGAGCGCGAGGTGGACTGGGAGATCGAGAACTACGCCGAGCACCTGCCTTACCGCCAGGCGGACTAGGTTCTACAGCCGTTTCTCCATGAATACACTGACCGGATCGGGGGCATAGGCCCCGAACGGTCCGATCTCGCGGTAACCAGCGTTGCGGTAGAGCGCGATCGCCTCGGCTGACGGACACCCGTCTCGAGGCGCAGGCATGGCAACCCCCTCGGCCAGCACCTCCAACTCCGCAAGCAGGCGCCGACCGATTCCGCGTCCGCGCGCGCCTTCGTCGACGAACAAACGCTTGATCTCGCCATAGTCGTCACGACGTAGCAGCGCCGCGCAGCCAACCGCCCGCCCGTCGTCGCGTGCCACGAGGAGTGTCGCGTCTGCCCCGCTCAATCCGGCGGCATCAACGAGATAGTTCTGTGCCATGTCGTAGAGACCGGTCATGAGCGCGTCGCTCGCATCGAGTAACGCCCGGATATCCGGCTGGTCAGGCTGCTCCTGCGCAACGGTCAGTGCCGCCATCTACTTCTCGACGAGTGCGGGTTCCTTCTCGCCGCCGGAATCGTCCGACTTCGGCTTCTTGCGCGAGCGCTTCGGCTTGCCGCCGTCACCGGAGGGCTTATCCTTCGCAAGGTCGAAGGTCAGCGCGTCGTCCTTGACCCCCACCTTGACGGTGCCGCCCTTGACGAGCTTGCCAAATAGCAACTCCTCGGCGAGCGGCTGCTTCAGGTTTTCCTGGATCACCCGGGCCAGCGGGCGGGCGCCGAATTTCGGGTCATAGCCCTTCTTGGCCAGCCAGTCGCGCGACGCGTCGTTGAGCTCGATCGTCACGTTGCGGTCGTCGAGCTGGGCCTCCAGCTGGATGACGAACTTCTCGACAACCTTGCCCATCACGTCGGGCGAGAGATTGTTAAAGCCGATGACGGCGTCGAGCCGGTTGCGGAATTCCGGCGTGAACAGGCGGTTGATCGCCTCCTCGTCGTCACCCTCGCGCACGTCGGAGCCGAAGCCCATGGCCGGCTTGGCCATGTCTGCCGCGCCCGCGTTGGTCGTCATGATCAGGATGACGTTGCGGAAGTCGACATTCTTGCCGTTATGGTCGGTCAGCTTCCCGTAATCCATCACCTGCAGCAGGATGTTGAACAGGTTCCGGATGGGCCTTCTCGATCTCGTCGAGCAGCAGCACCTGGTGGGGATGCTGGTCGACCGCGTCGGTGAGCAGCCCGCCCTGATCGAAGCCGACATAGCCCGGCGGCGCGCCGATCAGGCGCGAGATCGAGTGGCGTTCCATATACTCGGACATATCGAAGCGCGTGAGCTCGACACCCAGGGAATGGGCGAGCTGGCGGGCGGCCTCGGTCTTGCCGACGCCGGTCGGGCCGGAGAACAGGTACGCGCCGATGGGTTTTTCCGGCTCGCGCAGGCCCGCACGCGCGAGCTTGATCGCGCTCGACAGCGCAGTGATCGCCTTGTCCTGGCCGAACACCATGGTTTTCAAATCACGCTCGAGATTCTCGAGCGCCGCCTTGTCGTCCCGGCTGACGCTCTTCGGCGGGATGCGCGCGATCTTCGAGACCACATTCTCAACATCCTTCACGCCGACGGTCTTCTTGCGCTTCGACGGGGAGAGCAGCGCCTGGGCGGCACCCGTCTCGTCGATCACGTCGATCGCACTGTCGGGCAGTTTGCGGTCGCTGATATACCGCGCAACGACAGCTCGACCGCGGTGCGGATCGCCTGCTCGGTATAGCGGATGTCGTGATGCTCCTCGTAGTATGGCTTCAGGCCGCGGAGAATCTTCACCGCGTCCTCGACCGAGGGTTCATACACGTCGATCTTCTGGAATCGGCGCACCAGCGCGCGGTCCTTCTCGAAATAGTTCCGGTATTCCTTGTAGGTGGTCGAGCCGATGCAGCGCAGCTTGCCGCCGGCCAATGCCGGTTTCAGCAGGTTCGAGGCATCCATGGCACCACCCGACGTGGCGCCGGCGCCGATCACCGTGTGGATCTCATCGATGAACAGTACCGCACCCTCGGTGTCCTCGAGCTCGTTCATGACGGCCTTGAGCCGTTCCTCGAAGTCGCCGCGATAGCGCGTGCCCGCGAGCAAGTGCACCCATATCGAGCGCGAAGATCGTTGCGTCGGCCAGGACCTCCGGCACATCGCCCTCGACAATCCGCTTGGCCAGCCCCTCGGCGATGGCCGTTTTACCGACGCCGGGATCGCCCACATAGAGCGGGTTGTTCTTGGTCCGTCGCGCGAGAATCTGAATGGTTCGCTCGACCTCGAGCTCACGGCCGATCAGCGGATCGATGTCCCGTCGTCGGCCTTCTGGTTCAGATTGACGCAATAGGCGGTCAGCGCCTCCTGGCCCTTCTTGATGGTCGCCTCGCCGTCGAGTTCCTCCTCGTCGGCACCGCGCACCGCCCGGCTGTCTTCCTGGCCCGGCACCTTGGCAATGCCGTGGGAGATGTAGTTCACCGCATCGAGACGGGTCATCTCCTGCTGCTGCAGGAAATACACCGCATGGCTCTCGCGCTCGGAGAAGATGGCGACCAGCACGTTCGCCCCCGTGACCTCCTCGCGGCCCGACGACTGCACGTGGATCGCGGCGCGCTGGAGCACGCGCTGAAAACCTGCCGTGGGCTTGGATTCCTCGGTGCGGCTGGTGATCAGGCTCGACAGTTCTTCGTCGATATACTGAGAGAGATCCCGGCGCAGGTGATCGATATCGACCCCGCAGGCCCGCAACACGGCGACCGCATCCTGGTCTTCGGTCAGCGAGAGGAGCAGATGCTCCAGCGTGGCGTACTCGTGGTGCCGCTCATTGGCGAGCGCCAGGGCACGGTGCAGCGATTGTTCCAAATTCTGTGACAGCATTTGCGAAGGGTACCTTCTGCGTCAGGGCTTCGTCATCCGGTTCAACATCAAATAGTCGCGCGTCATTCCTTTTCCAGCGTGCATTGCAACGGATGCTCATGCTTGCGCGCAAAATCCATGACCTGGGTCACCTTGGTCTCGGCGACTTCGTAGGTAAACACACCACATACCCAACACCCTTCTGATGGACGTGAAGCATGATCTTGATGGCTTCTTCATGCTGTTTCTCGAAGAACTGTTCGAGCACCAGCACGACGAATTCCATCGGCGTGTAGTCATCGTTCAGCATCAAGACCTTGTACATCGACGGCTTTCTTCGTCTTTGTCCGGGTCTTGGTCGCAATGCCTGTGCTGTTATCGCCGTCGCCGCCGATCGCATCGTCGGAATCATCATCCGACGCACGCGGTGCAACGCTGCGTTTTCCCAGCAACTCCTTGAGACTGCTTAACATCTTTGGTTCATACATCCGTTTTTAAGCACGCAGCATTGTAGCCGAGCCACGCACATAGGTGAATGCGTGTGGTGCACTTATCCAGATATTTGAGATGCGAAGGCGAGAAAGACAAGTCGCCGAAATAGAGACGGCCCGGCCAGAAATTCTGGGCCGGGCCGTCGAAACGCCTACGTAAAGGGAGGAGAGTTACGCGGCGATTGACTTGGAGAAGTTCTCAACGACCTTGTTGAGGCGCTCGTTCAGCGGCTGTGCGGCTTCGTTGGAAACCTTGACCGACAGGTCCTGCAGCTTGGCGGATTCTGCAACGAAATCGTCGTAGGCAGCCTTCGCGAGCTGGGTCTGAAGGTCCAGGAACTCCTGCGGGTTCTTGACCGCACCGAGCTGCTGGGCCGCGGCCACGTTGGCCTCGATGGTCTTCTCGGCGTATGCGGCGAATTCCTTACCGACGATCTCGAAACCCTTGGCGAAGATGTTGCCGGAAACGACGAGCGCCTCGGCGTTCTCGCGGCTGGCATCGCTCAGCTGGTCCATGTTCTCGAGGGCGGACTTCTGCGCCTTGTCCATCTGCTCACGCGCGGTCGTGTAGAACTGCTCGTAGCTCTTGGCGAAGGCCTCGGTGCCGGCCTGTACGGCGTCTTCGATGGTCTTCTTCTGCGCCGCGGCAGCGGATTCCAGGGTTTCCTGAGTAGCTTTGTTCGAGGCGCCGTTCTTCTTCGTGGTAGCCATGTCAAACTTCCTTTCGTTTATGTGCATTTCGGTGCACATGCGCCGAGGACCGGGAAATTGACGAAACCAAGCCCTTGTTATATCTCGTTTATGCTGCAACGCAACATGACAGTGAATATGGGAGCAGGCCATGGGGCCGTGTCAACGAATTTTTGTGCAGTTGCACCATTTTTTCTTCGCAATTGCGATATATTGTTGTAAAACAACAATTATCCAGCACCGTGTAGCCGCCAACCGGAACCATCCGGGGCGCATTTTCAGTGCAGTTGCGTTGGGATTCTAGTGCTCGGCGATCCAGCTTACGGCGCGTTGGTTCCACGCACCGGCGGGGTCGGCCCCGTCACCCAGCACCGTGAAATGCGTCATCCCGGGGATTTCCAGCGTCTCCACGTCGCCGCCGCCATCCGCAAGCGCCTGGGCAAATTCCTTGCCCTGAGGAATCAGGAACGGATAGTCCTCGCTCCCCCACGTCACCAGGGCCGGCGGCGGTGCCTCGGCGATACGATATTGCGGGCTCTTCTCCCTGCCGTCGTCACCTTCGCTGAGGCAGGGCGGCGGCCAATCATCGAAATCGGCCTCCGAAGAGACATCGTAGACACCCGAGATCGGCAGAAAACCCTTGATGACATCGCGGGCGAGGCCATGCCGGGCCTGCCAGTCGCGGGTCACGGCAAGCTGGGCGGCATAATGGCCACCCGATGAATGCCCGCCGATAAATATCCGTTGGGGGTCACCCCCGACCCGGTCGACATTTGCGGACAAACAGGCGAGCCCATTGCACAAATCGGGAAACCCATCGTCATATGTCGCGGGTGCGAGCCGGTGCCCCAGACTGGCAAACGTGATCCCCGCAGCCTGG
>CBDHEC010000044.1:0-14955 GCA_965261975.1 Alphaproteobacteria bacterium
GACCGAGCTTGGGATCGACGATCTTAACCTTTCGGCGCCGATCGGCGGATTGCCCCTGGCCACCTTGCGCATCATCGATCTTGCAAGAGCGCTGGCAATCGAACCCGATGTCCTGCTTCTAGATGAGATAACGGCGGCATTGCCGGCGGATCTCGTCGAGCGTGTCCTTAAGGTTGTTCGCCAGAAGGCGGATGACGGGATGGGCGTCATCTACGTATCCCACCGTTTCAGCGAGATATCGGAATTGTGCGATCGTGCCTTCGTTTTGCGCGACGGACGAACCATGGGCGACCTAAGCATCGAACCGGGCGTGGAGGAGCGCGCGGTGGAACTCATGCTGGGCCAAAAATTGGACCTCGGCGAGCGCAAGAATTTTGACGCGCGACGTGACCATGCCGGCGTCCCGCGTGTACGGGTCAGGGGGTTGGCGATCGCCCCGAAGGTCGCGGATCTGACGCTGGACATTCACGAGGGCGAAGTGCTCGGGGTGGTGGCGCTTGAAGGGCAGGGGCAAGACGAGTTGTTCGATTGCCTGGCCGGGTTCACATCGCCCACCGCCGGCGCAATCGAAATCAATGGTAGACCGACCAGTTTCAAACATCCGGCCGATGCTATTGCCGCCGGTCTGACCTTCGTGCCCGGCGATCGCGCCGATGCACTTTTGGCGCAACGGTCAGTGAGAGAGAACATCGCGCTGCCATTCTCCGCGCGCATCCGCTCCTGGGGCACCCTTAAGCTGCGCCACGAGCGCAACAGAGTCGGCTACGCGATCGAAAAGCTGCAGATCGATACGCGCGCGCAAGGAGAGGTGCAGAGACTTTCCGGCGGCAACCAGCAGAAGGTGACGATAGGCCGGTGGCTCGCTACCAACGTTCAGACGCTTCTGCTCTTCGATCCCACCCGTGGCATCGATATCCGGACAAAGCGGCAGATCTATCCGCTGGTGCGCGAACTCGCCGACGACGGGGCCTCTGTCCTTTATTACACGTCGGAGCTTGAGGAAGTTCCCCTGGTTTGCGATCGCGTTGTCGTCATTTTCAAAGGCCGCGTCGTCAATATCATTGATGCCGAAGATGCCGACGAGCAAACGCTCATGCGGGCCGCCTACGGGCTGGTGGCCGAGAAGGGTGCAGCGTGAGCGAGATCGTTCGAAAGAACGCCTGGGTCATTGGGCTTGCCGCGCTCTTGTTGTTGCTTCTCGCCATCACGAGGGTGATCCAGCCGACATTCGGAGCCTCGGGGCTGGAGAGCATTGCCCGGGCCGGGCTGCCCTTCGCGTTCGCCACGGCGGGAATGGCTGTGGTGGTGATTGTAGGCGGCATCGACCTGTCGGTCGCATCGATGATGGCGATTTGCGCCGTCACCGCTGCGGTCCTGATGGAGCATATGGCAGGACCTCCCGCCTTTCTCATCGTCTTGGCCGTCGGATTGGGCATGGGACTGATCAATGGCGGCCTAATCGTCCTGACCCGGGTGCCCGACATCGTGGTTACGCTGGCGATGCTCTTTGTCTGGGAAGGTGTGGCCCTCTTAATTCTGGAAACGCCGGGCGGCTCGGCGGCGGACTGGCTTCAGCAGAGCATTCGCCGCAACTTCCTCGTTCCGGGCTTGCCCAATGCGCTTGTTATCCTCGTTATCGTTATTGCCCTTGTTTGGCTTCCAATTCGGCGATCCAAGCTGGGGCTTTCCATCTACGCGGTCGGGTCCGACGAGCGTGCCGCATTCCGATCGGGGGTGGCCGTCGGGCGAACCAAGATAGCCGCTTACGGAATTTGCGGTCTGTTCTGTGCGTTCGGAGGATTGAGCCTTGCGGCGTTGACGGGGATCGGTGAGCCGGTCCCAGGTCCTTACTTGCTGGCATCCGTTGCTGCGGTCGTGCTTGGTGGCGTCGTATTAGGTGGCGGGCGCGGCGGATTGCTGGGGCCGATCATCGCCGTGTTCATTTTGCGGATCGTTCGAACGATCTTGACGCTGCTGGCTGTAGATCCAAACGTCACCACCATCATTGAAGGCACCATCATGGTCGGTGTCGTGATGTTGGGCACTGCCCTTACCTTGCGGTCCGCACGACGATGAACATTGATGAAGCCGATCCGCCGATGGTCCGCTTCGGGCGTTTTCTGCGCGGTAATCCGGTCATTCCGCTGCTCGTGTTCCTCTTTTTGTTGATTGCCGTGTTGGAGCTTATGCGGCCGGGAATTGTCACGCCGATCCGGGCCGGGCGGGACGGCCTCATATCTGCGTTCTGGGTCGGAAATCTCATCAAGTTCGCGATCCCCCTGGCGATGCTGGCGGCTTGCCAAGTCCTGACGATGTTGACTGCGGGAATCGACTTGTCCGCCGGGGTCGTCGCGACGGTTGCAGCGTTTGTCTGCGCGACCCTTAGTTCGGTCTGGGGTGTCGCTCCGGCCGTCATAATCGCTCTATCCATTGGATTGCTCATCGGGGTGGTCAATGGCGTGGGCGTGGGGCTCGTTCGGGTTCATCCCCTTATCATGACGCTCGGTACCGGGCTGATTGCCACGGGATGTCTTCAGGTCTACCAGCGGCTTTTCATCAATGCGGGCTCAGAGATCCCGGAATTTCTCTCCTGGCTGGGTACTGGCCGAACCCTCTCGATGCCAAATGGGCTCTATTTGTTCATCCCGTTCGCGATCTTCATCTTCTGGCTGATGCGTTTCACCGGGCTTGGCAGGTTGCTGTTCGCGCTCGGCTCGAACGAACATGCAGCCAAGCTTTCAGGCGTGAGAGCGTGGCAAGTTTATTTGGCGCTATATGCCCTTTCCGGACTGATCGCCGCGCTGGCCGGTCTCCTGTATCTAGGCATGATCCGCCAAACTTCGTTGAGCCTTGCCAACCCCCTGCTGTTGCCCTCCGTCGCCGCCGCGGTTATTGGCGGCACGTCGATATTCGGTGGGCGAGGCAGCTTTGCCGGCGCAATTGTCGGGGCGCTGATCATCCGCGTCCTAGACACGATGTTGACGCTACTTCAGATGCCGGAAGGCGCCAGGACCGCGCTGTTCGGTGCGATCATTCTCGCCGTCGCTGCCATGTATGTAAGGATCATTGGGACCAGATAGAGGGTTCGGGCATTGTCGCGCCTGGAGGGCCAGCCAGGCGATTGCCGCTGCGTGACAGGAAGTAACGACGTATGGATGTGATACTGAAACCAGACCCCGATATACGGGCGAAGTCGTTCAAGATCGGGTGTATCGGCGCCGGCATGATTATGGCCGAATGCCATCTGGCGGCATATGCCGAGGCGGGGTTTCCGGTGGCGGCCATAGCCTCGCGCACGCAGTCAAGGGCGGAGGAGGTGGCAACGCGCTGGTCGATCCCCAAGGTGCATCCCGATCCGGCGGCGCTGATTGCCGATCGCGACGTAGAAATCCTCGACATCGCATATCCGCCGGACCAGCAACCGGCGCTGATCCGCGCGGCCCTGAAGGCACCGCACATCAAGGCAATCCTGGCGCAAAAGCCGCTCGCGCTGAGCCATGAAGAAGCGCGTGCCCTTCGGGACGAGGCGGCCGCAGCCGGAAAGCCTTTGTCGGTCAATCAGAACATGCGTTTCGACCAGTCGATGCAGGTGCTCAAGCAACTGCTGGACGAGGGCGTTCTGGGCGAGCCGGTGTTCGCGCAGATCGATATGCATGCGATCCCGCACTGGCAGGGTTTTCTGGAGGACTATGACCGGTTGACCCTGTCGAATATGAGCGTGCATCACCTTGACGTGCTGAGGTTCCTGTTCGGTGATCCCGACGAGGTCACGAGCCTGGCGCGCACCGACCCGCGTACGGCATTCGATCACTCCGACGGTATCGTCGTGACCACCTTGCGCTTTCCGTCGGGCTTGATGGCGCTGTCGCTGGAAGATGTCTGGTCGGGCCCGCGTGAGGAGGGCTATCCGGACGACCAGCATATAGGTTGGCGCGTGGAAGGCACGAAGGGCGTTGCCAAGGGCACCATTGGCTGGCCCACTGGCGTTGCCTCAACCCTTAGCTATGCGAGCACATCGCACACAGCAGGCAAGTGGGTCACGCCGCACTGGGAAACGATGTGGTTTCCCCATGCCTTCATCGGCGTAATGGAACAGTTACAATTCGCGCTGCAGACGGGTTCGGCTCCCGTACTGAATGTCGCCGACAATGTCCGGACCATGGCGCTGGTCGAGGCCGCCTACGCCTCGATTGCCGAGGGACGCACGGTGAACTTCAAGGATTTCTTGGAAAATTGAAGCTAGGGAAGATAAGGCCATGATGCAGACCGGAATCTTTACGGGGTATTTTCCCTATTCGCTGGGCGAGACCGCGAAGGTCATACGCGGGCACGGTTTCAATACCGTGCAACTCGACATGGCCTTCAAGGACATGGATTTGTCCCTCGGGCAGATCACCAAGGAGAAATGCTTCAAGATCCGCGAGACCTTCCGCGACCATAACCTGCCCATCTGCTGCATTTCGGGCTACACCAACATCGTGCATCCGGACGCCGGCGAGCGGGCCAAACGCAATGGCCTGCTGAAGGAGATCATCGCGCATGCGCAGTATCTGGGCAGCCCTTACGTGATCTCAGAAACCGGCACCTTCAACACGGAAAGTGATTGGGTCCACCACCCGAAGAATAAGACCAAGGAAGGGTGGGATGATTGCCGTACGGTGATCGCCGATCTCGCGCAGCATGCCCACGACCACGGCGCGATCTTCCTACTTGAGACCTACGTCAACAATGTCGTGGGTTCCGTGGAGGAGACCCTGCGCATGTTCGCCGAGGTCGACCATCCGGGCCTGGGCCTGCTCATGGACCCGACCAACTATTTCGAAGCCCACAACATCGACAGGATGGATGAGACCCTGAACTATGTCTTCGATGCGCTGTCCGACAAGATTTGCATCGGCCATGCCAAGGACGTGATGCGCTCCGGCGACGACAAGTCCGAAAAACACAGCGATATCGGAAATGAGGACGCTTCCGAAGGCCTTACATTCCGGGGCGTGGGCGAGATCGAGCTGCCGGCCCCGGGCCTGGGTGAGCTGAACTACGATCTCTACTTCCAGCGGCTGGCCAAGAAGCATCCCAACATCCCAATGATCATCGAACATCTGGATGAGTCGGATGTGCCGAGGGCCAAAGCCTTCATCGACGGCAAGCTTCGCGCGAACGGTCTGTAAGATCGGATATAACGGTCGTCGCAACGGCTTGCGTCTGCCTGCCTGGCGCCAAATCGGAGAGACGATTCCGGCCACGTAAGGGTCGGCACATGGAGAGGTTATGGTCAAACTCTACGGAAAAGAGATGACACGTGCCGAAGTCGAAGCTGCAAGCGGCTCGCTAGGCCATGCGGCCGGCGTGCGGCTCATGACCTTGGATGACGGGGTGGAGCGCGGCATCCGGCTGCTGGAGTTTCGTTCGGGTACCGGCTTGCGGTTCACGGTTCTGGTCGACCGTGCCATGGACATCGCCGATTGCGATTATCGCGGGCAGGGCATCGGCTGGCACTCGCCGGCGGGTTTCCGTCATCCCGGCCTGCACGATTACGAAGGCGAGGGTGGGCTCGCTTGGCTGCGCTCCTTCTCCGGCCTGCTGGTGACCTGCGGCCTTGACCACACCCTGTTTATGTATGATGCACCGGCGGACAATTATGTCTACACGCCAAGGCAGAGCGTGTCGCATTCCATCCACGGGAGGATCGCGACCATTCCAGCACGCCTGACGGGGTACGGAGAGCGCTGGGACGGCGATGCCTGCACCTTATGGGCGGAAGGTGTGATCACTCAGGGCACCGTCTTCGGCGAACATCTCGAATTGCATCGGCGCATCGAGATCGAAGTTGGCAGCAATGACATCCGCCTCGCCGACCGCGTCGTCAATCGCGGCTTTTACCGGACGCCGCACATGCTCTGTTACCACATCAATGTCGGCCATCCGGTTTTGGAGGAAGGCGCTCGGTACCTCGCGCCAATTTCGGACGTCGTTTGGGCCGCCCATGCGGACAGCTATCGGGATCAGGGGGTGGGGTACCAGACCTTGTCCGGTCCTCAGTTGGATTTTCACGAGCAGGTCTGGCAGCACGAAATGGCGTCAGACGAAAAGGGCGAGGTGCCGGTCGCACTGGTAAACGACCGGCTTGGTCTCGGCTTGATGGTGGTCACCTGCAAAGACCAGTTCCCCTGCCAATACGAATGGCAGAATCTGCAGGCCGGCCAGTACGCGCTGGGCATCGAACCCTCCACGAACCATGTCCTTGGGCACGGTGCCGCGCGCGAGCGCGGGGAACTGATCTGGCTCACCCACGGGCAGGACAAGACCTATGACGCGGTCTTTTCGGTGCTGACCAACCAGCAGGCCATCTCGGCTGCGGAGGCAAGGATTGCCGGCATGGCGCAACAGCCGGAAGAAGATTATCCCCAACCGTCTGGAGAATTCAGGCCGATCGAAGGGCGGGCATGACAGAGACGATTGGCATTGTCACACGAACGGGGCTGGGTCGCAGAACTCCCCGAGAGCCAGTCGGAAGTCATCCAGCCACGGCAGCTGCCCTCCAGTTTTTCATGGCTTCAGCTCTGTGGATACGCAATGTCCGGCGGGTGATCAAATGTCGCTGACAGTTGAAGATGTTGTACACGGCGGAATGCATGGAGACGAACAGCTGAGCCGAGCCGTGCGATTTGAACCGCTGCATCTTTCGTTCACGCCGGCGGTCCGGTTGATGCGAGACTTCAGCCCGGTTGTTCTTCCTCAGACCCCGCTGGTGGCGCGCTAAAAGGCCTAAATCGCTGAACGCTGCTCCATAGGAGCGCAGGTTGTCGGTCGTGATCATGCAGGGCGCAAAGCCCTGCCTCTTCAGCGGAGAGCGCATCAACTTGCCTGCCGCCACCCGGTACCGCCGACGCCGGACGAGGATCTCAAGCACCTCGCCTTCGTCGTCTCCGGCTCGCCAAAGATAGAGTTACTTTCCGGAGATCTGGATGACCATCTCGTCGAGATGCCCGGGCGAACGTGGCTTGTGCCAAAGCCGTCGCAATCGGCGTGCAATCTGGGGGCCGAATTTCGACACCCGCCGGCAAACCGTGTCATAGCTGACGTCAACACTACGCTCGGCCAACAGATCCTCGACATCGCGATAGCTCAACCTGAACCGAAGATACAGCCAAACGGCATGCTAGATGATGATAGGAGGGACCTGATGGTGCGTGTAGGACGTGGAAGGCATCGGCCAAGTCTATCAGCCATGTCGCCATTTGGCGCGGTTCCTGTGACAATGTCATCGGCACCCTTCTCGAGACATTGCCGTATTCCCACAGAGTGGCTTCGATTTGGACACTCGGGAGGTCGCTCATGGGATCGTCATTTTGTCCCTCGACACGAATCGGCTTTGAAATGGGCGTGAGATTAGTCAGTATACAATAGTTTTCCTATTGTCGACTTAATGGTCCTCGGCTCGGAATTGCTCACATTCGCGGGGAGAGGCAAATGGTACACGATCCATATTGGGATCTGGTCGCTGAGCCGGACGCGGTCGATGTAGATCCGTCCCGGACAGCACTTTTGATCGTCGACATGAACAAGCTGTGCGCGCATCCGGACGGTTGGATGGGGCGGCTGGGCCGTGATCAAGGCAAACCGGACCATCTCAAGGAGCGTTTCGACTTCATCGAGGAAATTACGCCACGCTTGCGCAAACTCCTCTTGCATTGCCGCGGGCATGGAATCGAGCCATTCCACATCCGCGTGAACTTTCGTACGGTGTCGAACCGCGATAGCGCCGCCGACCTGCGGGCACGTCGAGACCAAGGCATGCCATACTTGCCGCTCGACGCAGATTTCTTGGAGGCGGTCGCACCCGAGGGCGATGAAATCGTCATCGATAAGACCAGCGTGAGTACGTTCAACTCGACTTCCATCGACCAGATCCTGCGCAACATGGGTCGCGACCATTTGTGGGTCTGCGGAGTGGTCACTGAGGGTTGCGTTGAGCTAACCGCCCGCGATGCGCGCGACCGGAGTTTCCACGTGACGCTCGTCACCGATGCCTGCGCCTCGTCACGCCGTGCTGCGCATGACGATGCTGTTCAACGCATGACCGATGGCAATGTCATTCGGGGGCCGCACCGTGGACGAATTAATCGCCATGACACCGTCCAAGGAATTCGAACTGGCTGAATCTTAACGACACCATCAATCCGAGGGGGACTTTCGATGAGACTATTGACTACCGGAACTATGGTTGCGGCAAGCGTGCTCGCGGCCATCTCGGCTTCACCTCTCTTCGCGCAGGAGACACCGCAAAGGGGCGGGACGCTCGTTGTTGCAAGACCGGCCGATGTGAACCTATGGGATCCAAAATACACCAACGACAACGCGTCTCTTTGGGCCCAGCATCAAGTCTATGCCAACCTGATCCAGAACTCGGCAGACGGCTTGGAGTTGCGGCCTTCACTGGCCGAATCCTGGGAGATCTCTGAAGACTCGACCACCTACACCTTCACGCTCCGCGAGAATGCGTTCTTCTGCAACGGGGACCCGATCACCGCGCATGACGTGAATTCTCCTTTGATCGGGCCATGGAGGACGACAGCAACGTCAGCTGGCAGTTCCCTGCAAACCCTCAGGTGAGCGTGATCGACGACCACACCGTCCAGATCGAGATCGACCGGCCAAACGTCGCCTTCGTGAGCTATCTCACGCTCTGGGGCAGCCATATCTTGTCGAGGGACTACGCCGAGGAGGTTGGCCCGGAGGGACTGGCTGCCGCGCCAATGGGATCGGGGGCATTCTGCCTCGAGCGCTGGGACAGGGGGCAGGTCGCAGTGCTGACGCCCAACCCGGGATACTGGGAGCCCGACATGCCCTATGTCGATCGGGTCGAAATGCGCGTCGTGCAGGACGATAACGCGCGCATCCTGCAACTGCGGACCGGAGAGGTCGACGTGGCGCTGCAGGTTCCGTTCAGTCAGGCAAGCTCTCTTGACGGTGTGCCGGGCGTCGATGCGACGATGGTGACGATTTATGGCACGGCCGCGGTCGTGCCCAATGTCAGCCGGGTCCCGGAACTTGCGGATGTCAGGGTGCGCCAGGCAATCTCCTACGCTGTCGACCGCGAGGCGATGATCGACGCGATCCTGCAGGGTAATGGTGAGCCGGCGGAGTCGCCATTCTACGGCCCCGGGATCCTTTACCACACCGATGAGTTCGCCACCGGCTACGATCTGGAGAGGGCGAGGGCGTTGATGGCAGAATCATCGGCCCCCGATGGTTTCGAGGTCGATCTGGTAATCCCGTCGGGTGACGAGATGGCCCAGCAGACAGCAGTCATCCTGAACGACCAGCTGGCCCAAATCGGCATTCAGGTCAATGTCGTGCCGGTCGAGGCCGGCACCTGGTGGCAGCTGTGGTCCAGCGGCGAGTTCGAAATGGTCTACAAGCTTGGGACCAACGACGTGATTGACCCGGCCATGAACATCCCCTTCGACTTCTGGCCGAGGGAGATCGGTGGGTCGGACTCGGCCTTCTCGGGCTACGTTAACGACCGAATTGTCGAGATCAGCATCGAGGCCGAGGGGGCGCAAGACCCTGACCTTCGTCGGGAACTCTATACCGAACTTCAACAGATCGCGATGGACGAGGTGCCGCAACTCTACCTGTTCCATCCGACGACCATCTACGGCACGCGCGACAACGTCCAAAACTTCGCCGTCTTCCCGACAAAGCTGCACCGCTTCTGGGAGGTCTGGATGACCGAATAGAGCGACCCTGCGGTGGCGCTTCTCTCATTCCTGCGCAGAAGGCTTATCCAGATTGTACCCGTCTTGTTCGGCATACTTCTGGTGGTTTTCATGGTCGTCCGGCTGGTGCCGGGCGACCCTGCCAGGATGATGCTCGGAGTCTACGCGACCGACGAACGACTTGACGCTCTCCGGGCCCAACTGGGTCTCGACCAGCCGATCTGGGCACAGTTCGGCAACTTCCTCTGGGACGTGATGCAGGGCGACCTGGGCATTTCGCTCGTTTATCGCCGCCCCGTCCTCGAAGTCATCGGAGAGCGGCTTGCGCCCACGATCTCACTCATCAGCTATTCTGTCTTCCTGTCGGTCATCGTCTGCGTTCCACTCGCCATGCTCGCGGCTACCCGGCGCGGACAGCGAACTGATCAGGCCATTCGTGCCGGTGCGACGCTCACGCTGGCAATGCCGAGTTTCTGGCTGGGGCTGAACCTCCTGATCGTCTTCGCTGTCGTCTGGCCCGTTTTCCCCGTGGCGGGCTTCGGCGATACCGTTTTCGATCGTCTTTGGCACCTTTTCCTTCCGGCACTTACGATCACTCTCTCGCTGGCGCCGATCCTGATCCGCACTCTGCGCGCCTCCGTCATCGAGGCGATGTCGGCGCCCCACGTCGAGTTCGCCCGCACCAAGGGGTTGCCCGCACGCAAGCTTATGCGGCGCCACGTACTGCGCAATGGTCTGATGGCGACAGTGACGATCCTGGGCGTCAACATCGGTTGGCTTCTGGGCGGCACGGTCGTGATCGAACAGGTTTTCTCAATTCCCGGCATCGGAAACCTGATCGTGAGTTCGGTGACCGCGCGAGACTATCCGATGATTCAGGGGATAGCCCTGGTCTTCGGGCTGCTCGTCATTTGCATCAATCTTGCGACCGATATTGTCTATGCTCTTCTGGACCCACGGGTGAGCTATGACTGACGAGCACGCCGCTCGCACCTTGCCCAGCCGACGCATTCCATCGCTGCCTGGACGCGCGCGTCTTGTAGCGGTACTCGGGCACCGTACGGCCGCCACGATCGGTGCCGGGCTGATAACGCTCATCGTACTTGCAAGTGTGATGGCGCCTTGGTTATCGCCTTACGATCCAATCGCACAGGATCTGCGCAACGCGCTCAAGCCGCCAAGCTGGGAGCACCTGTTCGGCACCGACAATTTCGGGCGCGATATCTTTACCCGTGTTCTCTATGCCGCACAGATAGACCTGCGCATCGCGTTCCTGTGTGTCTTCTTTCCTTGGGTCCTTGGCACGTTGCTGGGCTGCGTTGCAGGCTACTCGGGCGGATTTGTCGACACCGTGATCATGCGGACGGTCGATACCTTCACCGCTTTCCCTTTTCTCGTCATGGCGATCGGTGTGATCGCCGTTCTTGGCCCCGGCGTTACGTCGATGTATATCGCGCTCACGCTCGCGGGATGGAGCATGTACGCCCGTATCGTGCGCGCGGAAGTGCTCGTCGCCAAGCGAAGCGAATATGTCCTGGCGGCCCGTGCGCTAGGCTTTTCGCACACGCGGATCATGCTGCGGCACCTGTTGCCCAACGTCATCACGCCAACGATCATTTTTGCCATGACCGACATCGTCCTGGTGATCCTATCGACCACGACACTCGCCTTTCTGGGCCTCGGACTTCCGCCCCCGACGCCGACTTGGGGCACCATGATTGCCGAGGGAAAGAGCTTCATCTTCACCGCGTGGTGGATGGTCACCTTGCCGGGCCTGGCCATTGTCCTTGTAGGCATTTCGCTAAGCCTTTTCGGCGATGGCGTGGCTGACTGGCTCCGAGAGAGGGAATAAGCGTCATCGCCCTGCTCGAGGTCCGAAATCTGTCGACTGATATCCCGACCCGCCGCGGCGTGCTGCACGCTGTCGACGATGTGAGCTTTTCGATCCTGCCGGGCGAATGCCTCGGCATCGTGGGCGAGAGCGGCTCGGGCAAGAGTGTCACGTGCCGCTCCGTCCTTGGCCTGCTGGCCCCGCCCGTGCACATCAGGGGACAGGCGTTGTTCGACGGCGCCGACTTGATAGCGTTGGGCGAGGAGGAGCGACGGCGAATTCGTGGCCACGACATCGCGATGATCGTACAGGACGCCGTGTCCGCGCTTAACCCCGTTTTGCGAGTCGGCAGACAGATTGCCGAAGGGTTGCTCGAACATGGCATCGTCCGGTCCCGTCGTGCCGCGCAGAACCGCGCGGTGGAATTGATGCGAAAGGTGGGCATCCCCTCGCCAGAGGATCGCGTCAACGACTATCCGCACCAGTTCTCGGGAGGCATGTGCCAGCGCGTCGTGATCGCAACCGCGCTGGCCTGCGCGCCGCGGCTCTTGATCGCCGATGAGCCGACGACGGCGCTTGACGTTACGATTCAGGATCAAATCCTGAAGCTTCTAGTGCAGTTGCGCCAAGAGCTGGACCTCGCTGTGATCCTCGTTACCCACGACATGGGCGTCGTGGCGGAGACCTGCCAGCGCATCGCGGTTATGTACGCGGGCCAGATCGTCGAGACCGCGACGCCGACCGAGCTGTTTGAGAACCCTAGACATCCCTACAGTGCCGCGCTGCTCGATTGCGTGCCGACTTTGGACGGTCCGCACCCTGAACGTTTGCGACCGATCGAGGGACTGCCGCCAGATCTCGTCGCGCCGCCCGAAGGCTGCCGGTTTCATCCGCGCTGCGCCATGGCGACTGATGCTTGCCGTGCCGGACCGGTGCCCCTGACGGAAATCGGTCCGGGCCGCTCCACCCGCTGTCTGCGCCATGCAGATATGATCCCAGGCGCTGGAGATGCAAGAAACCTGGCCGAGAAACGAGCCTGATGACCCCCTTGATAGAGATACGCGGACTTTGCAAAACCTATCCGGTCCAAGGTGGATTCCTCGACGGTATTCTGCCCGGCCGTCGAAGCCTGCTAACCGCGCTGGAGAGCATTGATCTTGACCTGGCACCAGGGGAAATCTTCAGCCTCGTTGGGGAGTCGGGGTCGGGCAAGACAACACTTGGCCGAACGCTTCTGCGGCTCGTGGAGCCGACCTCCGGAGAGATCCGTTTCAGAGGCGAGAACCTTCTCTCGATGGGTCCCGGTCGGATGCGTGCCATCCGCCGCGATCTGCAGATGGTGTTTCAGGATCCGTGGTCCTCGCTGAACCCGCGCCTGACCGTGGGCAAGATGCTCAGCGAGGTCCTTCTGGTGCACGGCATCGCCAAGGGCGCTGCCGCCCACGCCCGCGTGGCCGAGCTTCTGGATCTCGTGGGACTGCCCGTAGAGGCCGCGAACCGCTATCCACGGCACTTCAGCGGGGGTCAGCGCCAACGCATCGGCATTGCGCGTGCACTGGCCGTCGAGCCTGTGTTCATCGTGGCTGACGAGCCGGTTTCGGCCGTCGATGTCTCGGTGCAGGCACAGATCATGAATCTACTGCTCGACCTGCGCGACCGGCTTGGCCTGACGCTGCTGGTAATCGCCCACGACCTGAGCGTTGTGCGTTATGTCAGCGATCGGGTCGCGGTCATGTATCTTGGCCGGATCGTTGAAACCGCCCCTGCTGAAGATTTTTTTTCCAATCCGCGCCATCCGTACACGCGCGGTTTGATGGCTGCCGCGCCGCGCACGGGCCCGAAGACCAGGCGTGGTTCCGCCGCGATCACCGGCGAGCCTCCGTCCCCGCTTGCGCCGCCGCTAGGTTGCCCGTTCAACCCGCGATGCCGCCATGCCGATGCAGGCTGCCGCGAGGCCATGCCCGAGCTGGAGGACCTCGGCGGCGGCCACCTCGTTCGGTGTTTCAAACATGACACTCTTGGCCACCAGGCAGTGGCCGAAGCCTGAATGTCACAGCGGAGATTTCAATGGCCCACGATCCGTACTACGACCTCGTTCCACCCCCGCCGGAACCCGCTTTTGTTCCATCCAAAACGGCGCTTCTGACGATCGACCTTCAGTATCTCGACGCCCACCCCGATGGCTGGATGGGTAGGCTCTGCCGGGACCAAGGAAAACCCGATCATCTAAACGAACGCTGGGAGTTCATCGAAGAGATCTTGCCGACTGTAACCCTGCTGCAAAACGCCTGCCGCTCGGGCGGTGTGGAACTGATTCATATTCGCGTCAAATATCTCACGGCCGACTGCCGCGATGGGCAACGCTCCCTTCAGCAGGAGACGAAGGCACGCTGGGCAGACGCGCGGGATGACGAATTCCTGCCGGAGGTTGCGCCGCACGGCGACGAATTGGTGATCGACAAGACAAGTGCGGGGACCTTCAACTCGACTCCCATCGACCAGATCTTGCGCAACATGGGTATTGACCGGCTGCTTGTCTGCGGCATCGTAACCGAAGGGTGCGTTGAACTCACGGCCCGTGACGCGGCCGACCGCGGCTACTACGTGACGCTCGTCGAGGATGCCTGCGCCTCATCAACACGCGTCGCCCACGATGATGCGCTGCAACGGATGTCGGACGGGGCCCTAATCCGTGTTCGAAAAGCGGCGGAGATCGAAAACCTGATTCAGTCCGCGGCCGTGGCAAGCGAACCGGAAGCCGTCCCGGGATGATATCTTGCGTTTTCCGCTTGCTGGAAGACGCGAGCCCTTCCGCCAGAATCGTGGCTGATACGAAGGGTCTAATCTGATGGCTTATGCGCGCGACCATACCTCCGATGCGTTCGCAGCTGTCTTCCAGGACCTGTTTCGTCACCAGCTTGCCGCGTCCGCTCTCGCTGATGATGACCCTTGCGCCGTCGTTCGACATGCGCTGTGCGATGGCCGCGCCGATGCCACCAATGGCACCCGCACCGCAGATCAGGACCGGCTCACGTATCGCCAAGACCCGGCCACGGGCCCTCCAGCGCTGCGCGTGTTTCCCGCACACCCGTCTCCCAAATCGAAAACATTTCAGCGTCCGGTCGCTGCCAGCGCCCGCCGAAGGACCCGTCCCCCAGCAATTCGCGCACCTGCGTCGGGGGAGATGCCTTCATCAGGTCCATGTCGATAACCGGTTTTTCGCCTTGGGGTGCTGTGGCATGGGACAGCCGCGTCCAGGGGAAGTTCTCCAGCCAGTTTGCATGGGACGCCGTGGGGTCAATTGACTGTGCCTTGGCCCATGTCTGGGGCGCGTTCCACCAGTTGTGGAACTTGATCGAGAGGTCGGCGTGCTCTGCCATCAAGTCCTGCGCCAGTGCA
>CBDHEC010000045.1:0-21479 GCA_965261975.1 Alphaproteobacteria bacterium
CTGGCACAGCGACAGCAACATCGACGAACGCCTGTCCTTCCTTGAGCGCAAGGAGGCATCGCTGGCCCAGCAGCCCCCGACCGCCAAGCGCATCCCCTATTTCTGTTCGGGCTGCCCCCACAACACGTCCACGAAGGTACCCGAGGGCAGCCGCGCGCTGGCCGGGATCGGCTGCCATTTCATGGCGCTGTGGATGGACCGGGACACCCAGACCTTCACCCATATGGGCGGCGAGGGCGTGACCTGGGTCGGCCAGGCACCGTTCAGCACCGACGACCATGTCTTCGTCAACCTGGGCGACGGCACCTATTATCACTCCGGCTACATGGCGATCCGCCAGGCCGTCGCGGCCGATGTGAACATCACCTACAAGATCCTGTTCAACGACGCGGTCGCAATGACCGGCGGCCAGCAGGTCGACGGCCCGCTGACCGTTCCCGCGATCACGCGGCAGGTCGAGGCCGAGGGCGTGAAACGCATCGTCGTGGTCAGCGACGAGCCGGACAAATATCCGACCGGCGCCCCCTTCGCCCACGGTGTCTCCATCCATCACCGCGACGACCTGGACCAGGTGCAACGCGACCTGCGCGAGTACCCCGGCGTGTCGGTGCTCGTCTACGACCAGACATGTGCGGCCGAAAAACGCCGGCGGCGCAAGCGCGGCACCTTCCCGGACCCGGCCAAGCGGGTGATGATCAACGAGGCCGTGTGCGAGGGCTGCGGCGACTGCTCGGTCAAATCCAACTGCCTGTCGGTGGTGCCGGTCGAGACCGAATTCGGCCGCAAGCGGGCGATCGACCAGTCGAGCTGCAACAAGGATTTCTCTTGCGTCGACGGCTTCTGCCCGAGCTTCGTCACCATCGAGGGCGGCCAGCTGCGCCGGCCGGACACCACCACCCCCGCCGGGGCCGATACGGCGTTCGACGGTGTCGAGTTGCCCGAGCCGACCCTGCCGGACCTGAACAACCCCTACGGTATCCTCGTCACCGGCGTCGGCGGCACCGGGGTGGTGACCATCGGTGCGCTGCTCGGCATGGCCGCGCATATCGAAGGCCGTGGTGTCTCGGTGCTCGACATGACCGGGCTCGCCCAGAAGGGCGGCGCGGTCATCAGCCATGTGCGGATTGGCGAGAAACCGGAAGACCTGCACGCCGTGCGGATCGCCGCGGGCAGCGCGGATCTCGTTCTCGGTTGCGACCTGGTCGTGGCCGCCGGGGCGGATGCGGTGGCCCGCATGCAGCCCGGCCAGACCCATGCCGTGATCAACAGCCACGAGACGGTAACCGGTGACTTCACCCGCGACCCGGATTTCAACATCAACGCGCCGGAGATGCGACAGACCATCGAGGTCGCGGTGGGCGAAGCTGCCGCCGACTTCGTCGCCGGCACGCGATATGCGACGGCGCTCCTGGGTGACTCGATCGCGACCAACCTCTTCATGCTCGGCTATGCCTGGCAGAAGGGCCTGATCCCGATCTCGGGCAGGGCCATCGATCAGGCGATCGAGCTGAACGCCGTGGTCGTGGATTTCAACCGGTCCGCCTTCCTGTGGGGCCGCCGGGCCGCGGTCGACGAGGCGCGCGTCGAGCGGGCCGCGGAGCCGGTGACGCCGTTACGCCTGCAGGCACCCGACATCGCCACGACCCTGGAGGACGTGGTCGAACGCCGCATTCGCTTCCTGACCGAATACCAGAACGAGGCCTATGCCCGGCGCTACAAGGATCTGGTGGTGCGGGTCCAGAAGGCCGAGGCCGACAAGGCCAAGGGCGCGGTCGGCCTCGCCGGCGCCGTGGCGCGCTACTACTACAAGCTGCTCGCCTACAAGGACGAGTATGAGGTCGCACGGCTCTATACCGACGGCCAGTTCGCCCGCAAACTGCACGACCAGTTCGAGGGGGACTACAAACTCAAGTTCCACATGGCCCCGCCCCTGTTCGCCAAGCGCGACCCGGCGACGGGTGAATTGCTGAAGCAGGAGTTCGGTCCCTGGATGATGACCGCGTTTCGCGCGCTCGCGGGCCTGAAATTCCTGCGCGGCACCGCCTTCGACCCCTTTGGCCGCTCGGCCGAACGCAAGCAGGAACGCCGGCTGATCGCAGACTATGAAAAGGTGATCGAGGATGTCTGCGACGGGCTCAACCGGAGCAACCATGACCTTGCGATCGCCATCGCGTCGATCCCGGAGCATATCCGCGGCTACGGCCATGTGAAGGACGAGCATCTGGCCAAGGCCAAGACCGAGGAAGCTGCCCTGCTCCGCGCCTTCCGCGACCCGAACGCCCCCCAGGCGAAGGCGGCAGAGTAGAAGCGGCGCGCGACGCGCGGCCTAGAAGCCGATGGCGTTGCGGTAGACCTCAAGCAGGTGCTCCTGCTCCTGGCGTTCGGCCGGCTCGAGCTTCCGCAGGCGCACGATCTGGCGCATGGTCTTGGCATCGAACCCGGCCGACTTGGCCTCCGAATAGACCTCGCGGATGTCCGCGTTCAGGTTGGCGCGGTCTTCCTCCAGCCGCTCGACGCGCTCGATAAAGCTGCGCAGGCGATCGGCCGCAATTCCACCGGTGTCCGACATCAAATTCTCTCCGAAAACGAATGGCGCCGCGCGTATCGGCGACCCCTCGGCGTTTAACCCAATCGCCTGTGGAAAGGCAAAGGGCGCTTATCCGGCGCCTGTGCAAAACCCGTTCGGGCGCCGGTCAGCCGAGACGCTTTTCGAACCAGAGCTGGGCGTATGGATTGTCGTTGTAGCGCTCGATTTCCAGATAGCCGCAGCGGCGATAGAGCGCGTGCGCCTCGGAAAGCGCGCCATTGGAATCCAGTCGCACGCGGTCATGGCCCAGTTCCAGGGCGCGATCCTCCAGTGCGTCGAGTATACGGTAGCCGATCCCCAGCCCGCGCAGCGAGCTGTCGACCCACATGCGTTTGATCTCGGCAAAACCCGGCCCCACCGCCCCGGTCCGTGCGACCATGCCGCCGCAGCCGACCGGACGCGCCTCGACACGGGCAACGACGAACCGACCCGACGGAGCCGTCATGTCCGCATCCCCGTCCGCGCCACCGGCCCCGCCGGGGCCGGCATCGAACCCGCCGTCGAAGCGCGCCTTCAGTTCGTCGAAATAGCGGTCCCGGCACCACAGGGCGTCCGGGTCGGTGGGTGCCGCATCGTCGATGGTGACGGCGGCGATATCCTCAGGCGCGCGGGTCAGTGCCCGGCCTTTTCCTTCATCTTGGCGAGTTGTTCGGGTGTCGCCTCGGTCTGGTGCTTGTCCTTCCACTCCGCGTAAGGCATGCCGTAGACCATCTCGCGCACGGCCTCATAATCGATATCGACACCCTTGTCGTCGGCCGCCGCCTTGTACCATTTGGAAAGACAATTCCGGCAGAAGTCGGCCAGGTTCATCAGGTCAATATTCTGGACTTCCGGATGGTCACGCAGATGCTGCACCAGGGTGCGGAAAGCCGCAGCTTCCAGCTCGGTCTGGGTCTGGGTGTCGAGGTCGGCCATGTTCGTCTCCCGTTCGGATTCTCGGTGGTTGCCGATCAATATAGGCGCCAGATCCGCTGGTGCAACGTCGCCCCGTCTGATCAGTCGATGTCAGCCGCGCGACGTCCCTCCCGGCGGCGGCGGTGACGCCCGCCGGACTTGTGACCATGGCCGCCATGACGACCGCGCCTGCGGCGTTCCGGCAGGGGCTGGTCGGGGTCGAGGAACCGCGTCAACGCCGCGCCGGCGGCTTCGATTGCGTCGTCACTTTCCGCTTCTGCGGTGAGCGAGTCGGTCGCCCGCGCGATGATAGCCGCCACCGCCTCGTCGGAGAGGGTCGACGCATCGTCAGCCCGCAGGCCCCGCACAGCGACCACAACGGCCCAGGCGAGCGAACGCGGATCGTTCCAGGGTTCACTGCGCAGCCGATGGCGCCGCCGGCGCTGGCGTTCGGCGCCTGTCATCGGTGTTTCATTGATCGGAGGTCGTCCCATCGGTTCCGTCACTTGCCTGTTGGTTTCTTTCGACATGATATGACTCCCTTTCGTTACTGTCACGTTATATATATTGTGACAGTAACGAAACGTCAAGATGAAACGCATCCGCGAACAAAAAAAGCCGGGTACCCGAAGGTACCCGGCCCATCTGTCATGCTGGAAAGAACCGCTAGGCGAGGAAGCTTCGCAGCATCCAGGCGTTCTTTTCATGCAGGTTCATGCGCTGGGTCAGCAAATCGGCCGTCGGCTGGTCATTCGCCTCGTCCGCCCCGCTGAAAACCTCACGCGCGGTGCGGGCGACCGTCTCCTGGCCCTCGGCGAGCTGCTTGATCATGTCCGACGCACCGGGCACACCCTCGGCCTCGGGGATCGACGACAGTTCCGAGAACGCCGCATAACTGCCCGGTGCGGGGAAACCCAGCGCGCGGATACGTTCGGCGATCTCGTCCACCGCCACGGCCAGCTCGTTGTACTGCGCCTCGAACATGGTGTGCAGCGTGTTGAACATCGGGCCGGTGACGTTCCAGTGGAAATTATGGGTCTTGAGATACAGCGTGTAGGTGTCTGCCAACAGGCGGGACAGCCCGTCGGCGATGTCGCGACGCTGGTCTTCGGGGATGCCGATATTGACGCCAATCTGGCCGGGATTCTCTGACATGACCTGCTCCTCTGTCTCGTGCTTCAATCTTTGTTTAGAACAATTCTAAATATAAGCCGGAGCCCACAGATTACAATGGGTTGGCGAAGGTTTTTTTGACCCAGATCACCCGCGCGCGCCATGCGCGCAGCATCCGGGATTTAGCGCAGGCGCCACATGCGACGATGCCGATGAACGGCCCCGGCGCCGGTAAAGCGAGGCTGCCTCGGTCGGATCTGAGGTGCAGGCCGAAAATCGCGGCGTGCTCAACGATCCTAGCTGAGTGCGCCGCAGGCCCGCTGGATGCGTGTGCAGGCATCTTCCAGCTTTTCCGTCGCCGTGGCGTAGGAAATCCGGAAATGGGGCGACAGGCCGAACGCCTCGCCATGCACCACCGCAACCCCTTCGGATCCGAGCAGATACCTGGCCACGTCCTCGTCGGTATTCAGCACGTCGCCGTCCGGCGTCTTCTTGCCGAGCATACCGGCCGCGGACGGATAAACGTAGAACGCGCCCTCGGGTGTCGCGCATTCGATCCCGTTGGCCTGGTTCAGCATCGACACGACCAGATCGCGACGCTCCTTGAACACCTGGTTGTGCTCGGCGATGAAGTCCTGCGGCCCGCGCAGCGCCTCGACCGCCGCCCATTGGGAGATCGTCGAGGTCGAGGTGGTCGATTGGGAGGCGATCATGTTCATTGCCTTGATCAGTTCCACCGGGCCTGCCGCGTAGCCGACCCGCCAGCCCGTCATGCAATAGGCCTTGGACAGTCCGTTCAGGGTCAGGGTCCGGTCATACAGCTCCGGCACCACCTGGGCGATGGTCGTAAACTCGAAATCGTCATAGACGATCTTCTCGTACATATCGTCGGGCATGATCCAGACATGGGGATGGCGCAACAGCACCTCCCCCAGCGCCTTGAGTTCATCGGCCGTGTAGGCCGCGCCCGACGGGTTGCAGGGCGAGTTCATCATCAGCCACTTGGTCTTCGGTGTGATTGCCGCCTCGAGCGCCTCGGGCGTGATCTTGAAGCCGGTTTCCTGGGTCGTGTTGACTACCACCGGCACCCCTTCACAGAGCAGTGAGATATCGGTGTAGGACACCCAGTAGGGGGCCGCCACGATCACCTCGTCGCCCGGGTTCAGGGTCGCGAAGAGAGCGTTGTAGATGGTCTGCTTGCCGCCGCAGCCGACATGGATCTGGCCGGGATCGTAGTCGAGTTCATTATCGGTCTTGAGCTTGTCGCAGATCGCCTCGCGCAGCTCGGGGATGCCCGCCGGCGCGACATATTTGGTCTTGCCTTCGGCCATGGCGCGCGCGGCCGCGTCCTTGATGTTCTGGGGTGTATCGAAATCGGGTTCGCCCGCCGCGAGGCCGATCACGTCGCGTCCCTGGGCCTTGAGCTCCTGGGACAGGGTGTTGATCGCGATCGTCGGCGAGGGCTTGATACTGCTCAAACGTTCGGCAAGGAGAGCCATCGGATTTCGTCCGGTTCGGGGTTGTTTCGAGGATGTCGTCTGCGGGCGCAGAACCTAGTCCCCGACCGGATTCTGCGCAAGCCGATCTGTTCCAAACACCTGTGCGAAACTCATACCCCGGATACAGTTCGGCGCGGGACAAGCCCGCGCCGCACCTTTCACCCTGTCGCCGCCAGGGTACTGGGGTTCTGGGGACTATTCGGCGGCGGCCTGGTGTTGTTCGGTCTTGCGCTGCTTGCCGCTTTCCCAGGTGAGCCAACCGGCCACGATACTGAATGCCAGCATGCCGGCAGCGACGATTCCCAGGACAAAAATGTTTTCGAAGGGCATAGCGAAGCTCCTTGTTGAATTTTCAACAAACTGCCTGCGTGCCGGCCCGGTTTCATTGATCTGGATCAACTTCTCCACCGGGCTTGACTGCACCCGGACTGGCCATCGCGCCCCCGCGCGCCCTATATAGATGCCATGGCTGATCTCGCTGAAATTCAGGCCAAATATCTGCCGGCAATCGACGCATTGCCACGCCGGGTGTTCGGTGAAGACCACCCGGCGGGCGACGGCCCGGCGGGATTCGAGCTCGTCTCCGACTACATACCCTCCGGCGATCAACCCCAGGCCATCGCCGACCTGATCGACGGGCTGAACCGCGAGGAAATGGACCAGGTCCTCCTCGGGGTGACCGGCTCGGGCAAGACCTTCACGATGGCCCATGTCATCGCCGAGACCGACCGTCCGGCGCTGATCCTGGCGCCCAACAAGACCCTGGCGGCACAACTGTTCGCGGAGATGAAGAGCTTCTTTCCGAACAACGCGGTCGAGTATTTCGTCTCCTACTACGACTATTACCAGCCGGAGGCCTATGTCGCCCGGTCGGACACCTATATCGAGAAGGAATCCTCGATCAACGAGCAGATCGACCGGATGCGCCACGCCGCCACCCGTGTCCTGTTCGAACGCCGCGACGTGGTGATCGTCGCCTCGGTGTCATGCATCTACGGCATCGGCGATGCCGAATCCTATCTGAAGATGACCAAGGTCTATCAGGTCGGCGACCGGGTCGACCGGACCCAGATCCTGAGGGACCTGACTGAGCTGCAATACCGGCGCAACGACGCCGCTTTCTTCCGCGGCACGCTGCGCTCGCGCGGCGACACGGTGGAAATCTTCCCCGCCCATCTGGAAGACCGGGCGTGGCGTCTGTCCC
Source organism: Alphaproteobacteria bacterium (assembly GCA_965261975.1). Taxonomy (GTDB): domain Bacteria; phylum Pseudomonadota; class Alphaproteobacteria; order UBA6615; family UBA6615; genus UBA8079. The sequence continues at coordinate 7,298 of CBDHEC010000045.1, forward strand.
TGTTTGGCGACGAGATCGAGAAGATCACCGAGTTCGACCCGCTCACGGGCACGACCACCGGCGAGATGGAACGGGTGACGGTGTTCGCCAACTCCCATTACATCACCCCGAAGCCGACCCTCGAACAGGCCCGCAAGACGATCAAGACGGAGCTCACCGCCCGGCTCGAGCAACTCCACGGCGAAGGCAAGCTGCTCGAAGCCCAGCGGCTCGAACAGCGCACGACGTTCGACCTGGAAATGATCGCGGCGACCGGCGCCTGCCCCGGGATCGAGAATTACTCCCGCCACCTGACCGGGCGCGCGCCGGGCGAACCGCCCCCTACCCTGTTCGAATACCTGCCGCAGGATGCGCTGCTGTTCGTCGACGAATCCCACATCACCGTACCCCAGCTGGGCGGCATGTTCCGGGGCGACCTGGCGCGCAAGGGCACGCTTGCCGACTTCGGCTTCCGCCTGCCGTCGTGCGTCGACAACCGGCCGCTGAAGTTCGAGGAATGGTTCGAGATGCGGCCCCAGACCGTGTTCGTCTCGGCCACGCCGGGCGATTGGGAGATCAACCAGACCGGCGGCGTGTTCGCCGAACAGGTGGTTCGGCCCACGGGCCTGACCGACCCGGAGTGCATCATTCGGCCGGTCGAAACCCAGGTGGACGATTTGATCGCCGAGTGCCGGGATGCGGCCGCCAAGGGAAACCGGGTGCTGGTCACCACCCTGACCAAGCGCATGTCGGAAGATCTGACCGAGTATATGCACGAGCAGGGCTTGCGGGTGCGCTACATGCATTCCGACATCGAGACCCTGGAGCGGATCGAGATCCTGCGCGATTTGCGCCTGGGCGCGTTCGATATCCTGATCGGCATCAACCTGCTGCGCGAGGGACTGGATATTCCCGAATGCGCCCTGGTTGCGATCCTGGATGCCGACAAGGAGGGCTATCTGCGCTCCAAGACATCGCTGGTGCAGACCATCGGTCGCGCCGCGCGCAACGTGGACGGCCGGGTGATCCTGTATGCCGACGTGATGACCGACAGCCTCAAGGCCGCGCTCGACGAGACGGCGCGCCGGCGCAAGAAACAGGAGGCGTATAACGCCGAAAACGGCATCACGCCGGAATCCATTCGCACCAACATCACCGACATCCTGCAGTCCGTGTTCGAGCGCGACCGGGTGACGGTCGAGATCGAGGATGACGAGACGACGCATCTGGTGGGCAAGGATCTCCAGACCCACATGGCCGAACTCGAACAGCGCATGCAGACCGCCGCCGCCGACCTGGAATTCGAGGAGGCCGCGCGCCTGCGCGACGAGATCAAGCGGCTGGAGGCCCAGGAACTGGTGGCCATGGGCGCGGACCTGGATGGCTCGCCCTGGCGCGAGGGTGGCGACGGCGAAAGCGCCGGCAAGGTCCTAGCGGCCCAGCGCGCGGCGCGCACCAAGGCCAACATGACGAAGAAGCCACAATCCGGCAAAGGCAAAGGCGGTCGCAAACGCCGCGCACGGCGAGGGCCCTAACCCGGGATCAGCGCTACCCGTCCTCGGGGAGCGCGCCGATCTGCCGCAGCAATGCCAGCCTGTCGCCCAGCACCCAGACCTTCGAAATCTTGCCGCCGGCCATGGTGAACATCGCCACCCCGGCATATTCAATCCGCCGGCCCGTGGCCGCATGGTCAAACAGCGGCCCGTCATGGGTGCCCGTATAGGTCAGCCGCGCGACGGCACGGTCGTCGGTGGCGACGACGTCGTCGATCCGGTTGTGGAAATTGGGGAACGCGTTGCGGATGGTCTGCATGTAGCCCGCGAACCCGTCATGGCCGTGCACCTGCAGCCCGATGGAGCCGCGGAAGTCGATGTCCGGATCGAGGATGTCGCGCATCGTTGCGTCATCCCAACTGTTCCACATGACGTTGAAGAAGGTCTCGACCAGGCGCTGATTGTCGGCGGCGGACATGTCCCCTACTTCTTCTTCCGCTTGACGAACAGGTCCGACATCCAGCTCCGGTAGTCCAGCCGCTCCTTGTATTTCTGGTGATAATCCTCGGCCTCCCAGAAGGTGGGGGCCGGCTGGATCGTGGTGACGATCGGGTCCTCGAACTTGCCCGAGGCCGCCATGGCTTCCTTCGAGGCGCGCGCGGCATTTTCCTGATAAGGGTCGTGGGTGAAGATCGCCGAGCGATACTGGGACCCGACATCCGGGCCCTGCCGGTCCAGCTGGGTCGGGTCGTGAATCTCCCAGAAAATATCCAACAGCGTTTCGTAGGTCACCACGGTGGGGTCGAACTCCAGATGCACGACTTCGGCATGGCCGGTGTTGGTATGGCAGACCTCTTCATAGGTCGGGTTCTTCTTGGTCCCGCCGGTGTAGCCGACCCAGCTGTGGTTCACGCCCTCGACCTGGTCGAAGATATGCTGGGGTTCCCAGAAGCAGCCGGCACCGAAGGTCGCAAGCGCCACATATCGTCTGTTCATCGCGAAGCTCCTCTTCGGCGAATGGCCTAGCTGCTGGCCGGCGGCTCCGCCAGGATCGCCACGCGGCCGCCGCTCATCAGCTCGATTCCGGCACCTTTCAGGGCCGCGTAGGCGGCGCTGTTCACCTCGAACCGTGTGCGGAAGTAACGCGAGCTGGGCACCCAGTAGCGCAGGCCGAGAATGATACCGCCGTAGCTGAAGTCGTGAATCCCGACCTGGGGCGTGCTGCCCTCGGCCATGTCCGGATAATCCGCAAGCGCCTTGGCGATGGCCGAGATGGCGGCTTCGGGATCGCTGCCCGCCGCGATCACGATTTGCGATTCGACGATCCTGTGCGCATCCGAATTGACCAGGATTTCGCCGACGACCTTGCGGTTGGGGATGGTGATTTTTTCCTGATCCTCGCCAATGAGCGTGGTCGAGGAGAGGCTGACCTCATCGACGACCCCGCTGACATCCTGGACCAGGATCGTGTCCCCGACGGTGAACGGCCGGGTCAGGATGATGACCAGGCCGGCGCCGTAGTTCGAAACCGGCCCCTGAATGGCGAAGGAAAGGCCAAGAGCGGCGGCGCCACCGAGCGCGACGATCGGCGCGATATCGATGCCGAAATTGCTCAAGGTTATGATCACGACGATGACGACGAGCAATATCTTCACCGCGTTGCCCGCGAAGCGCGACAGGGTGACGTCCAGCTCCTTGCGCTCGCACAACTTCGTGATCCGCCGGCCCACGAAGCCCGCGAATTTCAAACCTATCAGCAGGATCACCAGCGCACCGATGATCTGCAGCCCGTAGGCGATCGCGAACTCGGCCACGATCTCGATGATCGCACCGACGGTTTCGAGCTGGGCTTCGACTGTTTGTTCCATGCTGCTTTCCCTGATTTTCCGGCGGGCTTTTCCGGCCCGGGACGATTGCCCACGAACCTATCGCCAAACTGACGGCCATACCAACCGTAGAAAGCGTGAAAATCATCTGTCGTGGACCGGATTTCCTGTCGACAAAGCGAAGAACAAACACGACAAACTTCTTGAAACACGCGCGATAGATCGCGATGTACGGGCATACCGCAACCTTCGCCAGTCCATATGGCGCGATCGGGGCTCAGACCCCGGGAGATCAAAGATCAGTTACACCGGCTTTCTTCTGGCAGCGATCGGGCTCGCGCTACTGCTGTTTTCGGCAGACTTCATGGTCCGCGGCGCCGTCGGGCTGGCGCGCCGCATGGGCATGTCGCCCCTGATTATTGGCCTGTCCGTTATCGCCGTCGGCACTTCTGCGCCGGAGCTTGTCACCACGCTGACCGCGACCCTCGAGGGCGCGCCGGACCTCGCACTCGGCAATGTGGTCGGCAGCAACATGGCGAACATGCTGCTGATCCTCGGGGTTGCGGCCCTGCTTCGGCCCATTGCGTGCACCCCCAAGGTGATCTGGCGCGACGGGTCCATGGTGCTTGCCGCAACGGTCCTTTTCGTGGGTATCGCGATGACGGGAGTGTTCCTGCTGTGGCACGGTCTCGTCCTGGTGGCCGCGTTGCTTGTGTATCTCTACCTGACCTATCGGGTGGAGAACGCGAACGTCGAGAACGGCCTGCATGCCCATGAGGCCGAAGATGTGAGCGGCGTGCCCGAACGGGTTTGGGTGGGCGCTGCCTACCTGCTCGGTGGCCTCGCCGGCACCGTCATCGGCGCCAAGTTGCTGGTCGACGGCGGCGTGAGTGTCGCCGAATCTCTCGGCGTATCGAAAGCCATCATCGGCCTCACCCTGGTCGCGATCGGCACCAGCCTGCCGGAGCTGGCGATCGTGATCGTTGCCAGCATGCGCGGACACAGCGACGTGGCATTGGGCAATGTACTGGGCAGCAACATATTCAACCTGCTGGGCATCACCGGTGTCGTGGCGATCGTGGCCCCGCTGCCCGTTCCCGACATCCTGTTGTCGTTCGATCTGTGGGTGTTGCTGGGTGTGACCGTCCTGATGTTGCCCATGATGCTGACCGAAGGCTGCCTCAGCCGCCGCGAGGGCGGGATTCTGATCTTCCTCTACGCGGTGTATTTGGCATTCCAGTTCGACAGCATCCGCTCCATGATCGGCTAGCAACGACCGGGCGACGCACGATACGCGGATGCGTGTAACTTGTGGTCCGGGCCGCCCGACGGGTATTTAGCTGGAGCCATGACCGAGCAAGCCGAACCGAGCAACACGAATTCCGGGGACCCCGCCGGCGAGCCGTCGGCACGCGGGGTCGAGGTCATTCGTGCACAGCTGACGACCCTCCCCCACGGCCCTGGCGTCTACCGGATGCTGAACGCGGCGGGGGATGCGCTGTATGTGGGCAAGGCCCGCAGCCTGCGCCGGCGTGTCACGAACTACACCCAGCTCACCCGCCTGCCCTACCGGCTGCAGCGCATGGTCGCGGAGACGGTCGAGCTCGAGGTGGTGACGACCCATACCGAGGCCGAAGCGCTGCTGCTTGAATCCAACATGATCAAGCGGCTGACACCGCGCTACAACGTGCTGCTGCGTGACGATAAGAGCTTTCCCTACATTCTGATCACGGGGCATGTGGACCGGCAGACCACCAAGACCGGCGCCGAGCCCGACGCGCGCAAGGCACGCAAGACACTCAAGACCCGCCGCCAGAGCCGCACCGGCGCCGACCCGGCCGAATGGCCCGGGGTGATCAAGTATCGCGGCGCGCGGACCCTGCCGGGCGAGTATTTCGGCCCCTTCGCGTCGGCCGGATCGGTGAACCGGACCCTCAACGCCCTGGAGCGCGCCTTCCTGCTGCGCAGCTGCTCCGATGCGGTCTTTTCCGGCCGCACCCGGCCCTGCCTGAAATATCAACTCAAGCGCTGTGCGGCACCCTGCGTCGGCCAGGTGAGCGCGGACGAGTACACGACACTGGTCGACCAGGCGCGCAACTTCCTGACCGGGCGGTCGCGCGAGGTCCAGGATGAACTGGTGGCGGCGATGCAGGACGCCTCCGAGCGTACCGAATTCGAGGCCGCGGCGCGGTTCCGCGACCGGGTACGCGCGATGACCCAGATCCAGTCCAACCAGGACATCAACATCGAAAACCTGGACATCCGCGACGCGGATATCGTCGCCGCCGAGCAGGATGGCGGGCGTACCTGCATCCAGGTCTTCTTCTTCAGATCCGGGCGCAACTACGGCAACCGGGCCTATTTCCCGCGCCACGACAAATCCGTGCCCCTGGAAGACGTGCTCGGTGCGTTCCTGGGACAATTCTATGAAAACAAGCCCGCACCGGCGGCGGTTTTCCTGAGCCACAAACCCTCGGAGATCGCGCTGATCGCCGAGGCACTGGGCGTACGCGCGGAACGCAAGGTGTCGATCACGGTTCCCCAACGCGGGACCAAGCGCAAACTGGTCGACCATGCACGCACCAACGCCCGCGACGCTCTTGGCCGGCGGCTGGCGGAAACCGCCACCAACCGGGATCTGCTATCCGGGGTCGCGGAACTGTTCGGACTCGACGCGCCGCCGGGGCGGATCGAGGTGTATGACAACTCCCATATCCGCGGCGCCCATGCGACGGGCGCGATGATCGTGGCCGGGCCCGAGGGCTTCATGAAGGCGAACTATCGCCGCTTCAACATCAAGGGCGCGGCGGGCGACGACGGCGAGGGCTACAGCCCCGGCGACGACTACGCGATGATGCGGGAGGTCCTGCACCGGCGTTTCTCACGAGCCCTGAAAGAGGACCCCGAGCGCAACCGCGGCCAGTGGCCGGACCTGATCCTGATCGACGGCGGCAAGGGCCAGCTGACGGCGACGCTCGAGGCGCTGCAGGAGCTCGGCATCGACGACGTGCCCACCGTGGCCATCGCCAAGGGGCCGGACAGGGATGCGGGGCGCGAACAATTCTTCGTCGCCGACGGCGACCCGGACGGGTTCCAGCTGCCGCATGACGACCCGGTCCTGTACTACCTGCAACGCCTGCGCGACGAATCTCATCGCTTCGTGATCGGCGCCCACCGCCAGAAACGGTCCAAGGCGATCTCGAAGAACCCGCTCGACGAGGTGCCCGGCATCGGCGCAAAGCGCAAGCGCGCGCTGCTCAACCATTTCGGATCCGCCCGCGCCGTGGCCCGCGCCGGCCTGCAGGATTTGGGACAGGTCGACGGCATCAGCGACACGGTCGCGCGGCGCATCTATGATTTCTTCCACACCAATGAATAGCGCCCCTACGCATCGCAGCGCGGACATGAGAGCATGACCATTCCAAATATCCTCACCCTGTCCCGCGTCGCGCTGATCCCGGTGGTCATCGCGATGCTGTTTGCGGATGACCCGGCGATGCGCTGGTGGGTGTTCGGGCTGTTCGTCGTCCTCGCCCTGACCGACTATCTCGACGGCTACCTTGCACGGGTGCTCGACCAGGCCAGCGCGCTGGGCGCGCTGATGGATCCAATCGCCGACAAGGTGTTGGTCGCCGCACTCATCGTGGCACTTGTCGCGCGCGGGGACATCACCGGCTGGGACGTGGCGGGCGCGATCCTGATTCTCTGCCGGGAGTTCATGGTGTCCGGATTGCGCGAATTCCTGGCCCAGCGCGACCTGCCCCTGCCCGTCACCAAGCTCGCCAAGTGGAAGACGACGGCCCAGCTCGTGGCCCTGGCGCTGTTTATTCTCGCCCCGCTCGCCGATCCCGGCCAACTGCTCGCGGTCTCGGCGGTCTGGTGGGTCGCGACCGCGCTGACCCTGATCACCGGTTTCGATTATGTCCGTTCGGCCGCCCGGCAGCTCGGATCTGGCACGGGAGAGGCATGATGCGCATCGCCGGAATCGTGGGGTGGCACGACAGCGGCAAGACCACGCTGGTGGTCGAGCTGGTCGCCGAACTGACCGCGCGCGGCTACCGGGTCTCGACCGTCAAGCACGCCCATCACGTCTTCGATGTGGACACGCCGGGAAAGGACAGCTGGAAACACCGCGAATCCGGTGCCACCGAGGTCATGGTCGGCTCGTCGACGCGCTGGGCGCTGATGCACGAATTGCGCGGCGACGACGAGCCGTCGACCCAGGAGCTGGTTGCCAAGATGAGCCCGGTCGACCTGGTGCTGGTCGAAGGCTTCAAGCACGAGGATCACGAGAAGATCGAGGTCTACCGCCAGGGGCTCGACGACCCGCCCCACGCCCTGCGGGACCCCAACATCATCGCCGTGGCCGACGACGGCGCAACGACCGGCTTGCCGGACGGGGTCCGGCGCCTCGATGCGGGCGACCCGGCCGGCGTGGCCGATTTCATCGAGCAACATTGGGGTCTGGCGCGCCCCGGTGATGCCGCCGCGAAACCCGACGCCGGGGCGGCATAGTTCCATGGCGCAGCTCTCCGATGATTGCTTCGAGGCGGACGGCGGCCTGATTCCCGCCGAGGCGGCGCTGTCGTTGCTCGAGGCGCGGCTGACGACCATCGTCGACACGGAGACCATCGCACTCACCAATGCGGCCGGACGCATCCTGGCGGAAGATATCGTTTCGGACCGGGCGGTGCCGCCTCACGACAATTCGGCGGTCGACGGCTACGCGGTCTATTTCGACGACCTCTCACCCGACGGCGACACCGCCCTGCCCGTCACGGGTCGGGTGACGGCGGGTCATCCACTGGAGGGCACCCCCGCACGCGGCACCGCGGTGCGAATCTTCACCGGCGCGCCGATTCCTGGTGGGGCCAACGGGCCTGACACGGTGCTGATGCAGGAGGATTGCCAACTCGAGGATCGCGACGGGCAGTCGCTTGTCCTGATCCCGGCCGGGATATCGCGGGGTGCAAACCGCCGGGACAGCGGCGAGGATGTCGCCCGCGGCCAAATCATCCTGCAGGCCGGCCAGCGGCTGCGCCCCCAGGACGTCGGGCTCGCCGCGTCCATCGGGCTGGCGGCACTCCCGGTCTTCACGAAACTCGTGGTCGGCGTGCTGTCGACCGGCGACGAGGTGTTCGAGCCGGGCGCCGATGCCCCGGCCGGCGGAATCTACGATGCCAATCGTCACGCGCTCATGGCCGTCCTGTCGGACCTCGGCTGCGATGTGCGCGATTACGGGATCATCCCCGACGTTGCCGGCCGCATCGAAGATGCCCTCAAGACCGCCGCGGCGGAATGCGACGCGATTGTCTCATCCGCCGGCATGTCGGTGGGCGATGAAGACCATCTCGCGGCCAGCATCGAACGACTGGGCACGCTGCATTTCTGGAAAGTTGCGATCAAACCGGGACGCCCGATCGCGTTCGGGCAGATCGGTGATACGCCGTTCATCGGCCTGCCGGGAAACCCGGCCGCGATGATGGTGACGTTCCTGCGCCTGGCGCGACCGGCGCTGCTGCGTCTCGGCGGGGCCACGGATTTGTCGCCGCGCCTCTACCAGGTCCGCGCCGGGTTTGCGCATGCCAAGAAGGAGCGGCGGCGCGAGTATGTACGCGTCGCCCTGGAGACCGGCGACGACGGCATGCTGGTGGCGCACAAGCACCCGCGCAGCGGCGCGGGCGTTCTGACGTCGATGGTCGAATCCGAGGGGCTGGTTGAATTGCCCGAAGAGATGACCCAACTCACGCCGGGAACGATGGTATCCTTTCTTCCCTTCACGGAAGTGGCGCGATGAAAATTCTGTATTTTGCATGGATGCGACAGCGGATCGGCGTTTCCGCCGAGACCGTCGATCTTCCCGCGGAGGTCACGACGGTCGATGGGCTGATCGACTGGCTGGTCGCCCGGGGCGACGGATACGCCAACGCCTTCGAGAAACGCGACGTGATCCGCGCAGCGGTGAACCAAGACTATGTCGCCTTCGACCATCCGCTCGCCGACGGGGACGAGATCGCGTTCTTCCCGCCGGTGACCGGCGGCTGAAGGACGTAACGTGATGATCCGCGTGCAAGAGGAAGACTTCGACATCGGGGTGGAAATCAAGGCCCTGACCGCCGGGAAGACGATGATCGGCGGCCTGGCGACCTTCACCGGCCTGGTGCGGGACATGGCGCCGGTCGAGGGCAAAGACCAGCCGATCAGCGCCATGACGCTCGAACATTACCCGGGCATGACGGAGAAGAAACTCGGCGAGATCGAGGCCGAGGCAAACCGCCGCTGGCCGCTGGATGCGAGCCTCATCATCCACCGCTATGGAAGACTGGAGCCGGGCGATCAGATCGTGCTGGTCGCCTGCGCGTCGGCCCACCGGCAGGCCGCGTTCGACGCCTGCCAGTTCCTGATGGACTGGCTGAAAACGGACGCGCCGTTCTGGAAGCTGGAAGATACCGACGCCGGCGGTGTGTGGGTCGAGACCCGCGCCACCGACGACGCGGCGGCCGCGCGCTGGAACGAATCGCCGGAAAAATAGTCGCCGACGGCTACTCCGCGGCGGCAGCCTCTGCCCGACCGTTCACCAGCGCGTCGTAATCCTGCATCAGCGTCTTGGTGATGTCGCCGACCGTGAAGGTGTGATCGTCGGCGATCTTGGCGATCGGGGTGACCTCGGCCGCCGTGCCGGTGACGAACATCTCGGTCGCGTCGCCGAGCTCTTCGGGCATGATCGCCCGCTCGATCACTTCGTAGCCGCGCTTCTTGGCCAGATCGATCACCGAACGCCGCGTGATGCCGTCCAGGAAACAATCCGGCGTCGGCGTGTGAATCTTGCCGTCGATCACCAGGAACATGTTGGCGCCCGTGGTTTCGGCGAGCTGTCCGCGCCAGTCGAGCATCAGGGCGTCGGAATAGCCTTTCGCCTCGGCGGCGTGCTTCGACAGGGTGCAGATCATGTAGAGGCCCGCGGCCTTGGCGCTCACCGGCGCCGTCTTCGGGTCCGGCCGGCGATAAATCGCCCAGTCGAGCTCGATACCCTTCATCCGTGCTTCCGGCGTGAAATAGGACGGCCACTCCCAAACGGCGATCGCCACCTGGATCTCGCATTTCTGCGCCGAGACCCCCATCTGCTCCGGACCGCGCCAGGCAATCGGTCGGAGATAGGCATCGGTCAACCCGGCGCGGGCGAGCGCCTCGCGACATGCATCATCGAGTTCAGCGACGGTATAGGGCACCTCGAAACCGAGGACCTCGGCCGAATTGTGGAGCCGCTCATTGTGGGCGGTGAGCTCGAAAATCTCGCCATTGTAGGCGCGCATACCCTCGAACACCGCTGACGCGTAATGCAGCGCATGGTTCAGAACATGCAGCTTGGCATCGGCCCAGGGGACAAAGTCACCGTTGAACCAGATCACCCCTTCGCGATCATCATAGGGAGTTTCGTGCATCTCTCAGCCCTCGAAATATATGGTCCCAGGAACCAAACACTGGGACGAAAAGTTACCCCAAAAGGTTGCGTCAGGTAACATTGCCATTTAATTAAGTCAACATGGTTGACCTTAAATCAAGCCCCGATACCGCAGCTCCGCGCGAAGAAGACCTTCGCCAGGGCATCGAGCTCATGTTCTACGCCTACCGGGATTTTACCGGTGAGCCCGACGCGATCCTGGAACAGTATTCGCTCGGCAGGGCACATCATCGGGTGATCTACTTCGTCGGGCGCAACCCCGGAATCAGCGTGACAGAGCTTCTGGATATCCTGCGGATCACCAAACAGAGCCTGTCGCGCGTGCTGGGCAAGCTGATCGAGGACGAGTTCATCAACCAGCGCCCCAATCCGGACGACCGCCGGCGCAAGCAGCTCACCCTGTCCGAGAAGGGCAAGACGCTGGAACACGCCCTCACCTCGACCCAGATGGACCGCTTCGTGCGCGCCTACCGCGAGGCCGGCGATGAGGCCGTCGAGGGGTTCCGGCGGGTGCTGACGGGCATCATCAACCCCGAGGACCGCGCCCGGGTGCGTCCATCAACAATCCGCCGTGGCTAGAGACGGAATCGCGGATCGGAGATAGAGTCCCGACGCGATGGATGAAAGCCCGCATATTCTTGTCGTCGACGATGATCGCCGGCTCCGGGACCTGCTGCAGCGGTTCCTTTCGGAAAGCGGGTTCCGCGTGACGGTCGCGGACAGCGCGGCGCAGGCGCGCGACAAAATGGAAAGCTTTCAGTTCGATCTGCTGGTGCTGGATGTGATGATGCCGGGCGAAAGCGGCCTCGACCTCACAACCGGATTGCGCGAGAACAACCCGGTTCCCATCCTGCTGCTCACGGCGATGACCGAGCCCGAAAGCAAGATTGACGGCCTCGAACGCGGCGCCGACGACTATCTGACCAAACCTTTCGAACCGCGCGAACTGGTGGCTCGCATCCGGTCCATCCTGCGCCGTGCGCAGGTCAATGTGCGCGAGATCAGCGTGTTCCAGTTCGGCGCCCATTCCTACGACCTGCAACGACAGATTCTCACGGGGCCCGACGGCATGGTCCCGCTGACGGGCGCCGAGGCACGTTTACTGGACGTCCTCGCCGAGACACCCGGAAGCCCCGTCAATCGTGATACGCTGCAACAGAAAAGCGGCATAACCGGGAGCGCCCGCGCGGTCGATGTGCAGGTCACAAGGCTCCGCCGCAAGATTGAACCCGACCCACGCACCCCCCGTTATCTGCAGACGATCCGGGGACAAGGGTATGTCTTATGGCCCGACTAGAAGCCCTCACGCGCGTGCCCCGCATTCTACGGCTGACGCTCAAGCGAATCCTGCCGCGCGGCCTGCTGGCACGCTCCCTGCTGATTATTGTCGTGCCCCTCGTGCTGCTACAGGTGGTGAGCGGCGTCATCTTCTACGACCGGCACTGGTCGAACGTCAGCCGGCACCGCGCAACGGCGCTCTCTGGCGATATCTCGATGGTGCTGGAGCTGATCAACGAGAACCCGGTCTCCAACAATCGACCCCAATTGTTCGAGCTGGCGCGCCGCACGCTCGACCTCGTTCTCGACTATGAAGAGGGGACAATCCTGCCGAACACCCAATTCGAACCGGCGGGAAACCTGGAGGTCACCCTGTCGCGTTCGTTGCGCGAAGTCGTGCAACGGCCCTTCGTGATCGATACAAGCAGCCAGAGCGACCGGGTCCTGATCGACATCCAACTGCCGTCCGGCGTGTTGAAGGTGTCTGCGAACGAAGAGCGGCTTATCAGTTCGACCACCAAGATATTCATTTTCTGGATGATCGGCACATCGTTGATTCTGTTCGCGGTGGCGACCCTGTTCATGCGCAATCAGGTCAGCCCCATTCGACGGCTGGCGACGGCGGCAGAGAATTTCGGCAAGGGGCGGGACACACCGAATTTCAAACCTTCCGGTGCAACCGAAGTGCGCCAGGCCGCCAGCGCATTCATGGCGATGCGCAACCGGCTGGAACGGCAAATCCAGCAACGCACGGATATGCTCTCCGGGGTCAGCCACGACCTGCGCACCCCCCTGACCCGGATGAAGCTGCAGCTCGCGATGCTGAACCGGAACACGGAAATCGACGAGCTCAATTCCGATGTGGCCGCGATGGAAGGAATGATCGAGGGCTATCTGAATTTTGCCCGGGGCGAAGGCACCGAGGAACGGCAAGTCATCGACGCCGGCAAGCTGCTCGAAGAGGTGGCCCATAACGCACGGCGAAACGGTGCAAACATAACAGCGCATGTCGCGGAACCGGTTGAGCTGCCGCTGGCACAGGCCGCCATAAGGCGCTGTCTAACCAACCTTGCCGACAACGCGGCACGCCATGCCGAAACGGTCGAGATGCATTTGCGCCGCAACGGCAGCGTTCTCGAAATCACTGTCGATGACGATGGTCCCGGAATCCCCGAAGACATGCGCGACGACGTGTTCCGGCCGTTTTTCCGTTTGGATGAATCCCGCAACCAGGAAACCGGTGGCACCGGTCTCGGCCTTTCGATCGCCCAGGACATCGTCCATGGACATGGCGGCGAGATCAGCCTCGGAAAATCGCCGGCGGGCGGACTGCAGGTCCTGATCCGGATTCCGATATAGGCGCGCAAGGCACCACAGGCGTCAAAACAGGCGCCCGCCATTCTCGACCGGCTGATCGACATTCAGCAAGACGACGGCCCCTTCATCATCGGGAAAGCCCAGCACCAAAATTTCCGACATGAACTTGCCGATCTGTTTGGGCGGGAAGTTCACCACCGCCGCGACCTGACGGCCGACCAACTGCTCGGGTGTGTAATGAACGGTCAATTGCGCCGAGGTTTTTCGGATGCCGATTTCCGCCCCCAGGTCGACCCATAACTTAATCGCCGGACGGCGGGCTTCCGGAAAAGGCTGCGCGTCGACGATTGTGCCAACCCGGATATCCACCTTCTGAAAATCATCGAACGTTATCTCGTTCATGATGCGCCGTCCTGCGCGCGGGTCCCGGCACCCGCGAGGCAAAGCGCCGGCCCCATCAGATCGAGCGCACGGCCGAGATTCCGATCGAGCGAGGCCATGGTGATCGACAGGTCGGGGGTATCGTCGCGTATCCAGTCGCGTTGCGTTGCCAGCCAGACCGCCGAAAGTCCCTTGCCAAGAACCACAGCCGAAAGACATGTGTCGGGATAACCCGCAGCGGCCGCGAGAGACGCAAAGGACCGCTGGCTTTGCGGCAGACGGCGCAGCAGGGTTACCGGGTCTGTCGGCACCTCGCGAACCAGACGCAAAACCGCCTGCCGGTGATGCTGCAGTGTCTCGAACCGGCGCATCAGGATATCCAGCAGCTCATCATACTGCGCGGCCGGATCGGCCCCTGCTTGTGCATCCGCGCAAGCGGCCGCATC
>CBDHEC010000046.1:0-97847 GCA_965261975.1 Alphaproteobacteria bacterium
TAGTCCACTATCAAAGGACGGTGGTCCGATCCGTGCAACTTTGTTTCGACATGCGCCCGGCGTACGCGAAAGCCGCGCGCTAGAATATGATCGAGATGAAAGCGATAGCGCGGAAAGGTAATGGCCTTCGGGATCGCAGGAACCAGATTATGCCGTGCGCAGAATGCTGCGAGGCGCGCCCGGTCGCTGTCAAATAGATCGCGTGATGACAGACCATAGGCCCAGCCCACCAGAAAATTGAGCCACGGCTTGGACCAGCTGTTCATATCTCCACACAGCAGCAATCGGTCCCCATCGGACAAATGCGGCGAAAGCGCTTCCAGCTCCCGCGCCCGATACGCAGCGGAGGCCGCCGCTGTCAGATGCACGTTGACGAACCGAAACTTCGTGCCGCCCATCGACACACGTACAGACAAGGATTGCAGGCACTCCACCCAGGATTCCCGACGCCCGACAACCGACGGGCTGATCTTTCGTTCTCGATTATGGTCAACGACGCGCAGATCGTCGGCAGGATGGCGTGTGAGTATCCCGAGATATGTCATCTCACCGCGTTCGATGAAATCTTGCGCCGTGAACAACTGATAACCCGGAAGCGCTTCGAGCGCCGTGATGTGCGTTTGGGTCAATTCTTGCAGAGCACAAATATCGGCATCACAAGCCACGACATACGCCGCCATCGCTTCCACATCCGGATTGTCGAGAAACACGTTCCAATTCAGTACACGCATCGTTCAGACCAGCAGCAGCAATGCGCCGATCACGGCGAGGTTGGAAAACACGAAAGACAGGTGCAGGTGACGGCGCAGCGGGTCATCGACGGTCCAGAAGCGATGGAAGATGGCGCTTGCCAGCACCGTGAAGACAATCAGCACGATAGCCCCGGTTCCGGCATGCCAGTCGATTGCAACCATCAACCCCCCGACACCCTGCATGGCGAAACCTGCCCACAAGGTGGCCCGGGGCAGCGGAATGTTCATCGCCGCCATCCGGTCCACATGCTGTTGCTCCTTGGTCCCGGCGTTGAGTATCAGCGTGCCCAGAAACAGGGTCGCGATCATCAACTGGCCGACGATTTCAGGCGTCGTATGGTCGGTGTAGAACATGGCGGTCACTTCAGATGGGTTTTCGGTTCCACGCCCAGCGCCACCTGGCCATAGGTCGTCGCCGCCACATCCCAGTTCAGTGCGAAGTGCCCGCTCATGGCGTGCATGTCCCGGAACTTCCGCTGCAGGGCGTTGTCCAGGAAGATTCCCTGGCCGCCCAGCGTGGTGAACAGGCGGTCCACCGCCGCCCGGCATTCGCGCACCAGATAGGCCTGGTCACGGCGATTGCGCACACGTTCCAGTTCACCCAGCTCGCGGCCTTCATGCATCGCGGTCATGGCATCGCCCGTATCTCGCAACATCAGCAGCCGCGCCGCGTCGATCTGCGCCGCCGCCTCGGCGATATGCACCTGGATCGTCTGGTGGGATGCCACCCGCAGCCCGTTGGAGGTCCGGCCGGCCATCTGTTCCGTCACCCCGTCGAGCAAGCTCTCGGCAATCCCCAGCGCCGGGACCGCCAGCATGAACGGCACGCAGGGCGGGTGGGGCAACCGGTAGAGCGCCGGCGCATCCGCCTGGCCCCGGGCCTCGCCGCTCGCGCCGGCCAATCGGAACGGCAACGCGCGATAGTCCGGCACGAACGCGGATTCGACATGTAAATTCTTGCTGCCGGTCCCGGCCAGCCCCATCACATGCCAATTGTCCTCGATCGCAACCTCGTCGCGGGGCACGACGCAGTAGTTCGGTTCAATCGCGCCGTCTTCTCCCGTCGGCAACAGGCAACCCAGGATCAGCCAATCGGCGTGATCGCACCCGCTCGACCATTGCCAGCTGCCGGAGACCCGCCAGCCCCCCTCGGCGCGCTCGTTCCGGCCGCCCGGGGTGAACCCGGCCGAGACGAGCGCATCGGGGTTCTCGCCCCAGACATCATCCGCGGCCCGGGGGTCGAACATGCCGATCAGAATCTGATGATCCGTATAGACCCCCGCCACCCAGCCGGTGGAACCGCAGCCCCGGGCCAGGCTGGCAACGATGTCGCAGGCCTCGTCAAGGGGGACTTCGGCCCCGCCGAAGCGCGCCGGCTGGCAGATCCGGTGAAGGCCCGCGGCCTTGAGTTCTGCGATCGTCTCGTCGGGCAGACGACGCAGGGCCTCCGTTTCCGCCGCGCGGGATGCCAGCGCGGGCTCGAGCGCGGCGGCGCGCGATTTGAGGTCCGACGAGGCCATCGGTGCGGTCGTATCTGGCATGCTGTGTCCTGTCCTCGGTAACCCCCAGTGAAGGCGGCACGGCCTGCCCGGTCAAGTGGGTTGAGTCATGTGGATTGGTACGCTCGCCCGGTTCGACTAGACTTGATACCGATGCAAGGGGGAGGCGGATCATGGACGGAACGGTCAGCAATACCGATCAGGCGGAGCCGGAGAGCGTAGAAGCACGCGCGCGCTACTACAGTCCGGCCAACATCTTCAAGGTCGAACGCCCGCCGATCCCGCAGATGGCCTTCGTCGCCGAGCGCGACCGGGCCATGGCGCCCGACACCCCCACCGGCTGGATCACCCTCGATATCGGCAGCCAGATCGGTCTCGACGAACCCGCCACCACGCCGCTCATGCTGGCGCGCTATGGCCGCATTGCGCCGGGCGAGACCCTGACCGGGTCGTTCCGCGCCAGCGGAGAGTTCTACTTCGTCATTTCCGGCAACGGCCGCGCCCACAAGGAGGGGGAGCATTTCGGCTGGGAGGCCGGCGACGTGTTTTCCCTGCCTGGCGGCGGCGAGACCCGCCTCGAAGGCGGTGCCAACGGCGCCGTTCTGCTCCTGGTCACCAACGAGCCGGAAATCGCCTTCCATGGGCTTGAGGCGCCCACGCCGCAGGCCGCCCCCACACAGGCGGTGCGTTATCCGATGGCCGAAATTCTCGCCGAGATGGGACGCGTCCGGTCGGACCAGTCGGCCGACCCGAACGCATCGGGCCGCGCCCTGCACCTGACCAGCGAGCGCAACGGCAACGCCGATGCCGCCCACCCGTCGATCAAGCTCGCCATGAACACCCTGGACCCGCAGAGCGTCCAGCGCCCGCACCGGCACAACTCGGTCGCGCTGACCCTACCGATCGAGGCGGAGAAGGTATATTCGGTAATCGAGGGGAACCGCCTCGACTGGCATCAGTACGCGCTGATGATTACACCGCCTGCCGAATTGCACGAGCATCACAACGAAGGCGACACCCCCATGCTCAGCCTGGTCATCCAGGATGGCGGGCTCTATTTCCGCTGCCGCACCATCGGCTTCAGTTTCGACTAAACCCCGTCCCCAGGAATACCAAACATGTCCTTATCCCTTCACCGGATCACCGTCCCGGTCTACGACCAGATGCTCACCAACCTCGACTTCGTCCTCGAGCGGGGAGCGGATTTCGCCCGGGAAACCGGGCTTGCCGAAAGCGAACTGCTGGAGCGCCGCTTCACGCCCGATATGTTCACCTTGAGCCACCAGGTCGACCGGGCCTGCTTCCATGCCCGTCTCGCCATCGCCAAGCTCGCGGACGTCGCGCCACCGGCCCTGCCCGAGGCGCTCGCGACGGATGTCGCCGATTTGCGCGCGCGAATCGCCGACACGCTCGGCTTCATTCGCGGTGTCGCGCCGGACGCCATGGACGGCGATATCGAGCGCGATATAACCATCACCGTAAGGCTCGGCGACCTCACCCTGCCCGCCATCGACTATGTGCAGCAGATCGCCCAGGCCCAGGTGTATTTCCACTGCACGACCGCCTATGACCTGCTCCGTGCCGCGGGCGTCCAGATCGGCAAGATCGACTTCCTCGGCAAGGTCATGAAAGACGCGTTCGCGGACAAGTAGGCGCGGCCTTTCTTTTCCGCCCGGACGGAGCTTGCGCAAGAGATCCGATTGCCTGGTGCCGGCGTATCAGGAATGGGCGGCTACAAGGCCGCACCATTCATCCGGGACCCAACCATGCTCCAACGCTACCTTGGACGCGCCGCATTTGCGCTCTGCCTCATCGGCCTCATCGCGGTCGCCCCTGCAACCGCCGACGACTTCGAACGCGGCCTGTCGGCCTACAATCGTGCCGAATACAGCGACGCCTTCGAGACATGGCAGAATCTGGCGGCGCTCGGCCATCCGGGTGCGCAGTTCGGCCTCGGCATCATGTACAGCCTCGGACAAGGTGTCCCGCGCGATCATGGCATCGCCGCCCGCTGGCTCCACATCGCCGCCGCACAAGGCCATCGCGGCGCCCAGCTTTCGGTCGGACACAGCTACGAACACGGCCTCGGCGTTCCCCAGGACTTCGCCGCCGCCCATCGCTGGTACCTGGCGGCGGCCGAGCAGGGCGAGGCCAAGGCGCAGAATAATCTGGGCACCATGTATGAGCACGGACGCGGCGTGGCGGCCGACCGTGACCTCGCCCTCTATTGGTACGAGGAGGCGACGCGCAACGGCAACCGGAACGCCCGGGCCAACCTCGTGCGGCTGAACCGATCCGACAACAGGTAGCGCCGTAAGATGGACGCGCTCCAACCATTGATCTTCGCTGCCGGGCTGGTCACCGCGGTTCATCCGGCAAACCCCGAGGGGAACTCATGGTCCATGGACAATTATCTCTGGAACAATCGGCCGGTGATCGTCTTCACACCAGAGGACGAAGACCCTCTGTTGGGCGCCCAGCGCGCCGCCCTCGACCCGGATACAGCGCCCTTCCGCGACCGTGACATGGTTCTGATCGAGGTGGCCGGCGACAAGGTGACGGTCAACGGCAGGCCCGTCCCCGGGACCGATGCCGACGCACTGCGGGCGCGCTACCGGGTCGACCGCGAAACATCGAGCGCGGTGCTGATCGGCAAGGACGGCGGCGTAAAGCTACGCGCCGGGACAGCATTCTCCGCCGCCGAGTTGTTCGACACGATCGATGCGATGCCCATGCGAAACCAAGAAATCCGGCAACGCAAGGCCCACCACCGCTAGGCGTTACCGCCCGCGCAGCATCCGGTCATACATCGCGTAGATGTGCTCCCAGTCCCGATAGGTTGCCTGCTTGTCGTAGGCGTCGCGGTCGGGAATCGCATAACCGTGCGGCGCACCCGGATGGATGATCTGCGTGTAATCGCAGTCCTGGCCGGCGAACGCCGCCTCGACCGCCGCGACCGTCTCGGGCGGCGCGTAATGATCGTTCTCACCGATGCCGTTGTAGAACATACCGCGCACCCGCGGCGCCTCCCTGTGGGGGGAATCCCCCTCCTCGACGAACAACCGGGTGCCGTGGAGGCACGCGCTGGCGACGAAGGTCTCGGGGAATGCACCCGCGACCCGCAGCACATGGCGCCCGCCCATGCAGTAGCCGACTGACCCGACCGGCCCCGGTTTGACCGCGTCATCCTTGGCCAGGAATTCCATCAGCGAGCCCGTATCCGCCACCGCCATCGGATCGCTCACATGGGTACGGTAGGCCTGGATCCTCTCCTGGTCTGCCTCGGGCAGGTCCTTCAGGGAGGCGGTCGTGCCGTCCGGGTTGCGATAGTCGAAATGCTCGCCGCCCATGCGGTAATAGATGTTCGGCAGCACCACCGTGTAGCCCACGCAGGCAATCTGCCGGGCAATATCGCGCAGCTGCTCGCGCACGCCCCACACATCCATGTAAAGGATCACCGGCGCGAAAGGCCCCCCCGCTTCGGGATGGGCGATGAAGGTCTCCATCACGCCGTCTTCGGTCGGCACCTGAACGGTTTTCTCACGCATGCGAAGTCTCCCCAATCACGATCCGGGGCTCATTCTAGGGGGCCGGCGGCAATGTGGCGAGCGGCGCGACGACGCGCGCCGCCTCAGTGAGAAATGATCTCGTCGATCGAACCGGGGAAATTTTCCTCGAGAAAGGCCCGCACCTGCCCCAGGGCTCGCGTTTCGAGCTGGCGCACCCGTTCCTTGGTCACGCCCAGTTCGCCGGCGATCACCGACAGCGTTTCCTTTTCCTCGCCCAGATAGCGCCGCCGGACGATATAGGCGTCGCGACCCTGCAGATCGTTCAGGGCCAGGTTGAGCCAGCGCGTGCGCGCCCGCGACGTGTTCGACATCGCCACCGATTCTTCGGTCTGGTCCGCCTCATCCTCAAGCAACTCCATGAGGCTAATCTCCCCGTCATCGCCCATGGGCATGTCGAGGGACATGTCCTGGCCCCGAATCATGGGCATTAGCGCCTCGACCTCGCGCGCCTCGACGTCCAACTCGTCCGCCGCGGCGTCGATCAGAGTCGTACCCGAGGGGTCTTCGCCGGCCTGCTCGATCTTCTTGAGCACACCGCGCAACTCGAAAAACAACTTCTTCCGATTGTGGGACGTGGCGAAGCGAACGATCGACCAGTTGTCGAGCATGTAGCGCTGGATCGCCGCGCGCACCCACCAGCTCGCATAGGTTCCGAACCGAAACCCTCGGTCGGGGTCGAATTTCTGTGCGGCCTGCAGGAGCCCGAACACACCCTCCTGGACGAGGTCCTCCCTGGACAGGCCATAGCGCGCGTATTTTCCCGCAATGGAGGCGACCAGCCGCAGATAGGCTGAAACGAGCAGATCGAGAGATTCCTGGCTGCCCGTGTCGCGCCAGTCGCGGGCGAGCTCGGTTTCGCGCTCGCGCGAGAGGATGTCTCCGTCGAAGACATCGCGGAGGATGGTATCGGTGTTGAACCTGTACTGGTCCATGAGGGTCTCCCCGGCCTGCTGTTCGATAACTTCTGTACGTTCGCGGACGGCAGACGGATTAATCACCGGCCCCCATGCATGGTCAGGCGGGGATGCGCGTGCCGTCCCAGGCGAACACGCCGCCCGTATCGGCCGTCGTCAAATCATCCAGCACCCCCAGCAGATGCACGGCGGCGACGTCCGGCGTGAAAAGTTTGTTCGTCGGCACGTTACCCTGGAAGGGAGCCGACAATCCCGTGTCGACCGTTCCCGGATGCAAGCCAACGCAAAGCGCATCGGGCCAGCGTCTCGCGAGTTCAATCGATAGGCCACGGATCAGCATGTTCAGGGCCGCCTTCGACGCGCGATAGGCATACCAGCCGCCGAGTTCGTTATCGGAAATACTCCCCACCCGGGCCGACAGGGCGGCAAACGCGGCCTTCCGGTCCCGCGCCAGCAACGGCAGGAAATGCTTGGCGACGAGGGCGGGCCCCATCGCATTCACACGGAACGCCTGCGCAAGATTCTCCGGGTTGAGCGCACGCCAGCTCTTCTCCGGCTGGAGATCGCCACCGTCATGCAGGCTTCCGGTGGCCACAATCACCAAGTGAAGCACATCCCCACGGGACCGGATGGTCTCCGCCGCAGCTGCGATGGAGGCCTCGTCGGTCACATCGAGGAGCAGATCCGTCGGGTCGGGTCCCGGGTGGCGAGACAGCGTGAACAGCCGGTTGACTGAGGGCATCTCCGCGAGCCGCGCGCTGACCGCCGCTCCAATACCGCCGGTCGCACCGACCACCGCAACGTTCAAACCGGACCCGAAACTCTTCAGCATCTGATTCCTGTCATGATCCCAGCCCCCGGCCACCCTGAAGGCCCGCAAGGAACGCCTCCGCGTCGGCGCGCACCGCCGCCCGCCGAGCGTCGTCGAAACGGTCCCACATCGCATAGGCGCGGCCGAGCCGATGATTGCTCTCGAGCTTGTCACGATGACGGTCGAGGAAATTCCAGTAGAGATAGTTGAAGGGGCATGCTTCGTCCCCGGTCTTGTGCGTGACGCTGTATCGACATGCCCCGCAATAATCGGACATCTTGTTGATGTAGTTTCCGCTCGCAGCGTAGGGCTTGGAGGCCAGCAACCCGCCGTCGGCGAACTGGCTCATGCCCAGCGTGTTGGGCAGCTCGACCCATTCATAGGCATCCGCATAGACCGCCAGGTACCATTCGTGCACCGCGGCCGGCAGCACGCCGGCGAGCATCGCGAAATTGCCGGTCACCATCAGCCGCTGGATGTGGTGTGCATAGGCCTCCTCGCGGGTTTGGCTTACGCAGGCGCGGATGCAGGCCATCTCCGTATCCGCGCTCCAGTAGAAGTCCGGCAGCTCGCGGGTATGGCCGAAGAAGTTTTCGTCAGCATAGCCCGGGCCCTCCCGCCAGTAGAAGCCGCGCACAAACTCGCGCCAGCCGATGATCTGGCGGATGAACCCTTCCGCCGCATTGAGCGGAATGTCACCGCTGCGATAGGCCGACTCGACGCGGCGACAGACGGCCAGCGGATCGAGCAACCCCAGATTGAGATGCAACCCGACGAGGCCATGAAACACGAAGGGCTCGTCCGCCGGCATGG
Organism: Alphaproteobacteria bacterium; assembly: GCA_965261975.1. Classification (GTDB taxonomy): domain Bacteria; phylum Pseudomonadota; class Alphaproteobacteria; order UBA6615; family UBA6615; genus UBA8079. Next base: position 8,359 of record CBDHEC010000046.1, read on the forward strand.
CATCTTGGTAGTCGCCGAACGCGGCGAGACGCTGATCAACAAAGTGCGTGAACGCCTGTTCCGCCTTCTGCCGGGTGACAGCGAACCAGAACGGCTCCAGATCACCAAAGTGATTTTCAAAGTGTAGGGCCACAAGGTCGAGGACCTCCCGGGTGATCTCGTCCGGGCGCGCGCGGCGCGGCGGAGGAATATCAAGATCCGGCCCAGGCGGCTTACGGTTTTCGGAATCATAATTCCAGCGCCCGCCAGCGGGCGCGTCGCCGTCCATCAGCAGGCCCGTACGCCGTCGCATCTCACGGTAGAAATTTTCCATCCGCAATTCCTTGCGGCCGTCTGCCCAGCGTTCAAAATCAGTGTGACTGCATACGAAGCGATCGTCCTCGAGGATGTCCAGCGGCACATCGAGGCGGTTGGCCAGTGCTTCGAACGAGCAAAGAAGACGCCACTCCCCAGGTTCCGTAAGGCTCACCGCATCGCAGTCGTGGCGATCAAGCGCGCGAACGACCTCGTCAGCCAACGAGCCTGAATTCTCGGGATCGTCCAGCTTGACATAATCGACCTCCCACCCTGCATCGACGAGCTCACACGCGAAGTGCCGCATCGCCGAAAGAACCAGGACGATCTTCTTCTTGTGATGGCGGACATAGGTCGTTTCGTCCCGGGCCTCAACCATCAGCACGATGTCGCGGGCCGGATCGGCCGCGGTCAGGGACGTGAGATTGGGCGCGAGCTGGTCCCCGAGAACGAGGACCAGCCGGCGCCCGATATTCTGCGTGTTACTCAAGCGCCCCAAACGTCGTCGTAGCGCGCCGTGCCGTCCGACTTCGGGTGGTCACGATAGGTGGCCCGCTTCGCGGCCGAGTGGAACGTCGCACCGGTCAAGGCGACACCCAGGGCCACTAACACATGCGCGAAGAGCAGCTCTCCGTACCAGAACCAAGCCCCGGCAGCGGTGCAGAAAATCGTGGTCCACATCGAACTGAGCACCACCATGATCTGGAAGCGTTGCGCGCGCGGCAGATTGTTAAGTGGGTTGCGATCGGAATCCATGATCGTGCGGTAGAGTTCAAACATCATCGTCTCCTTTGTTCTATGAACTTCTCTACGCGACGACCCCGAGGCCGGATCATTACCTCTCGTTGCACATGCAGGTCTCACGCACGAGCCATGCGCGGCACGCGCATCCGAGGCTTCGGTCGCTGCGTATTCAAGTCAACACAAATGCAAGAAGGAGTTTCACGATGTTCAAATTTCTCTGCCGCATGGGCCAGAAAATCTACGAAAGCCGCAGTCCCTCACAGTGGACCCGTGACGCGGACTAACAGCCCGCAAAAATCCAGACTTCCCGACGCCCGGCCAGATGGCCGGGCGTTTTCGTTACCGGCACTCAGTCGTCAGACGCCAGAATCTCCGCGACCGTCACGTGGCGGCCCTCGGCGACGGACTTGATGCCCGCCTTGACCACCGCCAGCGAGGTCATCGCACTTTCGCCGCCGACCTCGGGTTCCACGTCGCTCGAAATGGCGTCGGCCCACTCGATCAGCTGCTCGGCGATGGCGTCGTTCTTCTCGACCGCAACCGGTGTCTGGCCCTTGTCCCCCTGGTTGAGCGAGCGCAGCCCGTCGAACAGGTTGTAGTAGGCGCTCATCTTCTTGCCGTAGATGTTCATCACATAATATTCCGACGCCGAGGCATAGCTGGTCGACAATGTCGACACGGCCCCGTTCTCATGCTGCATCAGGAGCGATCCCACATCCGGGTTGTCTCCCGGCAGCACCAGCTGGGAGGCCATGCCCGAGACGCTCTCGATGGGGCCCAGAAGCATGGTCAGTACATCCACATAGTGCAGCCCGATCTGCAGCATCACGCCACCGGGCATGCCCTCGGCGGTATAGCGCCAGTGCCCGAGCTCGAACTGGCCGGCCCGGTCGCGGCTGATATTGGCCTCGGCCTGCACCAGGGTGCCGAACTCACCGGCATTGATCTTGTCCTGGATCCAGCGGAAGTGGCTCTCGCGCCGTCGCTGGTAGCCGACCGACAGGACCACGCCCGCATCGGCGCAGACCTTCGTGATCTGGCGCGCCTCGCCGATGGTGTTGGCCACCGGCTTGTCGAGGAACACGTGCTTGCCCGCCGCAGCCGCCGCGGCCGTCGTCTCCAGATGCACATGGTTGGGCGTGGTATTGATGATCGCGTCGATGGAATCGTCGTTCAGGATTTCATCGAGCGTCGCCGCCGACCCGCAATTGTATTTCTCGGCGAAGGCCTGGCGCTTGTCTTCCGAGCGGGTGAAACAGGAAACGACCTCGACGCGGCCGTCCGTGCGACCGGCCGCATCGGCCAGAACATCGGACCACCAGCCCAATCCGACGGATGCAACGCGAAGCGGTGATGTACTCATGATGAACTCTCCTTGGGGGATGAGGGCGCAGACATGCGTCGGCGCCGGGCCGCACGCAGCGACCAAAGGATGGAAAGGGCCGACAGGCTGAGGAAGGCCAGGCTGATCGGCGACGAGAAGAAGATGGAGATGTCGCCCTGGGACGAGGTCAGTGCCACGCGAAGGTTCTCCTCCAGCGGCACGCCAAGCACCAGCGCAAGGAGCAACGGCACCACGGGCATGTCGAGCCAGCGCATGGCCAGCCCGACGAAACCGAAGAACAGCATCACATAGACATCGAAGAAATTGTTGCGCAGCGCGAAGGCGCCAATCACGCACAGCACCGCGACGGTCGGCATCAGCAGCGCGCGTGGCGTGGCCAGCAATTTCACCAGCACCCGCAGCGCCGTCAGCGCGATGATGAAATTGAAGATGTTCGCCCAGAAGAACGAGAAGATCAGACCGAAGGCGAAGTCGCCGCGCTCGGTGAACATCAGGGGCCCCGGCGCCAGCCCGTGGATGATCAGCGCACCGATCAGGATCGCCGTCACCGGGTCGCCGGGAATGCCCAGGGTCATCATGGGGATCAACGCCCCGCCGGTGACCGCATTATTCGCCGATTCCGGCGCGGCAACACCCTCGACCGCGCCCTTGCCGAACTCCTCCCGGCGCTTCGAAATGCGCTGGGTGTAGTCGTAGCTGATGAACGCCGCGATGGGCCCGCCCGCGCCCGGCAGAATGCCGAGGAAGGCGCCGGTCAGCGACCCGATCGTGACGGGCATGCGGATCGCGCGCAGATCCGCCAGCCGCGGCAGAACCGATTTCAGTTTGGTCTGGATCCGCGCCGCACTCTCGGTGTCCGCAAGGTTGCTCACAAGCTGCGGGATCGCGAACAGGCCGATCATGGCGGTCAGGAAATGCACGCCGCCGATCAGGTTCACCTGGCCGAAGGTAAAGCGCTGGGACCCCATCACCGGGTCCTGCCCGATGGTGACGATCGCCAGCCCGATCACGCCCGACAGCAACCCCTTCACGAGGGACTGGGCCGCGAAACTGCAGATGATCGTGATGCCGAAGAACACAAGCGCAAACATGTCTTCCGTGCGGAAACTCAGCGCGACGTCGGCGAGCAGCGGCGCGATGAACAGCAGGCACAGGAAACTGACCATGCCGCCGATGAAGCTCGCGGTGATGGCGATCCCCAGCGCCCGGCCGGCCTCGCCGCGCGCCGACATCGGGTAACCGTCGAGCGCGGTGGCTGAGGCCGATGGCGTGCCGGGAATATTGAGCAGGACGGCGGAGAAACTCCCGCCGGTCATCCCGCCGACATACAGGCCCAGCAGGAGGGCGATGGAGATGTCCGCCGGCAGGACGAACGTCACCGGCAGCAGGATGATGATGCCGGTGCTGATCGTCATGCCCGGGATCATGCCGACCGTCAGGCCGATGAAAACGCCCAGTGCCGTCGCCAGCAGAACGAGGAAGCCCGACGCCTGGGCGATGCCGGCGAAAACATCCGGGCTCATGCCACGATCCCCTTCAGCACGCCCGTGGGCAGAAACACGCCGAAGCCGTGGCGGAACAACAGATAAAGCACACCCGTCACGACGATGGCCCCGCCCGCGACGCGCAGCGCGCGCGTCTCACCGAACAGGACCATAAGCGCCGCGAAGAAGGGCGCGGTCGCCAGGATAAAGCCGAGGCCGGGCAGAATGGCGAGGTAGACGATAAACACACCCAGCGCCCAGATCGCCCGCTGGCGGCCCTCCGTTTTCGCGGGCGCAGGCTCGTCCGCGCCCCGCAACCCCTGCACCAGCAAGAGGGCCGACAGGGCGAGAATCACGATCGTGTTGATCCAGGGGAAGAATGGCGGCCCCGGCGTATCGGGAAGGCTGCGCACGGGCAGTTGCGACGTGAGCACCCCATAGCCCGCGCCGAGCGCGAGCAGGACCAGTGCAGCAATCAGGTTACGACGGCGCATGACACCCGCAAGAAATGGACTGAAACCGCCCGGTCAGCACCGGGCAGAAAAGGCGAAGGGCCCGCCCGGAAGACTGTCTCCCGGCGCGGGCCCAATGCGTTTTACTTAGTTGGTCTTCAGAAGACCGGCGCTCGCGAAGATCGTTTTCACCTTCGCGTTCTCGTCGGCGAGCAGGACCTCGAAGTCCTCATGGCCCAGCGGCGCCACCGTGAACCCCTTGGCCTTGGCGAGCTTCTGGAACTCCGGCGAGTTGGCCGCCTTGGCCATCGCGTCGGCCAGCTTCGACTTCACATCGTCGGGCGTGTTCGGCGCCACGGACAGGCCGCGGAACAGGTCCAGCGATACGTCATAGCCCGCCTCCTTGGCGGTCGGCACATCCGGGAAGACCGGGCTGCGTTCGGCCGTCGGCATCACCAGGATCTTCAGCTTGCCGGCGTTGGTCAGGTTCACGGCACCGGTCAACGGCGCGATCATCGCGTCGGCCTCGCCGTTCAGGACCGACTTGTTGCGGCCCTTGATGCCCTTGGGCAGATGCACCACCTTGCAGCCGGCCGCATCCATGAGCTGGATGGCCGCGGCATGGGTGGCGCTGCCGGTGCCGGAGTTGGCAACCTTCAGGGTGCTCGGCGCGGCCTTACAGTCGGCGACGAACTCGGCGAAGCTGTTCCACTTGGCATCGGCCTTCACCACGAACGGCTGGGGCTGGAACTCGACCCGGCCCACATGGTCCATCGCGTCATAGGCAAACTCCGTGTTGCCGAGATTTGTCGTGGTCAGCACGGATGTGGAGTTCCAACCCACAGTGTGGCCGTCGGGCTTGGAGTTCTTGATGTAGGTGTAGGTCACAGCACCGCCGCCGCCGGGGCGGTTCACCGGCGTCACCGGAACACCCAGGATGGCACTCATTTCCTTGGCGAGAAGCCGGCCCTCGATATCGGCACCGCCGCCGGCGCCGAAGGGAATGACGAACTCGATCGGGCCGTCGGGGAAAGCCTGCGCGGGCGTCGCCGCTAAGGCAAGGCCGACCGCCGCAGCGCCGACCATCATTGTATGGAACATGTTCATGTTGGAATCCTCCCAGATTCTATGTGTGTGGTTGGTTGTTTAACTTGAGATGCCGACCGCCTCGAGAGCGGCCGCGGCAATGTCTGCGTCCTGCTGCCAGTCGCCGCCACTCACGCCGATGCCGCCGAGGCATTCGCCATCGAGGATAATGGGATAGCCGCCTTCCATGGCCGTCCAGCGCTCGGGCCCGGCGGCCAGTGTCAAACCGATGGCGTGCAGCGTGTCGAGGTCCTGGCCCTGTGCACCCTGGGTCGTCGTGATCCGCTTGTTGGACGACGCGGTGACGGCCTTGGTGGTCGAAGAGTGCACGGTGTGGAACCGGCCACCGTCCATGCGCTCCAGCATCATCGGATGTCCGCCGGCATCGACGACGACGACCGTCGCCGCGATTCCGAATTCCTCGGCCTTGGCGATGGCGGCAGCCACCATCAGTTTTGCGCCCGCACTGGTCAGGCGCTTGGTATCTGCAAATGACATTTTGTTCGTCCTCCCAGACGACGCGCCCTTGAGATGGCGCATTCATTTCTGGCCGATAGTTATACGTGATTGCTTGGGTCTGACGGCCAGACAGCGAACACCGTAGGGGGTCCGGTCACGATCGGGCAAGGGCCGTAATCCGAAATAATTTCGTTCCGCTTGTTCATATGTGACGCGGCCAGAAATCACACGCCAACGACGCCCTACTGAGAGGCCGTGTGGGTCTGGATGAATCTGCGTACGCGCTCGATCGTGCGTTCCTTCAGCTCGGGCGGTTCAGACCACGGAAAGACCGTGATCTCGGCATTCGGCGCCAATGAGGCCACATCAATCGATGTTTGCAGCGGGTGGGCCGGCACATCGTCCGGCAGCACGAGGATCGGCGTCGCGCAGTCGCGCATGAAATCCCGCGACACACTGTAGAGAAAGTCCGGGTTCACCCGGTACAGGGCGTGCAGGTATGCGTCGATCATGTCCTGGTCCAGGTCCGGCCGGCGGGCAAGGAAGTCCTCGACCCAACCATCCTGCCCGTGCCGGTACATGACATCGGGATCGTCCGGCCGATGGCCGACACTCTGGCAGAACACCGCCGCCACCACCCGCTCGGGCGCGCGTTTGAGCAGCGACCCTGCGAAGCAGCCACCGATGCAGTAGCCCATATAGGCGAATTCGCGGATGCCCAGATGGTCCATCAGGCCAAGCTGATCGTCGGCGAAGGCGCCCCAGGGGTCGTCGGTGTCGAGAGGCCCCGTGCTCTCGCCGCCATTGGCGTTTCGCTGATCCATCGTGATGCAGTGCAAATCGTCCTTGAAGGCGTCCACCGCGTTGAAGACCGCGGTCGGCCAGTTCTCGACCCGCGAGTTGAGACCGCCGCCCGGCGTGACCAGAAGCGGGAAGCCACTCCCGGCCTCCTCGTAACGGATACGCACGTCGCCTTTCTCGTAAAACGGCATGGCTGCCTCCTTCACAATTGAAAAATGGTGCCGAACTCGGTTCGGGCCTGGCAGCGTAGGGCGCCTGCTAACCGACAGGCAAGCGCCCGCGCGGGCATACAAAAAGGGCCCGGCGGTGTTCCGGCCGGGCCCTTTGAGAATTGGAGCGGGAAACGAGATTCGAACTCGCGACCCTCACGTTGGCAACGTGATGCTCTACCACTGAGCTATTCCCGCATCGAGTTGCCGGACATAACCGCAACCGGCCCTCGATTTCAAGTGCCGATCAACCGGAATCGTTCGATTCCGTTACTTCAGCCAAATCCCCTCAGCTATTCAGGTCATGACAAACCAGCTATATCGCCCCCTATGAACGACGCCCACGATATCGAAGCACCGCTGCTCGCGCGCCTGGACAGGCTGAACATCCATGTGGAGATCCACCGGCACCCCCCCCTCCACACCGTGGAAGAATCCCGTGAGCTGCGCGGGGCCCTGCCCGGCGGTCATATCAAGAACCTGTTTCTGCACGACAAGAAACGCAACCAGTGGTTGGTCACGGTGCTCGAAGACGCCACCGTCGACCTCAAGGCGCTACGCCACACCCTCGGCGCCAGCGGCAATCTGAGCTTTGGCAGCGCCGACCTGCTGTCCGCGTCGCTCGGCGTGGCGCCCGGCTCCGTCACCCCGTTCGCGGTGATGAACGACCCCGACGGCATCGTCTCATTCGTGCTCGATCGCGCCATTCTCGATCATGACCCGATCAATGCCCATCCGCTGCACAACGAGGCCACGGCCGCCATCGGACGCGAGGATTTGCTGCACTTTCTGGCCGACTGCGAACACCCGCCGGAACTGATCGACCTCGATTAGGCGTCCCAAACCACCCGCCAGGGTGCACTGGGGGCTTGATAGCCGGGCAGTGAGGCTCCATCTTCTGCCTCGCACGCACAAAAACACGAACAAGACAGAGTTTCACGATGGACCCGATCCAGATCGACCCCACAGCAGCAGGTGCGGCACCGGCCGAGGCCTCCGCCGTCATCATCGATGCCGACCAGAACAGCTTCGTGCGCGATGTGATCCAGGCGTCGCGCGAGTATCCTGTCATTGTCGATTTCTGGGCGACCTGGTGCGGGCCCTGCAAACAGCTTACGCCGCTGCTTGAGAAAGTCGTCATGGAGGCCGGCGGTGCGGTGCGCCTCGTCAAAGTGGACGTCGACAAGGCCCCCGACATTTCCGCCCAGTTGCAGATCAAGTCCATCCCGACCGTCTATGCGTTCCGCGACGGCCAACCGGTGGACGGTTTCCAGGGCGCGTTGCCCGAAAGCCAGATCAAGGCCTGGGTCGACCAGCTCGTGAAGGTCCATGGCGGGGCCGGGGCCGCCGGCCCGTCGCCGCTCGACGAGGCGCTTGATGCCGCCGACGCCGCGATGGAAGGCGGCGATATCAGCAGCGCCGGCGCACTCTATGCGCAGGTTTTGAATCAGGAGCCCGAAAATCTGCGGGCCCTGTCGGGCATGGCGCGCGCCTACGTAAAAGGCGGCGCGATCGACAAGGCCCGCGCGCTAATCGACGACGCCAGCGACGAGGCCCGCGCGAGCGAAGACCTCAAGGGCGTGATTTCCGCGGTCGAACTGGCGGAGGCCGGCGCGGCCAATGCGGGCGAAATCGACGGGTTGAAAGCGAAGGTCGAAGCCGATCCGGCAGACCATCAGGCGCGGTTCGATTACGCGGTCGCGGCGTTTGCCGCCGGCGACCCCGAGGGTGCCATCGACGCGCTGCTGGAAATCATTCGCCAGAGCCGCGAGTGGAACGAAGAGGCCGCGCGGACCGAGTTGCTGAAGATTTTCGACGCGCTGGGCCCGACCGAAGAGGCCACGATCGCCGGCCGGCGCAAACTCTCTTCCATTCTGTTTTCGTGAGCCTCGCCGCATGAATACATCTGCGCCGGACTCACCGCTTCACGCGCTCCCCGGTGATTTGCCGCTCTTCCCGCTGAACGGCATCCTGTTGCTGCCGCGCGGCACCCTGCCACTCAACGTGTTCGAGCCACGCTATCTGGCAATGGTCGACGCGGCGCTCGAGGGTGGACGCATGATCGGGATCATCCAGCCCGCCGCCGATGGCACCGTGGGCCTGTCCGCGCCGGACGGCACCAATCTCTACCGGACGGGCTGTGCGGGCCGGATCACCGGGTTCCAGGAAACCGAGGACGGACGGTACCTGATTGAACTGCGCGGCATCTGCCGCTTCGATGTCGCCGAAGAGCTCGAGTTGCGCGACGGCTACCGACGGGTGCGGCCCGACTTCACCCCCTATCACCAGGACCTCTCGCCCGCCGAAGAACTGCCGATCGAGCGGGAACGGCTACTCAACGGCCTCAAGGGCTATTTCGAGCAACAGAGTATCGGGGCCGACTGGGACTCTCTGGTGAAAACCCCCGATGAGCGGTTGGTGACGACCCTGTCCATGGTCTGCCCGTTCGACCCGGCCGAAAAGCAGGTGCTGCTCGAGGCCGAAGACCTGGCGCAACGATGCAAGCTGTTGATCGGTTTCGTCGAATCCGCCTTGCGCGCCGACAATGACAACGGCAACACTGCGCTGAACTGAGGAACCGTCATGAACGACACCACCAAGGTCGACCCCAAGCTGCTCGAGATTCTCGTCTGCCCCGTCACCAAGGGGCCGCTTGAATATGACGCGGCGGGGCAGGAATTGATCAGCAAGCAGGCCGGCCTCGCCTATCCGATCCGCGACGGCATCCCGATCATGCTGGCCGACGAGGCCCGCCAGATCGACGCCGGCTAACTCAGGCACGCTTGTTTTGAGCGATCCCTGGCCGACGGACCTTCGCTACAGCAAGGACGCCAAGACCCTGACTGTCGTTTTCGACGACGGGGTCGAGCACGCGCTTCCGGCTGAGTATATGCGGGTCTACAGCCCTTCGGCGGAAGTGCGCGGCCACGGCGCCGACGAACGCCAGATCGTGCCGGGCCGCCGCCATGTCGGGATCATGAAAATTGAACCCGTCGGCAATTACGCGGTGCGCATCCATTTCGACGATCTGCACGACACCGGCCTGTTCACCTGGGCCTACCTGCGCGAGCTTGGTGACAAGCACGCCGAGTGGTGGGCGCAGTATCTGGCGGACCTGGAGTCGCGTGGCCTCAGCCGCGACCCCTGATCTTGTTGGCGGGTGTTAAAGGGCCTCGCCGCGGACCAGCCGCGGCAGGTCGCCGACCACGCCCATGGCATGGCGCATGGAGAATTTCCGCGCCGCCGGGATCGCGTTGACGACCCCCAGGCCCAGGTCACGCGCGGCGCGCACCGGCGCAATATCGTTGGAGAACAGCCGCAACAGATTGTCGGTCACCACGGCCAGCAGCATGTTGTCGAATCGCCGCCACCGCTCGTAGTCCGCCAGGATGTCCGGATCGCCGATGTCACGGCCGAGCCGGCGCGCATCCACAACCACTTCGGCCAGCGCGGCCACATCGCGAATTCCCATATTCAGGCCCTGCCCGGCGATCGGGTGAATTCCGTGGGCCGCATCGCCCACCAGCGCCAGGCGCTGGTCGGTATAGCGTGCGGCATGGTTGAGGCCGAGCGGGTGGACCCAACGGGGACTGGCCAGCGCGATCTCGCCGAGGAACCCGTCGACACGCAGTGCGAGTTCGGCGGTAAAAGCTTCGTCCTCGAATGCTTTGATCGCCGGCACCAGGTCGTTGGATTCGCTCCATACGATCGACGCCGCATGGCGTAACTCCCCGGTCGGCGTCTTGATGGGCGTGTCGAGATCACGCATCGGCAGGATCGCGAACGGCCCGCCCGGCAGGAAACGCTCATGGGCAATGTTCTGGTGCGGGCGCTCATGGGCAATCGTGCACACGAAGCTCGACTGGTCGTAACGCCACTCGGTCACGGGGATTCGGGCGTCCCGGCGCATCGAAGAGCCGCGCCCGTCACAGGCAAAGATCACCCGCGCGCGCACGGTCCGGTCACCGTCCAGCTTCACCGAGACACCGCCGGCGTGGCGGTCGACCGCGACAATGTTCGCGGGTGCGATGAGTTCAATATTTGCTGATGCTGCGGCATTGGCCAGCAGTGGCCCACGGATATCGCGGTTCTCCAGGATATATCCCAGCGGATCGTCGCCGACTTCGTGATGGTCGAAATGGAGAAACATCAGCGCGTCGCCGTCGCTGACCCGGATCGTGTCGATCGGACAGGATCTAGGTGCCAAATCCGGCCACAGACCGATGCCCTCCAACACTTTCGCGCTCCCCGTCGCGATCGCCGTGGTGCGCCCGTCGAAGGCGGCATCGGTGAAATTCGCCGGATCCGCTCGGTCTACGACCGCGACGTCGATCCCCGCACTTGCCAGCGCATGGGCCAGGGTCAGGCCGGCCATGCCGGCACCGACGATTACCGCTTCGACAGTCTGGGTCTGTTGCACGCTCATCGCCGAAACTTGGCCCGCCCCCGGCGCAATGTCTAGGCCACGCAGACACCGGGCCATGCGGCGATTCCGCACAAAATATGTGCACAAAAAACAGGCATATCTATTTGTCTGGTCAATAAATGTGCGACCCGGCTTGGCCCACGATCAAAGATCATGTCTATCCTGTTGATTATAAAAGCATTTTTCAAACACGCCGTCTGGCACGGGTTTTGAAGTATCCCGTCGTGAGATCCGCGGTCGAATAGTCGGCTGTGGCCATTGGCTCGCGCAGAAGGGGGCTTTCATGAAGCTGATAATGGCGGTGATCAAACCGTTCAAACTGGATGAGGTCCGCGAGGCCCTGACCGAACTCGGGGTTCAGGGACTGACCGCATCCGAAGTTAAGGGATACGGACGCCAGAAGGGGCAAACGGAGATCTATCGCGGTGCGGAGTACGCCGTGAGTTTCCTCCCCAAGGTGAAGGTCGAGATCGTCGTCGAAGACGATCAGGTCGATTCCGTGGTCGAGGCAATTTCCAGGGAAGCCAACACAGGCCGCATCGGCGACGGAAAGATCTTCGTCGTCGACGTGCTCAGCGCCATGCGGATTCGCACCGGCGAAACCGGCGCCGAAGCGCTCTAGGCAAAGGAGATATCAAGACAATGTTTCGTATAACGACCAAAACGGCGGTCGGTATCGGTGCCGCGAGTGCGGCCCTGCTGGCGGCCCCACCGGCCATGGCGGCGGTCGAGGCCGAGACCGGCTACGTGTTCAACACCTTCTCGTTCCTGTTTTCCGGTGCGCTTGTCATGTGGATGGCCGCCGGGTTCGCGATGCTGGAATCGGGCCTGGTGCGCTCGAAGAACACGGCCACGATCTGCCTCAAGAACATCGCCCTCTATTCGATCGCCGGCATCCTCTACTACCTTGTCGGCTACAACCTTATGTATGTCGACGTCGGCAGCTTCATGGGATCGATCTCGTTCCTCTACAACCCGTCCGACGCGGAACTGACGCTGCTCGGCGCGGAAGAGGCGACCGACGCCATGGTCGCCGCCGTTGTGGACAACAGCTATTCCGTGGGTTCCGACTGGTTCTTCCAGATGGTCTTCGTCGCCACCGCGGCCTCGATCGTCTCGGGCACCGTGGCCGAACGCATCAAGCTCTGGCCCTTCCTGATCTTCGTTGTCGTGCTGACCGCGATCATCTACCCGATCCAGGGCTCCTGGACCTGGGGTGGCGGCTGGCTCGCCGAGATGGGCTTCTCCGACTTCGCGGGCTCCACCATCGTCCACTCCGTGGGCGGCTGGGCCGCGCTGACCGGCGCCGTCATCCTCGGCGCACGTCGCGGCAAATACGGCCCGAACGGCCAGGTGAACCCGATTCCCGGCGCAAATCTGCCGCTGGCGACCCTGGGTACCTTCATCCTGTGGCTCGGCTGGTTCGGCTTCAACGGCGGCTCTCAGCTGGCGCTGGGCTCTGCCGCGGACGCCACCTGGATGGCCATCGTCTTCACCAACACCAACCTCGCAGCCGCGGGCGGTGTGGTGGCCGCGATGCTCATGACCCAGATCATGTACAAGAAGGTCGACCTCACGATGGCGCTCAACGGCGCGATCGCCGGCCTCGTGTCCATCACCGCCGGGCCCGACCTGACCAACCACCTGATGTCGATCATCGTCGGCGCGATCGGCGGTGTGCTTGTCGTGATCGCCATCCCGCTGCTCGACAAGCTGAAGATCGACGACGTCGTCGGCGCGATCTCGGCCCATCTGGTGGCCGGCATCTGGGGCACGCTTGCCGTGGGTATCTTCGGCAGCGGCGACCTGGGGGTCCAGATCATCGGCATCCTCGCCATCGGCATCTTCGTCGTGGTGACGAGCTCCATCGTCTGGCTCGCGCTCAAGTACACGATGGGCATCCGGGCCGAAGAGGAAGACGAGGATATGGGGCTCGATTCGGCCGAGCTCGGCCTCGAGGCCTATCCCGAATTCGGGCGCGGATCGCAACGCGCCTGATCAGTTAAGTCCCAACCTCCCCAGACAGGGGCCCGGCGGTTAATCCGCCGGGCCCTCTTTTTTGCGGAAAATGCGTCAAAATCAGCAGAAACAGGCCTAAAACCATGAAAATGACGTGTTTTCAGGGTTATCCACACATAATGCTCCACTTTAAGAGCCTCGATTCAAGCCCGAGTCTCATGCCAGACAAGCATTTTTCTTGAGCAATGCATTAGCTTATGGATATAACCCTATGTATATGATAGACTTTTGTCGCTCTCATAAGTTTAGGGGGCAACAAACACGCGCCTGGCATGCACAACGACGTACTCGACACGCTTACGGATTACCCGTTCGACCGCTTGCGGTCGCTGCTCGGTGACAGCACGCCGCCGGACGGCTGCGCGCCCATTCACATGCAGATCGGCGAACCCAAGCACCCGCCGCCCGGCTTCATCGAGCCGCTCCTCACCCAGGACATGTCCGAATGGGGCAAATACCCTCCGCCCAACGGCCCGGACGACCTCCGCGCCGCGATCGCGGACTGGCTGACCGACCGCTACGGACTTGCGCCGGGCATGGTCGATCCGGCGCGCCATATCGCCATCGTGTCGGGCACCCGCGAGGCATTGTTCATGGCAGCACTTCTGGCCGTGCCGGGGAAGAAGAACGGCACACGGCCCGCAGTTCTCATGCCCAACCCCTTCTATCAGGTCTATGTCGGCGGGGCCGCACTGGCCGGCGGCGAGGCGGTCTATCTGCCGGCCGGGCCCGACACGGGTTTCCAGCCCGATTTTTCGGCCGTCGCGGACGACGACCTCGCCCGCACTGCGCTCGCCTACCTGAACACCCCGGCCAATCCCCAGGGCTCCGTGGCCAGCCTTGATCGCCTGAAAGCCGCGGTCACCCTGGCCCGGGAGCGAGATTTCGTCCTTGCGGTCGACGAATGCTATTCGGAAATCTACACCGGCGACAAACCGCCGGGCCTGTTCGATGCCTGTCGTGAACTGGCGGGCGATGATCCCTTCGAGAACACCCTTGTCTTCCACAGCCTCAGCAAGCGTTCGAACGTGCCCGGCCTGCGGTCCGGCTTCGTGGCCGGCGATCCGGCGCTGATCCGGCTGTTGCTGCGCCTGCGCCAGTATGGCGGCGCCCAGGTGCCGCTGCCGGTCATGAACGCGTCGGCCGCCCTGTGGCGCGACGAGACCCATGTCGAGGCCAGCCGCGACCTGTACCGCCAGAAGTTCGACCTCGCGCTCGACATGCTCGACGGCGCGTTCGGCGCCACCCGGCCCGGCGGCGGCTTCTATCTCTGGCTCGATGTCGGCGACAGCGAGACCGCGGCATACAAACTCTGGACCGAGGCCGGCCTGCGGGTCCTGCCGGGCGCCTACCTGGCCCGCGACAACGCTGACGGCTCCAACCCCGGCGCGGCCTATATCCGCCTGGCGCTGGTGCACGACCTCGAGACGACCCGGGAGGCCATGACTCGCCTCCTCGACATTCTGGGCCGGCAGGCCTGAGCGAAACCAAACGTAACCTCGAAAGAGAGACGACGATCATGGTGGCAAAGACACAGACCGGACCCGGCCGCGGGCTTGCAGCAAAACTCGCATTCCTGCCCGAACCCGTGCGCCTGTTCGCCAGGCGGCGGATGTTCGAAATCGGCGGCGCGCTCTTCATCGCCGGAGCGGCGGCGCTCTCCATCGCGCTCGCCAGCTACGACAGCCTCGACGTCTCGTTCAACAACGCGACCAGCCAGGCCCCGTCCAATCTGCTCGGACCGGCCGGGGCGACGATCGCCGACATCGCGCTGCAATCCTTCGGAATCATCGCCATCCTGCCTGTCCTCGCACTGCTCGCCTGGGGCACGCGGCTGATCCGCCACCGCGGCATCCCACGTTTCGGCTGGCGGGTGCTGGGCCTGCTTATCGCCATCTGCGCCTTCGCGTTTGCACTGCATCAGGTGCCGGCCTTCGCCGGCTGGCCGATCAGGGCCGGACTGGGGGGCACCTTTGGCGACCTGACATTCCCCGGGGCCACGGCGTGGCTGTCCGGGTTCGGCATTCCCGCAATTGCCGTCGCCGCCACGGCCGGTGTCATGGCGACCGTCATGGCCTTCCTGGCTCTCGGCCTGACCCGCGACGAATGGCGGAGCATGGGCCTGGGTGCGGCGCGCGGCCTGCGGTTCGGCGCGCGAGGCGCCAGCCTGGGTGCGGGCTGGTCGGCTCGTCACGGGGCAGGGGCCGCCCGGAGCGGCGCCGACGGTGTGCGCCAGTTCATCGCCGCGCGCACGGCCGAACGCCAGGAGCCCTCGCTCGTACCCGGCACCACGCCGACGCGCACGCCCCCGCGCTTGTCGACCCCGGAGCCCGAGGACGATAACGACGGTATCGACGAAACCGCCACGAAGGGCCCGTCGCCGCGCGTCGCGCCGCGCGCGCCGAAACCCAAGACCAGCAAACGCGCGGAAGCCGCAAAGCAGCGCAAGCTCGACCTGCCCAACCCCAACGGCGCCTATGAATTCCCGCCGCTGGACCTGCTCGAGGAGGCCGACGAGGCCGCGCGCGCGGCCGGCCGGGCCAAGGACGATTCCCTCGAGGCCAATGCCCGGATGCTCGAATCCGTGCTGCAGGATTTCGGCGTCCACGGCGAGATCGTCCAGGTCCGCCCGGGCCCGGTCGTGACTTTGTACGAGCTCGAGCCCGCGCCGGGCACCAAGACCAGCCGCGTCATCGGCCTGGCCGGCGACATCGCGCGGTCCATGAGCGCGGTGTCGGTCCGCATCGCCGTGGTGCCGGGCCAGAATGTCATCGGCATCGAGCTGCCCAACATTTCGCGCGAAATGGTCTACCTGCGCGAACTCCTGGCCTCGCAAAGCTTCGAGAAACACAGCGCCGGCCTGTCGCTTGCGCTGGGCAAGGACATCGGCGGCGAGCCCGTCATGGTCGATCTCGCCCGCATGCCCCATCTGCTGATCGCCGGCACCACCGGCTCGGGCAAGTCGGTCGGCGTCAACTCGATGATCGCGTCACTGCTCTACCGCCTGCGGCCCGAGGAATGCCGCTTCATCATGATCGACCCCAAGATGCTGGAGCTGTCGGTCTATGACGGCATTCCCCATCTCATGGCCCCGGTCGTTACCGACCCGAAGAAGGCAGTGGTCGCGCTGAAATGGGTCGTGCGCGAAATGGAGACCCGTTATCGCTCCATGTCCAAGCTCGGGGTGCGCAACGTCGCCGGTTACAACCAGCGCGTCGAGGAGGCGCGCAAGAAGGGCGAGATTCTCTCCCGCAAGGTCCAGACCGGTTTCGACGAGGAAACCGGCAAGCCGGTGTTCGAGGAAGAGCCCCTCGATATGTCGCCGCTGCCGTTCATCGTCGTCGTGGTCGACGAGATGGCCGACCTGATGCTGGTCGCCGGTAAGGATGTCGAGGCAGCCATCCAGCGCCTCGCCCAGATGGCGCGCGCGGCAGGCATCCATTTGATCCTGGCGACCCAGCGTCCCTCGGTCGACGTTATTACCGGCACGATCAAGGCCAACCTGCCGACCCGGATCTCGTTCCAGGTCACCACCAAAATCGACAGCCGCACCATCCTGGGGGAACAGGGCGCCGAACAGCTGCTGGGCCAGGGCGACATGCTCTACATGGCCGGCGGCGGGCGGATCACGCGCGTCCACGGGCCGTTCCTCGCCGACACGGAGGTCGAGGACCTGGTCGCCTTCCTCAAGACCCAGGGCGAGCCCGAATATATCGATGCGGTCACGGAAGACGAGGGGGCCGCGGACGGCATCCCCGGTTTCGAGCCGACCGAGGGCGAGAGCAGCGGCAACGACCTCTATGACCAGGCCGTGGCCCTCGTCGCCCGTGAACAGAAGGCCTCGACGAGCTTCATCCAGCGCCACCTGCGGATCGGCTACAACCGGGCCGCCACCCTCATCGAACAACTGGAGAATGACGGGGTGGTCAGCCAGGCGAACCATGTCGGCAAGCGCGAGGTGCTGGTCGGCGACCACAGCGGCTAGGCGCCGGCAAGCTCCCATTGCCACAAAATCGTCACTCGCCCCCGCGCGCCCGGACGCCTATTCTGACGCCCATGTTTAAGGTCAAATCCAGATTGCGCGCGATCCGCCTCGTGGCGGCCCTCGTGGCAACCGCAGTGGCCGCCGCGTTGCTGCCGCTCCCGGGCGGGTCCGCGGTCGCCGCCGAGGCCGTGCCGGCAGAACTGAGCGGCGCCGACCTGGCCGATCTCGCGCGCATCGAGACCTATCTCAACGGGCTCACCACCATGGAGAGCCGGTTCCTGCAATTCTCTCCCGAGGGTGTGGCAGAGGGCCGGATCATGCTCGACCGGCCGGGCCGCCTGCGCATCGAGTATTCACCCCCGGTGCCCGTGCTGATGGTCGCCAATAATTTCCTGCTCATGTATCACGACACCCAGCTCAAGCAGACGACCTTCCTGCCTTCCAGCGAGACCCCCGCGGCCCTGCTCATCGACGATGAGATCAAGCTCTCGGGCGACGTCACCGTCACCGCGTTCGAGCGTGCGCACAGGGCATTCCGGGTCACGCTGGAACAAACAGAATCCCCCGATACCGGCTCTGTCACGCTGATGTTCGAGGATGCCCCCATGCGTCTTGCGAAGTGGCGGGTCATCGACGCCCAGGGCACGGCCATCGACGTGGCGTTGGTGGAGCCGCGGTTCGGGGTGAAGTTCAAGAACGCCGGCGACCTGTTCTCAACCATCGACCCGAACGACGTAATCGAATAGATTTCCGGGCGTGATTTCCGGCGCGGCAAGCGCGCCTTCCTGCATGAGAGTTTCCATGTCCCGCACCGATACCCTCCGTCCCCTGATCGGCGTCAACGCGGACTTGCGGGACAATAACGGCATCGATTTCATCGGCACCGGCCTGAAATATGTCACCGCCGTGATCGAGGGCGCGGGCGGCATACCGGTGATGCTGCCAACCCTGGGCGATGTCGACGGGGGCGGCCAGCTCCATGTGGACGACCTCATCGACCGGCTCGACGGCCTGGTCCTGACCGGCGGGCGCAGCAATGTGGAGCCGCACAATTACGGCGGCGAACCCTTCCGGCCCGAGACCCTGCGCGACCCGATGCGCGATTCCACGACCCTGCCGTTGGCCCGGAAATCGGTCGAGCGCGGGCTGCCCATCTTCGGCATCTGTCGCGGCATTCAGGAAATCAACGTCGCGCTGGGCGGCACCCTGCATCCCTATCTGTGGGAGCTCGATGGCGTCAACGACCACCGCATGCCACAGACGGACGTGATGGCGAACCGCTTCGCCGTCCGCCACCCGGTGCATCTGACGACCGACGGATTGTTCGCCGAGATCGCGCAAGGTGCAGGCATCGACGGCCATGAGGTGATGGTGAATTCCCTGCACGGCCAGGGCCTCAACCGGGTGGCCGACGGGTTGCGGGTCGAAGCGGTCAGCGATGACGGGGTGGTCGAGGGGGTCTCGATGCCGGACAGCGCGAACTTCGTCGCCGCGGTGCAGTGGCACGCCGAATACAATGTCGAACGCCACCCGTTCAACCGCGCCCTGTTCGAGGCCTTCGGCCATGCGTCGCGCCGCCGGGCAGCCGCCCGGGCCGGCGCGAACGTCGCGTAAACATTCCGGCAAATCCGGACCGGCAGTTTTTCCCGCCCAACCCCGTGACATTGGCCGGCCGAGCAGCCTAAATAGGCGCAACACACAACAACTCATTTGAAAGCGAGATCAGGGATGGATTACGTCATTCCCGCGCCGGAACAGGTTTCCGTCGCCGTCGTCGGTGAAACCGCCCGCTATCCGGTGCGCCGCATCTTCTGCGTCGGCCGCAACTATGTCGCGCATATCCGCGAGATGGGCGGCGACGAACGCGATCCGCCCTTCTATTTCTGCAAGCCAGCAGACGCCATCGTTCCAACCGGTGGCACGATCGACTACCCGCCCCAGACCAGCAATTTCCACTACGAGATGGAGCTGGTCGCGGCAATCGGCAAAGGCGGTGCGAACATCGCCGAGGAAGACGCGCTCGACCATGTCTACGGCTACGCGACCGGCCTCGACATGACCCGCCGCGACGTCCAGATCGCCCATCGCGAGAAGGGGCGTCCCTGGGACATGGGCAAGGGCTTCGACCAGTCCGCACCGTGCGGCGACATCCACCCGGTGTCCGAGGTCGGGCATTTCCCGAAGGGCAATCTGTGGCTCAAGGTCAACGGCGAGACCAAACAGGACTCGGATCTCGAACTGATGATCTGGAACCTCCAGGAAACCATCGCCAACCTGTCCGGCCTTGTGACCCTGGCACCGGGCGATCTGATCTACACCGGCACCCCCGATGGCGTCGGGCCGGTCGTGGCGGGCGACAAGATGCACGGCCATATCGACGGGCTGAGCGACATCGAGATCACCGTTCGCTAGCCGCCCGAGGAGCCGCCCGATGCGGATCGCGACCTGGAACATCAACTCGGTCCGCATGCGGGCCCACCATCTCGAGCGCCTCGATGAGCTCGCCGCACCCGACGTGGTCTGCCTGCAGGAAACCAAGGTGGTCGACGAGCTGTTCCCCCACGACGCGGTGGCGGATCTGTATCCCCACCGCCATGTGCGGGGCATGAAGGCCTATAACGGCGTCGCGATCCTCTCGAAACTGCCGTTCACGACAACGGGCGGACGCGACTGGTGCGGGCGCGAGGACGCCCGCCACATCTCGGCGAAGTTCAAGGGCGGGGTCGAGATCCATAATTTCTACGTGCCCGCCGGCGGCGACGTGCCCGACCCCAAGAAGAACGACAAGTTCGCCCACAAGCTCCAGTTCCTCGACGAGATGACCAGCTGGCTCGGCGACATCGCCGGCCCGCGGGCCAAACGCGTGCTGGTCGGCGACCTCAACATCGCGCCGCTGGAATCCGACGTCTGGTCGCACAAACAACTCCTCGACGTGGTCAGTCACACACCGGTGGAGGTCGAGGCACTGGGCCGGGTGCAGGCCGCCCATAGCTGGGTCGATGCGGTGCGTCATTTCGCCGGCGACGAGGAGAAACTGTCGAGCTGGTGGAGCTACCGGGCGCGGGACTGGCGCGCCTCGGATCGCGGCCGACGCCTCGACCATGTGTGGGTGACACCGGCCCTCAAATCGAAGCTTCGCTCTTATGAGATTCTACGCGACGCACGCGATTGGACGAAAAGCTCCGACCACGTCCCGATCATCGTCGAGATCGACGCCTAACCCATCGCCCGATACATGAAGTAGCGCTCCGCCGGCACACCGTCGGGCAGGGGCAGGGCGTCCCAGCCCGCATCGGGAAACGGGTTGTTCGCCACCAGCACCGCACCGGGCGCCAAAAGTGGGCGCAGTAGGGGGATCAATGCGGCGGTCAGGGGGGGCGTCTTCCGCCGTCCCGGTCCCGAGATCGGAATGCACGAGCGCCACCGCGCCCGCGAAGCGGGCCTGCTGTTCGGCCAGCTGATCGAGTACCTCGCCGAGAAAAAGATGATCGGCATCAGGCGTGCTCTTGGGGTTGGCATTCACGACCCGGTCAAACACGAAAACCTCGCGGTCCGGCATGATCTCGCGCAGATGATCGAAGGTGCGGCCGTTGCCGAGCCCGAGATCGAACACCGACCCCGGGACATCCGCGACCATGGCGGCAGCCACGTTCAGGCAGTCGCGCTGCGCCTGCATGCGCCGGATAAAACTGTCGAGACGGCTCACGAGCTTTTCGCCAGTGCCTCGCGCAACTGCTGGGTCGTTTGTTCCAGACGCGATGCCAGTTCGCGCATGATTTCGACCGACATCTCCGGGAACTCCGCCACCAGGCGGAAGAACAAATCCTTGGTAATTCGCAACGTCACCGTCGTGTCGCTGGCGCGCACGGTGGCCGTGCGTGGCACATCGCAGAGGATTGCAATCTCGCCGACAAAATCATTCCGCCCCAGCGCGGCCACTTCAAGCTCACCATCCGGCGTGTCCACGATCACCTTGGCGGCGCCATCGACGATGATATAGGCCGCGTCGCCGACATCACCCTGGCTGAACAGGGTCTGGTCCGCCTCATAGGTGATTCGCTCGGCAGTAAACGCCAGCAGTTTCAGCTTCGATGGCTCAAGTTTCGCGAACAGCGGAATGTTCCGCAGCAGTTCGACTTCTTCGTTCAGGCTCACGTTTCGTTACTCCCCATCGGGACCGGCTCCGATCCCTTGCGTCCTGGTCTCATGCGCCTAGCTCGACTGAAGCAGCTCATGCAGGGCCGTCCCATCCTTGTTCAACTCTTCATATGTGCCTTGTTCGGCCATCTGACCATCCCTCAACACCGCGACGCGCTGGAACTGCGATGCCATCGAGGCCCGGTTGACCACCCAGATCACACCCTGGCCGTCGCGCGCCTCGAGGACCTTCGCCGCGATCCGGTCCTGGGCGGCCCTTGCGGAGCTTGAAGGTGAAGACCTTGTCGTCGACAGCCTCGAAGGATTCGAGGATGTCGGGCACCAGGTTATAGTCGTCGTCATAGCCGACCAGCCGGGCGTAGCCGTAGACGGTCATCAGCCGGGTGTCGCGCGCGCGGGCCATGGCGATGCGCAGGTCGCCGCCATACTGGCCGCCCTCGATGTCGATGACCCGCGGCGGCTGGGGCAGGCGATCCGTGACCGGCGGCAGTTTCCCGTCCGCAACTTCCTTGGCCAACATCGGCGACTGGCCGAAGTCGGCGATGGCAGGCGGCGACAGCAGAGCCAGTGCGGCGATAACGGGGACAATGATCTTCAGGCGCATCACGCGACCTCCGGCAGGGCGCCGCGCGCGGGATCGGCGCGGACGTAATGTCCGTCCTCCAGCTCGACGAGCCGGGGCTGGGACTGGTTGTCGATGGTGAAGGGGGCGGGCCACAGCGCGGGTTCCGAGGCGCGATCCTCCATCAGGTCGGTGAGGTTGAGTCGGTTCTCGAGGCTCGGCTCGGGCACAGCGGAAAGCAATGCCTGGGTGTAGGGATGTGCCGGGTTGCGGAACAGGGTCTTGGCCGGGGCCATCTCCACGAGGCGGCCGGCGCACATCACCGCGATCCGGTCGGCGATGTAATCGACGACGGCGAGGTTATGGCTGATGAACAGGTAGGTCAGCCCGAGGGCCGACTGGAGATCCTTCAGCAGGTTCAGGATCTGGGCCTGGATCGACACATCCAGCGCGCTGACCGGCTCGTCGCAGATCAGCAGGTCGGGCTTGAGCGCCAGCGCGCGCGCGATGCCGATGCGCTGGCGCTGGCCGCCGGAGAAGCTGTGGGGATAGCGGTTGAGAAACCTCGGATCGAGGCCGACCAGGCGCATCAGTTCGCGCACCGTGTCCGCCCGGGTCTCGGCGGTGCCGATCTCGTGGATCACCAAGGGCTCGGCGATGATTTCGAACACCGTCATGCGGGGGTTCAGGGAACCGAAGGGATCCTGGAAGATGAACTGAACCCGGCGGCGGAAATCCTTGAGCTCGCGGCCCTTGAGCGCCAGTACGTCGACCGGCTGTCCGCCGTCATGGAAGGTGATGGTGCCGGTGTCGGTGGCGAGCGCGCGCATGATCATCTTCGAGGTGGTGGTCTTGCCGCAACCGGACTCGCCCACCAGGCCGAGGCATTCGCCGCGCGCGATCTCGAAGCTGACATCGTCCACCGCGAGGACCGAGCGCGCCTCCTGGGAGCCGAAATAGCTGCCCTTGCGGATCAGGAAGCTCTTGGAAATACCCTCGACGGTTAGCAGCGGCGTGCCGGCCGCCGCCTGGGGCGCGCGGTCGGCATTGGGTTTGATCAGCTCGCCGGATTCCGCCTTGATCTCGCGCAGCGGCACGAGGCGTTCGCCCTCGGCCAGGCCGAAGCGCGGCACGGCGTTGAGCAGCGCCTTGAGATAGGGGTGGCCGGGATCGCGGTAGATATCCTCGACCGTGCCGCTCTCCATCACCTTGCCGCGGAACATCACCACGACTTCCTCGGCAACGTTCGCAACCACGCCGAGATCATGGGTGATCATCAGCACCGCCATGTCGAGCTCCGACTGCAGGTCCTTGATCAGCTTGAGGATCTGCGCCTGGATCGTGACGTCCAGCGCGGTCGTCGGCTCGTCGGCGATGAGCAGTGCGGGCCGGCAGACCAGCGCCATCGCAATCATGGCGCGCTGGCGCAGCCCGCCGGACAGCTCGAACGGATAGGTCTTCAAGGCGCGGGTCGGGTCGGGGAAGCCAACAAGACGCAGCATATCGGCGGCCAGCTCGTTGCCGGTCTGCTTATCGACGTCGCGGTGCAGGTGCAGCGCCTCGGTGATCTGGTCGCCGACCGTGTGCAGGGGCGAGAGCGAGGTCATCGGTTCCTGGAAGATCATCGAAATCCGACCGCCGCGGATCGCGCGCATCGGCTTGCCGTCGCGCTCCAGCTTCGCCAGGTCGACCGGCGTGCCGTCGCCGCGCGGATCGGTGAACAATATTTCCCCGCCCGCGATGCTCCCGATGTTGGGCAGGATTCCCATGATGGCCTGGCTGCAGACCGACTTGCCGGAACCGGATTCGCCGACCAGTGCCGTGGTGCCGCCCTGGCGGACCCTGAAGGACACGCCGTCCACGGCGCGCAGCTGGTCGCCATGAACGGTGAAGTCGACCTTGAGGTCGCGAACATTGAGGAGGTCGGTCATCGTCGCCAATCCGCCGGGTTGCCCCAGCCGGTGAGGGCCGCGGGTGTGGGCTCATGGTCCGGTGCAATCGCGCCCAGGCCGAGGGCCGCGAAGTTGCGCGCGCTGGCATCGGTGAGCTCGATGTCTTGATCGCGCACGGCTTCGAAGGCGGCGCGGCACACGGTGTCGAAATCCTCCAGCGCGGAGTTGAGCGCGATGGTGCGTTGGCGCCCCTGGAGCTTGAGCTGCATCCAGCCATTCTCGCGATCGCGACGGGTCGAGAAATACGAAAGCTTCGCGCCGGTGAGATCTTGCCAGGGGATGGTCGTGGCCGGGGTCGAGATTGCGTCTGCGTCGACGCGGACCGTGATCGCCCGGTTGCGCCATGTGCGGAGCCCGAAGATCGCGAACAGCGCGGCCGGAACGGCGAAGACCAGGGTGACGACAACACCGAAATCGACCGTGGCCAATGGCACGAGGCAGCAGATCAGCCCGATGGCGGCACGCAGCAAATCCGCGTTCAGGGCGCGGGGCGAGTAGCGGTGGGTGGTCATGAGATCGAGAATACCTCGCTGGCGGATTGCCAGACTACCGCAGGGTGGGCCCTTGTGCGGTTCACAAATTCGGTGACGAAATCGAACATCGGGTCGTCCATGTCGGCGTGATGAGTCATCAAGCCGGTCGCCTCCAGCGCATCTTCGCCGGTCCGTCGTGCGGTCAGGTGGTCGAGAATGTCGCCGATGATATTATCCGCCCCCAAAAATCCGCGCGCCACGCCCGTGCGCTTGCCGCGCCAGTCGATCACATCCGCATGGACGTTGTTTAGACGCATGCCGCCGGTAAAGGTTACACGCGAGCGTGCCCCGAATGTGCTCAGCCCCTGAATGCCGAGTTCCGGCAAGAAGGGAACAAGGTGGGGGGCGATTCTATTCCATGGCGGGACGAGAACGGGCAGGCGGCGGGTGAATTTCTCCATCGCCTGTCCGCCCATCGCCAGGTCCGCGACCACATATTCGGCCGGCCGGCTGTCGTCGAGCTCGATCTTGCGGCCCTCGCCCGCGTTGAAGTCCTTGTGGGAGTAGCCGTGCTGCAGGACGGATACGGCCGCCTCGTCGGCCAGCCGGTCGCGCAGGGCATTGGTGGCGGTGGCGGGAATGACCGCCAGCGCGAGGGGCACGTCGGTCGCGGCACGCAGCGCCAGCAGCCGGTCGAGCGCCGGGCTTTGGTCCGCCGCGTCGTCGTCGCGCCACCAGAGCGTCGCGGTCAGGCCGGCGTCGGCCCAGGCGTCGAGTTCGCCCATCAGGGCGCCCCACGCCGAGTCCGGAACGTCAGGTCTGGTAGGCATCGCCAAGGCCATGGATTTCAAACACTCCCTGCACGTCCGGACCCCCCAATCCGGACTGTCTCCCAAGGGCCAGACTAGACGGTTCGGGAGCGCGGAGTAACCCGGATTTCGGGGATTTTCTGCGTCAATTCCGGCCGATCAGGCCATCCGGTGACGATTCAGTGCCGATTTCATGATTTCCGCACTGTTCTGCGCGCCGCCAAGGTCGAGACCGGAGGCCGGGGCGCGGGTCTCGCCAACGGCGCGGTCGGCCGCTGCCGCGATGGCTTTCGGGTTTACGGCGTCGGGCTCGATGATTTCGAGCGCCCCCCGGTCGGCCAGCAGGCGGCAGCGCAGGGTCTGCTCACTTTCCAGCCCGCCGGCATAGGGGATGCACACGGCCGGGGTGCGGGCGGCCAGAACTTCCATCACCGTGTTGTAGCCGCCCGGTGCCAGCAGGAACAACCCGCCGAAGATCAGCACGATGGCGATCTGCACGAGCGAGATAATCTGTTCGGAACGATCCTGCTGGCGCGCCACATCCTCGCGCACCCGCGGCGGCAACACCGGCGCGGTACCCCCACGCAATGCGGTGAGCATGCGGGAGATCGGGTTGCGGGATGCCTCTTCGGTCGGTGTCGTCATGACGGGTATATGGGGCGGGCGTCGGTGGTTTCCCATAAACGTCCCGTGATCGGCGAGCTGGCCCGGGATACGGCCCACACCCGCGCTAGAATTTCAGCGTCAGGCCTTCACGTGCGACCACGGTATTCTCGAACCGGTCTTTCGCCTCTTTCTCGATCTGCGCCATCGCGGCGTCGTCATGGGACGGGTCATGATGGAAGGGCACATAGGTGCCCACCTTTGCGATCTCGGCCAGGGCCGCGCCCTCCTGCCAGGTCGAGTGGCCCCAGCCCTCATGGGCCGGGTATTCGTCCTCGGTGTAGGTGGTGTCGTAGATGAACAGGTCGGCCCCGTCGATCAACGTCAGGATCGCCTCGTCATGGGTGCCGGCCACATGCTCGGTGTCGGTCACGTAGCAGACGGCCTTGCCGTCGCGCTCGATCCGGTAACCGGTGGCGCCGCCCGGATGGTTCAGGAGCGCGGTCGTCACGCTGGCGCCGCAGGACAATTCGAAACTCTCGCCCGCCTTGAAGTCCTCGACGGATTTGGCCGCCACCAGAACATCCATGGGGATGGGAAACAGCGGGTCAGCCATCATCATGTGCAGCACCTCGGAGAGATTGCGGTCGTCGGGCAGGTGCCCCGCCCACAGGCGCAGATTCGAGTCCGGGCAGTAGGCCGGCGCGAAGAAGGGCAGGCCGACCAGATGATCGAGATGGGTGTGGCTCAACAGGATGTCGGCATCGACCCCGGTGTCCGACGCGACCAGGGCGTTGCCCAGCGGCCGGATGCCCGTGCCGGCATCGAGGATGATGTGGCCGGGCTTGCCGCCGGGTCCGCTCCCGCAGGTGATTTCCACGCAGGAGGTGTTGCCGCCGAACGCCGTCGTCTCCGGGCCCGGACACGCGATCGACCCGCGCACGCCCCAGAAGGTGACCTCGACCTTGCCCCCCGCGTCAGCCACGTCAGGCACCCACAACGCCGGCCTTGCGGCGCGGCACATATGTCAAACTAGAATACATCGAACCGGATAGTGCCCCATTTCAGACCGGTCCGGTAATGGCGGAGTGATATAGCGAAGAGCTATTTTCCGCCGCCAACATGCGTCTGCGAACATTGAGTATTCCGGGAACAACCCGGCGCACCACCATCGGCGCAAGATCAGCGTGCGGGCCGACGAGACCCGCACACTGTCGTTACGCGCTCAGGATTCCGACGGCTGGGCCGATGATGGCTCCACATGGGTCGTCGGCTGGCCGATCTTCTGGCGCTGGCCGTCGCGGTAAATCGCCGTCAGCAGCGAGATCCCCATCAGCACCATGACGAGGCTAAACGGCAGCGCGCCGATCACCATCGCGGTCTGGATGGCGCCCAGTCCGCCGGCAATGATCAAACCGCCGACCACCAGCGCCAGCGCGCCACCCCAGAATAGGATATGCGGGCGGGCCTTGGGGCCCTCGTCGCCGGCGGCGTTGATGGTGTTGATGATCAGGACCGCGCTGTCGGCCGACGTCACCAGATAGGTCAGCAACAGGATGACGATGATGATCGACATCAGATAGGCCAGGGTGTCGCTCAGGATCACCGCCAGCATCGCGAACAGCTGGTCGGCCTGTCCGGCATCGGCGATGGCGCCGTTGGCGACCCCGGAAAGCTCCAGGTCGATGGCGGTGCCGCCGACCAGCGCGAACCAGATGAAGCACATCGCCGCCGGGATGATCAGCGCCCCCAGGACGTACTCACGAATGGTCCGCCCCTTGGAGATGCGGGCGAGGAATACGCCCACGAACGGGGCAAACGCGATCCACCAGGCCCAGTAGAAGATGGTCCAACCACCCTGCCAGCCCGCCAGCGCGTCGCCGGTCTCCGTGCCGTCCTCGGCCCAGACCGTCAGCAGATTGCCGGGGATCGAGGCCAGGTAGTCCCAGATCCCGACGAAGAAGGCCGTCAGACCGAAGAAGGTGGAGCCGAACAGGAGGAAGAAGATCAGAACGAAGAAACTCAGTCCCATGTTGATGTTCGACAGCCATTTGATGCCCTTGCCCACACCCGAAAGCGCGGACAGGGTCGACGCGCCCATGATCACGATCAGCGCCATGATGATTCCGGCCGTCGAGGAAGATCGGGTGCCGTCCGCCGCGATGTCATAGAGCCAGTCGCCCACGCCGATCCGCGACAGGCCCGAGATGAACTGCTCCACACCGAAACCAAGCGTCTGGGACACACCCAACACGGTCGCGACCACTGCAACCACGTCGACCAAATGCCCGACGGGGCCGGAAAGGGATTTGCCGAACAGCGGCGTCAGCGCCGAGCGGATCGTCAACGGGAGCCCGCGCCGATAGCAGAAATAGGCGAGCGCCAAGCCGACGATGGCATAGGAGGCCCAGGCCGCGAGCCCCCAATGGGTGAAGGACCAGACATAGGCTTCACGCACGTTGCCGGCCGTGCTGCCCTCGGTCACCCCCATGATCGTGCTGGGGTTGGACGCGAAGTGATACATGGGTTCGGCCGTCGCGAAGGTCAGCATGCCGATGCCAATGCCCGCGCCGAACATCATCGAGAACCAGGAAAAGTTCGAGAATTCCGGTCGGTCGTCCTCATGGCCCAGGCGCAGCCGGCCGGCCGTCGGCCAGAGCGCCAGCGCGAAGCAGAGGATGACGAAGAACGCCATCGCATAGACGTACCAGTAGTTGAAAGAAGCCAGGATGATGCTGTTCAGATCGCCCAGGACGGCGGCGGCCTGGGCGGGAAAGGCAATCGCCCACAGGATCAGGGCGCCGACCAGGATTTTGCCGGTGATGGTGACGTCCTTGGTGAAGCCCCGGTAGAATCCCGACGCCGAAATCGGAATGGGCAGATCAGTAACTGGCTCTTTGAATGACATCGTGCTCGCTCTTTGTAATTACGTACGAGTGTATGATCATATAGATTCGCCACCAGATAACAAATATGTCCGGAATACTTTGTGATTAACTATCGGCAAAGAAAATTTTATTCATTGAATACTTGTTGTTTTCGTTTTTACATATATTTCATTGAATATCTGCGATTCCTCTTTCCGCGCTTCACACGAACACTGTAAACCCGGCACCATGGGGCAAGCCGCCCGAACACGAATGACCGGCAGTATCTGAGGGCCCTTGAAGCATGTCCAACCCCGCCACGCAGACCTCGCAGACGAACTGGACCGGCGTGTCCTATGGCATCGTGCTCGGCTTCGTCGCCGCCTACTTCCAGTTCAAGGTCCCGCCGGTCCTGCCGGTGATGTTCGACCTCTACGCCTACAACACCATCGTCGCGGGCGGGTTCATGTCGATCTTCGCCATCGCCGGCATGCTGATCAGCGTGCGCGTCGGCCGGGCGATCCGGCGCGACGGCGCCCAGCGCTACCTGATGGCCGCCTTCGGGCTGATGCTGGCGGGCACCGCGCTTGGCCTGGCGTTTCCGGAATCGGGCACGGTGATGCTCACCTCCCGCCTGATCGAGGGGTTCGGGGCCGCGGTGCTCGCCGTGTGCATGCCGGCGTTTGCCAACATGAGCGCGGGGCCGGGGCACCTGCCCATCGTGATCGCCGCCCAGGCCACCTGGATTCCCGTCGGCCAGCTGGTCGCCAACATCGTCGCCCAGCCCTCGGTCGCGGTGAATTTCTGGCAGCCGGTCTGGTGGTTCGGCGCGGCGGCCACCCTCGCGGTGGCGCTGTGGACCCTGTGGATCGTCAGGCGCGGGAGCGTGCCGGGTGTGGCGCATATCCGTGCGGCAGCGGCAGGCGAAGATGGTGCAGCAGCGGCCAAGGACGCGGTGGCGCTCACAGCGAAAGAGATACGCGCGCTGTGGGTCGCCGCCGTCCTGTTCTTCCTGTGGCAGGCCCAGTTCATGGGCTATTTCACCTGGCTGCCGGTCTACCTGGTGGACGTCCGCGCCTTCAGTGCCGACGGCGCGGTGCTGATCAACCAGATCCCGGTGGTCGTGCTGCTGATCTTCTCGCTGCTCGGCGGGATGATCTTGAAGATCGGCGTCGGCGTGGTCCGGCTGCTCACCTTCGCCCTGGCGCTCCAGGCCGTGGGCTGGGCGATGATCCCGTTCGCGGGCAACGGCGTCATCGGGCTGGCCAGCCTTGTGGTCTGGGGCATCGCCGCGGGGCTGACGCCGACGTCACTATGGGCATTGCCGTCGACCCTCGTCGGCGGCCACCGCGCGGGTACCGACGCCTTCGCGGTGGTCCTGACCGGGCGTTATCTCGGCATCCTCGCCGGGCCGCTCATCGCGGCGGGCATGTTCGAGCTGACCGGCGACTGGATCACCGTCGCCTACACCTTCGTGGTCATCGCGGGGCTGACCATCGTCGGCACGCTTTATCTGGGAACGCGCATCCGCGAGCTCAGGGCCGACGCCTAGGAAACGTTCTTACGGAACCAGGCGGTACCCGCCCGGCTCGGTCACGAGAATCCGCGCGTTCGACGGGTCGGCCTCGATCTTCTGGCGCAGGCGGTAGACATGGGTCTCCAGCGTGTGGGTCGTGACCCCGGCGTTGTAGCCCCAGACCTCGCCCAGCAGGGTGTCGCGGCTGACGACCTTGTCGCCGGCGCGATACAGATATTTCAGGATCGCCGTTTCCTTCTCGGTCAGGCGCACCTTTCGTTCGTCGCCGTCGACCAGGATCTTCTGGGCCGGCTGGAAGGTGTACGGCCCGATGGAGAAGACCGCGTCCTCGCTCTGCTCGTGCTGGCGCAGCTGCGCGCGCAGGCGGGCCAGCAAGACATTCAACCGGAACGGCTTGGCGATATAGTCATTCGCGCCGGCGTCCAGGCCGAGGATCTGGTCGGCGTCGGTGTCGTGGCCCGTCAGCATGATGATCGGCGACTTCACGCCGTTGCGGCGCAGCAGCCGGCAGACCTCGCGGCCGTCCATGTCGGGCAGGCCGACATCGAGCAGGATCGCATCGAAATACTCGTCCTTCGTCACCTCGAGCGCGGCCTCGGCGGTCGTCGCCTCCGTGGTCACGAACTCCTCGTGCAGGCGCAGCTGCTCCGACAGGGAATCCCGCAACGCGTCGTCGTCGTCGATCAGCAGAATCTTCTTGCCGTTCGCGGACTTGGTCTCAATCACATTCGTCATCGCCAAACTCGCCATGTTTATGCGCTCACCTGAACGCCGCGCCAGAAGGCGACGTGGTCGCGGATGTTTTCCGCAGCCGGTTTCGGATCGGGATAATACCACGCCGCATCGGCGTTGACCTCGCCCTCGATTTCGACGGAGAGATAACTCGCCACGCCCTTCCAGGGGCAGCCCGTGGTCGTGGTGCTGTCCGTGAAATACTCCCGCTTCAGCGAGTCCATCGGGAAATAGATGTTCCCCTCGACGGTTTCGTAGCTCTCGCTCTCGGCAAGCACGATGTTGTTCCAGACTGCTTTTGCCATAACGGCCCCCTTTGCGTTGCCAGACAGGTAGCGCTCCGGCGCGGTATTGCAAGAGGCAGGCCCCCGAATCCGGGGGCTCACGTTCGATCACATTCCAGCGAGCGACAGCATGATTCCCGCCGCGCGCTCGTATCACGAGACAAGTGCCGCGCCCGTATTGCCGAGGGCACAAGGTTGGCGCATATTCCGCCCAACCGCGTAACCGCCAACGTCAATAAACGCCCCGACCGACCGACCCCGTAATGCAGCAGCTTCCCAACACGCTCCAGCCCGTCGAACGCGCGATCTCCGATCTGCGCCGCGGGGCGACCATCGTCCTGATGGGGCAGGACCGGGCGCTGCTGGTCCACCCCGCCGAGGGCGCGACCGCGTCTCAGCTCGCGCGAATCTCGGGGCTGACCAACGCCACCCCGGCCCTGCTGCTTACCGGGCGCCGCGCGGCCGTGCTCGAGTTGACCGAGAATCCCGGCGGCGCGGTCCGCCTGGCGCTGGCCGACGGGATCACGGCGGAGACCGTGCGGATGATGGCCGATCCGGCCGGCCCGCAGTCGGAGAAGAAACTGCCGGCCATCTCGATTTCCCAGATGGACCCCGGCCGCGACGCGATCGAGACCGGCGCGATCGAGCTGCTCAAGCTTGCCGGGCTGCTGCCCGCCGCCGTGGTCGCCGCCGTGCCGGCCGAACGGCTTGAATATCTCTCCGCCTGGGCCGAGACCCAGTCGCTGCTGACCGTCGAGCTCGAGCATGTGCTCAACTACCAGGAAATCGAGGCGCGCACCCTGGGGCGGGTCGGCGCGGCCCGGGTGCCCCTGGGCACCAACGAGAATGTCGAGATCGTTGCCTTTCGCCCCAGCGACGGCGGCCGCGAGCATCTGGCCATTATCATCGGCGCCCCCGACACGGCCGAACCCGTGCTGGTCAGGCTCCATTCGGAATGCTTCACCGGCGACCTGCTGGGCAGCCTGCGCTGCGATTGCGGCGACCAGCTGCGCGGCGCAATCGACGAGATCGGCGCGCAAGGCGGCGGCATGGTCCTGTATCTGGCCCAGGAGGGCCGGGGGATCGGGCTCGTCAACAAGCTGCGTGCCTATATGCTCCAGGATCAGGGCCTCGACACCATCGACGCCAACCAGCAGCTCGGCTTCGAGGCCGACGAGCGGCTCTACCGGCCGGCGGCCGAGATGCTGCATCAGCTCGGGTTCAAGACCGTCCGGCTCATGACCAACAACCCCGACAAGGTCTCGGCCTTGCGCGAATGGGACATCGATGTCGTCGAACGTGTCGAACACAGCTTCCCGTCGAACCAGCACAATGAATTCTACCTGGCCACCAAGCGGGACCGGGCGGGCCATTTGTTCTAGCCGACCGGCAATTAGTGCCGGGGCGACGCAGATGACCGACATCTGCAACGCTGTAACTGCATGAATTAGCTGCATATTTTTTATCGCCGGCTGGCCCCGGGCTTGCAACGTCGGTTTCGATATGAATCTGACCGACCCCGTCGAACACAGCGAAGCCATGCTTGGCTATCACGACCCCACCTTGCGCGTGGGCATCGACGCGCGCGGCGAGTTTGGCGGTATGGAGAGCGCAGACGGCGAGGGTTTCTTCTCCACCCTGCTCGATATCATCAACCCGCTGCAGCACATCCCGCTGGTGTCGAGCCTGTATCGCGAGATCACCGGCGACGAAATCAGCCCCGCGGCGCGAATCCTCGGCGGCGGCCTTTTCGGCGGCCCGATCGGCCTCGCCACGGCATCCGCGAACGCGGTTTTCGAGCAGGCATCGGGCGACGACATTCTTGGCCACACGCTCGCCGCCTTCTCCGACGAAAGCGGGCCGGACGCCGCACCCCAGCAGGCCGGCGTCCCGATTGTCCACGAACAGGCCGCCGCCGATCTCGACGCCGGCATCGTCATGAGCGGCCCGCCCGCGCTTGCCAGCCTGAAGGCGGCACCGCGCGAGGCCGCGAAAGCACCGAGCCCCCTGACGCCGCCGCCGGCCCCACAGAAGACCGCGCTTGTGGATCAGGCGGTAAATAGCGACGCCGCGGCCACACCGGCCGACGCCGACGCGGCGGAAACCGAGGCATTCCTGCGAGCGTTGCCGGCGAACTGGGTGAACGAGGCGCTGCGCGACGCGGCCACCGTAAACCAGGCCGTCCAGAACGGTGACGCCCCGGCACTGGGTGAGGCGAAACCCTGGGTCGGGAACGCCATCCTCGATGCGCTGAGCAAGTATGAAGCGATGACCAGGGCCCGAGCCGAACGGCCGGCCAACCAGGTCCCCGGCGCGCCGTCGTAACGTATCTGCGCTCGCAGGGCGCCCGCCGCACGGCTAGACTCAGCCCATGGATATTCTCGTCACCCCCCGTCACGGGCACCGCGGCACGTTCTCCGTGTTCGATGAAACCCATGATTGCGCGCTCGGCCGCACCGGCGTGCGGGCCGAAAAGCGCGAGGGGGACGGGGCGACACCCGCCGGGCGGTTCGCCCTTCGCGAGATCCGCTACCGCGCCGACCGGGTCGCCTTGCCTGAAACCCGGCTCGCCGCGGCACCCCTGAACAAAGACGACGGCTGGTGCGACGACCCCGCCGACCCGGCCTACAATCGCGCGGTGACATTGCCGTACGACGGCTCTGCCGAGACCATGTGGCGCAAGGACGGCCTCTACGATTTGCTGGTGATCCTCGGCCACAACGATGCGCCGCCGATCGCCGGGATGGGCAGCGCGATCTTCCTGCATTGCGCGTCCCCGGAACTGGGCGAAACCGAAGGCTGTGTCGCCTTGCCGCGCGACACCCTGCTGGCACTCGTCCCGCGCCTGCGCGCAGACATGATGATCGATATTCGCGTCGCTTAAGCGGCGGTCACCCGCGGGCCGAATACACCGGTGCCGACGCGCACATGGGTCGCCCCCAGCTCCGTCGCCGCCTCGTAATCGGCCGACATGCCCATGCTCAGATTCGCCAACCCGTTGCGCGCCGCGATCTCGCCGAGCAGTGCGAAGTGGGGCGGGGCAGGCTCGTCTGCCGGCGGGATGCACATCAGGCCCTCGACCGGCAGCCCCAGCGCGCGACATGCGGCGATGAAACCATCGGCTTCGGCGGGCAGGATTCCGGCCTTCTGCGGCTCCTCGCCAGTATTGACCTGGACGAAACAACGCAACGTCTTGGCCGCACGGTCGAACTCCCGCGCCAGATGCTCCGCCAGTTTTTGCCGGTCGAGGCTCTGGATCACATCGAACAGTGCGACCGCCTCCTTGACCTTGTTGGTTTGCAACGGCCCGACCAGGTGGAGCTCCAGGCCGTCGATGTTCTCGCGCCGCGCGGCCCAATGGGCCTGGGCCTCCTGGACACGGTTTTCGCCGAACACGCGCTGGCCTGCCGCGAGCGCGGCATCGATCCGCGCCTCGGGCTGGGTCTTGCTGATGGCCACGAGCGTGACGTCGCCGGGATCGCGCCCTGCCCGTGCGGCCCCGGCGGCAATACGCTCGCGGACTTGTTCCAGCCGCCCGGCAATATCAGCTCCGCCGGGATTCTCGTCTTCGTGCGACACAACGCCCTCCGTTCCGTGAACGCGATGTTCGTACGCGCCCTGTCGTATTATAAAGATGCCATGGCAAATCGAATCGATACATTCGCGGATCTCATCGCCCCCATGAGCGAGGCGGAATTTTTCGCCGAATACCACGACAAGAAACCGCTGCACATCCGCGCACCGGCACCCGACAAGCTTGACGATGTCATGACATGGGAGACGCTGAGCGCGATCCTCAACATGACGGCGATCTGGAGCCCCAGCAATCTGCGGCTCTTCCTCGATACGGAGGCGATTCCGGTCGAGAAATATTGCCGCCCGGCCATCGACCGCAACCATCAGCAGACGATGCAGCCTGATTCCGAGCGGGTCATTAGCTGGCTGCAGCGCGGCGCCTCGATCGTCGCCAATGATATCGACACCCTCACGCCCGGCCTGGCCGCCGCGACCAACGCGCTGGAAGCGCGTCTCGGGGCGAAAGTACAAAGCAACCTCTACTGCTCCTGGGAAACCCACCAGGCCTTCCCGACCCATTTCGACACCCACGAGGTGTTCGCCCTGCATGTCGCCGGCGAGAAAGTCTGGAACATCTATGAGGGCCGCCTGGAAAACCCCATCGCCAACGACGCCTATAAGAATGTCGACGATGCCTTCAACGAGAAGAACCGCGGCGCGCTGAAGGAGGCGATCACCCTGCGCCCGGGGGACGTCCTGTATATCCCGCGCGGCCAGTACCACGACGCGCTCGCCTCGAGTGAAGGCTGCATTCACCTGTCCCTGGGGGTCACCCATGTCATCGGGATCGACGTGATGACGCTGTTGTTCGAGCATGCGCTCGCCGACCCCGCCATCCGATCGAACATTCCGCTGATCGGATCCGGCGACGCGGCGCGCAAGGCCTGGGTCGACAATCTGGTCGACCAGGTGGCGAAGATCGGCAAGAGCGAGGCCTTCCAGTCGTCCATCGCCCCAATGCATGACGATTTTCACTATCATCGCGGCGGCTTCGATCTACCGGGCGACGCCCTCTCGAAGGACGCCGATCCACGGTTCGAGGTTTCGGCCAAAAACCTCAAGATTGTGCGTCAGAAGGGCAAAGCGCTGCTGGAAAGCCCGAAGGGGCAGGTGCCAATCCCCGACGATATCGTCGACCCGGTCACCTGGATCGTCGATGCAGGCCAGTTCACCGACGGCGAATTCGCCGACGCCTTTCCGGGCCTCGATACCGCCGCGCGAGCGAAACTGATCAAGGACTTGTCCTCGATGCGCGTCATCGCGCCGGCGTAGACACCGCGATCGCAGTCCGGTGGAGCGCGCCTGAGCGCCACCACCCGGCCCGAGGTCAGGGCCACAGGCCCTTTGCGGGCCCGGCGATGGTGCCCCAAACACCATATGTCGAGCTTTTCGCCGGGCATTTGCACACGAAATGGACAAACTCGGCGAATCCCAACGATTCAAGGCGCTTAGGCACTGTTGTTTAATTGCAACAATCGGTGGAAATCGTTGCGGAATAATCACGGAATTCGTTGCAACGCCCGGGCTTCGGGGGTTTTATCCTTCGCAAGGCTTCGTAACAAATGTCTGGCGTCCGCGAAAACGCCAGTTGTCTCGAAGCTGAACAGGCCCTTCGGGGCCATTCGCGGACGCAAGTCCATGATCTTGGAGGTTGGATTAATGAAGAAAACTCTACTAGCCACGACGGCTTTGGTCGGTGCTGCGGTTCTCGCTGCTCCGGCAAACGCCGGTACCGTGGGTTCACGTGACAACATGAATGTCACGCTCGGCGGTATCTTTTGGTTCTCCGCTTACCTGAAGGATGAGGATGTCTCTGCGGCCAGCGGCCGTGGTTACGGTTTCACGGTCAGTGAGTCCGAAATCCACATCGGTGCCTCGGCGACCGCCGACAACGGCATCAGGTATGGTGTCAACATCGAGCTGGCGGCTGGTGCTGCTGACACGACGGACGCCGACGAAGCTTATGCGTTCCTGGACAGTGACTCCTGGGGCCGTATCGAGCTTGGCGATCAGGACGACGCAACGAACCGTATGCAGGTTGGCGCGTGGAACGCTGTCAAGGGTGCTGGCGGACCGTTCGGCGGCCTCGGCGACCTGAACACCGTCTTCGACGGCGTTGGCCTTTTCGGCGACGGCTTCATCGCTCGTTCTGACTGGCAGG
The DNA here is from genome assembly GCA_965261975.1 of Alphaproteobacteria bacterium. GTDB lineage: Bacteria > Pseudomonadota > Alphaproteobacteria > UBA6615 > UBA6615 > UBA8079. The sequence continues at coordinate 45,377 of CBDHEC010000046.1, forward strand.
TCTTCACGACCTCGGACGACACGAAGGCGACCTACTTCTCGCCGCGCTTCTCTGGCTTCCAGATTGGTGCTTCGTGGACCCCGGACACGGGTGAAGTCTCGGGTGGACCGGCGACTTCCGACTCGGATGCCGACGGCGACTTCGAGAACGTCCTTGGCCTCTCCGTCAACTATGTCGGTAACTTCGACAATGTTGGTGTCGGCCTCTCGGCCGGTTGGGAGCATGGTACGGACGAAACCGCTGCTGGTGCCGAGAACGAAGATCTCGACATCTGGGGTGTTGGCGGTCGCGTCAGCGTCGCTGGTTTCACCATCGGTGCTAACTATCGTGACCTCGGCGACACGCTGTTGACCGCTGCTCAGACGGCTGCGGGCGCAGACGCCGGCTCCATGTGGGCCCTCGGTGTCGGCTATCAGGCAGGTCCTTGGGGCGTCAGCGCCTGGTACCTGAATGGTGAGATGGACAACACGAACGCTGCAGCGCGTGAAACCGAGATCACCCGTTATGGTCTTGGTGCCGGTTATGCAGTGGCTCCGGGTTGGGCCCTTCGCGCCGAACTCACGTTCCTCGACCATGAGAACCGCCGTACCGCGATCGGTACCGGTGGTACGACGGACAACGACGGTAAGGGCTTCCTGCTCGTCAACCGTTTCGTCTTCTAAGCTGTCTCTTACAGCTTGACGAGAAAGCAGGGCGGCAGATTTCTGTCGCCCTGTTTTTTTGTGCCCAAATCTCTGCTAATGATTCGGCACTTGGTTTCATGACGCCGCCGCGCGTTTGAAACAGCTGCATATCGGGTCCAAACCATGAGTGCCAAACATGCATTGCGTATCGCCGCCACCGTCCTGCTCGTCGGACTGACCGCGTGCGAGGGTATCGAGACCGAGCGGGCGGATGCCGAAGATTTTCGCGACAAGGATGACGCCAGCATCGGCAAATTGTTCGGTGATATCGACCTGCTTGGCGGCGGCAGCGATGAGCAAACGAATTCCGGGATCGGCGTCAACGGCTTCCTGTGGCGGGCTTCGCTCGACACGCTTTCATTCCTGCCCTTGTCATCAGCGGACCCGTTCGGCGGCGTGATCATCACTGACTGGTATGCGCCGCCCGAAAGCCCCGAAGAACGCTTCAAGGTGACGGTGTTCATCCTGGGCCGGGAGCTCCGCTCGGACGGTGTCCGCGTATCGGTGTTCCGTCAGAAGCGGGATAGCGGCGCTGGATGGCTGGACGCGAATACCGGCAAGAACACATCGACCAGCCTCGAGAATGCCATTCTCACGCGCGCGCGCGAGCTGCGAATCTCCCAGTCGGACGGCTAACGGAGTACATCGCCGTTCGGCCCCTGACCCGATACGAGTTTTTCAAGCCGCCACGTCTGAGCACGTATGGCGCCGAGAAGGTTTCCGGCCATGTCACAACGCTATAATTTCCGCGAAGCCGAGCAAAAGTGGCAAGCGGCCTGGACAGAACGCGGCACGTTCGCGGTCGAGGCAGACCCATCGCAGCCTAAATATTATGTCCTCGAGATGTTTCCGTATCCTTCCGGGCGCATCCATATGGGCCACCTGCGCTGCTACACGCTCGGCGACGTCGTCGCTCGATACAAGCGCGCGCAGGGCTTCAATGTTCTGCACCCAATGGGGTGGGACGCGTTCGGGCTGCCCGCCGAAAACGCGGCGATGGAAAAGGGTGTCCACCCGGCGTCCTGGACCTACGAGAACATCGCCACAATGCGCGACCAGCTCCAGGCGATGGGGCTGTCGATCGACTGGAATCGCGAATTCGCGACCTGCGACCCCTCCTATTACCGGCACGAGCAGGCGATGTTCATCGACTTCCTCGCGAAGGACCTGGTCTACCGCCAGGACGGATGGGTGAACTGGGATCCCGTGGACAACACGGTCCTCGCAAACGAACAGGTGATCGACGGCAAGGGCTGGCGATCGGGCGCGCCCATCGAACGACGCCGGCTGTCACAATGGTTTGGCCGGATCACCGCATTCAGCGATGAACTTCTGGCATCGCTGGAAACCCTCGACCGCTGGCCGGCCAAGGTCCGGGCGATGCAGGAAAACTGGATCGGACGCTCCGAGGGCGCCTATATCGATTTTGCGTTCACCGATGAGCGCGACACGTCATTGCGGGTCTACACGACGCGGCCGGATACGATTTTCGGTGCGAGTTTCTGCGCCGTTGCAGCCGACCACCCGCTGGCCGAGGAAGCGGCGTTGGCCGACCCGAAGGCCGCGGCCTTTATCGAGGAATGCCGCCAGCTCGGTACCAGCGAAGAGGCCATCCAGACGGCCGAGAAGCGCGGTTACGACACCGGGCTTCGGGTCAAGCACCCGTTCGCCGAGGGCGTCGAACTTCCCGTCTATATCGCGAATTTCGTGCTGATGGGATACGGGACCGGAGCGATATTCGGCTGCCCGGCGCATGATCAGCGCGACCTGGATTTTGCCCACGCCTATGACTTGCCGGTCTTGCCCGTCGTCGTTCCCGGCGACGCCGACCCCGCGACCTTTGACGTCGGGACGGAAGCGTTCACCGACGATGGGAAACTCGCAAACTCCGAGTTCCTCGACGGGCTGGACGTGGAGGCGGGCAAGCGCGCCGTGATTGATCGGCTGGCAGCAGCCGGTCAGGGCGAAGGCACGACCAATTATCGCCTGCGCGACTGGCTGGTGTCGCGGCAACGATACTGGGGCTGCCCGATCCCGGTCGTCCATTGTCCCGATTGCGGTATCGTCCCCGTACCCAAGGCAGAGCTGCCGGTCGTATTGCCCGAGGATATCGACTTCAAATCGCCGGGTAACCCGCTCGATCGCCACCCCACATGGAAGCATGTCGATTGTCCGGACTGTGGCAAACCGGCCGAACGCGACACCGACACTTTCGACACATTCATGGACTCGTCCTGGTATTTTGCGCGCTTCTGCTCGCCCGAGGCGGAAGCCCCCGTCGGGGCAGACGAAGGCGCCTACTGGTTGCCGGTCGATCAGTATATCGGCGGCATCGAGCACGCCATTCTCCACCTGCTCTATTCTCGCTTCTTCATGCGGGCGATGCGTGACACCGACCATTTGGGGATCGACGAACCCTTTGCCGGCCTGTTCACCCAAGGCATGGTCAATCACGCCACCTATCGCGATGAAGCGGGCGAGTGGCTCGAGCCGCAAAGTGTCATTGAAAATGAAGACGGAAGTTTCGTGCGGGCCGACAGCGGCGCCGCGGTGACCGTCGGACGCATTGAAAAGATGTCGAAGTCGAAAAAGAACACGATCGACCCGACGGACGTGATTGCCTCTTACGGTGCCGACACCGCTCGCTGGTTCATCCTCTCCGACAGCCCGCCCGACAGGGACATGGAGTGGACGGATTCCGGCGTGCAGGGCGCCTTCCGGTTTGTGAACAGGGTATCCCGCATCATCCTGGACAATGTTGCCGCCCTGCCCGAACCCGGAACCGACCCGGCGAGCGGGGACGGCCCCTCGGATGAATTACGTCGTGCCGTCCACCGGGCCATTGCGGATGTAACCGACGACTTCGAGCGCTTTCACTACAACCGTGCGGTCGCGCATCTCTATGAACTGGTCAATTCGGTCTCCGCGGCAACAAAGGCCGGAAGCGTTTCAGGTGCCGCGCTGCGCGAGGCGCTCGAGACAATCGTCCGGCTGATCGGCCCGATGATGCCCCATCTGGCTGAAGAAATGTGGAAGGCCCTCGGGCGCGATACGCTTATCTGCGATAAAGCCTGGCCCGTTGCCGACACCTCACTGCTTGTGGCCGACAGCTTAACCGTTGCGATTCAGGTGAAGGGCAAATTGCGTGGTACGATCGATATAGCCCCGGATACGGATCAGGCGGCCGTCGAAGCCGCCGCCAGGGCGGTACAAAACGTGGCGGACTCGATTGGCGACAGCGATGTGCGAAAGGTCATCTATGTACCGAACAAGCTGGTCAATTTTGTTGTCTAGGCTGCACGCTTTTCTCGTTATCGGTCTGCTCGGCCTGACGGCTTGCGGATTTGAGCCGCTGTATGGCGATCAGGATCAGGGAACTCCTACCGAAGACCTGCTGAGCCAGGTTTACGTTCCGCCGCTGGCAGACAGGCTCGGGCAGCTCGTTCGTATCGAGTTGACCAACCGCCTGACCCCCAAGCCCGGGCCCGCGCCGGTGTATTCGGTCAACGTCGAGCTGACCGAATCGAAACAGGGCCTTGCCGTGCGACGCGACGCCAGTGCGACACGCGCAAACCTGATCATCACGGCAACCTTTTCGCTCTCCGTCATCGGAGAGAAAGAAAAATTGATGTCGGGCGTGAACCGTTCATCCAACGGCTACGACATCCTCAAATCGGACTTCGCCACCCTGGCGGCCGAGAACGATGCGCGGCGTCGCGGCGCGCGCGACATTGCCGACGGAATTGTCAGCCGTATCGCGATATATCTTTCCCGTGCGGCCAACCAGACTGCGGCGCCCGCCCAAAGATGAAGATCTCCGCCGGACGCGTTGCTGGTTTTGTGGCGAACCCCGATCCGGGCGTCAGTGCGATCCTGGTTTACGGGCCCAATGCCGGCCTCGTTCGTGAACACTGCAACAGTTTGGCGCGCTCCATCCTCGAGGACCCCAGTGATCCGTTCCGGGCGGCCGAGCTCACCGGCGCCGCGATCACAGAGGCACCAACCCGGCTTGCTGACGAGTTGCTCGCCCTGTCGTTTGGCGGGGATCGTCGGCTCGTGACCGTCCGCGATGCGACGGATGGACTGACCAAAAGCCTCGAGAGCGCGCTGAACGCCGGGGCGGAAGCGGAAATGAATGCCGTTGCGCTGATCGAGGCGGGGTCGCTGACCGGACGCTCCAGCCTGCGAAAGCTCTGCGAGAAACGAGATGATTGTGCCGCCCTGCCCTGCTATGCCGACGACGAGGAAGCGCGCGCCGGGCTTGCCCGCAGGCTGCTGTCCGACGCCGGCGTCGGTATCGAACCGGACGCCCTGCGCACACTCACCGGGTTTCTCGGAGACGACCGGCTCTCAAATCGGCGAGAGATCGAGAAACTCATTCTATTCGTTGGCCCGGATCAATCCGCAACAGAAGCCGATGTGCTGGCCGCGGTTGGCGACATCGGCTCCACCACGATGGACGACACGGTTTTTGCAGCGGCCGGGGGTGACATCGGACAGCTGGACCGCGCGATCGAAAGGTTCTGGGCCGAGGGTGGCGAGCCGATCGGCCTGATCCGCGCCACTCAGCGCCATTTCCAGCGGCTGCATCGCGTCGCCGGTCAGATTGAAGCCGGCGTTCGCTATGAGGACGCCGCGCGCAAACTTCGCCCGCCGGTGTTCTGGAAGCAGTCGGGGCCGTTTCAGCACCAGGCGCGTAACTGGTCACGCGGCCAGCTGGAACTCGCACTCGCACGTCTCGGCGAAGCCGAGCTTGTGCTCAAGACGACCGGCGTGCCCGCCCATGCGGCGTGCGGCCGTACGCTCTATGCAATCGCCAGCATGCGTCGGTCGCGATAGTGTAACCCACTGTAATAAAACGAATAATAAGGGTTCAGGCTCCCCTGGGGGGTCAGCCTTTCCGGTTGAGCCGTTGCAGGACATCATCGAGCTGATCGAAGGTGCTGAACTCGATCTCCAGCACACCCTTGCCCGAACTCTCGTCGCCGCGCGGATTGATCGAGACCTTCAGGCCGAGGACGTCCGACAGGTCGCGCTCCAACGCCAGCGTGTCGGTGCTCTTCGAGGGCTTCGCTTTCTTCGGTTTTTTCCGGCCGGCAGCCTTGCTTACCCTTCCCTCGATATCGCGCACGGTCATGCCGTCCCGCGCGATCTTGTGTGCCAGCTCCACCGCATCTTCGCGCCCGACCAGCGCGCGCGCATGCCCGGCTGTCAGCTCCCCGCGATCAACCATCGCGCGGACCTCGTCCGGCAGCGTGAGCAACCGAAGCTGGTTCGCGATATGGCTGCGGCTCTTGCCCATGGCCTTGGCCAGCGCATCCTGGGTGTGGGAGAAGTGATCCATCAGGCGCTGGTAGCCTTCGGCCTCCTCAATCGGTGACAGGTCCGCGCGCTGGATATTCTCGATCAGAGCAATCTCCAGTGCCGCCCTGTCGTCCAGCTCGCGGATGATGACCGGGACCTCGTGCAGCTTCGCGCGCTGTGCGGCCCGCCAGCGACGCTCGCCGGCAATAATTTCATACAAATCGGCCTGCACCGGATCGCGTCGGACCAGGATCGGCTGCAGGATGCCCTTCTCACGGATCGATTCGACGAGCGAGGCGAGTTCGTCCTCGTTGAAGTTCGTACGCGGCTGGAAGCGACCCGGGTGGAGCTGCTCGATCGGTAGCTCGCGTGCAGGCTTGGCCTTTTCCAGTTCCTGATAGTCTTCGCCGTCGTCGCCCAGAAGTGCCGACAGGCCGCGGCCGAGGCGCGGCCGCGAGGTGGGTTCGCTCATTCGGCTGCCTCCCCGATGGGCCCGATACCTTCGCGCCGCAGGAGCTCGGCCGCCAGGCGGGCATAGGCCTGGGCGCCGGAGCAGGCCAGGTCGTAGACCAGCGCCGGTTTCCCATAGGACGGCGCCTCGGACAGGCGGACATTGCGCGGAATGACTGTCTTGTAGACCCGATCGTTGAAATGCGCCCGGACATCCGCCTCGACCGAACGGCACAGATTATTGCGGCCGTCATGCATCGTCAGCACGATGCCCTGAATATCCAGGCGTTCGTTGTAGGCACGGCGAATGCGCTCGATCGATTTCATCAGCCGGGTCATGCCCTCCAGGGCGAAATACTCGCACTGCAGCGGGACGAGGACCGAATCCGCGGCAACCAGCGCGTTGATGGTGAGCAAACCAAGCGCCGGCGGGCAATCAATCAGGACGTAGTCGTACCTGCCCAGGACGGGCGCCATGGTTTCACGGAGCCGGGACTCCCGGTGGGGAATGTCGATCAGCTCGATCTCCGCGCCCGCCAGGTCAGCGGATGCGGGCGCCACATCGAGCCCGGGAATTTCCGTCCGGCAGATCACATCGTCGAAACGGCCGCCGCCGATGATGACGTCATACACATCTGTTTCATATTCTGAAACACCCAGGCCCGTGGAGGCGTTCCCCTGGGGGTCGAGATCGACCACCAGGACGCTTTGGCCGCAGGCGGCCAGGCCGGTCGCCAGGTTGATCGCGGTGGTGGTTTTGCCGACACCGCCCTTTTGATTGGCCACCGCTATGGTGCGTGTACCCCGCGCTCGCGCTGGGCCCTCGGGCATGAACGGGCCGGTTGTCGGGCGGTCAAAGATGCGCTGATCAGACACGAGACAGGTTCCTTATCTTGAGCACCACGCCATCCGGCTCGGACAGGCTCGGGTGTTGTTCCACTTGCATATTCCAGTTTTCGCGCGCGTCGGTCAATTCGTCTTCGACACGCGCGCCCTTGAGAAAAAGACAGTATCCGTCGGGTTCCAGGAGCCCGTCGGCATGGCCAAGGAGGCCCGACAGGGGCGCGAGCGCCCGGGCAACTACGACATCGAAGGTACCCGTGTCGAGCTTCTCGATCCGGCCCTCGGCGATCTCGGCACTCGCATCGGTCAGGCGGCGAACCTCCCGGAGAAACGCGCACTTGCGGGCATCGGACTCGGCCAGGACCACCCGGGCGCCGGTGATGATCGAGACAAGCAGACCGGGGAAACCGGCGCCGCTGCCCATGTCCAGCACCCGCATCTCCGGCGTTATCCATTTGACCAGCTGGGCGGAATCGAGGAAATGTCGCCGCCACACATCTTCGAGGGACCGGTTCGAGACCAGGTTGATCCGCGGCTGCCAGGCCCGCAGGGTCTCCGCATAGACGTCGATCCGCGACAATGTTTCACGTGAAACATGTCGTTCCCCCGCTGTCGCATCTGTCACGAACGCGGCGAATTCATCGCGGGTCATCGGAGAGGACGAGGGGGCGCCGAAATTCATGCGCTCCCTATAGCAAGGATGAGACTAGGCACCAACCACAATATGTTGGGCACTACCATCGCTTTTCTTGTGTTTGCGCTTCACATAGCGGAGCAAGACCACCAGTGCTGCCGGGGTGACGCCGGGGACACGCCCGGCCTGGCCGAGGGTTGCCGGACGCAACCGGTCCAGCTTCTCGGCAATCTCGTTCGACAGTCCCGACACGGCGCGATAATCGAAATCATCCGGCAACACGAGCGCCTCGTCCCGCCGATAGGCCTCCACGTCGGCCGCCTGGCGATCGAGATAGCGGGCATACTTCGCCTCGATCTCCATGGTCGCCCGGATCGGCGCCGGGATCTCCGCGAGGGCCGGCCAGATCTCCGCCGCCTGATCGAAGCTCGTATCGGGCATGGTCAGGAGGTCGAAGGCGGTCCGCCGAACTCCGTCCCGGTTTATCTGTATCCCGTACTGGGCAAGGGCGTCGGGTGTCGCATTGACCGCCTCAAGTTGCGCGCGCGCCTGGTCCAGCGCCGCCGCCTTGCGTTCATAACGTTGCGCCCGGGCCGCGCCCACGCAACCAATCTCCACCCCGAGACGGGTGAGGCGCTGGTCCGCATTGTCGGCGCGCAACAGGAGACGATACTCGGCGCGCGACGTGAACATCCGATAGGGCTCGTCGGCCCCGCGGGTGATCAGATCGTCGACCATCACGCCGATGTAGGATTGTGCCCGATCGGGCCGAAAACGAACCGCGCTCCCCGACGCGACCAGCGCGGCGTTGATTCCGGCCACCAGCCCCTGGCCCGCAGCCTCTTCATACCCGGTAGTGCCATTGATCTGACCCGCCAGGAACAACCCGGAAATCCGCCTCGTTTCCAAAGTAGTGCCAAGTTCACGCGGGTCGACGTAATCATATTCGATGGCGTAGCCGGGGCGGAGCACAGTCGCATTTTCAAGCCCCGGAATCGCCCGCAACATCGCCCGCTGCACATCCTCGGGCAGGGACGTGGAAATGCCGTTGGGATAGACCGTGTCGTCATCCAGCCCCTCGGGCTCGAGGAAGATCTGGTGATGCTCCTTGTCGGCGAAACGAACCACCTTGTCCTCGATCGACGGGCAGTAGCGCGGGCCGCCGCTTTCGATCTGGCCGGAATAGATCGGCGCGCGGTCCAGGTTCGCACGAATCAGCTCGTGGACCGCGGAACTGGTGTGGGTGATGTGGCAATCGATCTGGGGCGTGGTAATCGCGTCGGTCATGTAGGAGAAGGGCACCGGCGGCGTATCGCCCGGCTGCCGGTCGAGGCCGTCCCAGTCGATCGTACGGCCGTCGAGGCGCGGGGGAGTCCCGGTTTTCAGGCGTCCCAGCGCAAACCCGGCGGATTCCAGCGTCTTCGAAAGCCCCATCGCCGGAGCCTCCCCGTACCGCCCCGCCGGCGTCTGGCTCTCGCCGATATGGATGACACCGCGCAGGAACGTCCCGGCCGTCAGGACCACGCAGCCGGCAGCGATCTCACGCCCGTCCGACAGCACCACGCCCGAGGCCCGGCCGTCCGGGTCAAGCATCAGGTCGTCCACGCCGGCGCCGAGAATATCGAGATTCTCCTGCTCGGCGAGGATGTCCTGGATCGCCTGCCGGTAGAGCTTCCGATCGGCCTGGGCGCGGGGCCCCCAGACAGCAGGCCCCTTGGTCCGGTTGAGCATCCGGAACTGGATTCCGCCACGGTCGATCGCCCGGCCCATGATCCCGTCCAGGGCGTCGATCTCGCGCACGAGATGTCCCTTGCCCAACCCGCCGATCGCGGGATTGCAGGACATTTCGCCGATGGTCTCGAGCCTGTGGGTGACCAGGAGGGTGGACGCGCCGACCCGCGCAGAAGCCGCCGCGGCCTCACAGCCGGCATGGCCGCCGCCGATCACGATCACATCGTAGGTCTTGCTTTCCGGGTTGCTCATTGCGCGCGCTATGTAGGCCCTGTGGCCGAGCCTGTCAAAGAAGCATATCGGGGAGCTTCCGTATGGCCCCATGGGCACCCGGAAATCCGATGTTTCACGTGAAACATTCCCACCCGGGTATTCCTACTTCCCAATGCAGAAATCACGGAAAACCGTGTCCAGGATCTCGTCGATATCCACCCGGCCGGTGATCCGGCCCAGCGCCCGCAGCGCAACCCGGGCATCCTCCGCGGCGAGCTCGGGGTAGGCCGCGTCGGCCACATTCGACAGCGCGGCGTTGGCCTCCACCAAGGCGTCGCGATGGCGCTGGCGAGTCGGCAGGGGTGCTTCGGTCGACTCCAGGCGGTCGCGAACGAGGGCGGTCAGCCGGTCGAGCAAATCCTCCATCCCCGCGCCGGTGCCTGCCGACACGAGCATCGGCGACACGGGCAACGCCGGGGCGCCATAGTCGCCGTCGAGCAAATCCGCCTTGTTCGCCACCACAAGGGTCTCGTCGGTGATCAGGGCGCGGACTTTCGCGGGCAAGGTAGCATCGGTCGCATCGAGCACCACGAGCCGCAGGGCGGCACTCTCGGCGCGCTGTTGGGCCCGCCTGACGCCCTCGGCCTCGATATCGTCGGAAGCTTCACGGATGCCGGCCGTGTCCGAAACGGTGACCGCGAACCCGCCGAGATTGAGCTGCACCTCGATCACATCACGGGTCGTACCAGCGACCTCGGAAATTATGGCCACGTCGCGTTGTGCTAAGTAATTGAGAATACTGGATTTTCCAACATTCGGCGCGCCAAGTATGACTATCGGGAAGCCGCTGCGGATTTGTTCACCCCGATCTGCACCTACTATATGTTGTGCTATTTCGGCGTTGAGCGCGGCGATGCGTGCCTCGGTCCCGGCCTTCAACCCCTCGGGCAGCTCCTCGTCGGAGAAGTCGATTTCGGCCTCTGCGTAGCCCATCAGGTCGACCAGGCGCGCGCGCCAGCCTTCATAGAGATCCGCCAACGCCCCGTCATACTGGCGGAGTGCCAGCCGCCGCTGGGCGTCGGTCTGGGCCGCCACGAGGTCCGCCAGGCCCTCCGCCGCGGTCAGATCGAGCTTGCCGTTTTCGAATGCGCGCCGGGTGAATTCACCCGGTTCGGCGTGCCGGGCCAGGCCGGCGGCAGAGATCGCCTCGAACACCGCCTCCAGAACGGCGCGTCCGCCGTGCACCTGCAGCTCCGCGACATCCTCACCGGTGAAGCTGTCGGGCCCGGGAAACCGCAAGACCAGCGCCTGGTCTATAACCGCACCGTCGGCGTGTAGTTTATGTAACGCGGCATAACGCGCATCGGGCAACGGCGAGACCCCGAGCGAGGTCAGGAGCGCATCGGCATAGGGACCGGAAATGCGCACGACCGAGACGCCGGCCAGCCCCGCGCCGCTCGACAATGCAAAGATGGTATCTGCTGCGGTGCCCAAGGCAGGATTACTTGCCGGGCTTGGTCGCGTTGGTCATCGACGACCAGAACGCATTCTGGAACTGTTCCCAGCCCTCGGCAGCGTCCGCGCCGGGCATGCCGCCGTCCGGCATCCACGCCTTGAACAGGCTCTGGGGGTCCATGGCCGACATCGCCTCCATGGCCTGCTTCTGCCATTCCTCGACGACCGCCTGCTGCGCCGCCGAGACGTCCGGCAGACCCATGAAGCTGCGCGCCTCTTCGGGGGTGCAATCGATATCGATCGTGACTTTCATCTTCCGTGCCTCCACAAGCTGCCTTGCCACCACCTTGTCTATGCGCGCGGCGCACCGACATTGTAGGTTGCGTTATCTTCCATCCCGATAGACCCGAGACCGCCACATGTCCGAACAGACGTCGCAAAACATGCTGGCGAACGAGACCAGTCCGTATCTTCTGCAACACGCGGACAATCCCGTCCACTGGTATCCGTGGGGCGACGACGCCCTGGCGCGGGCCCAGGCCGAGAAAAAGCCGATCCTGCTGTCGATCGGCTATGCGGCCTGTCACTGGTGCCACGTGATGGCCCATGAGAGTTTCGAGGACGACGCCACCGCAAAAGTGATGAACGAGCTGTTCATCAACATCAAGGTCGACCGCGAGGAGCGCCCAGACCTGGACGCGATCTACCAGGGCGCGCTGTCCCTGATGGGCGAGCAGGGGGGCTGGCCGCTCACCATGTTCTGCACGCCCGAGGGCAAGCCCTTCTGGGGCGGCACCTATTTTCCGCCGCGCGCGGGCATGGGCCGGCCGGGCTTCCCGGACCTGCTGATGAATATCGACAAGATCTACCGGGTCGAGCAGGAGAAGGTGCAGTCCAACACGCAAGCCATCCTGCAGGCGCTCGGGGACATGGCCCGGCCTCAGCCGGGCGCGGCACCCGGGCCCGAACAGATCACCGCCTTCGCCGACGCGATCGCCGAGCAGGTCGACCGGCGCCATGGCGGCTTCGGCACCGCACCGAAATTCCCCCAATGCGGGGTGCTCGCGCTGATGTGGGCCCATGGCGGCGAGGCCGCGCGCGACGCCGTGACACTGACCCTCGACCGGATGGCCCAGGGCGGCATCTACGATCATCTGGGCGGCGGGTTCGCGCGCTACTCCACCGACGCGGCCTGGCTGGCGCCCCATTTCGAGAAGGTGCTCTACGACAACGCCCAGCTGCTGGAGCTCTACGCCCAGGCCTGGCGCGGCACGAAGGCTCCGCTCTATGCGCAACGCGCCGAGGAAACGGTCGCCTGGCTGCTGCGCGAGATGACCCACCCCGAGGGCGGCTTCTGCGCCACCCTGGATGCGGACTCCGAAGGGGTGGAGGGCAAGTTCTACGTCTGGAGCGAGGCGGAAATCGACGCGACGCTCGGCGCCGATGCCGGCTTGTTCAAGGACCATTACGACGTCCGGCCCGACGGCAACTGGGACGGCCACAACATCCTGAACCGGACCCGCGACCCGGGACTGAAAGACGCCGACACCGAGGCACGCCTGGCCGCGGCCCGGGCCAAGCTGTTCGAGGTTCGCGCGCCACGCATTCGCCCCGCGCTGGACGACAAGATCCTCACCGACTGGAACGGGCTGATGATTGCCGGACTGGTCGAGGCGGCGATGACCTTCGCCCGGCCGGACTGGCTGGAGGCCGCACACAACGCCTATGGCTTCGTGCGCCACCATCTCGCCACCGCCCTCCCGGACGACAGCATCGAACTCACCCACAGCTGGCGGGGCGGCGAGGCGCGCCACCGCGCCACCCTCGACGACTACGCCAGCCTGATGACCGGCGCATTGGCGCTTCACGAGGCGACGGGCGCGCAGCAAATGCTCGACGATGCGCGCGGGCTGGCGGCCTATATCGAGGGGCATTTCGCGTCGACGGACGGGTCGTATTTCTTCACCTCCGACCTCGCCACCGACGTGATCACCCGCACCCGTACCGGCTTCGACAACGCCACCCCGGCGGGCAACGGGCTGCTCGCCACGGCGCTCACCCGGATGTTCTACCTGACCGGCGACCCGGTTTATCGCGACCGGGCCACGGCGATCATCGAGGCCTTCTCGGGCGAGATCGACAACAACGCCTTCGGTTACGGCACGTTGCTGCGCGCGTCGGGCCTGCTCGCCGCCGCGACCCAGATCGCGATCATCGGCGACCCGGACGCCCCCGGGACGAAAGCCCTGCAGCGCGCCGCCTTCCGGGGTGCCGCGCCCGAGCGGATCGTCTCGGTGATCGCGCCGAAGGGCACCCTGCCCGACGGGCACCCGGTGACCGGCAAGGAGCCTGTCGACGGCAAGCCCACCGCCTATGTCTGCCGCGGGCCGGTCTGCTCCCTGCCGATCACGGGCAAGGACGAACTCATGGCGGAGCTCTCGCGGTGACGGGGACGGACGCAACACAGAGCTGCGTCCTGGAATCTCCCGTGGGCAACATCCGCGTGACGGCCGCGGGCGGTGCCGTCTCGGCCCTGGACTGGACCGATAAACAACCGCGCGTGCCCGGCACGAAAATCCTGCGCGACGCGGCCAGGCAGCTGGCGGAGTATTTCGCCGGCACCCGCACCGAGTTCTTCCTGCGCCTCGCGCCCGTCGGCACGGACCACCAGAAGAAGGTCTGGGCCGCGATGTGCGAAATTCCGTCCGGCGCCGTGCGCAGCTATGGCGACATCGCCCGCGAGATCGGCTCGTCGGCCCGCGCGGTAGGCACGGCCTGCGGCAAGAACCCGATCCCGATCATCGTGCCGTGTCACCGGATTCTTTCGACCGGCGGCGGCATCGGCGGCTATTCCGGGCGCGGCGGCATCGCGACCAAGCGCCAGCTGCTCGCCCTCGAAGGCTATGCCGTCGCGGGCGACGATCAGGGCCACCTCGATCTTGAAGGCGGCCGTCTTGAAGGCGAAATCGCCAGCCGATAGGCTCGACACAACACGAACCCACAAAAGAACCTTTCAGGGGGAACTCACATGGTCCACGCAATCCGATTCCACGAGCCCGGCGGGCCGGAAGTCATGAAGTGGGAAGAGGTCGAGGTCGGCGATCCCGGCCCCGGCGAGATTCGCGTGAAACACACCGCCGCGGGCCTCAACTTCATCGACATCTATCTCCGTTCGGGTGCGCGCCCGGTCCCCATGCCGAACGGGCTGGGGCTCGAGGGCGCCGGCGAGATCGTCGCCGTGGGCGACGGCGTGAGCGACCTGGCCGTCGGTGACCGGGTCGGCTATGCCGACATGCCGCTCGGGGCCTACGCGGAAGAACGCGTGATGCCGGCGAAGATCACGGTGAAACTCCCCGACGGCATTTCCGACGAGCAGGCCGCGGCCATGATGCTCAAGGGCATGACCGTGCAGTTCCTGATCAAGTCCTGCTTCCCGGTCCAAAAAGGCCAGACCGTCCTGTGGCACGCGGCGGCCGGCGGGGTGGGCCTGATTGCGTGTCAGTGGCTCAACCATCTCGGGGTCACGGTCATCGGCACCGTGGGTTCCGAAGAGAAGGCCGAACTCGCCAAGGCCCATGGCTGTCACCACACGATCAACTACAAGGACGAGGATTTCGTCGCGCGGGTGAAGGAGATCACCGACGGCGCGGGCGTGCCCGTGGTCTATGACGCGACCGGCAAGGACACACTGCGCGGCTCCATGGAATGCCTCCAGCGGCGCGGCTACCTGATCAGCTTCGGCAATGCGTCCGGCGCACCCGACCCGGTCGAGCTCACAGAGCTCTCGGCCCATGGCTCGATCTACGCCGCCCGGCCCATGCTGTTCGACTTCACGGCCGAGCGCGACGAACTGCTGGCCTGTGCGGGCGACCTGTTCGACGTCGTGTCATCGGGCGCGGTGAAGATCGAGATCAACCAGCGCTACCCGCTGTCGGAGACGGTGCAGGCCCATATCGACCTGGCCGGCCGCAAGACGACGGGTTCGACGATCCTGATGGCTTAGGCAAACCGTCATACGCAAATCCGATCCGCGCATCTCGGCACGGACAGAAACGAGACGCCCGGATCAGGTCCGGGCTCGACAAATGGAGAGGTGAGGCCGAGAGCCCCTACTGGTTCATCGTGTCGTAGAAGTCGTTGTTGTTCTTGGTCGACTTCATCTTGCCGAGCAGGAACTCCATGCCGTCGACGACCCCCATGGGGTTGAGGATCCGGCGGAGCACCCACATCTTCGAGAGCGCGTCCTTGTCGACCAGGAGCTCTTCCTTGCGCGTGCCCGACTTGGTGATGTCGATGGACGGCCAGACGCGCTTGTCGGAAAGCTTGCGGTCGAGGACGATTTCCGAGTTACCGGTGCCCTTGAACTCCTCGAAGATGACCTCGTCCATGCGCGAGCCGGTCTCGATCAGCGCGGTCGAGATGATCGTCAGGGAGCCGCCCTCCTCGATGTTGCGGGCGGCACCGAAGAAACGCTTCGGGCGCTGCAGGGCGTTGGCGTCCACGCCGCCGGTCAGCACCTTGCCCGAGGACGGGACGACGGTGTTGTAAGCGCGTGCGAGACGCGTGATCGAATCCAGGAGAATCACCACGTCGCGCTTGTGCTCGACCAGGCGCTTGGCCTTGGCGATCACCATCTCGGCGACCTGCACATGGCGCGAGGCCGGCTCGTCGAAGGTGGAGGAGATCACCTCACCGCGCACGGTGCGCTGCATGTCGGTCACCTCTTCCGGCCGCTCGTCGATCAAGAGCACGATCAGGTAGATATCCGGATGATTGGCCATGATCGCCTTGGCGATGTTCTGCATCATCACGGTCTTACCGGTGCGCGGCGGTGCGACGAGCAGGGCGCGCTGGCCCATGCCGAGGGGGGCCACCATGTCGATGACGCGGCATGACGGGTCCTTCATCTCGGGATCGTCGATTTCCAGCTCGATCTTCCGCTCGGGATAGAGCGGGGTCAGGTTGTCGAAGTTCACCCGGTGCTTGGTGTGGTCCACATCGTCGAAGTTGACCTGGGCGACCTTGACCAGGGCGAAGTAACGCTCGCCATCCTTGGGAGAGCGGATCTCGCCCTCGACCGTGTCGCCCGTGCGCAACGCAAAACGCCGCACCTGGCTGGGGGAGACGTAGATATCGTCGGGGCCCGGCAGGAAATTGGATTCCGGCGAGCGCAGGAAGCCGAAGCCGTCCTGCAGCACCTCGAGCACGCCGATGCCGGTGATCGGCACCTCGTCTTCCGCGAGTTCCTTGAGGATCGCGAACATCATGTCCTGGGTGCGCAGATTGCTCGCGCCCTCGATCTCGAGTTCCTCGGCGAAGGCGAGGAGATCGGCGGCGGATTTGTCTTTGAGGTCTTGGAGTTTCATTGCTTCCATGGGGGATGCCAGTTCTGTCTGGGAAATACGACGCGCCCTATCGGTGGGGAACCGAATTTTCGGGGGCGTTTGAATGTGTCAGCGAAAGATCGTGGACGCCGACGGGAACGCCGGTGGAAAACGACTTATGCGGAAGGGTGCGCGCGTTGGGTACTCTCTTGTGCGCGCCATTATTACGCACTTAGTGGGCGTGCTGCGTCAAGTCAATCCTTGTGACGGTTATGGGGCAATCTCGTGACGCCGGCACGCGGCGCGAAATACCGGCCTAGAACGGCCGGGCGATGATCATGAAAACAATCACGATCATGAGCACCGTCGGCACCTCGTTGGCGAGGCGGTAAGTCCTGGCCGGGCGGGTGTTGGCGTCGGCGGCGAATTCCTTGAACCATTTGGCAAACACATGATGGGCCACGGTCATGCCCGTGATCGCGGCGAGCTTGACCCAGATCCAGCCCGACCCCCAATCGACGACACCGGGCGTGCCCAACAGCAGCCCGCCGAAGATGAATGTCGCAATCATCGCCGGGTTCATGATCGCGCGCAGCAGGCGCCGCTCCATGACCTTGAAGGTCTCGGACTTGTCGGACCCCGGCGCGGCGTCGCAGTGATAGACGAACAGGCGCGGCAGATAGAGCATCCCTGCCATCCAGGAGATCACGGAGATCACATGGAGCGACTTGATCCAGGGATAGGCCGCGACGAGAAAATCACCCATGAGTCAGGATCCAGCATGCGCCGATGATGCCGCAACCGGGCATTTCGACCATTCGGCCGCGCAGACGCGGCCGCTTTTTGCCAACGGGTCGCCACTGCAGATATCACAGCCCGCCGCGATGTTCCCGCGCACCTGATCGGCCAGCCCCGCGATGAACGCCGGGGCGGTGTCCACGGTCGGGACACGGATATATTCGGCCACCCCGGCCCTGTCGGCCAGCTCGCGATACTCGATGTCGAGCTCGACGAGGGTCTCCGAATGTTCCGACACGAAAGCGATCGGCACGATGACCACGGATTTCCCGTCCGCCCCGGCGCGCTCGATCTCGTCGTCGGTCGAGGGGCCGATCCATTCGAGCGGGCCGACCCGGCTCTGGTAACAGCACAGCCAATCGAGCTCCTGCCCGAGACTTTCCATCACGGCGGCAGCGGTCTGTTCCACCTGGGACTGATAGGGATCACCACCCTCGACGATCTGCTTCGGCAGACCATGGGCGGAAAACAGCACGCGCACATCCTTGGTATCACGCGATACCCCTTCCAGGGCCGAGGCCAGCAATCCGCTCACCGCGCCGATGAAGCCCGGGTCGGTCGGGTAACAGCACAACGCCGTCACGGGAATATCGAGCTTCTGCTTGCGCGCCGCCCGCGCCCAGACCCGCATCATGGAACCCACCGTGGTGGTCGAGAATTGCGGATAAAGCGGCAGCAGAACAATCCGGTCCGGCTGCGCCGCGATGACCTCTTCCATCACGGCATCGCACATCGGGTGCCAGTAGCGCATGGCGACGAAGCATTTGTATTCCCCGCCGCCATCCGCGTTCATCACAGATTCCAGTGCGTCGGCCTGGGCGCGGGTGTTGGCGAGCAGGGGCGATCCGCCGCCGATGTTGGCGTATATCTCCCGGGCGATGGGTGCGCGCTTGCGCGAGATGACCTGGGCCAGCAACCAGCGGATGGGCGTGGGCGCACCGATGATCATCGGATCGTTGAACAGGTTGAACAGAAACGGCCGGACGTCATCGGGCCCGTCGGGTCCGCCCAGATTGTAGAGGATAACGGCGGTGGTCATGTGCCGGCGTTCCATTCGCGAACGATCTCGGCGAGGCGTTCGACATGAGAAAACGGCGTGTCCTTATGGATCCCGTGCGCCAGGTTGAAGACGAACGGCCCCGCGCCCAGGCCGTCGAGAATTTCCCGCGCCGCTTGCTCCATCTCTTCGCCACCGACCATCAGATAGGCCGGGTCGAGATTTCCCTGTACCGGGCAGATCGGCTGGATTTTCTCTGCCGCCTCGGCTGCGGTCATGGACGCATCGAGCCCGACGGCATCAACACCCGTGCCACGGATATATCCCTCCAGACGATCACCGACGCCACGAGCAAACCCGATGATCGGGACATTCGGCACCCGCGCGTTGACCCCCTCAACGATCCGCGCGGTCGGCGATATGACCCAGTCGTCGAAGTCCCCCGCGGGGACCGCGCCGGCCCAGGTGTCGAACAGCTGCAGCGCCTGGGCGCCCGCCTCGACCTGGGCCACGAGGTAATCCGTGGTCGAGGCGACCAGGATATCCAGCATGGCGGCGAAGTCTCCGCGTTCGCGAACCGCCCAGCTCTTGATCCCATTGAAGTCACGGCTGGAGCCGCCCTCGACCATGTAGGTGGCGACCGTCCAGGGCGCGCCGGCGAACCCGATCAGGGCCACATCGTCGGGCAGTTCCGCGCGGACACGGGACACGGTTTCGAAAACCGGGGCTAGATGATCGAGTGTTTTTGCCGGGTCGAGCTTCGCCAGATCGGCGCCGCCGGTGACCGGTGTGAGGACGGGACCGGTCCCCTCGACAAAGCCGACCTCCTGACCGATCGCGTCGGGGATGACCAGGATATCGGAAAACAAAATCGCGGCATCGGGCCGGAACCGTTCGATCGGCTGCAGGGTGACCCGTGCTGCGCGTTCCGGGGTGTAGCAGAGATCCAGAAACCCATCGGCCTGGGCACGGATTTCCCGATATTCCGGCAGATATCGCCCGGCCTGGCGCATGAACCAGAATGGCGGGCGGGGCCCGGTTTGATCGGACAGGGCATCGAGGAACAGGTTGGACACGGCTTTGAAAACTGACGTTTGGGCTGAGCTGAATGCGGGCTGACTATGCCGATCCGGTTATCCTGGCGCATCCTAAAAATAAGTAATTGAACGTAGTGAAAAGTGAAATGTAGTTGTAGATGCGCGGTGAATCCGAGGGATAATTCGTTGTTCACAAATTCGTACAGGGCGACACCCGGTTGTGCACGGACGGCGGGGCGTGTTGTTCGCAATTCTCCTAATGTGTTGTTCTGAAATATATTCGTGTCGGACGGGGATGTGGATCACCTGCATCGCGGGTATGGATGAGTTTCATCGGGGTCGATTCCATACCCGCTGTTGGAAACTTTGTCCGCCGTGGGATGACAGCGGGTCGTTCGGACGGCATAAGGTTGAACAAATATTTTGAGCCGCGCGAAGTTGCGACTTATCCCCGTTGTCATTCCTTTCTCTCCCAGCCGAAATGGTGCCGCCGATGGCTGAAACTGAAGACGTCTTCCACTTGCATCTCGTGTCGGACTCGACCGGTGAGACCATTCGGTCCGTCTCGCGCGCCTGTCTGGCCCAGTTTGCCGACACCCCGTCGGTCGAACATTTCTGGCCCATGGCGCGCACCCCCAAGGCGATGGACCTGGTGCTCGAGGAGATCCATGAGAACCCCGGCCCGGTGATCTTCACCCTGGTGAATGACAGCCTGTGCGAACAGCTGATCCGCGGCTGCCGCCTGCGCAAGGTGCCGTGTATCTCCGTGCTCGACCCGGTGATCGCCGCGGTCGGCAATTATCTGGGCCAGCAGCCGACCCATAACATCGGCGGGCAGCATGAGCTCGACGAGGCCTATTTCGGCCGGATCGAGGCGATGGACTGGTCGCTGAGCCATGACGACGGCCAGCGAACCGAGGAGCTGAACGGGTCCGATATCGTCCTGGTGGGCGTGTCGCGCACCTCGAAGACGCCGACCTGCCTGTATCTCGCCAACCGGGGGATCAAGGCCGCGAACGTGCCCTATGTGCCGGGTGTGCCGCTGCCGGCAATCCTCGAGGAACTGACCCACCCGCTGGTGATCGGGCTGACGAACGATCCCAAGCGGCTGGTCGAGCTGCGCCGGGCGCGCCTGACGTCCCTGCACGAGAATGAAGAGACCGATTATGTGGACCCCGAAGTGGTTCGCGATGAAATCACCCAGGCGCGGCGCTACTTCGCCCGCAACAACTGGCCGGTCATCGATGTGACCCGGCGCTCGATCGAGGAAACCTCCGCCGCGATCATGAAAGTCTATGACCGCCGCCTGGAAGAGGCCGAAAAGGACAATGATGGTGGCGCGTGACGCGCAGGCGGGGATACCCGGTCCGCCGGCGGTCGTTCTGGCGTCGGCAAGCGCGGTGCGGACCCGGTTGTTGACCGCGGCGGGCGTGCCCCACGACATTGTCCCGGCCAATATCGATGAGGCGGAGGTGCGCGACCGTCTGCTGGCCGAAGATGCGACCCACGCGTCGATCGCGGAAGTGCTCGCCGAGCTGAAGGCCCAGCATGTGGCCACGGACATGGCGGCCGACAGGATCGTGCTCGGCGCCGATCAGGTCCTGTCGTGCGAGGGTGAATTGTTCGAGAAACCGGTCGGGCTCGAGGGCGTACGCGGACACCTGAAACGCTTGATGGGCAAGGAACACACGTTGCATGCGGCCGTCTGCGCGGTGCGCGGCGGGGACGTTGTCTGGCACCATAACTCAAGCGCCAGACTGCGTATGCGTACGCTTGGTGAGGACTTTATCGAGCATTATGTGGAGACCGCCGGGGCGTCTGCCTGCCAGTCGGTCGGCGCCTATGAGATGGAGGGCATGGGCCCCCATTTGTTTTCCGAGATCGACGGGGATTTCTACGATATTCTGGGCCTGCCGCTGTTGCCGGTGCTGGAATTCCTGCGGAACGAAGATGTGGTGATGTCATGACGGGCCGATTGAAAGCTGGCGTCATGGGCTGGCCGGTTGCCCATTCCCTGTCGCCGGTCCTGCACGGGCACTGGCTCGCGCGCTATGGGGTAGACGGCAGCTACGAGGCGATGCCGGTCGAGCCGGGGGATTTGCCCGCCGCCCTGGGGGGGTTGGCCGAAAATGGCTTCCGGGGCGTCAATCTGACCGTGCCCCACAAGGAAGCGGCGCTAGCGCTGGTGGACAATGTCGATGAAAGCGCCCAGCGGATCGGCGCGGTCAACACGATCGCCGTCGGCGATGACGGTGCGCTTACCGGCAGCAACACCGATGCCTACGGGCTCATCGAGAATATCCGTGCCGGCGCGCCCGCCGCGCTGGAAGCGCAGTTCGGGGATCGCGCGGCTGTCATTCTCGGGGCAGGCGGTGCCGCCCGCGCGGCGATGGTCGGGCTGGCGGACGCCGGTGTCGCCGAAATCCGTATCGTCAACCGCACGGTCGCGCGCGCCGAGGCGCTGGCGGCGCTGGCGAGCATCGCCGGTCTGCGGGTCACCGCCCATGGCTGGGACGGGGCGCCGGGTACGCTCGCCGGTGCGGGCGTGCTGATCAATACGAGCACGCTGGGCATGACCGGCCAGCCGCCGCTCGAGCTCGACCTGGCGAACCTGCCGGACGACGCGGTGGTCAACGACATCGTGTATGCGCCGCTGGAGACTGGCCTGCTCGCCGCCGCTCGGGCGCGCGGCAACCCGGTCGTCGACGGGCTGGGGATGCTGCTCCATCAGGCGCGTGCCGGATTTCATGCCTGGTTCGGGGTCGATCCCGTGGTCGATGATGAGCTGCGGGCCGCGGTGCTCGACGCGCGCGATCGGCAGGCCGATACATGATCGTGCTCGGCCTCACCGGCTCGATCGGCATGGGCAAGTCCACCGCGGCAAACATGCTGCGGGCGATGGGGGTGCCGGTGCATGATTCCGATGCGACCGTGCATGCGCTGTTCGCCCGCGACCGGTCCCTGCGCGACGCGATCGGCACACGGTTTCCCTATGCGGTAAGCGATGCCGGGGTGGACCGACAGGCGCTGGGCGCCGCCGTGTTCGGCAGCCCGGAGGCGCGGCGCGATCTCGAGGCGATCGTCCACCCCCGGGTGCGCGAGGCCGCGGAGGCCTTTTTGCGGTTCCACCGCCGCCAGCGCACGCCGCTGGTCGTGCTCGATATTCCGCTTCTGTATGAAACCGGCGGCGAAGACCGGGTCGACGGGGTGATCGTGGTCTCCGCGCCGGCCGCACTGCAGCGCCGGCGCGTGATGGCGCGGCCCGGGATGGACGAGGAGCGCTTCGCCGGGATTCTCGCGTCCCAGATGCCGGACCGGGAGAAACGTCAACGCGCCGACTTTGTCGTGGAGACGGGCCTGGGCAAGGCCTATACTTTCCGCCGATTGAAGCGGATCGTCATGTCGACCCGCACCGCCGTGCAGTCTGGCCCGCCCGGCACGAACTAGACCAGGACAGGACGGGCCCAGGCGTGCGCGAAATCATTCTCGATACTGAAACCACGGGGCTCGACCCGGCCAACGGCGATCGCATCGTCGAGATCGGCTGCGTTGAGGCGCAGCATCACATACCCACCGGCGAGACCTACCATGTCTACGTCAATCCCGAGCGTGACATGCCGACCGAGGCCTTCAATGTACACGGCCTGAGCGAGGAATTTCTGGCCGACAAGCCGATCTTCGCCGAAGTCGTCGGCGACTTCATGGAGTTTATCGGCGACGCCCAGCTGGTCATTCACAATGCCAGCTTCGACATGAAGTTCCTCAACGCCGAGCTCAAGCGGCTGGGGTTTCCCATTCTCCCGATGGAACGGTCGACCGACACGGTGGCGCTGGCACGGCGAACGTTTCCAGGCGCCCAGGCCAGCCTCGATGCGCTGTGCCGGCGTTTCGAGATCGATCTGTCCCGGCGCGAGAAGCATGGCGCGCTGCTCGATGCGGAGTTGCTGGCGGAGGTCTATCTGCAGTTGCGCGGCGGCCGCCAGCCCGACCTGGCGCTGGCGGGCAATGAGAAGAAAACCGACGACGGCCCGGCGATCGTGCAACGCCAGGCGCGACCCGCCCGGCCCCACGCGCCGTCAGCGGAAGAGCTGGCCGCCCATGCGACGCTGGTCGAAAGCCTGAATGCGCCGATCTGGTCGGCCGGGGATGACTAGGAAGCCGCCGGCGGCCGACGCCTAGAGCTCGAACTCGAACTTCTGCTTGTCTTCACCGTTGCCGGCATCGCCGCCGCCATTCGCGTCGGCGGCGGGCGCACCGCCCTCACCGGCTTCGGCCTGCACTTGTGCGACGCGCTGCTGGTACATCGACATGAAGTCGACCGGCTGCACGAGGAGCGGCGGGAAACCGCCGTCGCGCACGGCATCGGCGACGATGGCGCGGGCAAACGGGAAGAGCTGGCGCGGCGCTTCGATGTAAAGCATCGGCGGGATGTATTCATCCGGCACCTCGCCCAGGGTGAAGATGCCCGCATAGATGATTTCGACGATGAACAGCGCGTCCTCGCCCGACGTGCCCTCGGCACGCAGGGTCAGGGAGACCTCGAACGACTTGTCCGCGATCTGGTCGGCATTGACGTCGATCGCGATCTGCACGTTCGGTTCGCCGGTCTGCTGGCCCAGGGACTGGGGCGCATTCGGGTTCTCAAACGAGAGGTCCTTCACATACTGCGCGTTGACCATCATCATCGGCGCGCCGGTCGCGTCGGTACCGTCCGGGTTCGGCTGTGCTGCGTTTTCGTCACTCATGGCATTTCCGTATCTTTTTCATGGTCGCGCGGATGCGCTTGAGAAGTCGGCGCACTGGCTAACACGTACATGCGCCGCACGACAACCGCGCGCGCCTAGTCACGGCCCAGCCGCGGCGGCGGATCGGAGGGCTCCTGGTCGTCTTCGTCACGGCGCACACCGAATTCCTCGCCATCCAGCACCGGCCCGCCCGGCCCCGGCCCCCGACGCTGTCCCGGCCGGCGAGAGGCGTCGCCCGGGTTGCCATACACGGAAAAATGAACGTTGCGCGACCGCGCCAGTGCGGCCCAGACCCCGCGACCAAGGATCGCGCGCAGGGGCGGAATCAGGAGCGCGAAGCCCAGCGCGTCGGTCAAGAACCCCGGCGTCAGCAGCAGCAGTCCGCCGATCAGGAGGCACACGCCGTCGAACAGTTCGCGAACCGGCAACTGCTGTTGGTCGAGCTCCGTCTGGGCGCGGGCCAGGGTCGCCATCCCTTGCTGACGCAGGAGTGCGGTGCCGATGAATGCCGTGAGGACGACCAGCCCGATCGTCGACCAGACGCCGATCGCGCCGCCGACCTGGATAAACAGATAAATCTCGATCAGCGGAATACCTATGAACAGGGCGAGAATCAGGATGGGCATTCTTGTTCTTTCGTTATGTTGCCCCTATCTAGAGGATACCAGACAGCGCACCGCCGGGCGACCGGCCTTGCAACCGCCGCTGGTATCGTGCGGCGCAAGAACGTAATGTTGGTACGGTTGAGACGGCGAGCAACCCGCTTCTGATCGCATTCGTAAGTTTTTGCGATCTCCCAGGGGCGGCGTATCAATTAAACCGACGGCAGAACGGACGGCGCGTGGCATTCTTAGACATAATTCTTCTGGCGATGGTGGCGGCCTTTCTGGTGTTCCGCCTGCGCAGCGTATTGGGCAAACGAACGGGCCATGAGCGCCCGCCCCACGATCCCTATGCCCGGCGCGATGACGCCCCCGGCCGGCCCGACGCGGCCGAGGCCAATGATGACGATACCGTTGTCAGCCTGCCTGACCGCAGCTCGTCACCCGAGCCGCAATCCGACATTCCCGACGGCACGCCGGCCACAGATGGCCTGAAGTCAATCCAGGCCGCAGATTCCAATTTCTCCGTCAACGAGTTCATCGAGGGCGTCCGCATGGCCTTCGAGATGATCGTCACCTCCTTCGCCAGCGGTGAGCGCGACACCTTGCGTCCGCTGCTCAGTGACGAGGTCTATGAGAACTTCGCCGGCGCCATCGTCGAACGCGCGGGCCGGAGCGAGACGATGGAAATGACCCTCGTCGGTATCCGCGAGGCCGAGGTGCTTGAGGCGACGATGGACGGACGCGTGGCCTTCGTGACCACGAAGATCGTTTCCGAACAGATCGAGGTCGTCCGCGACGCGGCGGGCGAGCCGGTGTCGGGAGACCCGACCAAGGTCACCACGGTGACCGACATCTGGACATTCGCCCGCAACACGCGCTCGCGCAATCCGAACTGGACCCTCGTCGCGACCGAAGCGCCGAACTGAGCCAGACGCCGGTGATGGCCGCGCGATATGTCCCCAATTCGAAAATCACGCGTTGTCTGCTGCTCGTCGGCATGATCGCGCTCGCGGCCTGCGAGATGGAAAAGAAGCCCGCGCCCGAGGCGGCCACCAGCTATACCCCGGTCGCCTTTGACGAGCTTCCCGGCTGGGGTGCGGATGCGCTGGCCGAGGCGTTGCCCGCCTGGCGGCGATCTTGCGCGCGCATGGAAGGTCGGCCCGACGACAAGGAGGTCGGCCCGGCCGCGGGCACGATTGCGGACTGGCGGCCTGTCTGTCGCGGGATTGCCGGTCTGCCCGCGGATGATTCCGGCGCCCTGCGCAGTTACATCGAGGCGAATTTGGTGCCGCTTCGGGTGCGGGGCAAGGCCGACGACCCGGGCCTGTTTACCGGCTACTTCGAGCCGATCATCGAGGCGTCACGAGAGCGCACGCCGATCTTCCATGAGCCGATCTACGCGCTGCCGCGCGACCATGTGTCGGTCCGGCTGGAAGATTTCGATCCCGCGCTAAAGGGACATCGTGTCGTTGGCCGGGTCGAGAATGGTCGGCTGGTGCCCTATCGCCAGCGCGGCGAGATCGAGGCCGGGGCGATCAGGGATAGTGCCGATGTCCTGTTCTGGGCACGTGACACCCTCGATGTTTTCATCCTCCAGGTGCAGGGCTCCGGAATCGCGGCGCTGCCCGACGGGTCGCGTACCCGGATCGGCTTTGCCGGGCATAACGGCCATAACTACGGCTCGGTCGGGCGCTGGCTGATCGAGAAGGGCGAGCTTTCCGCCGGACGCGCGGGCTGGGAAGACATCCGGGCCTGGCTCGAGGCCAACCCCGACATCATGCGCGACACGCTGGCGGTGAACCGGCGCTTCATTTTCTTCCGCGAGATCGGCGGCGACGGGCCGACGGGTGCGGCCGGGGTCACGCTCACGGCCGAGCGATCCATGGCGGTCGACCCGAAGCACATTCCGCTGAACGTGCCGGTCTGGCTCGACGCGGAGCATCCCGATGGCGACCAACGCCTGCAGCGGCTGATGCTGGCCCAGGATACCGGCAACGCGATCCGCGGCGCAGTACGCGGCGACTTCTACTGGGGAACCGGCCGTGCGGCGCTGGACAAGGCGGGGCGCATGAAGAGCCGTGGTGCCTATTTCATCTTCGTCCCGCGCGGACTCGTGCCGGCGAGTTAAGGCCGGGCCGCGCGTCGTTCCGTGCCTGCTTTGATGGTGCCCGGAATGTGCTAAACAGAATGAAAATCTGAGGAGAGTGCGATGAGCGACGGCCCGCGTGTGGCGCTGTTCGTAACCTGCCTGGTGGATTTGTTCCGGCCGAGTGTTGGTTTTGCGGCGGTGAAGTTGATGCAGGATGCCGGTTGCACCGTCGAGGTGCCCGAGGCGCAGACCTGTTGTGGACAGCCCGCCTATAATTCGGGCGACAGGGCCGACACGATCGCGATCGCCCGCCAGGTCATCGCCACCTTCGAGGAATTCGACTATGTGGTCGCGCCGTCGGGGTCGTGTGCGGGCATGATCTCCAAACATTATGCCGAGCTGCTGGCCGACGACCCGGACTGGGCGGATCGCGCCACCGCGTTGGGTGCGCGCACCCACGAGCTGGTTTCCTTTCTGACCGACGTGCTCGAGATCAAGGGCGTCGATGCCGCGTTCGAGGGCACGGTCACCTATCACGACAGCTGCTCCGGGCTTCGCGAGCTGGGCATTCACGTCCAGCCGCGCGCGCTGCTGGACGGGGTCGAGGGCCTGCACCTGCGCGAACTCGAAGACGCCAATGTGTGCTGCGGATTCGGCGGCACTTTTTGTGTGAAGTATCCGGACATCTCCAACAACATGGTCTCCAACAAGATGGAGAAGATCGTCGCCACCGGGGCCGAAACCCTGCTGGCGGGCGATATGGGCTGCCTGATGAACATGGCGGGCAAGCTGCAGCGCGATGGTGCCAATGTGCGGGTGCGTCACGTGGCGGAAGTGCTTGCCGGGATGGCGGACGAACCGGCCATCGGCGAACCGCAAGACGGAAAGGGGTGAGCGCCATGAGCACTTCCACCGTTCACTCCACCAGCCGGAACTTCAAGAACAACGCCCGCGATCAGCTTGCCAACGAGGATCTGCAGGCGGCTCTCAACAAGGCACGCGGCCACTTCGTCGACGGCCGGGCGACGGCGCGGGACAATCTGCCCGAGTTCGACGATCTACGCGGCCAGGCCCGCGACATCAAGAACCACACCCTCGAGCATCTCGACTTCTATCTCGAGGCCTATGAGGAGAAGGTCCGCGAGTCCGGCGGGCATGTGCACTGGGCCCGCACGGCGGCGGACGCGCAACAGATCGTCCTCGATATCTGCCGCTCGGTCGACGCCAAGCAGGTCAACAAGGGCAAGTCGATGATCGGCGAGGAGATCGAGATCAACAAGGCGCTGGAGGCCGACGGCATCCGCCCGATCGAGACCGATCTCGGTGAATACATCATCCAGCTGCGCGGCGAGCTGCCGAGCCATATCATCGCGCCGGCGGTGCATCTGACCAAGGCACAGGTGGAATCGAGCTTCCGCGAGAACCACACCGAGCTCGATGGCGACCGGGTGCTCGAGGAACCGATCAGCCTGCTCGACGAGGCGCGGACCATCCTGCGCAAGAAATACTTCGAGGCCGAGGTCGGGATCACCGGGGCGAACCTGCTGATCGCCGAGACCGGCTCGTCGATCATCGTTACCAACGAGGGCAATGGCGACCTGTCCCAACTGATCCCCAAGGTGCACATCGTGCTGGCGAGCCTCGAGAAGATCGTGCCGACCCTGGAAGACGCCGCCACCATCCTCAGGGTGCTGGCGCGATCGGCCACGGGCCAGGAATTCTCCAGCTACACGACGCTTTCCACGGGCCCGAAACGTGAAGAAGACCCGGATGGGCCCGAGCAGTATCACGTGATCCTGCTGGATAACGGCCGCACCGACATGCTCGGCACCGAGTTCGAGGAGATGCTGCGTTGCATCCGCTGCGGGGCGTGCATGAACCACTGCCCGGTCTACCAATCGGTCGGCGGCCACGCATACGGGTGGGTGTATCCCGGGCCCATGGGCTCGGTCCTGTCGCCGGGCCTGATCGGGGTGGATGAGGCGGGTCACCTGCCCAACGCCTCGTCCTTCTGTGGCCGCTGCGAGGAGGTGTGCCCGATGCACATCCCCCTGCCGAAGATGATGCGCCACTGGCGCGAGCGGGAATTCGAAAGCCATCTCTCGCCGGGCTCCGCGCGGGTGGGGCTGGGCCTGTGGGCGTTCTTCGCCCGGCGGCCGAAGCTGTATCAGATGGCCACGGGTTTGCAGATGCGGATGCTCGCCTGGATGGGCCGCAAGCGCGGGCGCTTGTCGTCCGTGCCGCTGGCCAAGGGCTGGACCAGGTATCGCGAGCTGCCCGCGCCCCAGGGCCGGACGTTCCAGTCACGGTGGAAATCCGGGGAGCGGGTGTGATGGGTAGCGACGCCAAGGACCAGATCATCTCATCCCTGCGCCGCTCGCGCGGCCGGTCAGGGCCCGTCGACGACGCCACGGCCGAGGCGCTGCGCGCGCGGATTGCCGGGCACAAGCGCAACATCGTGCCCGCGCGCACCGACACCGATCATCCCGGGCTGGTCGATCTGTTCGAGACCATGGCCCAGAAGGTCTTCGCGACCACGACCCGGGTCTCGGACATGGCCGAGGTGCCCGACGCGGTGGCGGAGTATCTGCGGGATTCGAACCTGCCATCGGAAGTGGTGATGGCGCCGGACACGGATCTCGATGCCGCACCCTGGGCCGACAATTCGCTGCTGGAAATTCGCCGCGGCGTGCCCGACGAGCCCGACCAGGTGAGCATCACCTCGGCGCCCTCCGCGGTGGCCGAGACAGGTACGCTGGCCATGTATTCCGGCCCGGCGCATCCCTCGACGCTGAATTTCATCCCCGAGACCCATGTGGTCGTGCTGCCGGCCAGCCGGGTGGTCAAATCCTATGAAGATGTGTTCGACGCGGTGCGTGACCTGGCGGCGGACCCCGATTCCGGACGGGGCGGCCTGCCGCCGCGCACGGTGAACTTCGTCACCGGCCCGTCGCGCTCGGGCGATATCGAGCAGACGCTCTTGCTGGGTGCCCACGGCCCCCGTCGGCTGCATATCGTTATCGTCGAGGACGACTGAGCAAGGCGATGTCACCGGGCGGCACCAGTGGCGATGACGATGACGACGAATTGTTCCGCCGCGCGCTCGCCGACGCGGCACCCCTGAAGCGACGGCGCCCGCAGCCCGCGAAGCCGGCACCCAGAACCAAAGCGCCGCCGAAGACCGCGAAAAAGAAAGCGGCATCCGCCGCAGCTCCCCGCCCCGCGCCCCTCGCCCGCCCCAAGCCGCCGCCGGAGATTGCCGCCGGCGACTATGCGGGCATGGACCGGCGCACCGCCGACCGCTTTCGCCGGGGCCAGCTGCCCATCGAGGCGCGGCTCGATTTGCACGGCATGTATCAGGACACCGCGCAGGATGCGCTGGTCGGGTTCATCACGGAAAGCGCCGCGCGGGGCCGGCGCAATGTCCTGGTGATCACCGGGCGCGGATCGCGGGAGGGCTCGGGTGTATTGCGCGAACGCCTGCCCCAATGGCTGAACCAGTCGCCGTGCCGCGCCCATGTGCTGGCGTTCACATCCGCCCGCCCCCAGCATGGCCGCGACGGGGCCTTCTATGTGCTGCTGCGCCGAAAAAGAGGTGACAGGTCATGACGCCGTTCGGGGCAAAGGTGCGGGCCTATCGCGCGGATCGGAATCTGACCCTCAAGGCGATGGCCGCGGATCTGCAAATCTCCGAGGCCTATCTGTCGTCCCTGGAACACGGTTATCGCGGCCGCCCGTCCGAGGCGCTGGTGGTGCAGATCTGCGAGTATTTCAACCTGATCTGGGACGATTACGAGGAGATGCACCGCCTCGCCGCGCTGTCCCACCCGAAGGTGACGGTCGACACGTCGGGCCTCACCCCGAACCACACGGAGCTTGCCAACACGCTCGCCGAGCGCATCCGCGATCTCTCCGACCAGGACGCCGCCGCGATCCTCGCGCGGTTGCGCGGGGATCTGTTTTAGGGCTGTGCCCGCCTAGTCGAACATCATCGCGACGCAGCGGATCCAGCCGCCGGACGCGCCCTTGATCTTCCACGGCATGCAGCTGACCATGAAGCCGTGATCGGGAAGTGTTTCAAGGTTGAGCAGCTTCTCCATGTGGCAGTAGGGCTGCTCGATGCCCGCCCAGTGGCCCTGCCACACGGCGTGGGCGTCCTTGTCCCGCGCATAGGTTTCCTGCTGCAGCGAGAAGGGCGCATCCCAGCCCCAGGCGTCGATGCCGGTCACCCGCACGCCGTGCTGCTGGGTCAGGAACAGGGTGGCCTCGCGGCCCATGCCGATGCCGCGGGAGAGATATTCCTCGGTGCCGTAATACTCGCTGGCCCGGGTGTTCACGAGCACGATGTCCAGCGGCTGCAGCTCATAGTCGATGCGCTTGAGCTCAGCCTCGATGTCGGACGGCTGGACGATGTAGCCGTCGTCGAAATGCCGGAAGTCGAACTTCACGGCCGGGCGGTAGAACCAGTCCAGCGGCAGCTGGTCGATGGTCTGCATCGGGTTCCCGTCCTTGTCGACCGAGTGGTAATGCCACGGCGCGTCGATATGGGTGCCGTTATGGGTCGTCAGGGTGACGATCTCCCAGGCCCAGCCCTCGCCGTCGGGCAGGTCCACCGCCTTCATGCCCGGGAAAAAGCCGGCCATCGCCTCGGCGTTCTCTTCCTGGGTCACATACTGGATTTTCGGGCGCATGATCTCGGGATCGACGACGGTGTCGTTGTCGAGCGCCATCGAGAGGTCGACGATTTTCGTGGGTATCTGCATGGCTTCCCCCTGAAGCTTGTGTTGTTTGTTGGCGCCACCTTACGACGAGGCGGCGCCAGGGGGAAACAGGACTGTCTAGAGAATGAACTTCGACAAATCGGCGTTCTTGGTGAGCTCTTCCAGCCGCTCGCGGACCATCGCCTCGTCGATCTCGATCTCCTCGCCGTCCCGGTCGGGGGCCGAGAAGCTGATCTCGTCGAGCAATCGCTCGAGCACGGTGTGGAGGCGCCGTGCGCCGATATTTTCCACCGTCTGGTTGATCTGTGCCGACATCTCCGCGAGCGTGTCGATCGCGCCTTCCGAGAAGTTGAGGGTGACGCCTTCCGTGCCCATCAGGGCCACATACTGGCGGATCAGGCTGTTTTCGGGCTCGCGCAGGATGCGGCCGAAATCCTCCTGGGTGAGCGCGCGCAGCTCGACCCGGATCGGCAGCCGGCCCTGGAGCTCGGGCAGCAGGTCCGAGGGCTTGGCCAAGTGGAAGGCGCCCGAGGCGATAAACAGGATATGGTCGGTTTTGACGGCGCCATGCTTGGTGACGACGGTCGTGCCCTCGATCAGCGGCAGCAGGTCGCGCTGCACGCCTTCGCGGCTGACATCGGCGCCCTGCCGATCGGACCGCGCGGTGATCTTGTCGATCTCGTCCAGGAAGACGATGCCGTTATCCTCGACCGATTTGAGGGCCTCGCGGACCAGCTTTTCCTCGTCGAGCAGCTTGTCGGCCTCGTCGCCGATCAGCACGTCATAGCTCTCCGCCACGGTCATACGCCGGGACTTGGTCTGTTGGCCGAAAGCCTTGCCCAGCATGTCGTTGAGGTTGATCATCCCCATCTGACCACCGGGCATACCCGGTATGTCCATGGTCGGCAGGCCCATGCCGCCGGTGTCCGCGACATCGATCTCGATCTCCTTGTCGTCGAGCTCGCCCGAACGCAGTTTTTCGCGGAACGAGGCGCGGGTGGACTCGCTGGCGTTCTCGCCGACCAGCGCGTCCAGCACGCGGGCCTCGGCGTTGAACTCGGCCTGGGCCACCACCTCCTTGCGCTTCGTCTCGCGGGTCATGAGGATCGCCTGTTCGACCAGGTCGCGGATGATCGATTCCACGTCACGGCCGACATAGCCGACTTCCGTGAACTTGGTGGCCTCGATCTTGATGAAGGGCGCGTTGGCAAGCCGCGCCAGGCGGCGGGAAATTTCCGTCTTGCCCACACCGGTCGGGCCGATCATCAGGATATTCTTCGGCAGCACCTCTTCGCGCATGTCGCCGGTCAGCTGCTGGCGGCGCCAGCGGTTGCGGAGCGCAATGGCGACGGCGCGCTTGGCGTCGTTCTGGCCGATGATGAAACGGTCGAGCTCGGAGACGATCTCGCGCGGGGAAAAATTGGTCATGAGCTTTCCGTTACAGGCTTTCGATCGTCACATTGGTGTTGGTGTAGACGCAGATGTCGGCGGCAATCGCCATCGCCTGCTCGGCGACCTCGCGGGGCGAGAGCTCATCGCGGGTCACCAGCGCGCGGGCCGCGGCCAGCGCATAGTTGCCGCCCGAACCGATGGCGATGATGCCGTCATCGGGCTCCAGCACGTCGCCGGTGCCGGTCAACACGAGGGAGGTATCCTTGCTGGCGACCGCCATCATGGCTTCCAGCCGGCGCAGATAGCGGTCGGTTCGCCAGTCCTTGGCGAGCTCCACGCAGGCACGGGTGAGCTGGCCGGGATGCTGCTCGAGCTTGGCCTCGAGGCGTTCGAACAGGGTCATCGCGTCGGCGGTGGCACCGGCGAAGCCGGCGATCACGCTGCCGTCGCCCAGCGGGCGGACCTTGCGCGCGCTGGCCTTGATCACGGTCTGGCCGAGGGTCACCTGCCCGTCGCCTGCGATCACGACGTCGTTGCCCTTGCGCACGGACAGGATGGTCGTGCCGTGCCAGGTCGGGATGCGGTCGTCGGCTTGGAGATTATTCATGGTCGCGTTCCGCCGTTGATAGAATATCCGTCAGAGGCCCGTCGGGGCCGGTCCGGGAGGGACCGAGTCCTGCCGCATCCGGGCGGCGGGCGCAATGGCCGAGAAGCCTCCATGTGGGGTGATCGCGGTGCGGATCAAGCCCTGTCGGGCCACCATCGAGCCGCCGACCCGCGCTCAGGGCCGGACGTCGATGACGAAATGGAACGGCGTGTCGTGGCCGCCGGCCTCGATGCTGTTCTCGCCAATGTGAAGAGACACGGCATTTCGGGGCTCGTCGAGGCCGATGCGTTCGCCGTTGACGAGCGTGCCGAGCTGGCTGCCGGCATCGCGGATCATCAGGCCGGGCCGGCCGATCTCGATCAGGAAATGAAGCCGCGAGAGGTTGTAGGGCCGCTCGTCCGAAAATTGCAGAACGATGTCGGTGCGCGGGATCTGCTCGCCGCGCCGGGGCTTGCGTCCGACCCCGTATGGCGTTTCCTTGATCTTCACGCCACGCCGGGGCATGCCGCTGCGCGTCGCGTCGCTGGCGGGTTTTATCCAGACGGCGGACCAGCTGCCCATCGCGGCGATGTCGCCGGGATGTGGTGCGGCCGGCTTTCGTTTCCCGGTTATCGGGAAGACGTTGGAGTTCGCATCGGTGCCCCTCGGTTCGACCGGGGGGTCGGTCTCGGCGAAGATATCGACCCGCGTATCCGCCCCGGTCTCGGCGTCCGGTACGAGGTCCAGTGAATTGAGCAGCTGGGTTGCCGCGCTGCGGACCTTGTCGGGGTTGCGGGCGAGCTGCGCGGCCACGGTGCCGCGATCCACCATCGCCGCCTCGACCGGGCCGACGGCGATCGCGCTCAGGTCCTGGCGCCCGCCGAACAACAGGCTCGCCGCGCCGATGACGTCCCCCTGACGGGCGTCGCCCAGCAGGGTACCTGCCGCGTTGCGCAGCTCGACATGACCCGTGACGATCACGAAGCCCACGTCCGGGTCCTCGCCGGCGCGGAGCAGGAATTCCTGATCGGAGAAGATTCGGGTACGCCCGGGCAGAGTGTTCATGACAACGCGAGGAATGAATGGGTCGAATTGTCGTATGATGCCGAAATACGGCGGATAGGCCAATCCGAATTACATGCATTAGTACGCACCGCGGGATGGCGTCCGGCCGTCGTGCCTGCTATTTAGGCGCCGCATTCGGCCCCAAACGGGCCTGCAGGAGAAAAACCATGAGTGTTCAGGAACTTACCGAGCGCGGCCAGGGTCGAACGGCCGAAGTCGTGCGCACAACGAAGGAAACAGATATTTCCGTCGCGGTGAACCTCGACGGGACCGGCGCCTATGATGTGGAGACGGGCATCGGTTTCCTCGACCACATGCTCGAGCAACTCGCGCGCCACAGCCTGATCGATCTGACGGTGCGTGCGAAGGGTGACCTGCACATCGATTTCCACCACACGACCGAAGACAGCGGTTATGCGGTCGGCGAGGCGATCAGCAATGCGCTGGGCGACCGCCGCGGCATCCGCCGCTACGGCGATGCGCTCGTGCCGATGGACGAGACCCTGACCCGGGTGGCGCTGGACGCGTCGAACCGGCCCTACCTGGTGTGGAAGGTGCCGTTCACCCGGCCGAAGCTGGGCGACATGGATACCGAGCTGTTCCAGGAATGGTACCGGGCCTTCGCCCAGTCGGCCGGCCTGACGCTGCATGTCGAGACGCTTTATGGCGAGAACAACCATCACATGGTCGAGTCCTGCTACAAGGGTCTCGCCCGCGCCCTGCGCGTTGCCGTGGAGATCGATCCGCGGCGCGCCGACGATGTACCGTCGACCAAGGGTGTTCTGGGCGGTTCGATCGATTAAGCGGCCGGATGGCCGTGCGGCGGCAGCAGACATGAACGAAACCGGGCGCACGCGCACAGACAAGCGCGACGAATCCACGCCGGGGGCGGTGCCCACGGCGGTGAGCGCGGCTGCCTATGGCCCGCTCGTGCGCTTTCGCAAATGGATGGTCGATCGCATGGTCGCCAGGCGCGCACGGCGCGCCGAGGCGGTCCTGCGGGCCAACGGCGAGCTGTGGGACCTGATGACCCGGGCCGCCGCCGGCACGGCGGTGACGGGGGCGTCCTTCTCGGATTACCTGACCCTGTATGAACAGGTCCGGGCGTTCCGGCCGCGCGAGGTTCTTGAATGCGGCACCGGCATATCGACCGTCGTTCTGGCCTATGGGTTGATGGAGAATGCGCGCGAGGACGGCGGTGCGCCGGGCCGGGTGACCTCGATGGAGGACGACCGGTCCTGGTTCGAGGTGGCCGGCACGCGCCTGCCCGAGGAAGTCCGCGATGTGGTGGACCTGATCCACAGCCCCAAGCGCGACGGCTTCTACAAATGTTTTCGCGGCGTGCAGTATGAGTCCCTGCCCGACCGGCCCTATGATTTTGTCTTCTCCGACGGGCCCGACCGCCACTCGCCGGTCAATGGCGACAAGCTGTTCAACCTCGATCTGATCCATGTGGTCGCCCGGTCCGATCGCCCGGTGCGCGCGGTCGTCGACAATCACTATCTGACCTTCTACATCCTGCAGAAGGTGTTCGGCATCGAGCATGCCCGCTACAGCGTCAGCCACAAGCTGATGTTCGTCGGCCCGGTTACCCGCGACGATGTGCGGTTCCTGCGCAAGGAATCCTTCCTGCCGGATTTGCGACTATTCTCGACGACGGAGCTGAAACTGCGTATGGCCCGCGAAGATTCGGTATCGGGACAGTAGCGATGGGCACGAAAATCTACACGGTGCACACGAACAGTTGGTCGGCCTCGGCCGATGGCGACGCGGTCCTGATCAAGGAGGGGTTCAGCTGGCCGGCCTTCCTGTTCGGGCCGCTCTGGGCGCTCTGGCATGGCATGTGGCGCACGGCGATTGTGCTTGTGATTCTGTCGGGGGCCGTCAGCGGCGCCGGCCTGGTTGCCGGCCTGGCCGAGGCGGGTGATCTCGCGCTGTCGGCGGGGCTGCAGGTCGCGATGGGCCTGTGGGCGAATGACTGGCGCCGACATGTGCTGGCGCGTCGCGACATTCGCGAACGGGGCGCGATCGCGGCCCGGCGGATGCGCGACGCCGAACAGCGTTATCTGACGGGAGCAATCTAGGCCGATGGAGACCGTGGCGATCATCGATTACGGCTCGGGCAACCTGCGCTCGGCGGCCAAGGCCTTTGAGCGGTCGGCCCAGGAGGCCGGCCTGGCGCGCGAGATTGTCGTGACGCAAGACCCGGATGTCGTCGCCGGCGCCGACCGGGTGGTGCTGCCGGGGGTGGGCGCGTTTCGCGACTGTCGCGACGGGCTGGCCGCGCGCGACGGCATGCTCGAGGCGCTGCACGCGGCGGTGCAGACACGCGCACAGCCCTTTCTGGGGATCTGTGTGGGCATGCAGCTGATGGCGACCCGCGGCCTTGAGCATGGCGAGACGCCCGGCTTCGGCTGGATCCCCGGCGACGTGGTGCCGATTGCGCCGTCCGATGCGGGCCTCAAGATTCCCCATATGGGCTGGAACGAGCTCGACATCGTCGCGCGCGACCACCCGCTCCTGTCGGGTTTCGCGGCCGGGAATCCGCACGCCTATTTCGTGCACAGCTATCACCTGGCGGCCGAAAATGCCGACGATGTGCTGGCGCGTGTCGAGTATGGTGGCGCGATCACCGCGGCGGTTGGACGCGACAACATGATCGGGACCCAGTTCCACCCGGAGAAAAGTCAGGCCGTCGGCCTGGCGCTGATCGATGCATTCCTGAGGTGGTCACCATGACGGACACCCAGATCGAGCGGCTGTCGGAATTTCGCGGCAACGATCTGGCCGACCTGTGCGACGCGGCCGAGGCCGCGATTGTCGCCGGCGGGGGTTTCGGCTGGCTGGCGCCGCCGCGCCGCGACGTGATGGAGGCCTACTGGCGGGGCAACCTGCTGGTGCCGGGGCGCACCGTGTTCGTCGGCCGGCTCGACGGGGTGATCGCCGGGTCCGCGCAGCTCAACCGGCCGCGCGCGAGCAGCGAATCCCAGTCATTTGCGGTCAATGTCTCGACCTTCTTCGTGGCACCCTGGGCGCGCGGTCACGGGCTGGCGCCGGGGATGCTGTTGGCATGCGAGGAACTGGCCCGGCGCGAGGCCTACACGGTGCTCAATCTCGACGTGCGCTCGACCCAGGAGCGCGCCATACAGATTTACGAGGAAAGCGGCTATGTGCGCTGGGGGACCCTGCCGCGATATGCGCGGGTCGCGGGCGAGTATGTCGAGGGCTATTTTTACACCAAGAATCTCTGATCGGGATTTCTCGGAAGGCTGACCATGATTCTGTTTCCTGCGATTGATCTGAAAGACGGGGCGTGCGTGCGCCTGCTGCGCGGCGACATGGACGCGGCAACGGTGTTCAACGACAGCCCGTCCGACCAGGCGCGCGCCTTCGTCGAGGCCGGCGCGGACTGGCTGCACATCGTCGATCTCAACGGCGCTTTCGATGGGCAATCGGTGAACGGCGATGCGGTGCGCGGTGTCCTCGACGTGACCCGTGCGGCGGGCGTTAACGTCCAGCTTGGCGGTGGCATACGCACGCCCGAGCATGTCGCGGGCTGGCTCGCCGACGGGGTCGACCGGGTCATCCTCGGCACCGCGGCGGTCAAGGACCCGAAGCTGGTGATCGAATCCTGCCGGGCCTATCCCGGGCAGGTGGCGGTGGGCATCGATGCGCGCGGCGGCCGGGTTGCGGTCGAGGGCTGGGCCGAAACATCCGACCTGGCGGCGGACGAGCTGGCGCGACGGTTCGAGGACGCCGGCGTGGCGGCGCTGATCTATACCGACATCGACCGCGACGGGGTAATGCAGGGCCCGAATGTGGATGCGACGGTCGCGCTGGCGCGGGCCATCTCGATCCCGGTGATCGCCTCGGGCGGCGTGTCGTCGCTGGAAGACATTGAGGTGTTCTTGCCCCACGAAGGCGACGGCATCGCCGGCGTGATTTCGGGCCGAGCGATTTATGACGGGCGGATCGACCTGGCCGCCGCGCTGGCGCGCCTGCGGGGAGACGGGTGATGCTGAAGGTGCGGATTATTCCCTGCCTCGATGTCAAAGACGGACGCGTGGTCAAGGGCGTCAACTTCGTCGGCCTGCGTGATGCGGGCGACCCGGTGGAGCAGGCGCAGATTTATGATCAGGCGGGCGCCGATGAGCTGTGCTTCCTCGACATCACCGCCAGCCATGAGGACCGGGACATCATCTTCGATGTGGTGGCACGAACGGCCGAGGCCTGCTTCATGCCGCTGACCGTCGGCGGCGGGGTGCGCACGGTCGAGGATATTCGCAAGCTCCTGCTCGCGGGCGCCGACAAGGTGTCGATCAACACCGCAGCGGTGAACGATCCCGAATTCGTCCGCGCGGCGGCCGAGAAGTTCGGCACCCAATGCATCGTCGTTGCGATCGACGCCAAGGCCGTCGAATCCGAGGGGGTTGCAGGTAACTGGGAGGTCTTTACCCATGGCGGCCGCAACCCGACCGGCCTCGATGCGGTCGCGTGGGCGCAACAGATGGAAGCTTACGGGGCCGGCGAGATTCTGCTCACCTCCATGGACCGGGACGGCACGAAATCCGGGTTCGATGTGGCACTGACCCGCGCGATCGCCGATGCGATTACCATTCCGGTCATCGCTTCGGGCGGGGTCGGCACGCTGGATCATCTTGTCGAGGGCGCGCGCGACGGTCATGCTTCGGCGGTGCTCGCGGCGTCGATTTTCCATTTCGGCGAGCACTCGCTGGGTGAGGCGAAGGCGCATATGGCGGCGGCGGGCGTTCCCGTGCGGCCGGTGGCCGGCGATGGTCACAAGAAGGAGGGCTCGTGATGGCCGACAAAACAAGTGCGGAAATTGTCGATGCACTCTATGCGGTGATCGAATCGCGACGCGGCGCGGACCCGGATTCTTCCTACACAGCGCAGCTCCTTGCGAAGGGCACCGGCAAGATCGCCGAGAAGGTCGGCGAGGAGGCGGTCGAGACCGTCGTTGCGGCCCTCAATGAGGGTCCTGACGCGCTGGCCGCCGAGAGCGCGGACCTCATCTATCATCTCTGCGTCCTGTGGGCGGATGCGGGCGTGCGCCCGGAAGACGTCTGGGCGAAGCTGGCCGAACGCCAGGGCATGTCCGGGCTGACCGAGAAGGCGAACCGAAATGACTGACATGACCTATGACGACGAGAATATCTTCGCGAAGATCCTGCGCGGCGAGATCCCCTGCAACAAGGTCTTCGAGGATGACCACGCGCTGGCCTTCCACGACATAAACCCCCAGGCGCCGGTCCATGTGCTGGTGATCCCCAAGGGAGCATATGTGTCGAGCGAGGACTTCACGGCCAACGCGACGGACGCCGAAATCGCGGGATTCATGCGCGCGGTCGGCCATGTCGCACGCGAACTCGACCTCGCGGAACCCGGCTACAGGATTCTGGCCAACCACGGCACGGATTCCGGACAGGAAGTGCCTCACTTCCATGTGCATATCTTCGGTGGCCGGAATCTGGGCCGGATGATCAAACCGCTCGACTCGTGAGCTTCCGGTTGCCCCGCCGTGCCTGATTGCACAGAATAAACGGTGGGGAATACGGAGGAGCGCCATGAGTTACGAGAGTTTTGATCTGCACGAGATGTCGCCGGCCTGTGGCGGCATTATCGAGGGCATTGATCTTTCCAAGGACCTGACCAATCGTCAGTTCGACGAGATTCACGAGGCCCTGCTCGACCGCACGGTGATCGTGTTCCGCGATCAGGACCTCACGCCCGAGCAGCAGGTGGCGTTCGCGCGGCGTTTTGGCGATCCGCAGCCGGCGGAGGTGTCGGGCTTCGAGAAGAGCAAGGAAAATCCGGAAATCGACATCCTCGAATATGACGCGTCGAACCCGCCGCATGTGACCCGCGACCTGTGGCACACCGATTTCGTCGGCACCGAGCAGCCGACCATGGGGACGGTGCTCTATGCCAAGGACATCCCGCCGCGTGGCGGTGACACTGTCTGGGTCAACATGGTGGCCGCCTATGAAGGGTTGTCCGACCGGATGCGCGCCCATGTCGACGGGTTGTGGGCCTATCATGATTCCTATCAGCCCTATTCCGAGATCTCGCGCCCGGAAATGTATGACGCCGACAAGGGTACGGACTATCTGCGCGACAAGCAGGCCGCCTATGTGCCGGCCCTGCATCCGGTGGTGCGCAAGCACCCCGTGACCGGCAAGAAGGGCCTGTTCGTCAACGAGTCCATGACCACCTTCATCAAGGACATGGACCGGCGCGAAAGCGACTTCCTGCTGCGCTACCTGTTCGATTATCTGCGCACGCCGGAATTCAACTACCGCCACAAGTGGAAGACCAACGACCTGGCGGTCTGGGATAACCGCCTGTCCCTGCATTACGCGCTGTTCGATTACACCGAACACCGCCTGATGCACCGCATCGTCATCCAGGGCGACGTGCCCCACGAATAGCCAGTTTCTGCAGGCGGCTATCCGATCGGAATATTGTCGATAAGCCGGGTCTCGCCGAGCCAGGCGGCGGCCAGCACGCGCAGGGATGCACCCTCCGGTGCCTGATCGGCTGGCAGCAGGGTATCGGCGGTGCGGACCTCCACATACTCGATCGGAGAGAAGCCCGCCGCGGCCAGCGCCTCGTGACCG
Source organism: Alphaproteobacteria bacterium (assembly GCA_965261975.1). GTDB lineage: Bacteria > Pseudomonadota > Alphaproteobacteria > UBA6615 > UBA6615 > UBA8079. The sequence continues at coordinate 86,687 of CBDHEC010000046.1, forward strand.
GCCGCACAGGCAACAGGCGCGGCCTCTCCGGCCTGCACCCGTTGCGCGATGTCGAGCAGCGTGGCGTGCATGATGGGTGCGACGGCGCGATCGGCGGGGCTCAGATACGCGTTGCGCGAAGAGACCGCGAGGCCGTCGGCTTCGCGCACCGTGGGCAGGCCGATGATCTGTACCGGGATGTCCAGGTCGAGGGCCAGGCGTCGAATGACCTGCAGCTGCTGGTAGTCCTTTTCGCCGAATACGGCGCAATCGGGCAGGGCCTGCAGGAGCAGCTTTGTGACGATCGTCGCGACCCCGGCGAAGTGGCCGGGCCGATGGTCGCCGCACAGCCCCTGGCTGATGTCGGGTACATCGACGATTGTCTCAAAGCCGGAGGGATACATCTCGTCCACGCCCGGGGCGAACAGCAGGTCGACACCGTGCTTCTGGAGCGTCTCGATATCGCGCGCCTCGCGACGCGGGTAGCTGGAGAAATCCTCGTCCGGGCCGAACTGGGTCGGGTTGACGAATATGGTGGCCACCACCCGATCGGCATGATTGCGGGCCTTGTCTGCCAGCGCCATGTGGGCCGTGTGCAGTGCGCCCATCGTCGGCACGAGGCCGATGGTCTCACCCGCGCGCCGCCAGCCGGAGATAGCCTCGCGCAGCTCTTTGACGGTACGGACGATCGCGAGCTCGGACATGCGGCGGGTCCCCTATTCGCCGGCTGGTTTGGCGTTGCCGAAAACATGTTCCGGGCCGGGGAATGTCCGGGCCCGAACGTCGTCGGCATACGCCGCTGCAGCCGTCTCGATCTCGGGGTTCAAATCGGCATAGCGCTTGACGAATTTCGGCGTATAGGCGCCGAACAGTCCGACCATGTCCTCGGTGACAAGTATCTGGCCATCGCAAGCCGGCGATGCGCCGATACCGATGGTCGGGATGTCGATTGCCTCGGTGATCTCGCGCCCCAGTGATTCGGGCACGCCCTCGATGACCACGCCGAAGGCGCCTGCCTGGGTGACGGCGCGCGCGTCGTCGCGAATTTGCTGGGCCCGCGCATCGTCACGTCCCTGGACCTTGAAGCCGCCGAACATGTTCGACGATTGCGGCGTCAGGCCGATATGGGCCAGCACCGGGACACCCCGGGCGACCAGGAAGGCGATGGTATCCGCCATCGCCACCCCGCCCTCGAGCTTGACGGCCGCGCAGCCGGTCTCGGTGAGAACCCGCGATGCCGATTCGAAGGCCGCGGCGGGTGATGCTTCGTAGGATGCGAATGGCATGTCGACAACGACGCAGGCGTGCCTGCTGCCGCGCACCACGGCCGCGCCATGGGCGATCATCATGTCCAGCGTGACGGGCAACGTGGAGTCGAAACCGTAGAGGACCATGCCCAGGGAATCGCCGACGAGCAGGAAGTCCACATGCGGGTCGAGCACTTCGGCCATGGGAGCCGTGTAAGCGGTCAGGCTGACAATGGGCGTGCCGCCCTTGCGGGCACGGAGATCGGGAACCCCAATGCGCCGGACGGGCGCGTCTGTCGGCGTGGCTGTGCTCATCTTCGTTTCCCCCGGCCGGATATTTCCCGGCATGGCTATTGATTGGCTCTCGTTCGGCGAAAACGCTAATTGTGCGACGCACAAAATGCAAGGCCAGTTATCGGGAGAAGCGCCGAGGTTCTACCCGGTATGGCCCGAAATACCGGGACTGTAGGGCTATTGACCAGAAGTTGCGCCGCACAAATTTCGGTCGGCGGGTAGCCCGCCGACGCCTAGTTCCGGCCGAGAATGGTCACACAGGCCACGGCCTCTTCGATGCCGTGAAAGCCGCCGCCATTTTCCGCGATCGCGTATTCGGCATCCGCCACCTGCCGCGAGCCGGCCTCCCCGCGGAGCTGGGTGGTCAGTTCGAACACCTGTGCGAGGCCCGTGGCGCCGACCGGGTGTCCCTTGGATTCGAGCCCGCCCGACGGATTGACCGGAATCCGGCCGCCGAGGGTCGTGGCGCCGCTTTCCGTCAGCGCGCCCCCTGCCCCGAAGTCGCAGAAGCCGAGATTCTCGACCTGCTGGATCTCGGCGAACGCCGTGGCGTCATGGACCTCGGCCACATGCATGTCGTCCGGCCCCAGCCCGGCCCGCTCATAGGCGTCGCGGGCCGCGAGGTGCGTGACATGCCGGTCGAATTCCTGGGGATCGCGGTCGGAGCCGGTGCGCAGCGCCGTCGCGTGAATCTTTACCGCCCGCGACCGGTCGAAGCGGTCGAGTTCCTCCTCGCGGCAGATGATTGCCGCCGCGGCACCGTCGGAAATGGGCGAACACATGGGCAGCGTCAGCGGCCAGCTCACCTTGCGCCCGGCCATCACCTCGTCGACCGACATCGCCTCGCGATATTGCGACAGCGGGTTGTGGGCGGAATGGGCGTGGTTCTTGGCGGCCACGGCGGCGAGTTGTGCCTGGGTCGTGCCGAAGGACTTCATGTGGAACTTCGCCAGGGCGGCGTAGACATCCATGAACACGCTGCGCTGGCCGGTGTCTTCCTCGCCGTCCGGGTCGGCGACCCCCTGCCCCAGCGCCAGGAGCCGATCGGTCGCGGCCGCCACGTCATGGACATCCCAGCCGCCGTCGAACACCGAGAACATTTTGGCCCGGTCCTCGTGGAACATCTTCTCGGCACCCACCGCGAGTGCCACCCCGCCGCGCCCGGCCTCCAGCCAGGTCGCGGCCATGTCGAGCGCCGTCGAAGCGCTGGCGCAGGCATTCTCCACATTGGTGACCGGGATTTCCTGGATGCCCATGTTGCGCAGCGCGATCTCGCCGGGGATTGACCCCTGCCCTTCGAGGATCGCCTGGGCGGCGTTGGAGAACCATGCCGCCTCGATGTCGGCAATTTCCGCACCGGCATCCGCCAGCGCATCGGTCACTACGGCGCGTGTCATTTCCTTGATCGGCCGGTCGAGATAGCGGCCGAACGGTGTCATGCCCACGCCGACGATGTAGATGTCAGTCATCTTCTCATTTCCTCTTTGTCTGCCGCCTAGATCGACACAGGCATGCTGGTCAGGCCGCGGAACCGGGCCCGCCCGCCACGGCTCACCGGGCCGGTGCGTTCCAGGTCGGGGAAGGCGGCGACCAGTTTGCCGATGGCGATCGTGCCCTCCATGCGCGCGAGCGGCGCACCGATACAGGCGTGAATGCCGGCGGCGAATGCCAGATGCTTGTTGGGCGTGCGCGTGATGTCGAAGACCTCGGGCCGGTCGAAAGCGTCGGGGTCGTGGTTGGCGCCGCCGATGCTTGTGAGCACCTGGGTGCCGGGCTCGAGGGTGATGTCGCCGATCTCGAACGGCTCGGCGATGCCGCGGTTACCGATCTGCAGCGGGCTGTCGAAGCGCAGCATTTCCTCGATCGCGCCGCCGATCAGCGACGGGTCCTTACGCAGCTTGTCCAGTTGATCGGGGTTGTCGAACATCGCCTTCATGCCGTTGCCCACGAGGTTCGTCGTCGTTTCGTGGCCGCCGTTGAGCAGCAGGATGCAGTTCTGGACGAGCTCGTCCTCGGTCAGGGGGTCGTCTTCGGAATCCTGGGATTCGATCAGTTCTTCGAGAATGTCCCCTGCCCGCACGCCGCGTGCCATGTTGCGCCGTTTCTCCGCCAGGAGATCGCGCAGGAAGGCGGTGAACTCGTCGACAGCCCGGTTGCCGGCCGCGACCATCTCCGGTGTCGCCGTGGGCTCGAGCGGTGTCAGGATTTCCCGCGACCATTCCTGCAGCCGTTCCCGTTCGCTTGTGTCGATTCCGAGCATGGAGCAGATCACCTCCACCGGCAGCGGGAACGCGAAATCCAGAACGAGGTCCATCCCGCCTTCGTCGCGGCAGCGTTCGATCAGGCTGTCCACGAGATCGACCACCCGATGTTCGAGCTGCTGCAGGGCGCGCGGCGTGAAAGCGTGGCGCAGGAGGTTGCGAATGCGGGTGTGATAGGGCGGGTCACTGAACAGCATCGACGTGGTGTGCTGTTCGAGCAGCGGCCCCGGCCCGTACTTCTTTGTGAACATCTCGGTCTTGTCCGACGTCATGCCCTTGGTGCGGTAGACCCGGCGCACGTCTTCGTAGCGGGTCAGGTAGAAGGACCCGTCGGTGTTTTCATGCACCGGATCGAGCGCGCGGAGCGCGTCATAATAGGGATACGGGCTCTCGTAGAATTCGGCCGGCGGGGCATACAGGTCGAAACGCTCAAGCAGTTCGCCCTGGGTCGCCGGGGCGACCATTGTTGATCTCATGACGTTTCCCCTGTCGTCTATATCGATGGCCTGAATGCTGTGACGGCCATTTTGTTGTTGGGCGTAATTGTAGGCAAAGCAGCAGGCAATGACTACGCTCTAGGGAACCGGTTCGGCCGGGCAGGACAGGGAATGAGTTCAAGATGAGCCATCACGAAGATGAAGCCGAGCATCACTACGTGCACAGGATTGGCTGGTTGCGCGCCGCCGTTCTGGGGGCGAATGACGGCATTGTCTCGACCGCGAGCCTGATTGTCGGCGTCGCGGCGGCGTCGGCGGACCGCGAGACCATCCTGATCGCCGGTATTGCCGGGTTGGTGGCCGGCGCCACGGCCATGGCCGCCGGTGAGTATGTCTCGGTCAGCTCCCAGTCCGACACGGAACGCGCGGATCTGGAGACCGAGCGCCTCGCGCTGGAGGCCTCGCCAGACGAAGAGCTGGCCGAACTGGCTCAGGTCTATGTGGGCCGCGGGCTTGAGCCGGAACTGGCCCGGGAAGTCGCCATTCAACTCACCGCGCATGATGCGCTGGGTGCGCATGCGCGAGACGAGCTGGGGATGCACGACACGAGCGCGGCGCGGCCCTTACAGGCGGCCTGGACATCTGCGGCGACATTCTCGGTGGGTGCAGGATTGCCGCTGGTTGCCGTGGCCCTGTCGCCGGTCGCCCAGGCCATACCCGTGGTTTCCATCGCGTCGCTGGCCAGTCTGGCGCTGCTCGGGGCCGTCTCGTCGAAGGTCGGCGGTGCGCCGGTGGCGCGGGCGACAGCGCGCGTCACGCTCTGGGGCGCCTTCGCGATGGCCCTCACGGCCGGAATCGGTAGCCTGGTCGGCGCGGCGATCTAGGAGTCCGGGCCGGCGGGGCGCCGGTAGCCGCCGCACGCACGGAATGATGGCGGGCCCGCAGTGTTTACAACTGTGTGAGTGCGTGTTCACCGAAACATACGGAGCGACCCGCTTTCTGCGGATTCCAGGCCCGGGTTCTTTTGGGTAGTGCCAAAAGGCGGGTGCGGTAGTACCGTATGATTCGAGGTGGATGACGTTCGCAAGCGGAACCGAGCACTAATGCTGCATAAGATCTTCGGCGCCGGCATGGCGTTTCTTGCTAACCGGCCACAGTTTGTGGTGGCTGCGCTCATCGCCGTGACACTGGCCGGTTTCACGACGGGGGTCCGCCATTACGCGGATGAAGCCAAGATACAGACCGCCTACGACACGGCCAAATCATTCGAAAACTCCATTACGGCGCTGCACCAGTATTACTCCAAGGAGATCGAGCCGCGCGCACGCGCGGCGGGCGTTGAGTTTGCAATCGACTTCCACGATCACCCGGACCAGCTTCCCTTCCCGGCCACCGTATCGATCGAGTTTGGGAATACGCTTCGGGCTGTGAATCCGGCGATGAGCACCAAGATATACAGCCTTGACCCGTTTCCCAATCGCCGAGACCGAGTGCTTGACGCGTTCGAGACGGAATCTCTCGCCGTGCTCCTGAACGACCCCGAAACCGATTTTTTCCGGATCGAGGTCCGCGATGGCCAGGAATTCGCGCGGTATGCCCGCGCGCTCAAGATGGAAGCAGCATGCGTCGAATGCCACAACCGGCCCGAATACGGCTTTGAGGGGCGATGGAAACTGGGTGAGGTGCGCGGGGCCCAGCAGGTTACCCTGCCGGTACCCAATCTGACGCCGTTCATTGACCGGGCGACCGGAACGGCGATCTGGATCGCCATCGCCTCGTCATTGCTCGGCGGATTGCTGGTATGGCCTGTCGTCGCACGGCTTCGCCAGACGTTATCGCGCGCCGAGGCCGCGACCGAAGAACTTCGGGAGGCGAACAGGGCGAAGGAAGCTCTCTTCTCTATCGTTGCCCACGATCTGCGCAGCCCGTTGACCGGAATCATCGGTATTACCCGCTGGATCGCCGGCGCCGGGGGGAAGCTCAGCAAGGAAGCTCTCGTCGACTATGCCTCGGACATCAAGGAGGAGGGCGAACGGACGCTGGATTTCCTGGACACGATGCTAAAATGGTCAAACGACCAGATGGACGGCATAACGCTGAAACCGCAGAACTTCGCCATCCGCGCGCTTGCCGAGGAATGTGTCTCACTGGTATCCGCGACGAGTTACCAGAAATCGGTCTTTATTGCCCAGAATGCCGGGCCCGAGACCGTCTATGCAGATCGCGAGGTGGCAAACGTCATTCTGCGCAACCTGATCAGCAACGCCATCAAGTTTACCCCCGGCGGCGGTGAAATCGAAATTTCCACCCGCAAGTCGGGCGATCAGGTGTTTGTGGCCGTCCGGGATACCGGTGTCGGGCTCAGTGCGGAAGAAATCGAGGTTCTCCTCGGCGCCCAACGGAACTTCTCGAAGGCCGGTACGGATGGTGAGCAGGGGACCGGCCTCGGTCTGGAGCTGTGCATCGAGATGATCGAAAAGTATGGTGGAAGCTTCACGATCACAAGTGAGCCCGGCCAGGGGGCCGTTTTCGAGTTTTCGCTGCCCGCCGCCGACTCGGATCGGTCGCAAGAAGCATGAATGGCTGAGGCAATACACTGGACTACCTTTTGGATATACCAGCCTGTTATTAAACGGTTTTCTAAAAGTAGTGCGGGTTGACCTTTCGAAATTTCCGGGCCGTACACGGCCGCTGGCCGGGCGGTTTTTACGACCTTTTCCGACAGGGTGCTTTTTTCTGCTTCCGAAACCGTCCGGGAGAGGAATTATTCGGGATCTGCTAACGGACCCTGCGGGACGGTATTCGGGGCGTCCCGGGGGCCTCGCCGGCGGTCTGCAAAAAGTACTACTTCTGGAGCACTACCCGGCGGTAGCTAAGGGCTTCGGCAATGTAGTGCCTCGCGATCGAGGCCTCCGGAGGGGGCGAATTTTCTACATCTAAATCTGCTAATGTACGGGCCACCCGCAGCACCCGGTGATAGCCCCGGGCCGACAGTTTCAGCTTCTCCGCCGCCTGCTTCATCAGATCGCGTCCGTCGGCGTCCGGCGTGGCGACGGATTCGAGCAATTTCCCATCCGCTTCGGCATTCGTGAGCGCGTCGGTGCCGGCATAGCGTTTGGCCTGAATGGCACGCGCCCTGGCGACCCGGGCGGCGACTTCCGCGCTGCCCTCCGCGGGTGGTGGCAGGGTGAGGTCGGCCGCGGAGACCGTCGGGACGTCCACGAAGAGGTCTATGCGGTCCAGCAGGGGCCCGGAAAGCCGCGCCTGGTAGTCTGTGGCGCATTTCGGCGCCCTCGAGCAGGCGAGGCCGGGATCGTCCAAATGTCCGCATCGGCAGGGGTTCATGGCCGCAATCAGCTGAAAACGTGCGGGATAGGCAACGTGGCGGTTGGCCCGGGCGACGACCGCGCGACCGGTTTCCAGCGGCTGGCGCAGGGATTCGAGCGTTTGCCGGCTGAATTCCGGCAATTCGTCGAGAAACAGGACACCGCGGTGAGAGAGGGACACCTCGCCCGGTTTCGCCCTCGTACCGCCGCCCACGAGCGCTGCAAGGGACGCGGAGTGGTGTGGGTCGCGGAACGGCCGCGTCGTCATCAGCCCGCCCTCGGGCAGCGTGCCGGAGATGGAGTGAATCATCGAAACCTCGAGGGTCTCGGCCGGTGACAATGGCGGAAGGATGCCGGGCAGGCGCTGGGCGAGCATCGATTTACCGGCGCCCGGGGGGCCCGAAAGGAGCAAATTGTGGCCCCCGGCCGCCGCGATTTCGAGCGCTCTTTTGGCAGATTCCTGGGCCTTTATGTCGATTAGATCCGGGTATGACTGGGTAGGGTCATACCGTAGTACTTTGGGTGGCGACAGCAACTGGGCGCCCTTGAGGTGGTTGACCAGTGCCAGCATGTCCGGTGCGGCCAGAATCTCGAGATCGCCGGCCCAGGCAGCCCTCGCCCCCCTGTGCTGCGGGGCAGATCAGCCCGCGATCGCGGGCCGAGGCGTCGATCGCGGCCGGCAGGACGCCCGATACGGTCGCCAGCGCCCCATCGAGGGCCAGTTCGCCCAATGCGGTGTACTGAGCCAGCAGGTCGTCCGGCACGACCCCCATGGCGGCCAAAAGCCCCAATGCGATGGGCAAATCATAGTGACTGCCTTCCTTGGCCAGATCCGCCGGGGCCAGATTGACCGTTATTCGCTTGGGCGGCAGTGAAAGGCCCAGCGCCTGGAGGGCGGCGCGCACCCGTTCGCGGGATTCGCCGACCGCCTTGTCGGGCAGGCCGACGATGGTGAAGGCGGGGAGCCCGGCGCCCATCTGGACCTGGACGTCCACATCGACCACGTCCACGCCCTGGAAGGCGACCGTATTGACGTGTGCGACCATGATGCCCTCGTCGATCCCCTCTCCGATCCCGCGTCTGCAGACCGTTCGGGCAGCGACGATAGCGGGTTTGACGAGCCATTAGAACAAAAAATGAACAAATAACCCCGATTGTCACGGTATACCGGTAGAGCCATACCGTTAACAAAAAGTAATACGCTATTGTTTTTCCAGGATAATAGCCCATTAAAAAGTAGTACAATATCAGGCCTGTTGGCCTGGCCGGGGAATCGCGATTCCGGCCCCGGCGCGCCTGAAAATGCGGCCGTTAGCGGTGTTTTCGGGCGGGTTTTCGGCCGGCAGGGGCCGCCCCTAGAACCCGAAAAGTTCCGCTGGATTGTCGACCAGGATCTTCTTGCGCAGGGCCTCGTCCGGGGCCCAGTCGAGCAGCAGGTCGAGGAGGTCGCCGTCATTGGGCATTTCCTCGTAATGATCCGGATGGGGCCAATCCGAGCCCCACATCACGCGCTCGGGCGCACGTTCGATCAACGCCCTGGCGAACGGATGGGTGTCCGAATAGGGCGGGCGGGGTTCTTGCGAGAACCGCATGGGCCCGAAATCTTGACCCAGCAGCGCCCGGTGTCGATGCAGTCGAGCACCGTCCTGAAGCCCGGCGCGTCTATGCCCAGTTCGGCGGGCTGCCAACCCATATGGTCGATCACGAAATTGCCCGGCGAGGCGAGCATGGTCTCGCGCCAGTCCGCCGCCTCGTCGGGGCCGCGGAACCAGAATTGCGGGTGCCAGCCGAACTCGTGGGTGCGCGCGATGATGTCGGTGTTGATCTCGGGATTGGCCCGATAGGCAAACCGCGCGCCGACGACGCCGGCCCTGGTCAGGATCTCGAGCTCGCGATCGGTGATGTCGGGGCGGGCAGGGCGATGCCCCGCAGGCGCTCGGGCTCGCGCGACAGGGCGTGGAGCAGATATTCATAGGTATTCCCCTGGACGACCGAATGCACGATCACACCGCGCTCGATTCCGAGGGTTTTGTGCATCTTCAGCATGTCGTCGAGGGTCGAATCCTCGACCAGCAGCGGCGCGTCGGGATGGTAGGGGAAGCGCTTGCCGGGGCCGTAGAGGTGAAAATGGGTATCCGTCGCGCCCGGCGGTGTCTTGAGCCTGGGTGTCTTGGTGTCGCGTTGCGGCGGCGGCGACTTCTTGCGTTCGGTCATGGTCGTCGGCTTTCCCTGTTTGGACGTGATGGGATCACGATTGAATCTTTTCGCCACCGGCGCAATAATGCGCCCACAAGTGCGTACGAAAACGAGACGCCACAAACGGGGAGAAGACGATGAACGCCATTGCGAAAATGCCGAAGACGGCTAAGGAACGCGGGAAGGTCGCGCCGGCCAAGTTCGCGCATGTGGTGTTGCGCACCCGCCCGAGCGTGTCGGCATGGTGCTGGACTGGTACAAGAAGGTGCTCGAAGGCGAGGCGATGTTCGAGACGGACGGCTTCGGTTTCGTGACCTATGACACCGAGCACCACCGGGTTGCGGTGCTGGGTTTCCCCGGCATCAAGGAGCATATCGACGGCCACGCGGGCATGCACCACATGGCCTTCACATATTCGGACCTGACCGACCTGATGTTCACCTATAACCGGCTGAAGGACGAACACGACATCAAGCCGAATTCTGCATCAACCACGGCCCGACCACGTCGATGTATTATTTTGACCCGGACAAGAACCAGGTCGAGCTGCAGGTCGACAATATCCCGGTCGAGAAGTTCGCCGAGTATTTCGACAACGGCGAGTTCACGGCGAACCCCATCGGCATCAAGTTCGACCCCGACGAGCTGTCGGCGCGGCTTGCCGCGGGCGAGCCCGAGGAAGTTCTGCTCCAGCGCCCCGACGGCATCCCGCGGACCTGACCGAGTTCCCGGCGAACTAGGGTCGTCTGGCAATCTCAGAAACCGGAAGGGCGGGTCTCGACCCGCCCTTTTACGTTTCCCCGCCTGTGCCGCGCGGTCAGTCCGCCTGGTCCGTGCGCCGCGCCTCGATGGCGTCCCAGATCAGGGCCGAGAGGTTGACCCCGTCGAACCGGTCGATCTCCTGAATGCCCGTGGGCGAGGTGACGTTGATCTCGGTCAGGTAGTCGCCGATGACGTCGATGCCGACGAAGATCAGCCCCTTGTCCTTCAGTGATCGGGCCGATGGCGGCGCAGATCTCTGCTTCCCGCGGGGTGAGCACCGATTCTTCTCGGCCCGGCCGCCGACATGCATGTTGGACGCGGGCGTCGCCCGTCCGCCGGCACCCGGTTGATGGCGCCGGACCGGCTCGCCGTCGACCAGGATGATGCGCTTGTCGCCCAGGCGCACCTCCGGCAGGTAGCGCTGCACGATGATCGGCTCGCGGCTAGATGTCGGTGAACATCTCCAGCACCACGAATTCGAGGTTCTCGTCGTCGGGCTTGATGTGGAATACGCCCGCGCCGCCGTTGCCGTATAGCGGCTTGATGATGATGTCCTTGTGTTCCAGGCGCGAAACTCCTTGATCTCCTCGCGGGTCCGAGGTGATCAGCGTCGGCGGCATGACGCCGTCGAAGTGGGTGACGAACAGCTTCTCCGGCGC
>CBDHEC010000047.1:0-142985 GCA_965261975.1 Alphaproteobacteria bacterium
TTGGCCGCTCATCGTCCAGGCGGGCGGGTCCGAGGCCGGGCGGCAGCTTGCCGCCGAGACGGCAGAGGCGATCTTCGCGGCCCAACGCACCATCGAGGACGGGCGCGAATTCTATGCCGACGTGAAAGGCCGGATGACGAAACTCGGGCGCAATCCCGATCACCTCAAAATTCTGCCGGCCTGTCTCGTGGTCGTGGGTGACAGTGTCGAGGAGGCGCGTGAGAAACGCGCGGTCCTCGATTCGAAGGTGCATCTCGACAGCGCGATCGCCTCGCTGTCGATACAGCTCGGGACGGACGCCTCGAAGTTCGATCTCGACGGTCCGCTGCCGGATGATATTCCCGAGAGCAATGCCTCCAAGAGCGGCCGCGAACGCGCGATCAGGATGGCCGAGCGGGAAAACCTGACCGTGCGTCAGCTGGCCCAGCGGATGGGCGGCTACTCCGGTCTCGCCATGGTCGGTACGGCGGAAACAATCGCCGATGAGATGGAGGAATGGATCGAGAGTCAGGCGAGTGACGGGTTCACGATCATGTTCCCGTTTCTGCCCGAGGGGCTCGATCTCTTCGTCGACCGGGTTGTGCCGGAGATCCAGCGGCGTGGTTTGTTCCGCAAAGCCTATGCCGGCAAGACACTTCGGGAAAATCTCGGCCTGCCGCGGCCTGAGAACCGCTTCTTCGCAGCGACCGACGAAGCAGCCCAGTAGGCGCTCGTCTCAGCCCAGATCCTTCACGAGCAGCAGCGCGTCGCCGCTGGCGTAATGCAGACATGGGTGCGGCACGAGCGCGCGACGGTCGGTCTCGCGGTAGCCGAGTGATTCGTAGAGTCGCAACGCACCGTCATTCGGCTCGAAACAGATGAGCGAGAGTCGCGGAAGATTCTCCGCGCGGGCGCGCTCCTCGGCAAACGCCATAAGGGCGCGGCCAACGCCGCCGCCCCGGCTTGTCTCGTCCACTGCCACGCCCGAGATATAGAGTGATCCCGGATCCTCCAGTTCTGAATAGGGACGCAGCACAGGGTCGCTTTCGGCTTCGTCCGCTGCCGTCATCTCGAAGGCATGCAGCATGCCGATGACCGCGCCGTCGCGTTCGGCCACCTGACAATTCTGGTAGGAGAAGGCCACCCCATCGCGGGCGTAACGCGCCGCACCGATTGTCAGGATGTCGCTCTCCGGACTGTCGATCTGGGACCAGATATATTCGGCGAGCCCGTCGGATGAAATCAGGAACAGGCGCGCGATGTCGGCCGCGTCGTCCCGCCGCGCGGGCCGGAGGGTGAATGGTGTCGTACCCATGGTTACGAGCCCAGAAATCCGCCGCGGAAATAGACCAGCGGCGATGCCTGCGTATCGCCGCCAATCGCAACGACCTGGCCGATGGCCAGAATGGTGTTATGGCGCTCGAGCGTTTCCTCGAGCCGGCAATCCATCACGCCAACCGCACCCTGATAGACCGGCGCGCCGGTCGCGAGCGTGGACCAGCTGCCGGCGTCGAACCGGTCGGGGCCCTTGATGTCGCTCTTTCCGGAGAACAGGTCGACCACGTCTTCGGCGCCTTGCGGCAGATAATTGATCGCGAAATGGCCCGAATCCCGGATCTCGCCGAGGGCCGAAGTGCGGGCGTCGATCGACACCAGCATCGTCGGCGGGTCGGCACAGACATGGGTCGCGGACAGCCCTAGAAATCCAGCCGGTCCGGCGCTTCCGCGCGCGGTGACGATAGTTGCTGCAACCGCGCGCTGGCCGACGGCTTGCCAAAAGGCACCCACATTAATGTCGGCGTTGCCCGCGCCTGTCCCTTCCGTACCCATCGTTTGCCCCCGTGATTTCGTCGCTAGGTCTTCTCGCCCCAACCCTCGAGGCGGTCATTGATCCAATCGGAGTAAATGTCCACCGCGAGCCAGATGGCCTGGGCCAGGGCGTAGTTGACGATGCCGAACAGCCAGGGGAAGTCGAATCCATCCGCGAACCAGACCCCGGCGGCGAGAAACACGGCGATGCAGATAATCGCAGAGGCGATATTCGCGGCGATGAGGCGGGAGAGCGTGCCTTCCCATTTCTTGGTCAGCCGAAAGATGATCCGGCTGACCAGGAAGCTCGGCACGAACGCCGCGGCGAAGAAGCCCATATTGAAAACGAAACCCAAAGGGACCTCACTGGTCGATCGAAACGTCGCAGTAGCATACAATGGGCGCACGCGTGGCCGAACTGCATTTCGGCGTTATCATGGATTTTTTGCCCCCGAGGGAAGCGATCAATGGACGAGCAGGCAGATAGCGAAGAGCGACCCGCGTCGAGCCGGTTGATGCTGGCGGCCGTCCTGTCCGCGGTTGGCCTCGGCGCGCTGGCGATGCTGGTGCTGGCAGCGGCGTCGGTGGTGTTCCGCTAGGCGGGGTCTGGTTGCTTCGGGGCACCGCGTTTCGCGCGGCTTTCGCGATGCGCGATATAGGTGGCGCTGGCGACGATCAGGCCGCCGCCGACCCAGGTCCAGATTTCCGGCTGCTCACCGAAAACCGCGAGGCCCAGCACCGTGGCCCAGACCAGCTGCAGAAACTGAATTGGCTGGGTCACCGTGATGTCCGCGGCCCGAAAAGCCTGCATCAACGTGTAATGCCCCGCCGTCGCCGCCGAGGCGATCGCCAGGAGCCACCCCAGTTCGATGAGAGTCGGCGTGCGCCAGACCAGCAAGGCCGGTCCCAACAAGGTGAGCGTCACGAAAATCGACAGGTAGGCGACGATCGCCGGGCTGGATTCGGTGCGGGTCAGGCGCTTGGCGATCAGGAACGAGCATGCGAACAGCGGTGCGGCCACCAACTGCGCGATCGAACCGAGGTTTATGACCTGGAACCCCGGCTGAAGAACGACGAGCGCGCCGCCGAATCCGACCAGGACGGCGCCGACCCGGTGTAGATGCAGGCGCTCGCCAAGGAAAAGCGCCGCACCGATGGTAATGAAAATGGGCGAGGTGAACCCGAGCGCGGTGACTTCGGCGATGGGAATTCGGGCCATCGCAAAAAACCAGAGCATCACGCCGCACCCATGGAGGACGCCGCGCACCGCGTGCAGGCCAAGCACCGAGCGTTCGCGGGAGAAACTGCCGATCTGAAAGAAAACCGGGATCAGGAGCACCAGGCCGAACAGGTAGCGGATGAATGCCGCCTGGACCGGGCTCATATCCGTGCCCAGGTGGCGCACCATGCCGGTCACCCCGACAAACAGGATCCCGGTCGTCGCCATCCAGAAGATGCCACGGAGGTTGCCGTTGATGCGCGATCCCGTTTCGCCGACAGACATGGTTCGGACTTAGGTCGGCCGGGAGGCGTGACCGATGGTCAGGAAAGCCTGCAGAATCAACAACAGGGACAATACGAATACCGGGCCATCGGGCGCGCTGGTGCGGCTGCCGACAAACGCGTTTGCGGCCAGGCCGACCACGCCGATCACCAGCGCGATCAGCGCGGCGCGTTTGAGAATTCGGGCATGGTCATGGGTCGGTTTGATGAGTTGGCGCCAGGTCACGATGGTCGCGCCGATCACCAGCACCGCGACGGTGGCCCGTGCCCCGCGCCAGACGGTAAGCCCGGTGTCGCCTGTGACGGTCAGGTAGATCGTGTAGAGGGCGCCAAGCCCGGTCAGGCTCGCGATGAGAAGGAGTGCTGCACGGTTCATACCCGCGTCTTAGCACGGACTGTAGGTGAAGCCGGAGAAAGAAAAGCGACCGGGCGGGTGTTGGCTTTCTTTTCTCAGCGCCCGAACAGGCGTTTTATTCCGGTGCGGTCGCGTGGCGGCATGCTGACGGGGGCCTCGACCTGGCCTTCAACGACCAGCTCGTCGACGCGATACAAATGGCACAACACGTGATCAACCCCGCCTTCTGGACCGAAGGGAAGCGCGATGACGCCGCAGCTGATGGGACCCTCGGCCGTGGGCAAGGCGTCGGTTTCGTGAACCGGTGCGCCTGTGATCACCACCTCGCGTCCCAGGCTCACGATCCAGTCGACGGTCATCGCGTCGATCGGTATGGCGGACGTAGGACCGCCGGCAGGTGGTGTGAACATGTGCGCGACTTCCAGACCGGGGCGCCGGCCGCCCTGTGTAACGCGGAGCAGGAGGCTGTTGGGCCATTGTCCGGCGATCGTAACCGGGTCGATATCGGAAATCTTTGGACGCAAACGGTCGGTCGCCAGATGCTCCCAAAGGTCGATTATGGCTGACGGTGCAACAGCAGTGTGCCCGGCTGCGCTCGCGCCGATCGTTTCGGTGGATCGGGGCTGTGCTGACGGAAAGGTCCTGGCTGGGGGTTGTCGGGTCTTCTCCGCATGCACCTCGATGATCGGCGCAGGGCTTTCATGGTCGCGGTGCAACGGCTGGACAATATGTGAACCCGGGGCCTCGGCATGGTGCGTGGGCGCCGAAGGGTGCGGCCCGCGCCGGATCGATACCTTCTGCAGCGAGGCGACAGGAGCCCTGCGACCGGCCTTGTCCCGGTCATTTCGGGTCGTTGGATTATTGTTGGTCATTCCGGGCTCTCACATCCTCATTTCTCACATCCTCGGTTCCCGCCATCCATGCGGGGTTCGCGCGCGCGGGTTCAGGTCCGATGCGCTGCGATGTTGAGGCGGTGCGGCGTTATACGGTTGGCATGCAGAGCCTGTTTGTCCTCGAGTTGTGACGCCGCCGCGCCCGGGGCGTGCTCGGCGCGATGCAGCAGGGCATCGAGCGCTTCTGTCAGCAATCGCTGGCGACTGACATTTCGGGATTCTGCCATGCGGCAGAATTCCGCATGGCGCGCCGCGTCGATCCGGAATGTGAACTTTCGCCGTTCGGTGGCGCCGGTGCCGTTCAGGTGCGCGACGCGTGACGGTCGTGTCCGGTCGCGCGCAACGGCGACAACGCCCTGTTCTGTCGTGGCGTGCAGGTTGATGGCCGGAAGCACAATTGTCCGTCGCGCGTGGAATCTCGCTGCGTCGCCAGGATGGGTCGCGGCGGGAACCGCCGCACCTTTGTGAGCCACGAACCCGTCACTCATGACGCGCCGTTCCAGCGCGTCTCGCCGTTGGAGCGGCCCGGTGAAAGGCGGGTGAATCCGTCGGAAATGATTGTCGGGGCGTGCCGCTGCGCCAGGCGATTGTCGAGATATCGCCACAGGCCCGAAATCTCTTCGGCGGATTTTGCCGTACGCGGCAATTCCATCACCATGCGACCGTCGATCATGCTGGCGGCAAAGTCGGTCCTTTGGTGGATCATGACCGGGGCGACCGTGCCGTGTTGCGACAGCACGACGGCCGCTTCACCGGTGATTCGGGCGCGCCGGTTGGCGGCGTTGATGATGAACACAAGGGGCTTGCCCACGGCTTCCACCATGGCGATCGTCGTGCCTGCCGCCCGCAGGTCATGGGGGCTGGGGCGGGTGGGTATGGCGATGAGGTCTGACAGGGCGATGACCCGCTCGATCATGTCGGTGATCGCTGGCGGGGTATCGATGATCACCAGGCTGAATCCGAGGTCGCGCGCGCGCGCGAGGTCCGTTTCCAGCGTCGCGACGGAGGCGTGTAGAAATGCCGGTGTCGAGGCCAGCCGTTCGTTCCACCAATCGGTCAGGCTGCCTTGGGGGTCGGTGTCGATCACGGCGACGGGGCCGGCGCCCGCGGCCTCCGCTTCGACGGCGAGATGGCCGGCCAGCGTTGTCTTGCCGGAACCCCCTTTTTGCGAGGTCAGTGCAAGGATATTCATGAAGACCTCCGGGTCAGTTTTCAGGGCCCGCATGCGGGGAAACTCGACCCGGAGGCTAGATTCGAGGGTCCCTCACGCCAAGAAACATTGGATAAACATGATCCTGTCTTTGATGGAAAAACGCCGTCGCTTCGGGTGCTTCATCCATCAAAATTCGACGGGTTTTCGCTGCAATTTCTAACGGCGGCGAGAAGTTGCAATCTTTGTGGCGCAGCCGGTGTCGAGAGTGGTTCTGGCCCCGGGCTGTCGCTACACTGGGCGCAGGAGAAAAACCCAGGGAGGAACAATCATGGCGAATGCCGAAACCAAGACCGACGGCGCCTATAAGGCGGGCGACGGCACTTATGTGTTTGATGTGGACAAGTTGCAGGGGCTCGAGGCGGGCCCGGGATATGCCGAGACATTCGGTCCGGTGGTTGAGGGCGAGTTGACCCAGGTCGGGATCATGACCCTGCCCGCGGGCCAGACCTCGGCGCCCCACACCCACCCGAACGAGCAGTGGATATACCTCCTGCAGGGCCGGCTCCACGCCACGGTGGATGGCCAGGAATCCGATGTCGGGCCCGGTCAGCTGATCTACATCCCGGCCAACACCGTGCACTCGGTCACGATCTCGCCGGACGAGGATTGCCACTTCTTTACCTGCAAGGACCTGCGCAGCGGGATCGCCGGAACGCCGGTCGGTAGCTGACTCCGGTCGACGCGTTCTAGAGCGCGTCGAACATCAGCACCGGGCCGTGAGAGCCGTCGTTGCGGGATGCGAGCCAGGGCTGGTATTCCGGGTCGGCGTAGAGGGCCTCAACGGATGCCTGGTCGGGGAACTCAAGAAGTACGATGACGTTTGGCGCGTCGGCGTCGCCTTCCATCTTGCGCACCTCCGGGGTCTGGGCGAGATAGCGCCCACCATGCTTTTCGACCAGCGCATGGACGGGGGGACCATAGGCCTCGATCCAGGACGGGTCGGTGATGGTAAGCGCCGCGGTGACGTATGTGGTCATGTCGTTTCCTCTTGGTGTCTGGCGCTCGATAGCGCGTCGTTGCATCATTGTAGCAGGCTGGAAAACACAACCCCATCACATGCGTGGGACCGGTGGCCAAAGCCATTGGACCCTGCGGGTCGGAGAAAGATATGGAACGATCAGCTATCACGACCGTCGGCATCGTCGGGGCCGGCACGATCGGTTCGTCCTGGGCGGCGTATTTCCTAGCGCACGGGCTCAAGGTCCGCTGCTGGGATCCGCTCGAAGGATATGCGGAGAATGTGACGGCGTTTGTTGCGCGCGCCTGGCCGCTCATGACCGAGCTGGGGCTGTCGGAAGGCGCATCGCTGGACAATCTCAGTTGTCATGATCGCATTTCCGACGCGCTGGACGGGGTGCAGTTCGTGCAGGAAAGCGGCCCGGAAGACGCGGAAATCAAGGCGCGCCTGATGGCGGAGATCGACCGGGATATTCCCGAGGGCGTCGTGATTTCATCGAGCTCGACCGCATTGCCCGTGTCGGAGTATCAGCATCTTGCCGCCCATCCGGGGCGGATCGTGCTCGGCCACCCGTTCAACCCGCCCCATCTGATGCCCGTGGTCGAGGTCGGCGGCGGCAAGCAGACCGAGACCTGGGCCGTCGACCGGGCGATGGAGTTCTACGATGTGATCGGCAAGACGCCGATCCGTCTGCGCGCGGAGATTCCGGGTCATCTGGTGAACCGGCTACAGGCCGCGCTTTATCGCGAGGCGGTCCATCTGGTCGCGGAGGGATATGCCTCGGTCGAGGATATCGACAAGGCGATCACCGGCGGTCCCGGCCTGCGCTGGGCGTTCATGGGGCCGCATATGACCTATCACCTGGGCGGCGGTGATGGCGGCATCCGACGCTATCTTGAGAATCTCGGACCGAGCCAGGAACGCCGCTGGGAAGCGCTGGGCGATCCGCAACTCACGGACGCGGTGAAACAGAAGATCATCGACGGGATCGATGCCGAGGCCCACGGCCGCTCGATCAGCGAACTGACCACGGAGCGAGACGCGACATTGCTGAAGCTTCTCAAGGCGCTCGGCAACGCGAAAGACTAGGCGCTGCGCGGCTGCTGCAGCTGATCATTCAGGGAGAGTATCGTGTCCACATCCAAGCCTTCACCCAGCTCGCTGTTTTCGCCACTCGATATTCGCGGCACCCGATTTCGCAACCGGATCGTGATCTCGCCGATGTGCACCTATTCCGCAACAGACGGACTGGCGAGCGACTGGCATCTTGTGCATCTCGGCCAGTATGCGCTCGGCGGGGCGGCGGCTGTATTCACGGAGGCGGCGGCGGTCGAAGAGCGTGGCCGGATCACTCATGGCGATTTGGGTATCTGGTCGGCCGCGCATGCCGCGGCGCTGAAACCAATCACATCTTTCCTGCGCCGGAATGGCGCGCTGCCGGCGATTCAGATCGCCCATGCCGGGCGCAAGGCGAGCATGCAGCGCCCATGGCATGGCAACGGGCCGCTCGATGATACGGACCGCGCGCGCGGCGAAGATACGTGGGACATCGTTGCCGCCAGTGCCGAACCCGTGAAGGACGGCTGGCTCGTGCCCGCCGAGCTGTCGCTGCCGGAGATCGCTGGCATCCAGGAGAGTTTCGCCAAAGCAGCAGGCCATGCGGCCGAGGCGGGTTTCGAGGTGCTCGAAATTCATTCGGCACATGGCTATCTCGCCCATTCTTTCCTGTCCCCGCTCTCGAACCATCGCAACGATGCCTATGGCGGTGACCTCGCGGGCCGCATGCGCTTTACCCTGGAAACGGCAGAGAAGGTCCGTACGGTCTGGCCCGATGACAAGCCGCTGTTCGTGCGTATCTCGGCGGTCGATGCGGACGGCAGCGAGGAGGGCTGGCAGCTTGATGATTCCGTCGCCCTGGCGAGCGAACTCAAGGCGCGCGGGGTCGATGTGGTCGACTGCTCGTCGGGTGGAATATCCGGACTTGCGACCGCAGCAATGGGGCCGCGCGATCAGGGATTCCGCGGGCCTTACGGGTCCAGAATTCGCGCCGAGACGGGCATCTCGACCATGGTCGTGGGGCTGGTGCTGGATGCGGACATTGCCGAAGATCTTGTGACGTCCGGGGCCGCCGATCTCGTCGCCGTCGGTCGCGAGGTTCTCTACAACCCCCACTGGCCGCATCATATGGCGCGGGAACTCGGGGCGGACCCCGATTATGCCGAATGGCCCGAGCAATATGGCTGGTGGCTGGTGCGCAGAGAGCCTTTGCTGCAAGCCGTCCGCGAAGACTGAACACATCCGCGATCATGCCGGATCCCCGCTACCAGAACCAGTCGGCAGAGCGCAGCTTCGCGATTCTCGAATGCGTGGATGCCGCGGATGGCCCGGTACCGCTGGCTGTCATCGTGCGCGAGACCGGCCTCAACCGCGCGACCGTCTTTCGCACCCTCGCCGTGTTGGTCCGGACGGGCTGGATATACAAAAGCGAAACCGACAGCACCTATGCGCTTGGCTACAAGGCATTTTCGCTCGGCCGTCGGCGGAACGACCTGGAGACCATCGCCCATCATGCGCGGCCGTTTGTTCGCCGCCTCTCGGAGGATCTGGCCGAGCCGGTCCAGATGGCCGCGCTGGAGGGTCCGCAGATCGTGATTTTCGACACGATCGGGCCGCCGCCCGCCATCGCCGTCGGCACACGCCTGGATGCCCATTCGACGAGTGCCGGCAAAGCCATGCTTGCATGGCTGGCACCGGACGAGGTGCGCCAGCTCTACAACCAGGAACCACTTCCTGCGCGCACCGCCCGGACGATCACCAATGTCGATGCGCTGCTGCGGGAGCTGGCGGTCGTGCGGGTGCAGGGATATGCCGTCGATGACGGTGAGATGGTTGCCGGACGCGCCGGTGTCGCGGCGGCGATCATGAACCCGTCGGGCCGGCCGGTTGCCGCAATTTTCGTGTCGGGTCCGTTGCCCGGTTTCGATCCGGCGACCATTACGCGTTTGGCTGGCCGGCTGGGCGCGACAGCGGCGGAAGTATCCGACTATATTGTCGACCACGATTCACGATCGGACAGCCGTTGATCGTGCCATCCGCGCCACAACGGATTTTTGTACCCGGGGAACAGCATGCCATCACCAATCAAGTTCTATTTCGATTTCGTATCCGCCTACTCCTATGTGGCGATGAACCGGATCGAGGCGATCGGCGCGCGTTGGGGCCGTGAAGTCCAGTGGAACTGCGTGCCCCTGCCGGCAATACTGAATCATCACGAAGCCACCTCGCCGCGCGACCAGCCGGCCAAGTTCGCGCACAACATGAAGGATTTCCCGCGCCTGTGCGAAATGAACGGCTTGCCGGTCACTTTCCCGCCGGAAGTGCCGCCCTATGGCGCATCACTCCATCGACTGGTGTTCTGGCGTCTGCAGCGCAAGGACCCGCACCTGGCCAAGGATTTTGCGCGCGCTGTCGACCATCGATATTTCGGGACCGGCAAGGAAGTGCGCACTGCGCAACAACTCGCCAGCGCCTGTAAGGCCCGCGGCGTGGCGGTGAGCATGAAGGAAATTCAGGCGGCGCAGAATGACGCCCGCGCGCAGAAGGATCTCGATAATGCTTATCGTCGCGCGCTGAAGGACGGCATGTTCGGGGCGCCGTTCATGCTGCTTGATGGCGAGAGTTTCTGGGGTGCAGATCGGCTCGACCATCTTGAGTATCGCCTTGAGCAGGCGATCAAGATTCCGCGCGGGTTCGAACCCTTTGAATTCTCCAGCCCGTTCACCTCGAACAATGGCCCGCTGTTTGTGAAATGCACCCAGTCGAAGGCGACGTTCGGGTTCCGCGCAGACCATCGCCATTTGAATCCGCGCGATGTGGTCCATGGCGGCTGGATGACCAGCTTCGTCGACGTGGCGATGGCCCAGTCGGCCATGTATGAGCTCGGCGTGGTCGGGCTAACGCCGACAATCCATCTGGAAGCAGATTTCCTCGCACCGATTTATCCCGGCCAGTGGGTCACATGCGATGTGCGTCTGGCGAAGACCACGCGGACCATGAACTTCGTTGAGGGGTCGGTCGTCGCTGATGGAGAACCGGTTCTGCGTTGCTCGGCGATCTACCGCAAGCCGCGCGAGGTGAAGGCCCGCATCGGCAAGATCATGTCGCCGACGGACCCGGTCTACAACTGATCGACCGGCTGTCGTCGGTCTATCCGTTGCCGACAAATGTCTGAAAGATGTCGTCGAATTTCCGGTGGGTGTCGGCAAAGGCCTCGATGAGGGCCGGATCGAAATGCCCCCCCGAATCGATGCGTTCGTCGCCGTGTAGAATGATGTCGCGCGCGCGCGCGTGGTCCAAACCCGGTTTGTAGGGCCGTTCCGAGCGCAGGGCGTCATAAATATCCGCCATCTGGACAATCCGGGCCGACAGCGGGATTTCGTCCTCCCGCTTGCCGGACGGGTAGCCGCTGCCATCCCATTTTTCGTGATGGTTGAGGGCGATGTCGGCGGCCATGGCCAGGCGCGGCGAACGGCTCAGTATGCGTTGGCCGTAGATCGTGTGGTTGTCCATTTCGCGCCGCTCGTCCGCCGTCAGCGCGCCCGTCTTGCGCAGGACCGCCGGCGCTACACCCATCTTGCCGACATCATGAAGCTGAGCCGAGTAGCGCAGTTCCCGGCAATAGTCGGCCTCCATGCCCAGGGTGCTTGCCAGGAAATGGCTGTATTCGTTGACCCGGACCACGTGGTTGCCGGTTCCTTCGTCATAGATCTCCGCTGCCCGCGCGAGAAGTGAGATGGCCATTCGGAATGCCTCTTCGCCGTCATCGTCGAGACGCGCCAGTTCCTCCGCCTGATCGCGCAGCCGTTCGTTTCGCTCCTGTTTGTCCGTGTCGATGTTGCCGATTTGCTCGAGGGTGTCGGCGTGGTCCAGCGCGGCGCCAACCAGACGGTTGAACCGCACCAGCAGTCCGAGATGTTCGTCGGCAAACCGGCGCCCGGTTCCGGCATCGTTGGCGAGTGTGACGACGCCGATGATTTCGCCGGCGTGATTGGACAGCGCACCCACGGCAATGCCATGGCATGCGTCGATCACCGGTTCGAAGGGCACCTGGGTGGCCTCGATCGGCGCGTCGGCGAACTTCAGGGTTTCTCCGGTTCGCACGACATGGGTCACGATCGACGGGTGCTCGAGAGGGATCGACTCGCCGCGCGGCGTCGTGTCGGGATGGGCGGCTGCACATTCCAGCAACCGGGCGCCGTTTTCGTGACGCAGGAGATAAAGCGCCCCCGCATCTGCGCCCATAAGCTCGCGTGCCTGACGCAGGGCCTTGCCGGCAAGCTCGCGTGCGGATTGACCCGGGTGATGGTCGAGCAATTCACTAAACGAAAGTCGTTCGGTCATCGCAGGCTGCATAACGGTTCGTGAAAGGGAGATGTCCCCGATGCAGAGCATAGCGGCGTGTGGTGAACACAAGGTTACCGCATGGTGGTTCAGACGATTTCGATTCCGGCGCGCCGGGTGAGATCATTGAACTGCACCTGATTGTGGACACCCGCCAGGTCGGCCGGCGCTTCGCGAACAAGCCAGGCCAGGACCTTGGCCGGTCGCTCGGGCGGCTGGCCCTGGTCCGGTGTGAGGGCGGCCGCGCGGAACACCGGGTTGGCATAGATGTCATTGACCATGTCGGTCTGGGTGAAGCCGGGCGACAGGGCGAAGATCTTCACCGCGCTGTCTTCCAGGTCATAGCGCAGACATTGGGTCATGGACAGCAATGCGGCCTTCGACGAGCAGTAGGCGGCATAGAAGCGGTCCGGGATGAAGGCCCGGGCGCTCGTGATGTTGACGATGATGCCTTCATCACGATCGGTCATGGACGGCAGGGCCGCCGAGATCATGTTGTACGGCCCCATCACGTTGATCTTGAGGACGTCGAGATAGGCGTCGGGCGGTACGTCTGCGACCGACCCCATCAGGCCGGTACCCGCATTGTTGATCAGCACGTCGATCCGGCCATGTTCGTCCAGGACGCCGTCGACGAAGGACTTTGCGGCGTCGAAGTCCGCGACCTCGAACCCGTGGGTCTCCGCCGTGGCGCCCAGCGTCTCGACCGCCGCCTTGGTCTCGGCGCAGGCCTCTGCGCTGCGCGCGCACAGCACCAGATGGGCGCCGTCGGTGGCGAGCTCGCGCGCCGCGGCTGCGCCGATACCTCGGCTGGCGCCGGTGAGTATGATTACCTTGTCCTTCAAACTGGCCATGATTTCCCCCGTTTTGCCTGTTGCCGGAATTCTGACCTGCCTTGGCGCAAAAGAAAACGCCCGGGCACGGGCCCGGGCGTTTGCCGTCACTTATGAAACGCTGTTCTAGTCGCGCTGGCCGAACAGGTGCAGCAGCATGATGAACAGGTTGATGAAATCGAGATAGAGCCGGAGCGCCCCCATGATCGCCTTCTTGCCGGCGACCTCGGAGTTGTCGAGCTCGTTATACATCTCCTTGATCTTCTGGGTGTCGTAGGCGGTCAGGCCGACGAAGATGATCACGCCGAGCACCGAGACGATAAACTGGATCATCGTCGACCCGATGAAGATGTTCACGATACTCGCGAGGATGATGCCGATCAGGCCCATGAACAGGAAATTGCCCACGCCCGTCAGGTCGCGCTTCGTCGTGTAGCCATAGAGGCTCATCGCGGCGAAGGTTGCGGCGGTGATGAAGAACACCCGCGCGATGCTGGCGCCCGTGAACTGCAGGAATATGTGGCTGAGCGAGAGACCCATCACACCGGCGAACAGCCAGAAGACGAGTTGTGCGGTCGAGGCTTTCATGCGGTGAATGCCGAAAGACAGCACCATCACGAAGGCCAGCGGCGACAGCATGGCGATCCATGCCAGCGGCGTCGAGACGATCTGACCCTGGGGGCCGGCCTGGTAGAACAGCTGCAGCAAGGCCGGCGTGTTCGCGACCAGATAGGCGATGATGCCCGTCAGCGCGAGGCCGGTCGTCATGTAGTTGTAGACCCGCAGCATGTAGGACCGGAGGCCCTCATCGATCTGCGCATCGGCGGTGGCGCGGCCCTGAATGACCGTTCCGCGGTCGAATTGATTAGCCATGGTTTCGTGACCCTCCCAAGGGTTCCCTGTCATGCGAAAATGTTAGCTGCGAGGAATATGGGGCGTCCACGAACGAAATTCAACCGTGGGGCCGTTGGATTTTCCCTGATGACTTACAAACTAAGTCATTGATTTCAAAAGTTTACGCAGGAGCGCCTGTGCGTCGGTGCAGCAGTGTATGGACCATGAGGCCTATGGCGACGGCCGTCGCCAGCACACCCAGGACCATGACGGCATTCGGCGGTGCGACGGGGATGATTGCGACCGCGAGTGCCGCCCGAACCACCAAGTCTGCCCCGACCCGCCAGATAACGTGATACGGGTTGTGACGTCCTGCCTGCAGTCCTGCGTCGGCGAAGCCGAGCACGCCGGCCGCGAGGATCCACGCCCCCGCGAGTCCCAGTCGCCAGACAAGCAATGACAGCGCCAGGACCAGCAGCGCTCCTGCCATGGCCCCCAGTTTCTCGCTGAATCCACTGGTGGAATAGGTGATGCGGGCGAGCCAGCCATCGACCGCTCCGAGACCCGCGGCCGCGAGGCCCATCAAGGCGACGGACCAGAGAAGCGGGTCGGGCGGGCTTCCGGCGGGGATGACCGCGAGCCCTCCCAGCAAACATGTCATGGCCACCCGGGCCACGGTGAAGCGTGTACCGGCAGTTGCGGGGCCATCTGCAGTACGTGGTGTCAGTGCCGCGAAGGCTATCAACAGCGCGAGCAGCCCCATGCCGGCGATGGGGGGTGCGGAACCGAGTTCGAAGGCCAGGGCAAACAGGGCCGAAATGGCGATGGTGACGAAGATGGTCAGCGGCAGGTGTCCCATCCGCATGGTGTGCACCTTGGGCGGGTGAAGGGTGGGCTTCAGTCCCTCCTGGAACGGTGCTTCGGGCGGGGTGGCGGGGGGCCTGTGGGTCTTGTTCGGTTCGTCGTTCACGCCGGATCCTGTGGTCTGGGGAATATGTTACTCGTTTCGCAGCCAGGGTGCGGCCGACTGCCCCATTGCCCGCCATGTGCCGACCAGTCCGGCCGCAATGGTGATCAGGGTGCCGATCACGGCAGTGACGATGACCGCAACCGGCTCGGGCGTCCAGTCAATCCCGAGCAGCCATGTCACGACGGCCCAGCCTGTCACGCTGCCGACGATAGCCGCGATCATCGCGGTCACGAGACCGAGTAACCCGTACTCCAGAATGTAGGCGATGACGATGTCACGCCGCGTGGCGCCAAGCACCTTGAGGACCACGCTGTCGAATATGCGCCGGCGCCGGCCCGCGGCGATTGCACCGGCGAGAACCAGCACACCCGAGACCAGGGTAATCAATGTCGTCAGCCGTACAGCGGCGCCCACATTGCCGACGAGCGCGGCCACGGTCTCGATGGCGGCACGCACCCTGATCGACGTGATGTTCGCAAACCTGTCGGTGACATCACGTTCCAGCGGATCTTCGGCCGCCGCGTCGGCATGGACGATGGCGATATGCATGCGCGGCGCGGATTCGAGAATCCCCGGTGAGAACACCATCACGAAATTGATCGCCAGGCGCTGCCAGTCGATTTGGCGTGTGTTGGCGATGGTTGCGGTGAAGGCGCGACCCAGCACATTGACGGTGATCGTGTCGCCGATATCGACGCCGAGCCCGGTCGCGACCTCGTCATCGATGCTGACCAGCATGTCGCCGCGGTAGTCGGCCGGCCACCATTCACCCGCGATAATGGGGTTGTGGACGGGGGCTTCGGCCGCCCAGGTGATGCCGCGGTCGCCGCGCAAGACCCAGCGCGTATCGGGAGCCACTGCGGCGTCGGCGGCGGGCACGCCGTTGATGGCGGTAATGCGGCCGCGCAGCATCGGGACCTGCTCGCTGCGTTCGACGCCCGGGACATCGGCCACCAGGGCCTCGAAAGGTTCGACTTGCTGCGGCTGGATATCGACGAAGAAGAAGGCGGGCGCGTCACGGGGGAGCTCGTCGGAAATCTGGCGGGACAAGTTGCCTTCGATCGTGGCCACGGTGATCAGCATCGACAGGCCCAGGCCGAGGGACAGGACGACCGATGCCGTCGCGGCACCGGGGCGATGCAGACCGGCCAGGGCGAGCCGGACCGCCGGGCGTTTTATTCCTTTGATGCGCGTGGCGACCATGGCTATTCCGGCAGCCGCGAGACGGAATGCGATTATCGCCCCGATGGACCCGGCCACAAACCAGGCGGCGAAACCCGCATCGGATGCGGTGGCGATCGCGAGTGCCGCCAACGCGATGGCAAGCATTGCGGTCGCGATGATGTAGGCCGGCCGCGGGTAGCCTCGCGTTGGCGAAACGACGGCGCGGAACAACCCGGCGGGCGGAATTTCACCGGCCCGTGCCACCGACCAGACCGAGAAGACCAACGCCGTAAGGAACCCGAACAGGGCGGCGACCGCGAGCGGCAGGGGGAACAGGCCCGTCGCGACGCGGATGGGAACAACGGATGCCAGCGCGTCGGCGGCGAGCAGGGGCAAAGCGGCCCCGAACACAAGGCCGATACCGATTCCCCCCATGGCGAGAGCCATCACCTGAAGCAGGTAGACCCGGAAGATCAGTGCCCGTGGCGCGCCGATACATTTAAGGGTTGCGATGGTTTTTGTCTTGCCGTCGAGCCAGGCGCGGACCGCATTGGCAACGTCGACCCCGCCGATCAGCAATGCCGTCAGGCCGACGAAAGACAGGAAAAGCGTGACCCGGCCGATCAGCCGGCTGAGACGGGGCGATGATTCATCGAGGGTTCGGATGCGCCAGCCGGCATCGGGAAACGCGGTGTTGATCCCTGCGATGAACGCCGCCGGCGTGGTTTCGTCGGGCAGCCTGACCCGATAATTGTAGTGAATGAGGCTGCCGGGCTGGACCAGGGCCGTGTCCGACAGCGCGGCGTTGTCGATCAACACCCGCGGTCCCAGTGAGAACAGGCCCGATCCACCGACCCGATCTGGCTCATGCAGAATGGTGGCGCGGACCTCGAAACTGGTCTCGCCGATCTGCACCGGGTCACCGATTGATATGCCCAGCTTGTCGATCAGCTCGGGCGCGATGGCGACGCCCCACCGCCCGTTGCGTTGCCCCAGCATCTCGACCAGCGGCAGGCTGGGCTCGGTCTCCAGGGTTCCGTAGAGCGGGTAGGTTGCCTCGACGGTTTTGAGTTCGATCAACGAGCGCGCGCCGCTGTTCGATATGTCGCCGGTGCGAATCATGGCGCGCATCTCGGCGCTGCCGGCCAGTGTTCCGGCTTCGACCAAAGCTGCGCGTTCATCGGCGGTTGCGGGTCGGTGCACGATGTCGACGAGCACGTCGCCACCGAGAATTTCGCGCGCGTCGGCGCTGATGCTTTCTTCCAGCATGGCGCGTGTCGACCCGACGGCGGCGATCGCCGCCACGCCGAGCGCGAGACAGGCGAGGAATATCCGGAAACTGCGCAGGCTCCCGCGCAACTCGCGGCGCGCCAGCTTTACTGCCAACGGCCAGGTGGTGTCATTGGTAACGGGGTGGTTGCTCACCCGGGAGCACCGTGATCTGAGATTTGTCCGTCGCGGAGGTGGACCACCCGCGCACATCGCGCCGCGATCGCCGGATCGTGGGTGATGAGCACCAGTGTCGTGTCGTGCTGCGCAGAAAGGTCGAAGAGGGTCTCGATGATGCTGGCACCGGTCTCGCCGTCGAGATTGCCGGTGGGCTCGTCGGCCAGCAGGAGCCTCGGTTGAGGTGCGAAGGCGCGTGCGATGGCCACGCGCTGCTGCTCACCGCCCGATAGCTGTGAGGGGTAATGATCGAGACGGTGGCCGAGGCCGACGGTTTCCAGGCTTTCGCGTGCCACGCCGAAGGCATCGGCGCTGCCGGCGAATTCGAGGGGCACCGCGACATTCTCCAATGCGGTCATCGTCGGGATCAGATGAAAGGCTTGGAACACGATCCCCATATTTGCCCGGCGAAACCGGGCGAGCGCATCCTCGTCGAGTGCGGCCAGGTCCTGGCCGGCCACCGCGACGGTCCCGCCGGTCAGCCGCTCGAGCCCGGCGATCACCATCATCATGGTAGACTTGCCCGAACCCGACGGGCCGACGACGCCGACGCTCTCGCCGGCGGTGACCGACAAATCGATTCCGCGCAGGATGTTGACGTTGCCGCCCGCACTCGCCAAATGAAGTTCGGCATCGTCGAGCGCGATCATCGTTGCCGCATCCATGCCATGCTGTGTGGCAGGGCCCGTGCCGGGCTGATCTTTCATAATGGTTCGCCTTCGACCGATGACATCTGATCTGCTTTCTACATATGGCGGCGCGCTACGGATCATCAATGCCGGAGCGATACAGCGTCTGTGTGTCTTACCGGCGTTCTTCTGCCTTTTGCTGATCCTATCGGTATGGCCCGCCGGGGCCAGTGACAAGCCGGTGATCGTCGCCTTCGGGGACAGCCTTTCAGCGGGATATGGCCTCGACGAGGCCGATTCCTTTCCCGTGCGTCTCGAGGTGGCGTTGCGGGCGGGCGGCGTCGACGCACGGGTCGTTAATTCAGGTGTGTCCGGCGATACGACCGCCGGTGGTCTCGCGCGGCTCGACTGGTCGTTGCCCGACCGTGTCGATCTGGTGATCCTGGAACTGGGTGCGAATGACGGATTGCGTGGCGTCGACCCGGCGGAGACCGAGGCCAATCTCGACGCGATCCTCGAAAAACTTTCGTCGCGCGGCATTCCGGTGCTGTTTGCCGGCATGCTGGCGCCGCCAAATCTCGGCCGCGAATACGCCGATGCATTCGACGCGGTCTTCCCGCGCCTCGCGGCCCGTCATGATGTCGTGTTCTATCCCTTCTTCCTCGAAGGGGTCGCGGCGGAGCGATCCCTCAATCAGCCCGATGGCATTCATCCGAACGCCGCCGGGGTCGACCGGATCGTCACGCAACTGCGGCCTTTCGTGTTGCGCGCCTTGGCCCGGGAGGCGGGGGCCGCGCAATGATCCGGCTGTTCGTCGGCCTCGGTTTGCCCGAGGCTCTCAGTCAACGGTTGACGGGCTTGCGGGGACAGATTCCCGGGGCGCGCTGGGTGCCGCCGGAGAACCTGCACATCACCCTGCGTTTCATCGGCGAGGTGGATGAAGACACGGCGAGCGAAGTCGATGCCGCCCTGTCCCGGATCGATGCGCCACCGTTCGACGTCACCTTGCAGGGTGTCGGGCATTTCGAATCGCGGGGCCTGGTGCGCGCCTTGTGGGCCGGGGTCGCGCGCGACCCGGCGCTGGATCACCTGCAGGCCCGGGTTGAGGCGGCCTGCCAGCGTGCCGGATTGGTGCCGGAGGGTCGGAAATTTCACCCCCATGTGACCCTCGCTCGGTGCCGGGACACGCGCACGGCACGGATCGCGGGGTTTCTGGCCGACCATGGCGGCTTTCGTGCGCCGGCGTTTCCGGTCGGGTCATTCGGGTTATATTCGTCGAGTCTCGGGCGGGGTGGCGCGATCTATATTCGCGAAGCCGACTATCCGCTCGATCGCCCGTGAACAGGAAATGCCCATGAGTCTCCGCGATAATATTTCCCCGTCCGATCCGATCGTCATTCTGACGGGCGCGGGGATTTCCAAGGAGTCCGGGCTGCAGACCTTTCGCGACCCGGACGGGATTTGGGCGAAGCACAAGATCGAAGATGTCGCGACGCCCCAGGCATTTGCCCGTGACCCGGAGGCCGTCCTGGGGTTTTACAACATACGCCGTGCCCAGATGAGCGATAGCGACATCCAGCCCAATGCCGCCCATCGCGCGCTGGGGGCGCTCGAGGGGTTCTGGCCGGGTGGCGTTCTTCTCGTGACCCAGAATATCGACGACCTGCACGCGCGCGGCGGCAGCCGGAACCTCATTCATATGCATGGCGAGCTGGCGAAGACCCGCTGCAATGAGTGCGGCGATATCGTGGGCGGAATCGGGGACATCGAGGTCGCGATGACATGCGCCAAGTGCGGTGCGGCGGGCACGATGCGGCCCCATGTGGTCTGGTTCGGAGAGATGCCCCTGGAAATGGATCGGATCGGGGCTGCGCTCGCCGGCTGCGGCCTGTTCGTCTCGATCGGCACGTCGGGCAACGTCTACCCGGCGGCCGGCTTCGTGCAGGAGGCACGTACGCATGGTGCCTATACGGTCGAACTCAATCTCGAGGAATCTCTCGGCGCGAGCCTGTTTCAGGAGGGGCGTTACGGCCCCGCCACCGAGATCGTGACCGCCTTTGTCGACGAGCTCCAGGCGCTTGCCCGTAGCTGAACCATCTCTCGACGAGATCCTGGCGAACGCGCGCGCGTGCACCCTTTGCGACGAGCTGCCGCTCGGGCCGCTGCCGCTGGTTCGCGCGTCGGCCTCCGCGAGACTTCTGATCATCAGCCAGGCACCGGGTACGAAGGCCCATGCGAGCGGCCTGTCCTTCGACGACCCCTCCGGCGAACGGCTGCGTGACTGGCTCGGGATGGACCGCGAGACTTTCTACGATGAGGCGCGTGTGGCGATCATGCCCATGGGATTTTGTTATCCAGGTCGCCTGCCGCAGGGCGGCGATGCACCGCCGCGTCCCGAATGCGCGCCGCTCTGGCATGCCCCCATTCTGGCGGCGATGCCCGAAGTGCGGCTTACCCTTTATGTGGGCAGCTATGCGATCCGGTCTTTTCTGCCGGGCTACCGGACCATGACCGATGCGGTGGCCGACTGGCGCGCTCACGGGATGGAAATCCTGCCGCTGCCGCATCCCAGCTGGCGGACGAACGGGTGGGAGAAGAAAAACCCGTGGTTTGTGACGCAGCTGCTGCCGGAGCTGCGGAAACGCCTGAGCGCGATCGGAATCTAGCCCGGGTTGGCCTCGATCTGTTCCATGTCGTCATCTGAAAAGCCGAAATGATGGCCAATCTCGTGGATCAGCACATGGCGCACGAGGTGGTACAGATTCTCGTCGGTCTCGCACCAATAGTCGAGGAGCGGGCGGCGGTAGAGATAGATGCGGTCGATGTCGCTGGGGGTATCCGCGACCGACTTCTGATCGAGGCTGACCCCCACATACAGGCCGAGAATGTCGAACGGGCTTTCGAGCTCCATCGCCGCCATCGTTTCCTCATCGGGGAAATCGACGACGTGGATCACCACATCCGCGACATGGCGCGAAAGCGCATGCGGGATCGTTGCGAATGCCTCGCCGGCAATCGCTTCGAGCTCCACGAGGGAGGGGGATGATTCGTATCTTCCGGTTGCAGCCATGACGCTCTCATATAGGGGGCCTTGATCGCGACGCCAAGCACCGTCAGTTTTGAGGGCAAGAGATAACGGAAACAAAGGAGGCCGTGATGGCCGAGAAACTCGAAGGCGCGGACCGTGAAACGGCGCTGGCCTCCCTTGATGAATGGACATTGGTCGAGGGCCGTGACGCGATAACCCGCACGTTCCTTTTCGCCGACTTCAACGCGGCATTCGGTTTCATGAGTCGCGCCGCGCTAAAGGCCGAGGCGATGAACCATCACCCCGAATGGTTCAATGTCTGGAACCGGGTCGAGGTCACGTTGTCGACCCATGATGCCGGCGGATTGACCGTGCTCGATACGGAACTCGCGGCGTTCATGGATGCCGCGGCCGGCTAGCGGGCGGCCATGCGCAATGCGCCGTCCAGGCGCATCACCGCACCATTGATCAGTACGTTCTCGCACATGTGCATAACGAGGCTCGCATACTCCTCGGCGCGGCCCAGGCGTTTTGGGAATTCGGGCTGCTCGGCCAGGCTGGCGCGGGCCTCGTCGGGCAGACCGGCCATCATCGGCGTGTCGATCAGGCCCGGCGCGATGGTGTTGACGCGGATGCCGCGGGACGCGAACTCGCGCGCGGCGACCAGGTTAAGCGACACGATCCCACCCTTGGACGAGGCGTAGGCGGCCTGGCCGATCTGGCCTTCCGTCGCTGCCACCGAGGCGGTGCTGATGATCAGGCCGCGTTCGCCGTCGTCGAATGGCTCCGCCTCGCCGAGCTCGGCGGCGAACAGGCGCATCATGTTGAATGAGCCGACCAGATTGACCTGGATGACGAAGTTGAAGGCGTCGAGCGGCAGCGGGCCGTTGCGCCCGACGATTCGCCCGGGGGTGCCCACGCCGGCGCAATTGACCAGCAGGCGCCCGACACCGTTGGCGTCGCGCGCGGCCGCGATGGCGGCTTCGCCGCTGTCGGCGCTGGTCACGTCGCATTCGATGGCGATGCCGCCGATCTCGTCGGCGACGGCGTTGGCGCCGTCCATGTTGACGTCAAGCAAAGACACTTTCATGCCCGCCTTCGCACAGTGGCGCGCCACCTCCGCGCCGATGCCGGAGCCACCACCCGTGATAACCGCTGCCAGTCCGTTGACGTCCATGATGATCTCCCTGATGTGTGAAGCTGGTTGGTCTTGGTTTTACAATGCGGCCCGGTTGCCTTCAATGCGCGCTCAGCCGCCGCGTGGGCGCAGACGATCCGGGTCGAGACCGAGAATCCAGCCTTCGAGATCACGTCGCACCGGGTCGCGCGGGTCGCCCGGTGTCCGGTGGCCGAAGACCACGTTGAGCATGCCGAACAGGCCCACTGTCGCATCGAAACGGTCCTCGCCGTCGCCGCCTGGTCCGAACCCGTCGCGGATGTCGGCGGCAAGTGCTGCGGATAACACGACGTCGTTGTCGGCGGCCCAGGCGAGCAGGGGTGCGGCATCGTCGCGCCGGTCGGCCTGATTGCGCTTTGACTTGTTGGGGGCGCCGATCCTCAGGCGTAAATGGGAATAGACCTCGCCGGGGTAGGTCTCGGCCACGGTGATTCCCGGGCGGTCGAGCAATGTTGCGAGATCACCGTCGAATGGCCAAATATGAAAGGCGTTTCGGCTGCGCCGAGCCGGTGCAACCAGGTCGCGCCAGCCGCAAATCGCCGCCTTGCCAACCTGCTGTCCGCCAAGGGTCCAGAACAGGGGGCTCGCCGCGAAGCGCAGGTCCGTCGGGTGGTCGCAGACCCGTCGCAGATCGTCGATACTCTCGACACCGAGTCCGTCCGTCAGATGCTTGTGTCGGGTCCCGCCGGGTTTGTCGGGATAGAACGGACGGCGAATCGAAATCTCGTGCTGCGCGCCGGCAGGGTTGTAGAAATCCGACCAGCGGCCGCGGCCGAACAGTCCCAGCGCGGAGACGAAGTGGTCGATGCCTGCGCTGGCGGCATAGGCTTCCGGCAGGCCCAGCGGGAAATCGAACCCGGCAAACACGGTTTCACCCGGGCCCGCGCCGGCCGCCAGCCGGTCGAAGAAATCGTCGATCTGGCTGACGGGTTCGGGCGCGAGGGCCACATATCCGCCTGCCGTGGTGCGCGCGGCGTGCGCGACCCAACGCTTGCGCGCGTCCACCGACCAGTCGGCATGGGCCAACACCGCCGGCGGCGCGAGTCCGGCGATGCGCCGGATCGCCCGGGCGTTCATGCGGCGCCTTCCCGGTTACCGTCGTGCCGCGAGGTTCGCAGTCTAGTGCCGTCGGACGCCGTCATGATGGTGCACCTACCCGGCCGCCGCAGCCGTCATTGCCTTCGCATAGCGGCCGGCGGCGGCCAGCGGCCCGACGCTTTGCTCGATCAACGGCATGACTTCTCGTCCGAAGCGCCGGATCGACGTTATGACCGCCTCATGGTCGGTATCGCCGATGGTCATGTACAGCGCGATGTGATCCGAACCGACTTTCTGGATTTCCTCGACCAGCCGTTCGGCCACGGTTTCGGGGTCGCCGATCGGGTTCCATCTGAGTATGTCTTCCGGCGACATCTCGCCGTCGAACGCCTGCTCCGGCAACCAGGGTGCATCAAGTTCGGTTTGGCCCTGGCGCAGGAAAGACGAGAGCCGAACCTGCGAGCGGGCGTTCTCGGCATAGGCGAGCGCCTCTGCCTTGTCGTCGGTCACGAAGCAGTATCGCAGGGTGCCGAAGCGGATTGTTTCCGGGTCCCGGCCTGCCGCCTGCCAGGTCTCGTCGGCGCCGGCGCGAATCTCGGCCAGTGTATCGGCGTCACGGCCGAAGCCCGTCGCGATCAGGGGGTAGTCACCCTTGAGGGCGCGCTGCTGGGATCCCGGGCTGTTGCCGGCGATCCAGATTTGGGGCCGGGGTGTCTGGATGGGGTCGACCGTGAACCAGGTCTGCGGCAGGTCGATATACTTGCCGTGAAACTCGAAGGACTCCTGGCCGAGGCCGCCGGCGAGGAAGTCGATCCACTCATCCGTGATCGCACTGGATTCGGCGAGATCGATGCCAAACCGCCGCAACTCGTAGGCCTGGTAGCCACTGCCCAGGCCGACGATCAGCCGCCCTTCGGCCAGATTGTCGGCAAACGCGATATCGCCCAGCAAACGAGCGGGTTGATAGAGCGCCGGCAGAACAACCGCGGTTCCGAGTTTGATGCGCGCGGTCTGTGGCGCGACGTGGCCGACCATCATCAACGGCGAGGGTGCCATCGAGTAGTTGGTGAAATGATGTTCGGTGAACCATGAAACGCCGAACCCAGCGGTCTCGGCGGCCTGAATGTGCTCGACGGTTTCGGCGATAACCTGCGGCACCGTCTGACTGCGGTGGCGGCGGTTCATCAGGTTGAATATGCCGAAATCCATGAAATCCCCCTACGACGATCTGGCGTATTAACCCGCCGCGGACGGGGGGGAGTCAAGTCAGCCGGGGTCGGGTTCGCGTGTTCCCAGACGGGCCGAGGAGAGTGTGGCGCCGACAATCACCAGGGCGCCGAGGATGGTGAAAATATCGGGCACTTCGCCAAAGGCCAGATAGGCAATCAACGCGATCAGCGGCAGGCGAATATAGTCGAAGGGCGCAACCAGGGACGCCTCGGCGAGATCGAAGGCCCAGGCGACCAGGAATATGGCGGCCGTCCCGAGCCCGCCCATGGCCGCGGACCGCCAGGTGGCGTCCCAGCTCGGCCACTGCCATTCGGGCAAGGCGATCAGGGTCAGCAACAGCGCAGACCAGACGGTCTGATAGAAGGTGATGGTGGATTTCGGTTCCGTGCTGCCCAGCCGTTTCATGAGGATGAACCAGAACGCGTAGGCGACGGCAAACCCGAGCGGCAGCATGGATACGGGCGAAACGGGCACCACACCGGGGCGCAGGATGATCAGCACGCCCCCGAAACCCACCGCGATCGCAAGCCAGCGCATCATCGACACCCGTTCCCGGAGCAGGAGCACGGCCATGACGGTGGCAAACAGGGGTGCGGTGAAACTGAGAGAGGTGGCGAGCGCGAGCGGAAGCAGGGCGAGGCCGGAGAACAGGAACAGGGTCGAGGCGACGGTGGTCATGCCGGCCAGAAAATGCAGCCCGTGACGGCGCGTGTGCAGCATATGGCCGCGACTGCGGATCAGCCAGGGCAGCATCAACGGCACGGCCCAGAGAAATCGAAGCGCGGAGGTTTCCAGCGCCCCGACCTCGTCGGCAACGGACCGCACCAGGGCGTGATTGCCCGCCAGGCAGGCGGCACCCGTGACCATGGCAACGATCGCGACAATATTGCGCGGTAGCCCGAAAAGGCGTGGTCGCTTGTCGGTCATGTCGTGGTGGTCGTGGCGATGCGCTTGGCTGCAAGCGCCTCGCGCCGGGCAATGTAGACCGCCGAACACCCGATAATTGTCGCTCCCACAATGGTCCAGACATCGAGGATCTCGGCGAACCAGAAGAATCCGATCAGGACCGCCATGGGTAGCCGGATGAACTCCAGCGGCACAATCGCAGAGGCCTCGGCCAGGCTCATCGCTTTGGTCAACATTAGATGGGCCACGGTCGTGGTCACGCCGATCGCAAATGCCACGGCCCACATGACGGGGCTCGGCCAGGCCCAAACCACGATCGCCGGGATGAGGGTGAAGAAGGTGATGGCGAGGTTGAAGGTCAGGACGATCGCCCGGGTGCTGTCCTCCTGGGACATGACCCGGATCAGCAACACGTTGACCGCGATCGACATCGCGCTGCCCAGCGCCAGCAATGCGCCCAGCTGGACGGTCTCGACGCCCGGCCTGACCACGATTAGCACACCGATGAAACCGATGATGGTCGCTGTCCAGCGACGTGCGCGTACCACTTCGCCGAGGAAAATTGCCGCCAGGACCGTGGCGAACAGTGGGGATGTGAAGTTCAGGGCGACCGCCTCGCCCAGGGGCATGATCGCGATGGCGGTAAACCAGGCCAGGGTGTTCACGGCGGAAAGCGCACCCCGGATGAGGTGAAGTTTCGGGCGTTTGAGCCGCAGGTCGGAGAAATCCCAGCCGCGAAGAATCAGGGGCAGCATGAAGATCAGGCCGAAGGTCGAACGCAGGAAGCCGATTTGAAACGGGTGTAGCTCGGTGCTGGCGAAACGCACGAGCCCGTGGCCGGCTGAAAACAGCATCATCGCCCCGACCATCAGGGAAATCGCGACAACGGTGGGGGACATGGTGGCGAGACGATTGGGCATGGTCGGCCACAATAGAGCAGGAGCACCACGGCTCGATAGTCGACTCCTGCGTGGCAGATCTGCGGATTCGCCGCCTTGAAAAGGTTTGCGCGGGCTATGAAGGGGCTGCCTGGTTGGGCATAATCGGGCCAGACTGCTTTCGTTGACACTGGGCGTAAGACCCAAAAGAACAGAACATACAAATCGGGGCGAAGAGATGAGCAAGAAGGTTTATGCGGACGCGAAGTCCGCACTCGACGGGCTACTCCATGATGGCATGACGATCCTCGCCGGAGGTTTCGGCCTGTGCGGCATTCCGGAGCACATGATCCTGGCGATCCGGGAATCAGGCGTGAAGGACCTCACCATCGCGTCGAACAATGCCGGGGTGGATGATTTCGGCCTCGGGCTTTTGCTGCAGACCCGCCAGGTCAAGAAGATGATCTCGTCCTATGTGGGTGAGAACAAGACCTTCGAAGCGCAGTTCCTGGCGGGTGAGCTGGAGCTGGAATTCAATCCGCAGGGTACGCTTGCCGAACGCTGTCGTGCAGGGGGCGCGGGAATCCCGGCCTTCTACACCAAGACCGGCGTCGGCACGATCATCGCGGAGGGCAAGGAAACCAAGGAGTTCGACGGTCAGACTTATGTCATGGAGCGTGGGCTAACCGGCGACCTTGCAATCATCAAGGCCTGGAAGGGCGACACGGCGGGGAACGTCGTCTTCCGCAAAACCGCGCGCAACTTCAACGCCCCGATGGCGACCGCAGGCAAGACCTGCGTCATCGAGGTCGAAGAGCTGGTCGAACCCGGCGAACTCGATCCTGACGGTATCCACCTGCCCAGCATCTACACCCACCGGATCTTCCAGGGTCAGGATTTCGAGAAACGCATTGAGTTCCGGACCGTCAGCGACGGTTGAGCGGAACACGAAGACAAAGTGAAGGAGACGGAAAATGGCTTGGACACGCGATGAAATGTGCGCCCGCGCGGCGCAGGAGCTCGAAGACGGTTTCTACGTCAATCTCGGTATCGGCATGCCGACGAAGGTTGCAAACTTCATTCCCGCCGACATGGATGTGAACTTCCAGTCGGAGAACGGCATGCTCGGCATGGGCCCGTTCCCGACCGACAATGAGGTCGATGCCGACCTGATTAACGCCGGCAAGCAGACCATCACGGAGACGCCGAAATCGGTCTATTTCGACAGCGCACAATCCTTCGCGATGATCCGCGGCGGTCACATCAACATGTCGATCCTCGGCGCGTTGCAGGTGGCCGAGAATGGCGACCTCGCGAACTGGATGATCCCCGGCAAGATGGTCAAGGGCATGGGCGGCGCGATGGACTTGGTCGCCGGCGTCAAGCGTGTGGTGATCCTGATGGATCACAATGCCAAGGACGGTTCGGCCAAGCTGTTGAAGGAATGCAACCTGCCGCTCACGGGGGCAGGGGTGGTGGACGACATCATCACCGAGCTTGGCGTGTTCCGGATCGGGGATGGCAGCGTCCACATCGAGGAACTGGCGCCGGATGTAACGGTCGACGAGGTGCGTGATCGCTCCGAAGCCACGATCGTGACGCAGTAACCACTTCGAACACCAATCGGTTTTCGATGTTCGAGACAGGGACAGGGCCCCATGCCGCATAGTCAGCCGGATGGGGCCTTTTTCTTGCCGGAGTTTCGGTGATGAATCGCGATGCGGTCCTCGGCGTGAGCGCGGGTGTCGTGGTGATGCTTTTATTTTCGGGCATGCTCGTGGTCTCGCGCTTCGGCGCGACCTCAAGCCTTACCGTGTACGACATGGCCGGTCTTCGGTTCGGCGTCGCCGGCATCTGCACCCTGCCGGTCATCCTGCTTATGCGCTG
Source organism: Alphaproteobacteria bacterium (assembly GCA_965261975.1). GTDB lineage: Bacteria > Pseudomonadota > Alphaproteobacteria > UBA6615 > UBA6615 > UBA8079. The sequence continues at coordinate 28,131 of CBDHEC010000047.1, forward strand.
GCCGCGTCTCGAACTCTGGAAGATTCTGGTGATCGCCTCGACATCGGGCGCGCCCTTCGCGTTGTTTCTGTTTGGCGGGATGTCGTTCGCGCCGGTGGCTCATGGTGGCATCGTGACCAACGGCGCCATGCCGGTGATCGCGGCGGGTATCGGCTGGTTTGTCTTCGGCAATCGCCTTGGCAGCTGGCGCGTGGTCGGTATCATCGTGATCGTGGGTGGCGTGCTGGCGACGGGCTGGGACGCGCTGGCCAACGGTATGCCGGGCCAGTGGCGCGGGCATCTTCTGTTTCTGGGCGCGGCGGCATGCAACGCCACGTTCCTGACGACCGTGCGCGGCTGGGGCATTACCGCGTTGCAGTCCCTGATCATCGTGAATGGAACCAACCTGCTGCTCTATGTGCCGATCTGGCTGCTTTTCCTTCCGAGTAACCTTGCCGCCACGCCGTGGCCGGAAATCGCCCTGCAGGGCGTGTATCAGGGCATCATCGCAGCCTTTATCGCGTCGATCCTGATTGCCCACGCCGCGCGCATGCTGGGCGGCATGCGGCAGGCCGCGGTGATGTCCGGGGCGCCGGCCGTGGCCGTTCTCATCGCGATCCCGACCCTGGGTGAGATTCCATCCACGATCAGCATCGTCGGGGTCATCGTCGTCACGGCCGGTATCCTGGTTGCGCTCGGCCCGGGTCTGTTGTCCGGTGCCGCGTCACCGCGTATGGCGAAGCCGGCACAATGAATGCGCGATCACCCAGTTTCGCCGTCGGCTTGAGTTGCGGACTTGTGGTGCCCTTCATTTGGGGCGGCTGGATCGTGGCGTCGCGCTTCGGCGTCCTCCATGCGCTGACGCCCTTCGATGTAACCGCAATCCGGGTCGGGGTTGCCGCCGTCATTGTCCTGCCGCTGTTGCTGACGAAAGGCCTGGCCGGCTTGCCCTTGTGGAAAGGGGCTGTCCTTTCCTTCGGCGTGGGGGTGCCGTTTGCGCTGACCTCGTTCGGCGGCATGGCGCTGGCGCCGGTCGTACATGCGGGGGTTCTTACCAACGGGGTGATGCCGATCTTTGCCGCGGTGATCGGATTCTACTGGCTTCGTGAACTTCCGGCACGCGCGCAAATGGGCGGCTTGGTTTTGATTGTCGTCGGCGGCGTCATGGTCGGTGGCGACAGCTTCAGCCTGGATGCACCTCCGGGGCAGTGGCTGGGTGATCTTCTCCTGATGGGTGCGGCTGGTTGCTTCGCGCTTTACATGACCGCCCTGCGCCGCTGGAACGTGACGATCCTGCAGGCGTTGATCGCCGTCCCGATCATCAGTTCCGCGATCTATATTCCGGTCTGGGTCCTGTTCTTGCCGTCCGGGCTTTTGCAGTTCGATAACTTCCCGCCCTGGCAGGAGGTGGCCCTGCAGACGGTCTATCAGGGCATCATCGCGAGCTTCATTGTGGTCATCCTCGTGACCCGGGCGACGCGATCCGTATCGGCAACCACCATGGCGGTACTGCTGGCCGGTGCTCCCGTGCTCGCCGTGCTGTTCGGCATCATTCTGCTGAACGAACTTCCCACCGTCCTCGCCTGGTCCGGTCTGGCGGTGACCACATTGGGAATGGTGTTGGCGGTGGGGCGTCGTAATGGTTGACCGGGACACGCGTTCAGCCGGTGGAATTGCGAGGAATAACCGGTGCATGTCGCGTTTGCAGTATTTCCCAAGCTTTAGCAGATTGGGGCCCGGGGGGACGGAATGAGCAGATCGTTATTTGATAAATATGGCGGCTTCGCAAGCGTCAGCAAGGTCGTGTTTGCCTTCTATGACAAGGCGGTCGATTCCGACATTGTCGGGCCGTATTTCGACAATATCGATATGCGCGCGCAGGTCGATCACCAGACGAAGTTCATCTCGTCCCTGATGGGGGGCCGGCGAGCTACTCGGATGAGGCGCTGCAGAAGGTGCATGCCGGGCTCTCGATCGATAAGGAGTCCTTCGAGGAAGTGTCTCGCCTGTTGCGTGAAACACTCGTCGAGTTCGAACTGGAAAGCGCGGACATCGATACGATCATGCACGAGATCGATTCCCGCGCGGACATCATCATTACCCGGCACGAGACGTGAGCGACGCCGCCCAGACCATCTCGATGGACATGGAGCAGTTTCGTTCCATGCTGCTCGATTCCGTCGGGGTCGGGCTCGCCGTCGTCGAGCACGATACGTTCGACGTGTTGCTCCACAACGCCATGTTCGGCGAATGGTTTCCAGGCCTGGTGTCGGGTGAGATGAACCTGGCGGACATCATTGCAAACTTCGACGGTGCGAAGATCCATGAGCGGATCTACGCGGGCGAGACCTGGAAGTGTGAGGTCGAGGTCAAGCCCAAGCGCCGGGCGATCACGCTGGCGATCGAGTCCTACTCGAAGATGATCGAGCGCCAGAACCGGGACCTGAAGAAAGAAAAGGAACGGGTCGAGAAGCTGCTGCTCAATATCATGCCGCAGCAGGTTTATGAGGAATGGAAGGAGTTTGGTGTCACCACGCCACAGCGCTTCGACAATGCCTCGGTCCTGATGCTCGACTTCGTCGGCTTTACCCAGATGGCGATCTCTCAGGAGCCGACCAAGCTGATCTCGGAATTGAACGACATCTTCACCGCCTTCGATCGGATTGTCGAACAGTTCGGCTGCGAGCGTCTCAAGACCATCGGTGACGCCTATATCGCAGTTTCAGGCCTGCCCGAACCCAACCCGGACCATGCCCGCAATATCGCGCGTGTTGCGCTGCGCTTCGTGCGTTACCTGCAGCGCCGCAACGAAAACAGCGAGTTCGAATGGAAATGCCGTGTGGGTATCAACACCGGGCCGGTGATCGGCTCGGTCGTCGGTGTGCAAAAATATGTCTATGACATCTTTGGGCCCGGCGTGAATCTTGCGGCCCGGATCGAAGCGGTGTGCGAGCCCATGGAGATTCTCGTGGGCGAGGAAACCTTTGCCCAGATTCAGAATGAGTTCCGGCTCAGCGATGTCGGCGAGCATGAAATCCGTGGCTTCGGGTCCCAACAACTCTATCGCCTCGACGGCGACTTCACCCCGGCAAACGACATCAACTAATGTCTTCAGGTCGGCAACCGCAGCACCATGCGGTTGATCGCGTTCATCACCCGATAGAGCTCATCGAACTGGCGCTTGAACGCGCCATAGTCGAGGTCCGAGCGTTTCTCCTGGATCGCCGCATGGATCTCGGCCAGGGACCTGTTGCCGTCGCACAGGGCCGCGATCGGGCGCGACAGGGCCGGCACCGCCATGTCGGTCTTCAGGCCGTCGGCCGTCATGGTGATTTTGCCGCGGGGCGGAAGGGTGCTGGCCACGTCTTCGGCGCTTTGGTTGAGGAGATGAGGAACTGCACGCGGATCGTCGGTGTCGGGCAGGGTTATGGGGTTGGTGTCGCGGACCGCGTAGAAGATGTGCTTCATGAGGTTTTCGGTGAACAGCTCCGCGAAGCTCGCCCGGGTGATGAGGTCTAGGTCTCGGAGTCTCTTGAGGATGCGCGGATCCCGGACCAGCCAGTCCGGGTCGTAGCGAAAGGGCTCGATGAAGCTTGTCAGGCGCAGGCCGGCCTGGGTCACGAAGTCGGCGATGTCGGGCACGCGGTAGGCACGATCGCGCGAATGCAGGAACAGATCATAGATCCCCGGATCGCCGCCCCCCACATGATCACGGATCAGTCCGTTGCGGACGATCCATGAAGTCTTTGGCAGGTTTTCGGCCAGGCGCTTGGCCGTGGCAACCCGCTCGTCATCGGGTACTTCGCCGCCGGGAGCGATCATGCGCAGCATGTCTTGCATGTGATAGACGCCGGTTCGGCCATATTCGCCGTAGACCATGACGCCGATCCCGCCATCGGCTGCGAGCTGACCGGCCAGTGCGGCCAGCCCCGCGTCGGGGTCGTCGAGATGGTGCAACACACCGCAGCAATCGATGTAGTCCCATGGGCCTGGCGCCACCTCGGCGATGTCGAGCAGGGATCCCGTCACGAAGCGGATATTGTTCAGCCCGCGCATTTTTGCACGCGCTTGCGCGACGGCCTGGCTTGGGCCGCTCAGGTCGAGATGGGTGACCTCGCCCGGGACGCCCGCATCGTGCATATGCTGGGCGAGCATGATCACGGCATCGCCGGTGCCGCCGCCGGCGGCGAGCGCCCTAAGTGGTTTTGACAGGTCCCGCGCGCCCCCGAATACATAATGGTTCAGCTCGAACAGGTTGCTCGGCGAACCGGCGATCAGGCGTTTCTTTTCATCGTCGGGATTGCGCTCGGGATAGGGGTAGGATTCGTACTGGGACAGCACGGCCTGATCGCGTGCATTCTTATCGGGATCGGTCATGGTCCTATCCGGTATGCCCGTTGGGTGCGTCAGCCATCGATGTCGATAACCAGGCGCCCCTCGGCCTGCCGGCCTTCGAGCATCGCGAGTGCCTTGGCCACGTCGGCCAGGGGCAAAACCTGGGACACATGGGGTTGCAGTTTGCCGGCGGCCCACCATTCGAAGAGCTCTTCGAAGCCGGCACGAAAGGTCTCGGGTTCGCGTTTTCGGTAGGCGCCCCAGAAAACGCCGACGATCGATATGTTCTTTACCAGGAGATGGTTGGACGGGAACTCGGGAACATCGCCGCTGGCGAAGCCGATCACCAGCAGGCGGCCCGACCATGCCAGCGAGCGCATGGCGGTTTGGGCCAGCTCGCCGCCGACAGGGTCGTACACGACGTCGACACCCTTCCCGTCGGTGATCTCGCGCAGCGTGCCACGTAAATCCTCCTCGGTATAATTTATCAGATGATCGGCACCGCGCGTGCGGGCCAGTTCGAGTTTCTCGGCAGTGGAGGCCGCGGCGATGACCGTCGCACCCAGCGCCTTGGCGCACTCGACCGCCGTGAGCCCGACGCCGCCGCCGGCCCCGAGTACCAGGACGGTCTCGCCGGGTTTCAGCTGGGCGCGGTGGACCAGAGCCAGGTGGGATGTGCCATAGGCGACGGGGAAGGCCGCCGCGGTAGCGTTGTCCATGCCGTCGGGCATGTGAAATACCGTGGTCGCGTCGCATACGGCCTCTTGCGCATAGGCCCCGGCAGACACGACGGCCATCACCTGGTCGCCCGGTTGGAAATTCGGCACGCCATCGCCGACTTCCATAATCTCGCCCGCCCCTTCGAGGCCCGGCGCGAACGGCAGTTCCGGCTTCTCCTGATACTGGCCACGGACGAGGACGCAATCCGCGAAGTTGACGCCGGCGGCGCGCATCCGGATGCGGACCTGTCCCGGCCCGAGTGCCGGCGCGGGCAGCTCGCCAAGTTCCAGTGTTTCCGGGTCGCCCCAGTCCTTACAGACGATCGCACGCATGAAATTCAGTCTCCTGTCCGGCCTCGTTGCCAACTTGCCTCGGCCCCGAGGGGCATGCAAGTAAGGTCCCATGAGCGAAGCAAAAATGCGCGGTTATTTCGGGATCGGCGTCGAGGGGATCTCGAAGCAGATGAATGTCGGGGCGATCATGCGGACCGCGCACGCGTTCGGCGCGAGCTTCGTCTTCACCATCGATGCCGTTTACGCCAAGCGCGAGGGTGGCCGGTCGGACACCTCCGATGCGCCCGAACATCTGCCGCTGCACGAATATGACACGCTGGATGATTTCAGCCTGCCACGGGGTTGTGCCCTGGTCGGCATTGAACTCATCGAGGATTCCATCGACCTGCCGAGTTTCCGTCATCCCCGCCAGGCCGCCTATGTGCTGGGGCCGGAACGCGGTTCGCTGTCGCCGGCGCTGGTCGCACGCTGCGATCATGTGGTGAAAATTCCTACGCGCTTCTGCGTGAATGTTGGCCTGGCCGCCGCGATTGTCATGTATGACCGGGTCCTGACGCTGGGGCGTTACCCCGCGCGACCGCTGGTTCCGGGCGGGCCCACGGAGGCATTGCCCGAGCATGTGCATGGTGAGCCTGTGCTGCGACGCCTGCAGGACCAAGAAAAGGCCGAACAATAACAAGACGTTGATCATGCCAAGGCTTGGCAAGACTCGGCGGCGCTTGGTAAGTGCCGAATCATGATTGCACTCACCAGACTTACACTCATGGCACCGGCACTTGTGCTGGCCTTGGCGTTCGCGGCGCCGTCCACGGCCCATGCCCAGGAGGCCAAGCGCATCAGCCAGCACGGTGACTGGGATGCCTACACCCGCGGCACGGGCAACAGCCAGTTCTGCTACATGGTCTCGAAGCCGAAAACCGCGAGCCTGCAGTCGCGGCGCGGGGAGATTTTCTTCCTTGTCTGGCACCGGCCCGGCCAGAAGGAATTCGATGTGGTGCAGGTGGATATCGGCTACCCCTTCAAGGAAGCGTCGGAAGTCGAGGTGCGTATCGGCGGGGAATCATGGTCCCTGTTCACCAAGGATCAGAGTGCATGGACCTACAAGCAGGCCGACGATCAGAAGCTCGTCGCCGCGCTTCGCAAAGGCGCCCGCATGACGGTCAAGGGCACGTCGAGCCGCAACAATCCGACCACCGACACCTACTCCCTCAAGGGCACCAGCGCGGCATACGCGGCCATCAACAAGGCCTGCGGTCGCTAGAGCGGTTGCGTTCGCCCGCCGCCGGGCTTATGTGAACCGTCATGCCGATCACATCCGAACAGTTTGCAGCCCCCGACGCGTCGGTCGACGACGGCCCGATCAACCTGATCGGGATGAACCGCGCCGAGATGACCGCCGCCCTCGAGGCGCTCGACGAGCCGCGCTTCCGGGCCGACCAGCTGTTCAAATGGGTCTACGGTCGCGGCGCCACCGATTTCGACCAGATGACCAATCTGTCGAAAGTCCTGCGTGCAAAGCTGGCCGACCGCTACGTCGTATCCCGGGCGGAAATCTCGCAAGACCTGGCGTCTGTCGACGGGACCCATAAATGGCTCCTGCATCTCGGGGACGGCAATGAAGTTGAATGCGTCCATATTCCGGAATCCGACCGCGGCACCCTGTGTGTATCCAGTCAGGTGGGCTGTACGCTGAACTGCCGGTTTTGCCACACGGGCACCCAGCGGTTGGTGCGAAATCTCGGGCCCGCGGAGATTGTCGGCCAGATCATGCTGGCGCGCGACCATTTGGGTGAATGGCCGACCGCGGAACGGCCCACCATCTACGAACGCGAACTCTCCAATATCGTCATGATGGGGATGGGCGAGCCGCTCTATAATTTCGAGAACGTGTCGGCCGCTTTGAAGATCGTGATGGACGATGCGGGGATCGCGATCTCGCGCCGCCGGATCACCCTGTCCACCGCGGGCGTGGTGCCCTTGATCGAGCGCTGCGGCGCCGAACTCGGGGTCAATCTCGCCGTTTCCCTGCACGCGGTGCGCGACGAGTTGCGTGACGAGATCGTGCCGATCAACCGCAAGTATCCGATTGCCGAGCTTCTGGCCGCGTGTCGTGACTATCCCGGCGTGCGCAATTCCCGGCGTATCACCTTCGAGTATGTGATGCTGCGCGACGTCAACGACAGCGATGCGGATGCCCGCGAGCTCGTGCGCCTGATCAAGGGCATTCCCTCGAAGGTCAATCTGATTCCGTTCAACCCCTGGCCCGGCGCGCCCTATGACCGCTCGACGGATGAACGGATCGAGGCTTTTGCCGATATCGTTCGGGCGGCGGGGTATCCGTCGCCGGTCCGAACGCCGCGCGGTGAAGACATCATGGCGGCGTGCGGGCAACTGAAGTCCGAGAGCGAGAGACCGCGCCGTTCCGCCGCCGGATAAATACCCGTAACATACTGATATTTAACAGGAAAACATCCTCGCAAACTCGTGTGCTTGTCTGCCCGGGCCGGCGTCACTATTTTATGGCGCAAGGGAAGAGGACACCGCACCCAAGATCCGTTCGCGCAACCAACGCCGGATCGACGGACATGATCGACGATTTTCTAATGGGATTTGGCCTCGCCATCTTGGGCGGGACGCTGATTGTTATGGGGTTGCCGACGATACGCCGCTGGCGACTGCCTTCGCTGACCCCGCACCACAGCAGCCGAACGGGCCGGATTGTCCGCGTGGTGATGTCCACCCTGGCCATCGGGACGGGCTTGCCGCTGGCGCTGGCCGGTTTGGCCATGGTGGCGGCGGCATTGGCCGGCATGCGGATTATCTGGCCGATCTAACGTCGGACAACCGCCCGAAATGGCGCGCCGCTCCAACGCTTGCTCCCGCGCCATGCGCGACTATACTCCGCCGCGATTTACGCAAACGCGAAACGGATCAGAGATATGGCGTCAGGTGACGTGAAAAAGGTCGTGCTCGCCTATTCGGGTGGCCTCGATACTTCGGTCATTCTCAAATGGCTGGTGGAGACCTATGGCTGCGAGGTGGTGACCTTCACCGCCGATCTTGGCCAGGGTGAGGAGATCGAACCCGCGCGGGCCAAGGCCGAGATGTTCGGGGTCAAGGAGATCTTCATCGAGGATCTGCGCGAGGAGTTCGTGCGCGACTATGTCTTCCCGATGTTCCGGGCCAACGCGCTCTATGAAGGCGTCTACCTGCTCGGCACCTCGATCGCCCGGCCGCTGATCGCCAAGCGCCAGATCGAGATCGCCCACGAGACCGGCGCCGATGCCGTGTCCCATGGCGCGACCGGCAAGGGCAACGACCAGGTCCGGTTCGAGCTCGGTTACTACGCGCTGGACCCCGACATCAAGGTCATCGCGCCGTGGCGCGAATGGGACCTGACCTCGCGGACCAAGCTCATCGACTTCGCGGAGAAACACCAGATTCCGATCGCCAAGGACAAGCGCGGCGAGGCGCCGTTCTCGGTGGACGCCAACCTTTTGCACATCTCCGCCGAAGGCAAGGTGCTCGAGGATCCGTGGCACGAACCCGACGAGTTCGTCTTTTCCCGGTCTGTCGCACCCGAGGATGCGCCCGACAAGCCGACCTATATCGAGATCGGTTTTGAGGCGGGCGATCCGGTGTCGATCGATGGCCAGAAAATGTCACCGGCGACCCTGCTGACCAGGCTCAATGAGCTGGGTGGCGCCAACGGAATCGGCCGGCTCGACCTGGTCGAGAACCGTTTCGTCGGCATGAAGTCGCGCGGTGTGTACGAGACCCCGGGCGGCACGGTGCTCCATACCGCTCACCGGGCGATGGAATCCCTCACGCTCGACCGCGAGGCCATGCACCTCAAGGACGAGCTGATGCCGCGCTACGCGAAGCTCGTCTATAACGGCTTCTGGTTTGCGCCCGAGCGCGAGATGCTCCAGGCCCTGGTCGACAAGAGCCAGGAACGGGTCTCGGGCGCGGTCCGGCTCAAGCTCTACAAGGGCAACGTGGTTGTGGTCGGGCGCCAGTCGCCGAACAGCCTCTACTCTCTCGACCATGTCACGTTTGAGGATGACGAGGTCTATGACCAGCGCGACGCCGAAGGCTTCATCAAGCTGCAGGCCCTGCGCCTGCGTCTCGCCAAGGCGCTCCGGGACTAGGCGTCGGCCGGGCCGCTAACCCAACCCCGGCCAGGCCGAAACACCCAGGACAAACGGGTGGGCGCCGACGAGGGCGAGATAGACGGCGATGGTCAGCAACAATCGCCACCAGCCGATTCCCGGCCAGTCGAAGCTGGTGCGTTTCGACAGGATGGCGCCGAACGGCACCAGGCTGGTGGTCAGCAGGATCGGTCCCCAGTCCGCGCCGTACAGAAATTCGCGGCGCTTATCGATCCGCCACATGCCGAATATGCTCAAGATCAGCATCCCGGCAAACAGGATGACCGCGCGCGTATCGCCGTTGACGATCAGATGCGCGGCCGACCATAGCGACATGCTGTTGAGGAAGGGGTGCCGGGTGATGCGGATGATGCCGCGGGTCAAATCGCGCCCCGGATCGTCGGGCGCGGTACCGGCGATGGTCGGTGACGGGGTCGTGATGCCGCAGACGATCAAAAAAAGCGCCAACGGCATGACGATGGCGGGGAGCCAGAGCAGCGCATCGGGTGTTTTCCAGAGCGGATCGATCGGCGCGCGGATGTAGGCGAGGATCATCCAGGCGAACACCACGACCATCAGGACCGAGTAGTAGGCGAGGAAACGGGTCTCGCCCAGGCGTTGAATCAGCGCCAGCCGGACGGGCATGCTCGACAACAGGAAATGGCCGCCGACGAACAGCGCGGTGGCGGCGAAAAGCGCATCCAGACTACCGATCATGGTTTCCCCCTCATATCACCGCACGTGCCGACGATTATCCGTTGGGAATGTGGGCTCGTCCAGTCACACCCCTGCATGCTAGTCAGGGGCATGACCGACATGCACCAAACCGACGAAACACCCGATGAACCCGAAACCGTTGAATCGCGGGACGAGATGCCCACGACGGATCCGGTCGCGGCGATGATCCTGGCACAGCTCGGCGCAGCGAAGCCCGGCGGCTCGGTGTCCCCCGAAGACGTCGCGCGCGCGGTCGCGGAGTCGCGCCGCAAGGCCAACGACCCGCCCGATCTCTGGCGGCGTTACATGTCTGCGGTGAAGCAGCAGGCGATTCACCTGGCGCGCGCCGGATCGATCCAGGTGCTGCGCAAGGGCAAGCCGGTCGAGGATCCGGCCCGCGTGAAGGGTGTCATCCGCTACAGGTTGCCGGCCTAGGTTCTACCAGGCGGGGGGCTCGATGCCGTTCTGGCGGCAGGCCGCCGTGACCGTGTTGGCCAGCAGGCAGGCGATCGTCATGGGCCCGACCCCGCCGGGGACGGGTGTGATCGCGCCCGCGACCTCGACCGCCGCGTCGAAATCCACATCGCCGACGAGGCGCATCTTGTCGGGGTCGTCGTCGGTCGGTGCCGCGACCCGGTTGATGCCCACATCGATGACGGCTGCACCGGGCTTGATCCAGTCGCCCTGAACCATCTGCGGGCGGCCGACGGCAGCCACCAGGATGTCGGCCCGGCGGCAGACATCGGCCAGGTCCTTCGTGCGCGAATGGGCGATGGTGACAGTGCAGCTCGCCTGGGTGAGAAGTGCGGCCATCGGCTTGCCGACGATGTTCGAGCGGCCGAGCACGACGGCGTCGAGCCCGGACAGGTCGCCCAGCCGGTCCTCCAGCATCATCCGGCAGCCAAGCGGCGTGCAGGGTACCATCGCGGCGTCCGGCCCGGTCATCTGGCCGGTCGCCAGGCGGCCGGTGTTGATCACGTGAAACCCGTCCACATCCTTGTTGGGTGCGATGGCGTCGATCACGGCGTTGGGGTCGATCTGGTCCGGCACGGGCAGCTGGACGAGGATCCCGTGGACGGAATCGTCATTGTTGAGCTGATCGACGAGCGCCAGCAGCTCGGCCTGGCTGGTGGCGGCGTCGAGGCGGTGATCGGTTGCCGTGATGCCCGCCGCCTCGGCGGCCTTGCCCTTGTTGCGCACATAGACCTGGCTCGCCGGGTCGTCGCCGACCAGCACCACGGCGAGGCCCGGTGTCAGGCCGTGCGCCTCGGTGATCTTTGCCACATTCTCGCCGATGCGCCCGCGTAGCGCTTCTGCGAAGGCCTTGCCGTCGATGATCTTGTCCGCGTGGGTGGTCTTTGGATCGGTCATGCTCTCACTCTGTGAAGTTCACCAACGCCTCTAGCATGGGTGTGAGAGTCGGGCCATTCCCGGCGAAAGGCGGAGTCTAGCGCAGCAGCAATTCGGGGATGAATTGCTGCAGGAAACCGAGGATCAGGATGACGATCAGCGGCGACAGGTCGATGCCGCCGATGGCCGGGATCACCTGCCGGATCGGGCGCAGCGCCGGCTCGGTGATCCGGTAGAGGAAGTCGCCGACCTGGTAGACCAAGCGGTTGGACGTGTTGATCACGTTGAACTGGACGAGCCAGGTCAGAACCACCGAGATGATCACGGCCCACATATAGAGGCCGATGACCGTGCTGATGAGGTTGGCGATAGCGAGCATGTTCTTCGATCCGCGGGTGCGTAAATGGACGTTGGAAACGCCATGTTCCAGCCGGTTTGAGACTAGCCAGCGGCTCTGCGCCTGTCCAGTCACGCGCCGGTTACGCGCCTGCGCGCGGATGACTTGACAGGAGCGGCGGCGCGCACCCATATTCCCGCCGCGCCGCGATGCCGGGAGAGGCCGCGCGCAGGCCGTTTTCGGCATCGGTGGGGCCGTAGCTCAGTTGGGAGAGCGCTACGTTCGCAACGTAGAGGTCAGGGGTTCGATTCCCCTCGGCTCCACCAAATTTCTAACTTTCCTGTGGCACAAACTCGGTTGGCCTTAACGTTCAGGCCTGTCGGTCGTTGGCGCGAGTTAGTCAGACCTACTTGTAAAGCCGGATACTTGAAACCATCAGGTCGGCCGAGAATGCCCGTCCGATGGCAACCAGTCCGATCCGTTTGAGGCGTTGCCTATCGAGGGGTGAATCGAGCCGATACGGTTCGAATGCCGCGAATGGCATATCGAATGTCTGCCAGCGCGCGCCGGCGGTGAAATGCGCCCGGTACGACTGCCAGGGCCGCGTCGCGTCGGGGGTTCGCAGGTGCAGCGAGTACTGCTCATTATTGCCGCGAACCGTCACGCGGAGGCCGCGATACGTTGATGCGTCGAGGAGACCACATGGTGTTTCCAAATCAAGGGCGGCCTGAACAAACCCGCCGTTGTTCTCGAGGCGAACGTCGCCGCGCAGGCGAATAAAGGACTGCCCGCTGGCTTCGTCGTGTTCGACGCGCACGTTTGAAACGCCACCCATGACCTGGTCGCTCACCCCGCGCCACACGGTGCCCAGCGGGGAAACCAACTCCTCGTTCGAAAAATCATCGATCAACATCGTGTCGCTCATTGCGTGGATATCTGTCGGTATCCAAAGGGCCAGCAGGATGAGAGGGAGGCGCGCCAACCTTGCCATGCCCCGACGGAAATTCGCATTGGTCAAGTGTGACATGGACATCAAAGTTGCTTCCCCGTTTCTGGTCCGGTCGTCGTTGTCGGCGTGTCGCAATAAACGCCAAGCCGAGGGCCAACCCAACGTTGCAGGTGGGGGCGTAACGGAAGGAACAGGTTGTACAGGCGTTCGAGAATCCAGAGCACCGGTTGGGCCCGGGCGAATTTTCCCATCCGCCGGAAGCGCGGCAACGCAGTCCATAGAAGAGCGAAAGCGGCCGCCCCATCGATCAGTTCACCGTTACCGGTCTGAACGTGGAACCGTGCCAGGGCATCGTCACGGGACAGACCGTCAGGAAGTTCTGCCTTGTCTGTCCGGCTGACGTCGACCCAGGTGATGCGTGATCCGCCTTCCTGTTTTTGATAGAAGGCGATCTCCCGCGTGCACAGCGGACAGGCACCGTCGAAGAACACCCGGGGCATGGTTTCACCTTCTTCTTTGTTTGCTGTTTCGTACTCCGTACGTGATCCGTGATGTGACGGATCAACCGGCGCTGCACCGCCTGCGACCTTCTGTCGTCGTCCGGGGGGCCGCTCTCTGCGTATTGAGTGCAAACCCTAGAAATGGAGACAGTCCATGAGACGAATTGGCTATGTTTTGACGTTTCTCTTCCTTGTCGTGCCCGTTTCGGTGAATGCGGCGGACAAATCGATTGAAATGTTGAACAAGGACCCCGGGTCCAAGGAACGAAACATTTACAGCCCGGCACTGGTCCAAATCGAACCAGGTGACACCGTGACATGGGTCGCGACGGATCGCGGGCACAATGTGGAGTTTGTCCGCGGCGCTATCCCGAAGGGTGTGAAGCCCTTCCGCTCTGCGCTCAGCAAGGACGTGTCTTACACATTTTCGACGCCTGGTGCGTATGTCTACAAATGCACACCGCATTATGGCCAGGGGATGGTGGGTATCGTCATCGTTGGTGACATGCCCGAAAACCTGTCCGCGATTGCGGCGAAGAAGTATCCGGGCAAGGCCGACAAACGGATCGAGGCGCTTCTAGCACCGCTGACCTAGCGACGGCCCGCCGGCGCGATCTCGCAGCGACATCGCGCCGGCGGATGCCGCGTGCGTACGACAAGATCGGCCCGGACCTGTGCTCCATGCTGAATAAAAGCCCGCCGTCCGTATCCTTGCAATCCGAACGCAGGGCTCAAGCGTAAAAGGTTTTTTACGAGGGATTCAAAACAATGCGTTTGGGTTATTTCACGATGCCGGTGCACCCGTTGCACCGGGACTATCCGACCACACTGCAGGAAGACCGGGAGACGATCATCCTGTGCGACAAGTTGGGTTTTCACGACGCGTTTGTGGGCGAGCATTTGACTGACAGCGCGGAGAACATCACCAACTCGATGATGTTCCAGGCAACGCTCATTCATGCGACGGAAAACATCAAGCTGGCGACCGGGACGACGAACCTGTCGCACATGCACCCGGTGCTGGTGGCGACCCATGCAGCCATGTTCGACAATCTCGCGCGCGGTCGATTCATCCTCGGTGTCAGCCCCGGCGCGCTGCGATCCGATGCGGAGGCGCTCGGCATGCTCGACGAAGACCGAAACCAGATTTTCGCTGAAGCGATCGACGTAATTCTGGCGATCTGGGCGGGTGAAACTCCCTACGACATCAATTTCGACAACAACCGGTTCAAGGTGACGACGGCCGAGACCCGATACCTCGATGTCGGATACGGGATCATGCCGAAGACATATCAGCAGCCGCGTCCCGAGATCGTCGGCACCGTCGTCGCGCCATTTTCCAAAGGCGTGATCGCCATGGGCGAGCGCGACTTTCACCCGCTGTCGGCCAACTTCCTGTTGCCGAAATGGGCGGCGACCCATTGGGGAAACTATGCCCAGGGCAAGGCAAATGCCGGCGAGACCGCCGATCCGGCCGACTGGCGAATCGCGAAGACCATCTTCGTCGCCGACGACGACGCCACGGCGAAATCCTACGGCAAGGACGACGCGAACAGCCCGTATCGATTCTACTACAGCCAGATTCTGAAGAAGATGATCCGCGGCAAACGCCAGGCGGTTTTCAAGCACGACCGCGAAGAAGCCGACGAGGCGGTCACCCTCGACCGGGTGCTCGACGATCTCGTGATATGCGGCACGGTGAACGACGTGGTTGATCAGATTCTGGCGCTGCGCGAAGTAACGGGAGACTTTGGTGAGCTCGTTTACGCTGGCATGGACTGGGTGGATGAAGGGCTCACGAAGCGCTCACTGCAACTGATGGCCGAGGAGGTCATGCCGCGGGTGAACGATGCTATCGCCGCATCAGAATCGGCCGCAGCGGCCCAGTAGTCGGGCGGGGACCAAAGGTTGCAAATGACAGTCGAAGGCAGATCGGTCCCGGCTGCGGCGGTTTGGCTTGGAGGCCTTGGCGTTCTCCCGTTCCTCGCCTGTGCCGCTTTTCTTCTCGCAGGACCGCCGGGACTGGCCGAAGCGGCGTCCCATGCGATTGTCGCCTATGGTGCGGTCATATTGTCTTTTCTTGGCGGCGTCAGGTGGGGGTTCGCGACGAAAGACGCGAACGCATCGAGCGAAAACACGGCCCTGCTGCGACGGCTTACGCTCAGCGTCGTACCGGCGCTTGTGGCTTGGGCGGGGCTTCTGACGTCCGTGGTAACCGGAATTTTACTTCTTTCGGGCGCATTCCTGCTGGTGCTTTTGTCAGACATCCGGGCAGCGCAATCGCATGAAGCGCCGCTCTGGTACCCCTTGTTGCGTGGCCCCCTAACGCTTCTCGTGGTCGCCTCGCTTCTTGCCGCAGCTCTGGCGTGAATCTCAGGGCCTCCATAGGGGAAAGCACATGGGCCACAAACGTGATCGGCGGGCAAAGGTCTGTCCGACTTGCACGCGAAGCTTTTTCTGGCGGCGGCGATGGGCGTCATGCTGGGAAGACGTGAAATTCTGCTCGGGACGATGCCGCAAAAACCGAAACCGGAACCAGAAGAAGGATACAGCTCATGAAATTCGCGTCGCGCATTGAGCCCGGGCCGGGCCAGGAATCGGTCTGGGACTATCCTCGGCCACCCCGTCTCGAAAGCGTCGGGGATCGCCTTCGCGTGGAGTTCGCGAGCGTGACGGTTGCTTCCACCAAACATGGTTTCAGGGTTCTCGAGACCAGCCATCCGCCCGTTTACTATATCCCGGCGCGCGACATACGCCGCGAGTTCCTCGAGCGTGCACCGGGGCAATCCTTTTGCGAGTTCAAGGGAGTCGCGCACTACTGGTCTCTCGAGGTGAACGGAAGAACGTCTCCAATAGCGGCATGGAGCTATCCGGCACCGACCGAATCCTTCGCACCGATCGCAGATTGTATGGCCTTCTATGCCTCGTGCGTTGATTCGTGCTGGGTCGGCGAAGAGCGTGTCCTGCCGCAGGAAGGGGATTTCTACGGCGGCTGGATCACGCCCCGGATTGTCGGCCCCTTCAAGGGCGGGGTCGGAACGCGCGGCTGGTAAATCTGTTTGACGACCGGTCCGATGGAAACATCGGGCTTTGAACTGCGGTCATCTGACCCTCACGTTCCGGACTATTCAGAGACGAGTTCGCCCGAGACTCGATCCACCACCAAATTTCCCGAACATTCCTGTTTGAAACGCACACGGCACGTGAACAAGCCATCGCGTCGGCAAGATCGCGCCTGACTTTCACCCGGGCATGATGTAGGAGGGCCGTCATTGATGGGTTCTCCGGCGTACCGGCCGCGCCCATACGGCATTCCGGTCGAGAGAACATGACAGACATCGAAGGCGTTGCACCGCCGCTCCAGCAGGCCTTGACCCAGCGCGGCTACACCGAACTGACCCCGGTGCAGACCGCGATCCTGGCGCTCGACGACAAGGATGCCGACGCGCTCGTGTCGGCCCAGACCGGCTCGGGCAAGACGGTGGCTTTTGGTTTGGCGCTGGCGCCGACCCTGCTGGCCGGCGCCGATCGGTTCGAGCGCGCGCAGGCGCCACTGGCGCTGGCGGTCGCGCCGACCCGGGAGCTGGCACTGCAGGTGCGCCGCGAACTCGAATGGCTTTATGCGCCCACCGGTGCTGCCTTCGCGTCGTGCGTCGGGGGCATGGATGCGCGCGCCGAACGCATGGCGTTGCAACGTGGTGCGCACATCGTGGTCGGCACGCCGGGGCGGCTGCGCGACCATATCGAGCGCGGTGCGTTCAACACGTCGGGGCTCAAGGCCGTGGTGCTGGACGAGGCCGATGAAATGCTCGATCTGGGCTTCCGCGACGACCTCGAATTCATCCTCGATGCCGCACCCGCGGACCGGCGCACCTTGTTGTTCTCCGCCACGGTTCCCCGCGCGATCGCCAACCTGGCCAAGCGCTATCAGCGCGATGCGGTGCGGGTCTCGACGACGGCGGAGCAGCGCCAGCATGTCGATATCGAGTATCGCGCGCTCACGGTCGCGCCCAACGACGCCGAGAACGCCATCGTCAACGTGCTGCGCTATTTCGACGCCAAGAACGCGCTCGTCTTTTGCGGGACCCGGGCTGCCGTCAACCGGATGACCAGCCGCTTCGCCAACCGGGGCTTCCAGGCCGTGGCGCTGTCGGGCGAGCTCAGCCAGAACGAGCGCACCCATGCGCTACAGGCATTGCGTGATGGGCGCGCGCGGGTGTGTATCGCAACGGACGTGGCCGCGCGCGGTCTCGACCTGCCGAACCTGGAGCTCGTGGTTCACGCGGATATTCCCAAGAACCGCGAATCCCTGCTGCACCGAAGCGGGCGGACCGGGCGTGCCGGGCGCAAGGGTGTGTGCGCGTTGATCGTGCCGCATAACATGCGCCGGCGCACGGAGCGGCTTTTGAAAAGCGCCAACGTGGAAGCCACATGGGCGAACCCGCCATCGGCCCAGGACATCCTGAAGCGTGATCGCGAGCGCATCTTCACCGACCCGGCACTAAGCGAACCGCTGAGTGATGAGGAGCGCGCCTTCGCACAGGAGCTTCTGTCTCGGCATGATGCGGAGCAGGTCGCCGCCGCATTGTTGCGCCGGCATCTCGAAGACCAGACCGCGCCGGAAGAGCTGCTCGATGCCGCATCACCGGAGCCGCGCAAGAACCGGCGCGACAATTTCAAGGACAGCGTCTGGTTCACCCTGTCGGTGGGTCGGGACGAGCGCGCCGAAGCGCGCTGGCTGATGCCGATGTTGTGCCGCGCCGGGCACCTCACCAAGCAGGATATCGGTGCGATCCGGATTCAGGCGAAGGAAACCCATGTCGAGCTTGCGGCGGATTGCGTGGACCGGTTCCTGGAAGGGATCGGCCCCGGCGGCAAGGTGGAGAAGAATATCGTCGTGACGCGCAGGGAGAGCGACCCCACCGCGAACGCCGGCGCGTCGGCAGACGACCGCGACAAACCATATGTGAAGAAAAAGCCCTACAACCCCAAACCGCGTCGGGATGGTGACGCGACCGGATCGCGTGGCACTGGCGACAAACCCTATTCGAAGAAGAAGCCTTACAGCGCCAAGCCGCGCGGTGAGCATGCGGTCAGCAAACGCCGTTCGGACCCGAAGCCCGACGCAGCGTCGGGCGAGGAGAGAATGCCCTGGGAGGATGAAGAGAAGAAACCCTGGGTAAAGAAAGGGAAAAGGTCCGGCAAAAAGTCGGCGAAGAAACCCGGCAAGAAGCCCGCGGGCAAGAAACCCAACAAGGGAAAGCTCGGCCTCAAGGCCCCGAAGATGAGCGCGAAGGCCCGGGCGGCGATCAATTCCGGCCACGCGCCGATGAAGCGCAAGAAGCCGAAACGGGACAGGGTCTAGGCGTAGCTCGAACCCTGCCTCAGCCCTTATAGCGTTCCTGGACGCCGTCCCAGCGCGGCATGTCGACGATGTCGAGATACTCCGGGAAACTCAAACCGGTGTTGGCGAGTTTAAGCTCACCGCTCTTGATGTCGGCCAGGGTGTCGCGGATCGTCCGCGCGGTGAGCATCAATGTGGTGATGCCGTAGCTGGTGATGCTGTAACCGATCTCCCCCAGTTCTGCTGGGCCCAGCAGCGGCGTGACGCCGCCCTCGATCATGTTGGCCAGCTGCGGTACGGGCAGTTCTTCACAGATGCGCCGCATATCCTCGATCGATGTCGGCGCCTCGACGAACAATGCATCGGCGCCTGCCTTCATATAGCGCTCGCCGCGCCGCAGCGCCTCGTCGAGGCTGTCGGTCGCGATGGCATCGGTGCGCGCGATGATGAAGGTGTCGGGGTTTATGCGCTCGCCGGCACAGGCGCGGAGTTTCTCTTCCATCTCCTCGGCGGGCACGATGCGTTTGCCGGCCATATGGCCGCAGCGCTTCGGGGCGACCTGGTCCTCGATGAAGATCGCTTGCGCTCCGATCTTCTCATAATGGTTCAAGGTGTAGACGGCGTTCTTGACGTCGCCATAGCCGGTGTCGACATCGACCAGGCAGGGCAGGTCGGTGACGGCAAGGATGTCGCGCACCCCGGCGGAAATCTCGCCGAGCCCGAGCAGGCCGATGTCGGGCGCGCCATAGCGCGCGCCGACGATCTGGAATCCGCCGATCATGAAGGCGTCAAACCCGGTCTGCTCGATGATCCGGGCGGTCAACGCGTCATGCGCCCCGGGGATGACCAGCGGCGACGTCTCGCCCGCGAGCTGACGGAACGTCTTTCTTTCTGTCATGGCCACCACCTAGCGCAGCGGCGAGAACGGCGCGGCAAACAATAGCTTGTTGTCCTGGGTGATGATCGCGCCCTTGGGTGACCCCTTCGGCGGCCAGACGCCTTTTGCCACGCCGTCGGCGCGCACCTGCGCGCGATGTTCGAAGCTCTCATAGGGCCAGATGTGGACGTACTTGTTGAGGCCGCCGATCTCGGTGTGCATGGCCATGGCGCAGGGCGACAATTCCATGCGTGCGTCGATCGCGTCCTTCCAGCCGTTGATGATGCCCGGGATCGTGCCGGCATTCACCGCGTATTCGCGATACTCGAACAACGGGCCGTGCTCGCCGCTCAGGAATTCGGTCATGAACGGGAAGGGCGTGAAGACCTCGGCCTTCATCTCGTGGATCATCGCGTTCACATCGGGGGGCCAGACGCCTGTCTTGACCGCCTCGGCGCGCACCGCTTCGCGCTCCGCGAGATCCTGATAGGGCCAGATATGGATGACCTCGTTGAGGGGGCCGACTTCCGAAACGAAAAAGGCGGCGAGCGGCGAGAGTTGCTTGCGGCCGTTCTCATAGGCTTCTTCGAAGACCTTGAGGAATTCGGGAACCATGCGGAGTTTCAGCCGGTAGGTGCGTACTTCGTAGATCATGTTTTTTCTCCCCAAGGTGTTTATGTGTTTTTGAGTTCATTCGGCGTTCCGGAATGAGCGAGCGGCAGTTTGGCGCGCCCGTGATGTGCCGTCCAGCCACGCATGTTGCACGAAACGATTTAAACAGTCTGACATCGGCGCATTTGCAGGCATGGTATCTTCTGCATCTTCGTGCGCCGCCCTGTTGGCAAGGCGTACAAGAATGCATGGGGGCGTAGTCGAATGAACCAGATCGATTTGGTCGGACGTTGTGCCATCGTCACCGGGGCCGCCCAGGGGATTGGCCGGGCGGTTGCCGCGCGGCTCCTGGAGTCCGGCGCGCGAGTCTGGTTATGGGACGTAGACGAGGCGATGGTCGCGACGACCGCCGGGGAACTGGGTGACGGCGCACATCCCATGCCGGTCGATGTCGCGGATCCCGGGTGTGTTGCGGACGCGGCGCGTGCCGTTGCCGAGCAGGGCGGGCAGATCGACATTCTGGTCAACAATGCCGGGATTTCCGGCGCCAACGCGCCGTTGTGGGAATACGAAACCGACGAATGGCGGCGCGTTATCGAGATCAACCTCAACGGCGTGTTCTATTGCTGCAAGGCGGTCGTGCCCTTCATGAAGGCCGCCGGTTACGGACGGATCGTCAACATGGCGTCCGTCGCCGGAAAGGAGGGCAATCCCAATGCGTCGGCCTACAGCTCATCGAAGGCGGCCGTCATCGCGTTGACGAAGTCGCTCGGCAAGGAACTCGCCGGTCAGGATATCGCGGTCAACTGCGTGACCCCGGCGGCCGCGCGGACGGCACTCTTCGACCAGATGAAGCAGGAGCATGTCGACTACATGTTGTCGAAAATTCCTCGTGAGCGTTTTGTCACAGTCGAGGAGATCGCAGCCATGGTGGCCTGGCTCGCCTCGGCGGAGAATTCCTTCACCACTGCCGCCACGTTCGATCTCAGCGGCGGGCGCGCGACCTACTAAGCCCGGGCGGCGAGGGATCAGGCTTCAGGGCCGGCCATGCTTTGCGTAAAGTGGGCAGGAATCGTAGTTTCCTGCGGCAGCGCCCTCGTTGGGCTAGTTGTGAATGAAACCCAGAGGATTGCACCCATGGCCATTTCTCATCTCGAACATTTTCTCGTCGTCGCCCAGGATTATGAGGCGACCGTGCAATGGTATATCGACAATCTCGGTTTTGAAGAGGGCCCGCATCCCGATTTCGGCGCCGATGTGGAGGTGACCTGGCTCTATCTCGGGGACCGCGACATCATCCATGTCGTGCCCCCGCGCCCGAACGACGAGGCCCGCCCTGTGCCCGATCCCGACGCGACGCCCGAGGAGATTGCGCAAGGCAGCCGACCGATCCATCACATCGCGTTTCGCGCGTCCAACCGCGTGGAGATGACCGACCGGCTCAAGGAACATGGCGTGACCTATCTCGAGCAGCAGGCCAGCAAGGAAGATCTCTATCAGGTCTTCGTGCGCGACCCGAACGGCATCACGGTCGAGCTCAACTTCCCCGCCGAGGAGGCCGCCGACATGGAGGGCCTCGCGCAGCTGGCATTGCGCCCGGAGAAGTGGAAGGACGAAGTGCCGACGGGATAGGTCCCGCCGATCACGGATGTTTACAAAGGAAGAGACGTTATGGATTTGGGATTGAAGGACAAGCGCGCTCTGGTGCTCGGCGGCAGCCGGGGCATCGGTTTCGGGATCGCCAACGAGCTCGCCGCCGAGGGTGCGCGGGTCATGCTGTGCAGCCGTGATGCGGCAGCATGCGAAGA
This sequence comes from Alphaproteobacteria bacterium, assembly GCA_965261975.1. Taxonomy (GTDB): domain Bacteria; phylum Pseudomonadota; class Alphaproteobacteria; order UBA6615; family UBA6615; genus UBA8079. Next base: position 50,103 of record CBDHEC010000047.1, read on the forward strand.
GGCCGCCGCGCGGATCGCCAAGGATCATGGTGTCGAGGTCATTGGCCGCGCCTGCGATATGTCGGACCTCGATGCGGTGGATGCCACGGCGGCGGCTGCCGAGGCCGAGCTTGGCGGCGTGGATATCCTGATCAACAACACCGGCGGTCCGCCGCTCGGGCCGATCAGCGCCGTCGATTCGGAAAGCTGGGCACAGTATTTCGAGGCGATGGTCGTCAGCGTTATACGTCTGACCGGCCATCTTCTGCCGGGCATGCGCGAGCGCAAGTGGGGCCGGGTCATCACCGTCTCGTCTTCCGGCGTGGTCGAGCCGATTCCGGTCTTGGGAATCTCGAACACGCTCCGCGTGGCGCTGGTCAACTGGTCGAAAACGATCGATCTCGAAATTGCCCCCGACGGGGTGACGATCAACGTCATCATGCCCGGGCGGATCGAAACGGATCGCCTGCGCTCCACCCGCGCGGCGATGGCCGAGAAACGGGGGATCAGCATGGAAGAGGCCGCCGCGGCGCAGGCCGCCGACATCCCCGTCGGGCGGGTTGGCACGGTCGAGGAGTTCGCAGCCCTTGCGGCCTTCCTGGCCAGCGAACGGGCGAGTTTCCTGACCGGCCAGGTCTACGCGGTCGACGGCGGCATGATCAGCAGCACGCGCTGACGCCATGGTAAGTCTGTCTGTCCTCGACCTCGCCTATATCGGCGAGGGCTTCACGCCGGCCGATGCGCTCGCAAACGCGCGCGACCTGGCGCAGCATGCCGAGGCGGCCGGCTATGCGCGTTTCTGGCTGGCCGAACATCACAACCTTGCCGGCATCGCGAGCGCGGCCACCGCCGTGTGCATCGGCCATGTCGCGGGCGGCACGAAGACGATCCGTGTGGGTGCGGGCGGTATCATGCTGCCCAACCATTCGCCGATGGTCATCGCCGAACAATTCGGCACGCTGGCCACGTTGTTCCCCGGCCGCATCGATCTCGGTCTGGGGCGCGCGCCGGGCACGGACCAGCGCACCTTGCAGGCGCTGCGGCGCGGACCGGATTCGTCGGAAAATTTCCCCCAGGACGTGGTCGAACTGCAGGCTCTGCTCGGCCCTGCGGAGGAAAATCAATCCATTCATGCGATTCCAGGCGAGGACACCAATGTGCCGCTGTGGATTCTGGGGTCGAGCCTGTTTGGTGCGCAGCTCGCCGCCATGCTGGGCCTGCCCTACGCCTTCGCCTCACATTTTGCGCCCCAGGCGTTGATGCAGGCGGTCGAGATCTATCGCGACCGGTTCGAACCCTCGGACCAGCTCGACAAACCCTATGCGATGGTCGGCTGCAACGTCGTCGTCGCTGAAACCGAGGACGAGGCACGGCGGCTCTTCACCACGCCGCAGCAGCAATTCACGCGCATGGTCCGTGGCACCCGCGGCCAGCTGCCGCCGCCCGTCGACGATATCGAGGCTTTCTGGTCGCCGATGGAGAAAGCACAGGCGTCATCCATGCTGGGCTGTTCCTTCTACGGTTCGCCCGACACGATCAAGGACAAGCTGGACCCGCTGATCGAGGCGACGGGGGCGGACGAACTGATGGTCGTGGGTGCGATATGGGATCACGCCGCGCGGGTGCGGTCCTACGAGCTGCTGGCCGAGGCGATGCGCTAGGGGGCAAGGGAAGGCAACCAGATGACAGTCAGGATTGAGAAGGACGATGGGGTGTGGACGGTCATCCACTCGCGCCCCGCGGCACGCGGCGCCATGGACCCGCGGAGTTCCGACGCACTCTACGACGCCTTTCGTGCGTTCGACGCCGATGACGATGCGCAGGTCGCCGTTTTCTGGGGAGAGGGTGGTGCGTTCTGTGCAGGCTGGGACCTAAAGCACGCCTCTGCCTTGTCTGGCGCCGACGCGCTGGACCAGTTTGATTTCCCCGATGATGGGGAGCCACCGATGGCCGCGATGGGGCCCAGTCGCCTGGAATTGTCCAAACCGGTGATCGCGGCGATCGCCGGGCCCGCGGTCGCGGGCGGCATGGAGCTGGCCATCTGGGCTGACATGCGGGTGATGGAGGAAACAGCCTTCATGGGGGTCTACTGTCGCCGTTGGGGCGTGCCGCTGATCGACGGCGGTACGGTGCGGCTCCCGCGTCTCGTGGGCGAGGGACGCGCGATGGACCTTATATTGACCGGTCGCCGCGTGGATGCCGACGAGGCGCTGCGGATCGGTCTGTGTGAATATGTTGTGCCCGAAGGTGAAGCCCGTTCGAAAGCCGAGGCGCTGGCCCATGACATCGCGCGCTATCCACAAAGCTGCATGCTGGCTGACCGGCGTTCCGCCCTGGCGCAGCATGGTCTGAGCGAGCGCGACGCGTTGCGCCAGGAGTGGCGTAACAGCAAGCGTGAAGTGAACGGGGGCGTTCAGGGGGCGGCGCGGTTCGCTTCGGGTAAAGGCCGCGGCGGCGACTTCGGTGATATCTGAGAACAGTGTTGAATTTGCACGAGCCCGTATCGGTTTCCGGTTCGCGATAAGGGTTCAGGGAGTTTCACGATGATCACGCTCTATCATGCTCACCATTCGACCTGCAGCCAGAAGGTGCGGGTGGTCCTGGCCGAGAAGGAACTGTCCTTCGAGACGGTGTTTCTTGAACTGGGAAAGAAGGATCAGCTCGATCCCGACTATCTGAAGCTCAACCCGAACGGCGTGGTCCCCACGCTCGTGGACGGGGATGACGTGATCCTGGAATCGAGCGTCATCTGCGAGTATCTCGATGAGCGATATCCCGGCGTTGAGCTCACCCCCGGCGACGTGGTCGAACGGGCCCGGATGCGGGCCTGGATGCATTTCGCCGAAGAGGTGCCCGTCCCGGCGATCCGTGTGCCGTCGTTCAATCGCGCCTTCCTTTATCGCTTCGAGGGTCTCGATCAGGCGCAGTTTGAGGACGAACAGATGAATGTTCGCAAGGTGCGCCGGGAGATGTTCCAGCGCATGGGTAAACCGACCGGCTTCAGCCGCAAGGATGTCGATATCGCACTCGGCCAGCTCGACGACACCTGCGCACGCATGCAGGCCGCGCTCGAGGACGGACCTTGGCTGATGGGCGAGCAGTTCACCCTGGCCGATGTGCTGGTGATCCCGGCAATCGACCGGATGGCCGATCTGGGTCTGGCCGGAATATGGGAGGACAACTACCCTCTGGTGGGCGCCTGGTATGAGCGGTTTCAGGCCCGGCCGTCTTTCGCGGCGACCTATTACGAGGGTTCTCGGGTTTCGGACTTTCTCGAACTCCACCCGCTCTATACAGATTGAACTTGAACTCATCGATGCAGCGCGGATATCTGGCGCTACGAAACAAGCAAGCGGCCGATAGAACGCCCAGGAGAGACACATGACGACCGACCAGATCATCAGCAGACGCGAAGATTCAATCGGCTATATCACCTTCAACAACCCCGATCGCCACAACGCCATGTCGCTCGAGATGTGGCGCGACGGTGAAGCTGCGATCCGCGAATTCTGCGATGCGGGAGATGTTCGCGCGGTCGTGCTGACCGGCGCGGGCGAGAAGGCCTTCGTCGCCGGTGCCGATATCTCCAAATTCGCAGACGAGCGCGCCTCGAAGGCGGCAAGCGAGGAGTATGCCGCCGCCGTGAAGGACTTCCAGGACACGCTGACCCACGCGCCGATGCCCACGATCGCGAAAATCGGCGGTTATGCCATCGGTGGCGGGCTGGCGATCGCGCTGTGCTGCGACATCCGCATTGCGTCGGATGATTCCCGCTTCGCCGTCCCGGCCGCCAAGCTCGGCCTTGGCTATGCCGCGTCGGGGATTGAGCGCCTGATGCAGATCGTCGGACCGTCCTTCGCGATGGAGATTTTTTACACCGCCCGTCAGTTCGATGCTGGAGAAGCGCTCACCATGGGCCTGATCAACCGGGTGTTGCCGCGCGCCGAACTGGATTCCTATTGCGATGACTATGTCGGCCGTATCGCCGGCAATGCGCCGCTGACAATTCGGGCGGTCAAGACGGCGGTGCAGGAAAACCTGAAGGCTCCCGCCGACCGGAATGAGGCGTTGTGCGCCGAACAGGTCGCCGCCTGCTTCGCGAGCCAGGACTTTATCGAGGGCCGCACGGCGTTCATGGAGAAGCGCAAGCCGGCCTTTACCGGCACCTAGCGCATTCCCGGCCAGCGGTGTGTCCTCAAATGGCGCGGGTCGCTTGCGACAGGACCCGCGCCTGTTTATCCCGTGGCGATATAGGCCTTGAGCGCCTCGGCCTCATGTTCGGTTTCCCGTATCCGGTGTTTCACCACATCGCCGATGGAAACCAGCCCGATCAACGCGTTGTCCTCGACCACCGGCAGATGGCGAATTCGGTGTTCCGTCATCGTCTCCATCAGATGAGCGATGTTGTCTTCGCCGGTGCAGGTGACGACCTCGCGGATCATGATGTCGGAAATTTTCAGGTCGAGAATGGTCGCGCCGGCGCGTGCTATGTGACGAATGACATCGCGTTCCGAGATGATGCCGTCGACTTGCCGGCCGTCCTCACTCACCACGAGTGCGCCGATCTTGAGTTCGGTAAGCCGGGCGCAAGCCTGTGACACCGACCCGTCGGGTCGGATGGTCTCGATGGCGTTACCCTTGGTCCGAAGTATTGCTGCTACGTTCATGGGTGCCCCTTTCGTATCTGGGCGCACCCGTTGGCCGGTCCTCGATTGTCTTCGCACCGGTCCGACCACGATGCGCGCCACTCAATGTCCCGCGAGGCTTTTCACGGGGCTGCGTTATATTGTCTCACATTTCGGCGGGATTGGCGAATGCCGGCCGATTCCGGCCTAGTTCAGGGGGATGCCGGCGAGCGCTTTCTCGCAGATCTGGGCGGTGGTAACCCCCGCCTTGTCGGCCCCGTCCAGGGGGCAGTGTTGAACCAAAAAAGCACAAGATTCCAATACGTTGGCGTATTGCGGCGAGTCCAGACTTCGCGCTGGACGTTCGACCTCGGCCTGTCTCAGATTGATGATGCGCTCACCGCGCAGCAGCACGGTGTTCTCGTGGCCGAGACATTTCGCGTTGCTGGTGGTCAGCTGGTTCATCGAGATGGCGACGAGAAAGATCGCCCCGAGCCCGACAATCAGCCTCGCCCGGAAGGCACCGAGGCGGGGAAACCGCCAGCGCAGACCGCGATAGAGCCCGTACAAAATTGCGCCGGCAACGGTGAGCGAGAGCGTGAGCCGCAACAGGTCCATGGCGATGTCCATGGCTCAGCGACTGCCGTTCTCGGCATCGAGCCGGTCAATCGCCTCGTTGACCATGCGGTGGGCGTCCGCTTCGGGCGGGATGAGGTCGCGCAGGCGCATGAAGTATGTGCGTGCGGAGGCGGTGTCACCGGACTCGGCCGAGGTAATTGCGCCGCGCAGAAGTGTCTCGGCGTGATCGGGTTCCAACGTCAATGCGCGTGCATATGCCTGTGCCGCCGCGCCGGGGTCGCCGAGCATTTCCCATGACCGTGCGAGCATGCGCCAGCCTGCCAGGTCGTCGGGTTCGTTCTCCAGGCGTGCGGCGAGATTATCGACCATGCCCTGGATCATCGCCTGGCGTTCGTCGTCGTTCAGGTTCTGGGCGGCGGCGATATCGGCAGCCGTCGGGCCACGCGCGCCAGGCACGGCTTCGGCGGCGGTCGTCTGGGGCAGCCAGTCGGCCGGGTTGTGGCCGAGGTCATGCGCGGTGTCGGTGATGCGTGCGCGGACCGTTGCCAGCCAGGGGGCATCGGCGGGGGCGTCGCCGGCGAGGGCCGACCATGCTTCCAGCGCGTCTTGCTCATAGCCGGCCTGATAATCGGCGAGTGCCAGAAAATACCGTGCGCGGGGGTCGGTCGGGTCACCCCTGAGGGCGGTCTCGAAGGCTTCGCGCGCTGCGGGCGTCACCAGGCCGTCCGCGATACGCGCCAGCGATTCGCCATGCGCCGATGCAATCTCGGTTCTTGTCGGGTCGAGCTCGCGGGCCTGCGCCAGGGCGATCTCGGCCCCGTCGACATTGCCGGCTACCAGGCGCAACCGGCCCAGATCAAACCATGCCTGGGGATCGTCGGGGGTCTCGGTCGCGCGTGCCTCGGCTTGCTGTAACCGCGCCCGGGCAGCCGCGATTACGCCGTTGGTCGCCTCGGGAGGTGCCTCGCGCAGGGCGAAGGGCTGGTTCGGCAACCCCGGGTTACCCAGGTCCAGGTAAAGCGGCACGCTTGCGAGCGGTATTACGATGGCGAGCAGGGCGGCGAACACTAGATGGCGCCCATGCCCGGCTTTGCCCGACAGACCGGCGGCGCGCCCGGCCGTGAGCAGGCGGCGTTCGATTTCTCCGCGTGCCGCCTCGGCCTGCGTGTCGTCGATGAGCCCGCGCGCGCGGTCGCGTTCGAGTTCCTGGAGCTGGTCGTAGTAGACCACGGTATCGAATTCGGCGCGCGTCGTAGCACCGGTCCCCGGGCGCAACAGGGGCCAGGCGATCCAGGCGATCAGCGACAAAGTGAGCGCCGCAAGGATGGTCCAGAAGATCATGTTCTCTGTTGGGTGTCCGCGTTTCCGGCAGGCCTATCGGCGTCGCCGGACTCATCGGCTGCCGGCGGCTCGTCATCGTGCTCGGGATGCGGTGTCAGCCCGTCATGAAGTTCGTTGCGAAACCGGCTCCGCGGCGGGTTGGGCGGGCTCGTGCTGGCGATCCGCTCCACCAGCGCATCGAGCTCGGCGCGGTCCGCGGGTGAAAGCGGGTCCGGGCTGGCGCCTGCCAGCCGCCGTCGCCGATAGGCCTGGTAGAACATCACCGACAGGGTCGCGATGACGACGGCCATGATCGGCGGGGCAAGCCAGAGAGCCAGCGTGTTGGGCTGGAATGGCGGGCGGAGAAGCACGAAGTCGCCATAGCGCGCGACGAGATAGTTCACGACCTCTTCGTCATTGTCGCCGGCCACGAGGCGCTCGCGCACCAGGATGCGCATGTCGCGGGCGATTTCCGCGTCGGAATCGTCGATCGACTGGTTCTGGCAGACCACGCACCGCAACTCTGTTGATATCGCGCGTGCGCGTTCCTCCAGCGCCGGGTCGGCGAGAACCTCGTCGGGCTCAACCGCCAGGACCGTCGGGGCGCTGGCGAGGAGCACCAGCATGGTGAGGACCAGAAAGGCCGAGGCTTGCTTCATCCGCCTTCTACTTCGCGCAGTTTCGGCAGGATCTTCCGTTCCAGGACGTCGGGCGTGATGGGCCCGGTGTGCTTGTAGGCGATCATGCCGTCGGCATCGATGATGAATGTTTCCGGGACCCCCGTCACCCCCCATTCCAGGGACGCGCGCGCGTCGGCATCGAAGCCGATAGCCATGTAGGGGTTGCCGTGGCGGCGCAGCCAGGTGGCGGAGTCGCTCGCCTTGTCGCGATGGTTGATGCCGTAGACCCGCGCACCGTCAGCCGCGAGCTTGGTGATCAAAGGATGTTCGGCCAGGCACGGCACGCACCAGGAGGCGAACACATTCACGATCGTCACCTTGCCTTTGAGATCTTCGGTTGAGAATCCGCCGGGGATATTGTCGGCGATTGGCGGCAAGGAGATCGCGGGTGCCGGTTTGCCGACCAGCGGCGAGGGCAGACGCGACGGGTCGTTGTTGCGCTCGCTGTCGGTCAACAGCGAGGCCATAACCCCGAGCAACGCGGCAAACAGCAAGACGGGCAGTAGGACGATGATCCGGCGCATAACCTGGTCGGGCCTACTCGGCGGGAGCCGGCATGGGCTGCGAGGGAGGGTCGGCAGGGGGCGCGTTCGCGGCGCGGCGCGGCGCACCGACCCGATGTCGCCGGTCGCTCAACGACAGGAATCCACCGAACACCATCACGAGGGCGCCAAGCCATATCCAGGGGACGAGCGGGTTCACGAAGAATCGTATGGTCCAGGCATTGGCTGTTTCAGGGGTCCGGCCGCGTTCGCCAATGACGCCGTAGAGATCAGACAACAGGGTCGTCCGGATGCCGGCCTCGGTCGTCGTCTGGTTGGCGATCGGAAAGAAGCGGCGCTCCGTGGTCATCGTGGTTACTGGCTTGCCGTTTTCACGAATGAGCAAGGTACCGCGCTCGAAACGATAGTTCGGCCCTTGTCCTTCGGTGACGGATTCGAGGGTTACCGAGTAGCCCACTCCCTCGACCGTCTCTCCGGGTGACATCGTGGTGACGAGCTCGGCGCGCCAGGCCGATGAACCGGTGATCCCGACGATCATGATCGCCAAACCGAGATGCGCGAGGGTCATGCCGCTGGCGGACCGGGGCTGACCGGACAGGCGGCGCAGGGAAACCGACGGTGAGGAGGAGAATAACTGAATGCGTCCGCCCCATTCGGCAATCGTGCCGGCACCGAGCCATGCGGCGAGCCCCATGGCGAAGGGGGCCAGTCCGGGGCCGTCGGGGACGGCCAGGAAGGTTACGCCGATCGCCAGAATCGCCGCGATGGCGGCCGGGACGAGTTTGCGCGATGCGGTGCGCAGGTTGCCACGCTTCCAGGCCATCAGCGGGCCCAGTGCGACCAGCAGGACAAGCGGCACCATGATCGGGCCGAAGGTGGCGTTGAAGAATGGCGGTCCGACCGACACCCGGGACGCGCCACCCGACAGGGCTTCGAGGATCAGCGGGTAGAGGGTGCCGAGCAGGACCGTCGCGGCGGCGAGAGTCAGCAGCATGTTGTTGGCGACCAACGCGCCTTCGCGGCTGAAGGGCGCGAACAGGCCGCCGCCCTTCATGCCGGGTGCGCGCACCGCGAACAGGGTGAGCGCGCCGCCGACGGCAATCGCGAGGATGGCAAGAATGAAGACACCGCGCTCCGGGTCGGTTGCAAATGCATGCACCGATGTGAGTACGCCCGAACGCACGAGGAAGGTCCCCAGCAGGCTCATCGAGAATGTGAGGATAGCCAACAGGATGGTCCAGCTCTTCAGCGCATCGCGTTTCTCGACCACGATGGAGGAGTGCAGCAGCGCGGTGCCGAACAGCCAGGGTATGAAGCTGGCATTCTCGACCGGATCCCAGAACCACCAGCCGCCCCAGCCCAGTTCGTAGTAGGCCCACCAGCTGCCCAGCGCGATGCCGCCGGTCAGAAAGGTCCAGGCTGCGAGTGTCCAGGGGCGGACCCAACGGCCCCAGGCCGCATCCACGCGGCCCTCGATCAGGGCGGCGACGGCAAAGGAAAAGGCCATCGAGAAACCGACATAGCCGAGATAGAGAAGCGGCGGGTGGAAGGCCAGGCCGGGGTCCTGCAGCAAGGGGTTCAGCCCAGTGCCGTCGAAGGGCGCGGGGCTGAGCCGGGCAAACGGGTTGGACGTGAAGACAATGAAGGCCAGGAAGGCGAGGCCGATCATCCCCTGGATTGCGAGAACACGGGCCTTGAGGGTCGGGGGCAGATTGCGTCCCCAGATCACAACCGCAGCACTGAACAGCGCCAGTACCAGGACCCAGAGCAGCATCGAGCCCTCATGGTTTCCCCAAACGCCGCTCACCTTGTAGAGCATCGGCTTGAGGGAGTGGCTGTTCTGGAACACGATCGATAGGGAGAAATCAGACGTGACGAAGCCGTGGGTCAGTGCCGCGAAAGCGATGAGCAACGCGATGGCCTGGGCGATCGCCGTCCGATCGCCGACGGCCATCAGGCCTGTCTCGCCGCGTGCCGCGCCCCACAGGGGCACGATCGCCTGAACGCCGGCAAGCACCAGTGCTGCGATCAGGACATACTGGCCGATTTCGGCGATCATCGAGCGGCCTCGCCCTCGCGCCACTGTCCGCTTTCGCGCAACGCGTCGGCGACCTCCTTCGGCATGTAGGTCTCGTCATGCTTGGCGAGTACCTCGCTGGCCGTGAAGCGCCCGTCGGCGCCCAGCGTGCCCTCGGCGACCACCCCCTGGCCTTCACGGAACAGGTCGGGGAGCACGCCCGTATAGCTTGCCGGGATCGTGCGGTTCAGGTCGGTAACGGTGAAGAAGGTGGTCGCACCTTCCGTGCGCACGCTGCCTTCCTCGACCAGCCCGCCGAGGCGGAACAGCTTCTCGGGCGGCGACGGCCGCTCGGCCAGATCGGACGGCGTATAGAAGAAGACGAGGCTGTCTTCGACGGCATTCAGGACCAGCGCCGCGGCGGATCCGAGCAGGCCGAGCAACACGGCGACGACCATCAGGCGGCGATGTTTGCGCTTCACGAGCTTGCTCCCGCGTCATCGCGCCGGCGTCGCCTCGGGGACGCCGCTTCGGCGGCCTGCACGGCGGCCTCGCTTTGGCGCAGCCGTCTCACGCTGGAGATCGCCATGGTGACAAGAATCAGTGTCGCGATTCCCAGCGACGGCCAGACAAAGGCGGCGTAACCACCCATATTCAGAAATGCTGTGAAGTCTTCCACGTTTCCGGAACCATCTCGGTCAAACGCGCGGCAAGACGCGGGGTTGCTAGAACCAGTCGAATATTATCCGTTCGGATTTAACGTCGCTTTCCAGTGTAACCCAATCCGTTCGCGTTCACATTCATGTGGGATCGATGGGTCGTGAGACCAATGGCCGCATGAAAAATCCGGCCCGTGGCGTCTCGTCGAGCCGGGCTATTGGGTCACGCTCTTGAGGTATGCGATCAAATCCGCACGTTGCTTCGGGTTTTTCAGGCCGGCAAAGCTCATCCGCGTTTTCGGTATGGCCTTGCGTGGGTTCTCAATGAACTCGGAGAGAGTTTCCTCGGTCCAGACGATCCCCGATTCTTTCATCGTTTTTGAGTACTTTTTGTAGCCGTTGTCGCGCTGAGCCGCAGTGCTTCCGAACAGGCCCCAAAGATTCGGGCCTGCTCCGTTCCGGCCGCCCTCGTTGACCGTGTGGCACGCCTTGCAGCGATTGAACAATTTCTTGCCCGCTGCGGCGTCCTGGGCATGAACGAGGGTCGGGGCAGCGACGGTGGTCAAGGTTAAAAAGGCAAATGCAACGAGAGTCTTCACGATGGGAGTCTCTATTCGGTCGGATGATGGCCGGGGAACGGCTTGGTCGATCTTAAGCTAGGCTTGATACGAACGGCAACGCCGAATCGATCAACTTCACGTGCGACTTATATGCACACGCAAATGCGGCTATTCGGCGGCGGAGAGTTGCAAGGCCCGGGCGCGCGCGGCATTCAGGTCGGCGCGCATGCGGATCAGCAGCATGGTGACGAAATAGGCCATGAAGGCGAGCCCCATAAGCAACAACGGGGTCAGCATGGCCGGGTCGATCGCCGGTCGGTCGAGGCGCGTCAGGCTTGCGGGCTGGTGCAGGGTGTTCCACCAATCGACGGAAAACTTGATGATCGGGATGTTGACGAAGCCGACCAGCGCCAGCACCGCGGCGGCCTTTGCACCGCGCTGCGGGTTGTCGAAGGCGTGGGTCAGCGCGATATGCCCGAGATAGAGAAAGAACAGCACCAGGACCGACGTTAAACGCGCGTCCCACACCCACCATGTGCCCCAGGTCGGTTTTCCCCACAGGCTGCCGGTCGCCAGTACGATCACGGTGAAACCCGCGCCCAGGGGGGCGGCCGACCGTGCGGCGATGTCCGCGAGCGGGTGTTTCCAGATCAGCGACGTCGCGCTCATCACGGCGATGAATGTGTAGCAGCCCATGGCCATCCAGGCCGACGGGACGTGTACATACATGATCCGCACCGTCTCGCCCTGCTGGTAGTCGGCCGGCGAGGCGAACAGCGCGAAATAGATGCCGGCGACGAACAGCAGCCCGGTCAGTGCGGCCGACCAGGGCAACATCCGCGCAGCGATGCGCGAAAAGCGGGCCGGGTTTGCGAAGCGATGAAGCAATTTCACGTCCGTTCTTGCAGCTGGTTTGAGTTTACTCGATTGCCTGCCTGAGGGCAGCCGCCGTCGCCCAGGGCGCAAGCGCCAGCGCGGCCAGCAGGAAACCACCGAGGATCATCAGTTGGGGTGTGATGTCACGCCCTGCAATGGCGCCGTCGATCGCACCAGCACCGAAGATAAGGACCGGAATGTAGAGCGGCAGCAGGAGCAGGGCGAGCAACACGCCGCCGCGCCGCGCGCCCAAGGTGAGGGCCGCGCCGATCGCGCCGACGAGACTGAGGGTCGGCGTGCCCAGCGCCATTGTCGCCACCAGCGGCAGATAGGCCGATGATGGCAGGTTGTAGAGCAGTGCCAGGACGGGTGACGCGATGAGGAGCAGCACGCCGCTGGTCAGCCAGTGGGCCAACGCTTTGGCCAGGGCGAGTTGGGCAAGAGAGACCGGCGACAGGTAAAGAAGGTCGAGGCTGCCGTCTTCATGATCCGCGGCGAACATGCGCTCGAGGGACAATAACGCAGCGAGGAGTGCCACCACCCAGATGATGCCGCCGCCGATGCGCGGCAGGATCGCGGCGTCGGGCCCGACGCCGAAGGGAAAAAGTACGGCGGCGAGCACGAAGAAGATGACGCCCATCATGGCGTCGGTCCCGCCGCGGAACGCGAGCCGCAGGTCGCGTCGGACCAGAAGGGAAAGCCCGATCATGCGTCGAGCTCGCGCATGTCGTAACGATCGGCGTGTTCGTCGAGCAGTTCGTCGAGCCGGCCCCCATGGGTGGAGATGATCGCCACGCCTTCGTTGGACAGATGCGCCAGGATGGTGTTGGCCAGCATCGAGACCGCGCCCGGATCGAGCCCCGTCGCGGGTTCGTCGAGCAGCCAGAGTGTGGGCCCGGCCTGCGAGTTCTGGCCGAGGGCGAGGCGGGCAAGTGTTACCCGTCGGCGCTGACCCGCCGAGAGATAGCGTACCGGTATGTTTGCCAGAGGTTCGATGGCGAACTGAAACAGCGCGGGTTCGATGTCCGGGTCGAACCCGTAAAGCCTGGCCCAGAAGCTCAGATTCTCGGCCGCAGTGAGGGTAGGCTTCAGGGGGTCGGCATGGCCGATATAGGCAACGCGCGCGCGATGTCCGTCGCGGTCCTGCGCAATGTCGACACCTTCCCAGTCGATGCGACCCGCCGCGGTTGGCAACAATCCGGCCAGCACCCGGAGCAGGCTCGACTTGCCGCTGCCGTTCGGGCCCGACAACAGCATCGCGCGGCCGGGATTCAACGCGAGGTCCAGCCCGGCGAAAACCGCGCGCTCGCCGCGAATGCATCCAAGCTTGTGTGTGGTGAGACCTTGCACGTTTCCTCAATTTCCCGCGTCGCCAGGGCTGCGACGTTTCCCGGGCAGCGCGCGAACCTAGCAAAGTGAGCGCCGTCTGCCGAGCGTGCTTGTTGGGGTGCTTTCTCGGGAAGAACCGGGGTGCAAAAGCCGGAGACAAATAGAAAAAGGCCGCCGGTTGGGGGTTCCGGCGGCCTTTAAGGGCCTGGATCAGCGTCGACCCGAAGGGGATCGGGGCGACGCGTCGGAGGCAGACCGAATGCGTTGATGGGGGACGCTATCGGTCAGACTTCAACATGGGGTGTCATGTTGGTGAGAGAAGGGTGGCATTGCGGCGGAATTGTGGTTTTTGCACGCGCCTGCAGTTGCGCCATATCCCGCGCGCGCGCGGCCCGGCTGACATTGTCGATCGTCGCATATGTCAGTCCGATATCCCGCAGAATGCGCGTGTCGAGTGCGTGCAGTTCCCGACGCCATCGCGCATGCGCCCGATGGGTCAGCCAGAGGTCGTGCCGGTCTGCGATGAACCGGAAAAATGCGTTTGTGCGTGGCAGCGCCGAGCGGGGCGCTGGCCGCTGGCGACGTGGAGAAATGCGGGTCATATCCATATCCCGATCCTTCCTTTCTTGAGTTCCATGGGTTTCCACTCGGCTTGAATCTCTCGCGATGGTTTGGGTGCATGCACGCAGCAGCCGTCCCCTGCGCCGGCGCGTGTGCGCACGGTCGCCAGCAGGCGTCGAATGTGGTGCCCCATTCGGGTCATGTCCCTGATCGCATCGTTGGAAGTTCATGGGAGACAAATGCGACTGGTCGACAGTTAAATCCAACAAATAGTTTTGATTGAAACCATCAGGAAAGTTGATATTTTACCGGCATGAGCGAGACCCTCGATATTCCCCTGCTGCGGACCCTTCTGGCGGTTGTTGATTCCGGCAGCTTCACCCAGGCGGCGAACCAGGTGCACCGGACCCAGTCGGCGGTCAGCATGCAGGTGAAACGGCTCGAGGATGTCGTCGGGCGTAGCTTGTTTGAGCGTTCGGGTCGTCGCTCGGCGCTGACCCGCGAAGGTCAGGCTCTTACCGAATATGCGCGCCGTATCCTGCAACTGCATGACGAGGCGTTGACCACCATCAGTGAGCCCGAAATCGCGGGCGCTGTTCGGCTCGGCGTACCCGACGATTATATCAGTGGGTTCTTGCCGCGGGTGCTGTCGGCATTTGCCGAGTCCTACCCGCTGGTCGAAGTGGAACTGCATTGCGCGAGCAGCACCAAGATTTCGCAGGCCCATATTGCCGGTGACGTCGATATCGGGCTTGTGACGATCGAGATGGTCGAACAGGAATGTCAGCTGGTTCGCCGCGAACCGGTCGTCTGGGCGACGTCGCGACGCCATGTGGTTCATGAACGCAATCCGGTGCCGCTGGCCGTGTTCGAGCCGGGTTGCTCGTTTCGCAAATGGGCCGTCGACACTCTCGATAGCGTGGGCCGGCACCACCGGATCGCCTATTCGAGCGAGAGTGTCGCGGGCCTCGTGACCGCCGTGGAGGCCGGGCTCGCCGTTACGATCCTGCCACGCAGTGGAATGCCGGCGGATTTCCGCGAACTCCTGCCCGATGAGGGCTTTCCGGTCTTGCCCGCCGTCGATATCGGTCTGATCCCGCCGAGGGGAGACGCGGGTCCCGCGGTAGATGCACTGGCCAAGCACATCGCGCAGGGTGCTTCGTCATAAGATTTATGGCGTCCTGCAGCTTGGAGTCACCGGGCGTTTGTCCTATAACCGCGCCAAATTGGCGCTGCCCGGGTCACCACCCGCACGCCAGCTTCCGTATCATCAGATGAATTCCCTTTCGGGAAGGAGAGAACGTCCATGAGCGTGACCGGACAGGACAGCCTGAAGACCCGCCGAACTCTTAATGTTGCGGGGCAGAGCTATGACTATTTCAGCCTTGAAGCCGCCTCCGAGAAACTCGGCGATGTATCGCGTTTGCCGTATTCCCTGAAAGTGCTGCTGGAGAACCTGCTGCGCTATGAAGACGGACGCACCGTCTCGACGGACGATGTGCAGGCCCTGGCGGACTGGCTCAAGGAGCAGCGTTCGCCGCGCGAGATCGCCTATCGGCCGACACGCGTGCTCATGCAGGACTTCACCGGTGTGCCTGCGGTTGTCGATCTGGCGGCCATGCGTGACGCGGTGGACGGCCTCGATGCCGACCCGCGGCTGATCAACCCGCTCTCGCCGGTCGATCTGGTGATCGACCATTCGGTAATGGTCGATCATTTCGGCGATGACGCCGCCTTCGGCAAGAATGTCGAACTCGAATTCGAACGCAACGGCGAGCGCTACGAGTTTCTGCGCTGGGGCCAGGGCGCGTTCGACAATTTCCGCGTCGTCCCGCCGGGAACCGGCATCTGCCATCAGGTGAATCTGGAGTATCTGGCCCAGACCGTCTGGACAGCCGAGGAAGACGGCAAGACGATTGCCTACCCCGACACGTTGGTCGGCACCGACAGCCACACGACCATGGTCAACGGTCTGGGTGTGCTGGGTTGGGGCGTCGGCGGTATCGAGGCCGAGGCCGCGATGCTCGGCCAGCCGATCTCGATGGTTGTCCCCGAGGTCGTCGGGTTCCGTCTCGATGGCGAACTCAAGGAAGGCATGACGGCAACGGATCTGGTTTTGACGGTCACACAGATGCTGCGCGCCAAGGGTGTCGTCGGCAAGTTCGTCGAATTCTACGGCGACGGCCTCGATCATCTGACCCTGGCCGATCGTGCGACGATCTCGAACATGGCACCGGAATATGGGGCGACCTGCGGCATCTTCCCGGTCGATGAAGAGACCTTGCGCTACATGCGTTTCACCGGTCGCAGCGATGAAACCGTCGCGCTGGTCGAGGCTTATGCGAAGGCCCAGGGCATGTGGCGTATCAAGGGCGAATGGAACCCGACCTTCACCGACACCCTCAGCCTGGATCTGTCCAACGTGGAACCGTCGCTGGCCGGGCCGAAGCGCCCGCAGGACCGCGTGGCGCTGTCGGACATGGTCTCGTCGGCCAATACCGCCCTTGCGGACATGGGTGCCGGCACGGCCACGGCCGTCGAAGGCACGGACTACGACATCTCGCCGGCTGACGTTGTCATCGCCGCGATCACCAGCTGCACCAACACCTCGAACCCGTCGGTTCTCGTGGCGGCGGGTCTGGTTGCTAAGAAAGCGCGTGAGCGCGGACTGGACCGCAAGCCCTGGGTGAAAACGTCCTTTGCACCGGGGAGCCAGGTGGTCACCGACTATCTCGAGGCCGCCGGTTTGCAAACCCATCTCGACGAGATCGGTTTCGATCTGGTCGGCTATGGCTGCACCACCTGCATCGGCAACTCCGGCCCGTTGAAGCCTGAAATTCACGAGGCGATCGTCGAGGGTGATGTCGGGGTCGGTGCCGTGTTGTCGGGCAACCGCAACTTCGAAGGTCGTGTGCATCCGCTGACGAAGCTCAACTATCTGGCCTCGCCGCCGCTGGTGGTAGCCTATGCGATCGCCGGTTCGATGCTGGTCGATGTCTACAACGACGCGCTGGGTCAGGATCCGGATGGCAATGACGTATTCCTGAAGGATATCTGGCCGAGCAACGCCGAGGTGCAGGAAATTCTCGACAATGTCCTGACTGCGGAGATGTTCCGGAAGCGCTACGACAACGTCTTCGAAGGTGACAAGGAGTGGCAGGACATCAAGACCTCGACCGGGCTGACATATGAGTGGAACGACGGCTCGACCTATGTCCGTCATCCCAGCTTCTTTGAGGACATGGCACCGGAACCCGGTGCCATGTCCGATGTCATCGGCGCGCGCCCCCTGGCGATCCTCGCCGACAGTGTGACCACGGACCATATTTCGCCGGCCGGCTCGATCAAGGAAGACGGTCCCGCGGGCGATTATCTGAAGATGCACCAGGTCCGGCCGGTCGACTTCAATTCGTTCGGCTCGCGCCGCGGCAATCACGAGGTGATGATGCGGGGCACGTTTGCCAACATCCGTATCCGCAACGAGATGGCTCCGGGTACCGAAGGTGGTGAGACCGTCCACTATCCGTCGGGCGAGCAGATGTCGATCTATGATGCGGCCGTGCGTTACCAGGCCGACGAGGTGCCGCTGGTCATCGTCGGTGGCCGTGAGTATGGCACGGGCTCGTCGCGTGACTGGGCCGCGAAGGGAACACGATTGCTTGGCGTCAAGGCCGTCATCGTCGAAAGCTTCGAGCGCATCCATCGCTCGAACCTCGTCGGCATGGGCGTGCTGCCGCTGCAGTTCCCCGAGGGCGCGACGCGCAAGACGTTCGAGCTGACGGGGCGCGAGAAGTTCGACATCGTCGGCGTGGCCGAAGGCCTCAAGCCGCGATCAAACCTCGGCTGCACCATCACCTATGAGGACGGCGCGACCAGGGACGTCGAACTTCTCTGCCGGATCGACACGCTGGATGAGCTCGAATACTACCGTCATGGCGGCATCCTCCAGTACGTGTTGCGCAACATGCTGGACGCGGCTTGAGCGGTTCGTCACCGTCTGTTGATTGGTTCGTTACGGCCCGGGCGTCCATATTCGTTGCATGGCGCAGCTGTTGATCGGCTTTGTGAGGCCCCGAAGGGGTGTGTGTCGGCGTTTTTCTGCCGCGATTGCGCTCGTCACCCTGCTCGCGGTCGGACTTGGTTTGACACCATCCGCCCGCGCAGATCAGCGACTGACGGTCGTCGAGCTCTTCACGTCGCAAGGTTGTCCTGCATGCCCGGCAGCTGACGCGTTGCTGGCCGAACTTTCACGGCAGCCCGGTATTCTGGCGCTCAGTTTCCACGTGGATTACTGGGACTATATCGGCTGGGTGGACCCGTTTGCGAACGAGGTGTTTTCGCAACGTCAGCAGCGCTATCTGGAACAGCTGAAACTGCCTTATGTCTATACGCCGCAAATGGTGGTCGACGGCAAGTTGCATGCATCGGGCAATCGTCCGAAGCAGGTTATGTCCAATATCGAAAGTGCTCACGACTTCGAGCAGGGCCGTGTGGCGGTGGCGGTCACGCGTATTTCGGATGGTCAGGTGCGCATTCAGATACCCGGGAGCGACGCGCTCTATCGGGGCGAGGCGGATATTATGCTGGTCCGTTTCGATGAGAAGCATGTCACCGAAGTGACTCGCGGCGAGAACAGGGGAAAGACCCTGACCAATCTCAATGTCGTTCGGCTCTTGCGCCCGGTCGCCGACTGGAATGGCGAAGCGGTCGATATGGTGATGCGTCTTCAGGACATCGGCGGCGCCGAACCGGCCTACTGCGCGATCTATGTGCAGGAACGTGGCCAGGGCCGCATCCTCGGCGCAGCTGTTGTGGATATGCGCCCGCACTCATAGACGGGCGTGTATCGAGATGCTGTCTCAGGCCGATGACAGCCTGACGATTCCCAGTTTTGCCAACCACAGGATGGACCGCCGGGTCTCCCGCCCGGGTGTCCCCGTCGCCTCGACCAGCGCGCCCACGGTGGTGCCTTCGGTTTCGTCCGAGGCGGTGAGCGCGGCCAGCAGTGCCCGCAGATCCGGGCCGGGCAGCATCAGGCCCACACCGGCGCTGTTGATGCTGTGGTGAACCAGCGATTCCAGATCGGCATCGGGCGCGCGCCGCATGACGCGCGTATCGTCACCCAATGCGGCACTCGGATAGCCGGCGAAGACCTTGTACGGGTCATCGCGAAGCGGGTCGTTTGCTCTATCGCGAGGACGTGCCGCGACTTCCCGGTCCCCGGCACGTCGCTGCGCCAACTCTGCCCACAGGGCCTCATAGGTCGGGATGATCATTGACCAGTCATAAACCGATCGCGCCCGTGTGCGCCCGGCCTCGCCCATTTTCCGGCGCAGCGCGGGGTCGTTTATCAGGCGCACATAGGCGATGCGCGCGGCGTCGATATCCACCGCGGTGAACTGTGCGGTCCGAGCGATATAGCCGCCGTAGCTGAATCGACCGCTGCGATAGCGCGACACGATATCCGGCCCGTCGCCGGGCGCGGCCGAGAAGGTCGGGATCGCGATTCCCTGCACGCCATCCTCGATGGTGTCGCGATAACCGTTCCAGTCCGTCACGACGATTGGCAGGCCGGTCGCCATGGCTTCGATAGGCGTCAGCCCGAAGGTTTCCTGAATATTGTCGGACAGGGAGGTGAAGAAGTCGGCCGCGGACCAGGCTTGCCGGCGCATCTCCGCATTACGGCCATCCACGATATGGACAGGCACATCCGGACAGGTTTCGTGCGCCAGGCGTTCGATCTGGACCCGTTCGGTATCCGTCTCGAACCAGCCGGCGAGGATAAGGTGAACGTCGCGGCCGGTCTCGGCCCGGGCTGCCTGCAGTCCGAGGAACATGGGCAGGGGATGGGCCTTCGCGGTGGCCGAGAGACGGCCGAGGAACAATGCCGCCACGGCGTCGTCGTCAATGTCATATGTGGTGCGGAATGCTGCGCGGGCGGCCGGGTCGGGTTCGAACGAGGCGGCATCAATGCCCAGCGGGATAACCGGTAGTTGCAGGTGCGCCGCCTTCCGCCCGGCGCCCGACGGCGCCCCCAGGCGCGATTCGAGATAATCCCCCCATTCCTCGAGGACGCCCGCCAGCGTGTCGCGCACGGCCTGGGATGTGCAGATGACGGCGTCCCAGGGTTGCAAGGGTGCGGTGGCGAAGCTGCCGATAGCCTCCATCACCGTATCGCTTGCGGTTGTGTGTGTAATGCCACAGAGGCTCCATGCGCGCTGGTCATGCGCGCGCCGCAGCCATGCCTGGTCCGCGATCGTGGGGCTTGGGTAGAACAGGCATCCGGTCTCGGCGATCCGTTCGGGGGCATCGACGGAAATCCAGCGCGCGCTGCGCAGGGGGCGGGTTCCTTCGGATGCTGCCGATCGGGTGGTTTAGGCGAATTCCTCTGCGGAGGCGCGGTCCGGGGCCATGCAGACCATGTCGCGCGAACGCGCGTGCTGCGCCAGACCGGCCAGAAAGCTCGCGCCTGCCGACTGACGGCCCATCAGGCGGTCGCCTGCCATCGTGTATCCATCGGACTTGTAATAGACGACGACATCGCTTGCGTTGTCGCGCGAAGGTTCGGGACCGTCGGGAAAATCAGTCGTCATGGGGACGGCAACTCCTCATTGGAAAATTGATTCTAGTCGGGCCATGTGACCGGTTGCAATCGGCTGCGGGAGTGGGGATGCTTGGGCCATGTCTGTTCACGCCTCCCGTCCCGTCAAAGCTGTTCTGGGACCGACCAATACCGGTAAAACCTATCTCGCGATTGACCGCATGCTTGGCCATGCCAGCGGGATGATCGGGTTCCCGCTGCGCTTGCTGGCGCGTGAGAATTACGACCGTGTCGTGCGCCTGAAGGGTGCGGCTGCCGTCGCGCTGATTACGGGTGAGGAGCGAATCGTACCGGCGAATCCGCGCTATTTTCTGTGTACCGTCGAGGCGATGCCGCTGGACCGTATGGTCGATTTCCTCGCGATCGACGAGGTGCAGCTTTGCGCCGACCCGGAGCGTGGCCATGTCTTCACCGACCGTTTGCTGCGCGCGCGGGGGCGTGAGGAAACGATGTTTCTGGGCGCCGAGACCATGGCGCCGATTATTCGTCGCCTGATTCCGGATGTTCAGATCGAGCGTCGTGAGCGGTTCTCGAAACTGAGCTATGGCGGATTTCGCAAGCTCACGCGATTGCCGCCGCGCAGCGCGATTGTCGCTTTCTCTGCGGCGAATGTTTACGCGATGGCCGAATTGTTGCGCCGTCAGTGCGGCGGCACGGCGGTGGTTCTGGGGGCCCTCAGTCCGCGGACGCGCAACGCTCAGGTGGCGATGTATGAGGCCGGTGAGGTCGACTATCTGGTCGCGACGGACGCGATCGGAATGGGGCTCAATATGGGCATCACCCATGTTGGTTTTTCCGCGATGACCAAGTTCGACGGGCATGGGTTCCGACATCTTTCGCCGAGCGAAGTCGGACAGATTGCGGGCCGCGCCGGTCGATATATGGAAGATGGTACCTTCGGTCCGACCGCGGAGCTGGAGCCGTTCGAACCGGAACTGGTTGCAGCCGTTGAGGCGCATGAGTTTGATCCGGTTGCGTCGATATTCTGGCGAAACTCGAAACTCGATTTTTCGTCCGCCGATGCACTCAAGCGCAGCCTCGAGGATTCGCCGCCGGATCGGGAACTTCGTCGTTCGCCGCCCACGGATGACTACAATGCGCTGCTTGCCATGCGCGAGCATGATGACATCAAGGCGATGGCGACAAACCCCGAGGCCGTGCGCACCCTCTGGGACACCTGCCAGATTCCGGATTTCAGCGGCGACCTGTCGGGCAACCATACGCGCCTGGTGGCGCGAATTTATCGGTTCCTGATGGCCGAGGCGGGCCGGATTCCCGGAGATTGGATCGAACGTTCGATCAGCCAGTTTGACCGGGTTGACGGAGACATCGACACGCTGATGGCGCGCATCGCCGGGGTTCGGACATGGTCCTATATTTCCCATCGGCAATCCTGGCTCGATGACCCGGATGGTCTGCAGGGCCGGGCACGGGAGCTCGAGGACAAGCTCTCCGATGCGTTGCATGAAAGCCTGACCCAACGCTTCGTCGACCGAAAGGCCGCCGTCGTGACCCGCGGTTTGCGCGAGAACAGCAAGCTGTTGGCGGGTGTGTCGGACGAGGGCCTCATCACCGTGGAAGGCGAGGAGGTCGGTCGGTTCGATGGGTTCCGTTTCGTGCCGCTGGACGAGGATGTTGCGGCGAGTCCGCGCTTGATGGCGGCGGCCAACCGTGCTGTTCGAGAATCGATCGGCGCGCGGATCGCGGCGCTTGCCGGCTCCGATGACGAAGCTTTTACCCTCGACCGCGCCGGCGCCCGGATCATCTGGCAGCAGGCGCCTGTCGCACGTTTGACCGCGGGCACCGATATTCTCCATCCGCTGGTCGAGGTGTTACCGAGCGAACTGCTTGATGTGCCGTCGCGCGAAGACATGCGGGTGCGGCTGCAGGGATGGCTCGATGCGACGCTGGGTGCCGACCTCGCGCCACTGTTTGCGCTGACCCAGGCGAAGTTCTCGGGTGCGGCGCGCGGACTCGCGTTTCAGTTGAGCGAAGGTTTGGGTTGTGCTGCACGGGTGAAAGGGGATGATCCGGCCAATCATCTCGACGACGCCGACCGCAAGGCGTTGGCCAAGGTCGGCATTCGTATTGGCGTTGCATCGGTGTATCTGCCGGCGCTGCTTAAGGGCCGGGTGATGGAGCTCAAGGCGATGCTCTATCGGGTCCGTGTTGACGCCGACACTGCCGAGGCCCTGCCGCCGTTGCCCGACGGTGGTGCCACCGCCATGGCGCGCTCCGAGTTGATCGATGTTCACTGGTATCAGGCATTGGGCTTTTGCCCGGCCGGGCCGGTTGCGGTGCGCGCCGACGAACTGGAACGACTGCTCGCCGCGGTTCGGCGGGGCACCAAGGAAGGTGTCTTCACCGTCAGCCCGGATCTTCTGTCGCGCATCGATGCGTCGGCGGATGTATTCGCCCGAATGATTCGCAGCTTCGGATACGCGGTGCGTGAGGAGGACGATGTCATCAAGGTCACGCGTCGCGCGGCCAGGCGGCGCCCCGGCAGGCATGTACAAGGCAAGCCGCGCGCTGGAAAGAAAGGCGGTGCGCCACGCCAGAAGGGGGGCGCCAAACCGAATTCGAGAAAGCCCGCACCGAAATATGATCCTGATTCGCCTTTCGCGGCGCTGGCGGTCCTGAAGGAACGAGGACGTTGAGCGGCGGCGAGACCGAAACGCATGATGCGGCAAACAATCGTGAGGGCACGCTGCGTCTCGACAAGTGGCTTTGGTATGCGCGGTTCTGCAAGACCCGCAGCCTGGCGACGGCGATGTGCCGGGCCGGCCAGGTCAGGGTGAACAAGGTGCCGGTCCGGAAATCAAACCAATCCGTGCGTGCGGGTGATGTTCTGACCTTCTCGCAAGGCCCGCGCATCCGGGTTATCCGCATCGTGGCACTTGCGACCCGGCGTGGCCCCGCGCCGGAGGCGGCCGCGTTGTACGAAGATATCTCTCCGCCGATGCCGCCCCGCGCGGCACGTCCTGCCGCCGTCGGCCTGCGAGAGGCCGGCGCCGGGCGCCCGACCAAACGCGATCGTCGGGCCCTCGACCGTCTGCGGGACAGCTGAGATGTGGCGCGGAGGTCCGCGTGCGAAACCAGATCACGGCGCTGTTGGTTGTTTGCCGGCGGCGCGATCATGTAAGGCAAGGGCTTCAGCGGATGCGTGTTTTAAGGAGATGCAATGCTTGATCGTTTGAAATCCATGTTCGCACCGGATGCCGGCGGCACGTCGGCACGCGCGCACGGTCCCGACGAGCTGCAGCTCGCGGCCGCGGCGCTTCTGGTCGAGGCGGCGCGTATGGACGATGACTATGACGCCGCCGAGCGGGCGTTGATCGGGTCTTTGTTGCGAGACCGTTTTGACCTGGACGAAACAGACACAGAAGCGCTGCTTGTGGCCGCAGATGCCGCGACCGAGGATCTGGTGGAGGTCTATGGGTTTGCACGCCAGGTGAAGGATGCCTTCGAACATGAAGAGCGGGTCTGGATGATCGAAATGCTCTGGGAAGTGGTTTATGCCGACGGCGAAATTCACGATCACGAGGCAAACTTGTTGCGACGCGTCGCCGGCCTCATCTACGTTAGCGACAGGGAGAGTGGGGACGCGCGCAAACGGGTGCTTGACCGCACGCGCGCAGCTTCGTAAGTCCTCTCTCAAGATTGACCAAAAGGAATTCTGAAGATGCCGTACGTCGTCACTGAAGCCTGCATTAAGTGCAAGTACACGGACTGTGTGGAAGTCTGCCCCGTCGATTGTTTTTACGAGGGCGAGAACATGCTGGTGATCCATCCTGATGAATGCATCGATTGCGGCGTGTGCGAACCGGAATGCCCGGCCGAAGCGATCATCCCCGATGTCGAGCCCGAAGCCGAGAAATGGCTCGAGATGAACCGCGAATATTCGGAAGGCAAATGGCCGAATATCACCGCGAAGAAGGATGAGGCGCCGGACGCGGACAACTTCAAGACCGAAGAAGGCAAGTTCGAGAAGTACTTCAGCGCCAATCCCGGAAGCGGCGACTAAGCGCTATTGCCTGAATGGTGCGGCGACCTACCAAAACCGCGCAAATTCTGTTATAATCAATGTCAATCGAGGGACGGCTGTCGCCGTCCCTTGTTCTTTGATTCTACGCTGGAACACGCATTACCCCGTTGAATCGCGCTAATTTCGCGGTCCGTGTGCGGTTGTGCCGCGCTCCGGCAGGCAGGTAACGGAACTAAAATGGCGAAATCGACGAAAACCACCAAGACGGCGAAAAAACCGGCTGCAAAGGCAAAACCGGCTGCCAAGAAACCGGCGGCGAAGAAACCGGCGGCGAAGAAAGCCGCGCCGGCGAAGAAGACCGCTGCGGCCAAGGCGGCACCGAAGAAGGCATCGACCGCGAAGGCGGCACCGGCCAAGGTGGCTGCACCCGCGGCGGCGGCTAAGCCGGCAGCCAAGCGTGCGCCGGCGAAGAAACAAAAGCTCGAATTCGGCGCCGGTGATTTTGTGGTCTACCCGACCCATGGTGTCGGCCAGGTGACAGGCGTTGAGACCCACGAAATTGTGGATCAGAAACTCAAGCTCTACATCATCAGCTTCGAGCGCGAGCGGATGACCCTCAAGGTCCCGATCAACAAGGTCGTGGATTCGGGCCTGCGCAAGCTGTCGAGCCGCAAGGTCATGGACAATGCGCTGAAGACGCTCAAGGGCCGGGTCCGGATCAAGCGCACCATGTGGAGCCGCCGCGCCCAGGAATACGAAGCGAAGATTAACTCCGGCGATCCGATATTCATTGCCGAGGTCGTACGCGACCTGCACCGCAAGGAAGATCAGCCCGACCAGTCCTATTCGGAACGGCAGATGTATCAGGCGGCACTGGAACGGTTGGCGCGTGAGCTCGCAGCAGTCGAGACGTCAGAGCATGAGGCTGCCGTCGAGAAGCTGGAAGGTATCCTCGCGACCTAGTCCGTCGGTATATCTGAAGAACTTGCTTGAAAAGCCGGGCTCCTTTGCGCCCGGCTTTTTCATGTCTCGGATGCCGACAGCCTCGGTACCCCGGGAAGACCTTCTACTCGACGACCACTTTCACGACTTGCCCCGGGACCGGTTCCTGTCCAGGCTTCATGCCGTTGAGAACGCGGAACCATTCGTCCTTTGGGCCCTGCATGGGTATGTTGCGTGACAGGCGTGCGACCGTATCGTTGCGTCGGACAACGCGCATTTCGATCCGCCACGGACCGTAGCGGGCTCTGTCGGCGGCTGTCAGCTTCCGGAAGCTGAATGTGGTGCGCCGCAGCTCCTTGCTGAGGGCCGCTGTTTGCGACGGGCGCGTAAGGAACATGAACCTGTAGATGTTGTTGGGATCATGACGAATCGCGATCAGCCGCGCATCGAAGCTGCCGGTTCGATTGCGGATCTGGGTGCGTCCGGTCGCAGCCTGCATGCCATTGATGGTGATGGTTTCGACGTCTGCGAGGGGTGTGTTTTTCGACCACACCCGGGTGAGGTAGGTCGCCATGTTGCCGCGGTGGGGAATTTTGCCGCCGCTGAACAGAATCAGAGAATCGTTCGGCCCTCGTGCAGTAACCTGTCGGGCCCCATTGAACAGTTTGAAGCCTTGCGGCACCTCGAACATGAAGTTTCCGGGCTCGTGCACGAAGCGGCGATCACGGACAAAGCCTTCGGCTTCGGAATCCCCGAAAACGATCCCGTCGATCGCCGCGAGATATTCACGTTCGCCGGTTTTCGGATTGGTGACGGGCTGGACGTTGGCCGCCCGGATGGCCGCGTTCACCCGGTCACCGGTGCGAGGATGGGTGGACATGATATTGTAGCGCGAGGCCGGGTCCGGCAGGCCGCTGACCTTGGCCTCAAGCGCGCTGAAGGCTTCAAGCGACGACAGGAAGGATGCCATGGCGCCGGTTTCGTAGCCGGTGCGCGAGAGATAGCGTACCCCGAGCGTATCCGCTTCGAATTCATGTTCGCGCGAGAAACCCTGCAGGTACACGCCGGCGCTCTGGCCGACGGCATCCCCGACCGCCGTCGTCCCAAGAAATACTGAACTCAGGATGCTCACGCCTACCGTACCGATTCCGGCAAGAACCGACTGGCTGTGGCGCTGTGCGGAATGGCGCCCGGTGATATGGCCGATCTCGTGACCCAGGACGCCGGCCAGTTCCGCTTCGGTATTCGCCAGTCCCAAGAGGCCCCTCGAGATGTAAACAAAGCCGCCAGGCAGGGCGAATGCATTGACGATGTCGTCGTCCAGCACCGTGAAGGTGAAATCGAGATCGGGCAGCTCTGAGACCTGCGCGAGGCTCTGCCCAATGCGATTTACATAGGCGGTCACCTTGGGGTCGTTGTACACGCCACCGAACTGCTGGATGATCTGAGGGTGCTGTTCGCGCCCGATTTCCAGCTCTTCTTCGGGCGACATAAAGGCGGTGAAGTTACGTTCGCCTGTGGCCGGATTGACCGAACAGGCGGCCAGGAACAGCGTTGCCGCCGCGAGGACCAACCGGGTTGCGCGCGTTTTCTGGCGGGGGTGCTTTGTCATTTCGACAGAACCTCTACTTGCTCCGGGTGGGTAACGTCGATCATCGGGCCGTTCCGTGATTTTAGCCAACCCCGCACACGGATTCGACGCCCAAGATAGTCATCGGGTGAAATTCCAATGTCTTCGAAGCGCCACCAATCGCGCGCCGCGATCGAGACCGTGAAATCGCTTCGCCAATCGGATCCGTAGTTGAGAAATGTCCGACCCCGGACAACCGCGACATCCATCACCCGTCCTTCCACAAGCGCGTACTGGTCGAGATGCCGCGTGCTGGCTTCGGGGTCGAGCACGCCGTAGTAGGGGTGTGACCAGATTCCCCGACCCGTCTCGCGCGACGCGCGTTCATGTACCAGCATTTCGCGGACCAGCGCGCGGTTGTCGGGGAAACTGTAGACCCGCGCGAATCCCGAGGTCAGCAGTGCGGCCTGGATCCACGTCCCGTCTTCGGTAAACAGATGGGCGAGCAACCGGCCGTGCCGGTCGATATTCTGTCCGCCAAACCCGAGCGACACGCGGCGATTGAGAACCAGGTCCTCGAGGGCGGACTTGGCTTTGTCGGCCAGCGGCCATTTTTTGAATCCGGGACGGCCGAGCGGCAGTTTCGGGGCCTGTATTCCGACCAGCCGGACCTGGCGGCCGTCGTCAAGAATGACAGTATCCCCATCGACCACGGCGACCACCCGTGCCGCGCCACCATTCTGCAGGGCGTCGGGCATCTGCGCGTCGGCGAGGCCGGGCCCGGCTGCGGCGCCGACAAGGATCACCGCGATCACGAGAAGAGTGCGGATGGTTGCCATGAGCGAATTATAGCGTTTGATTGGAGCGCGTGTGTGGTGGCTTTGCGGCGCGAAGGCGGCCGCGGGTCCGGTTGACATATGGGTTCGGGCACGTCCACATGCCGCGGCCCGGCGACAGGAGAGTTTGTTTTGCGTACGGATTTGTTCCCAGTTATCGACGCCCGTGAAAGCGGCATGCTCGACCTGGACGGTACCCACGCGATGTATTGGGAGGAGTGCGGGAACCCGGATGGGGTCCCGATACTATTTCTGCATGGCGGGCCCGGCGCGGGCACAATGTCCGTGCATCGCCGGTTCTACGATCCGGAATATTATCGGATCATACTATGTGATCAGCGCGGGGCCGGCCGATCAACGCCGTATGCCAGCCTGATCGATAACACGACCCAACACCTCTTGGCCGACCTTGAGACATTGCGCGTCCATCGGGATATCGAACAATGGCATCTTTTCGGCGGTTCATGGGGTTCCACCCTGGCACTCGCTTATGCGCAGGCTCATCCGCAACATTGTCTGGGCATGGTGCTGCGCGGAATATTCACCTGCGCGCCCCGGGAAGTCGCCTGGTTCCTTGAGGGTATGGGACGGGTCTTTCCCGAAGCGTGGCATGATTTTTCGCAAACCATCCCCGAGGCGGAACGCGGTGATTTGTTGCAAGCATATGTGCGGCGTTTGAATGACCCCGACCCGGAGGTTCATCTGCCCGCTGCGCGCGCCTGGGCGACATATGAAGCCCGTTGCTCCACCCTTCGGCCGAACCCGGATGCGGTAGCGGCAATGTCCGATGCGCAAGGCATGCTCGCGCTGGCCCGTATTGAGGCACATTATCTCGCCCATGGCGCATTCCTCACTCCGGAACAGCTTTTCGACGGTGTCGAGAGGATTCGCCATCTGCCCGCCACGATTGTTCAGGGCCGCTACGATATGGTGTGTCCTATCGAGACGGCGGAGCGGCTTGCGCGGGCATGGCCCGAGGCTGAGTATACGATTGTGCCGGATGCCGGGCATTCGGCCCTGGAGCCGGGCACCCGCGCGGCGCTGATGCGCGCGGTGGAAGGTCTCAAGGAACTCACATAAGCTTGTCGATCGGGAGTTTTCGTCGGCCTCATGATCTCGTATGATGGCTGGCACGCGGGCTGGTTCCTGCGATCGATACAGGGGGTGAAAGTGCGCAATCTAACAATCATGCTGGCGGCGGCAATGATGGCCGTTGTATTCACGACCCCCGCGGCGCAAGCCGATGACCCTGATTTCCTGGCAATCGGCGGCGGCTGGTATGACTGGAATGACGATAAGGACGCGTTCGATTTTCGCGCGGAGTATCGTTCCGGGTACAAGCTGGCCGGGCTGGTGAAGCCCTGGGTCGGTATCGAGGCCACCAGCGATCAGGCAATCTACGGCGTGGGCGGAATTCTCCTCGACCTCTATTTTGGTCGCCGCTGGGTCTTTACCCCGAGCTTCGGTGCAGGATTTTACGCCGACGGCAGTGGCAAGGACCTTGGCCATACGATCGAGTTTCGCTCGCAGCTTGAGTTCGGCTATCGCTTCGATGACCGCTCTCGCCTGTCACTAGCGGTGAGCCATATCTCGAATGCGAGCCTGGGCGACAGTAATCCGGGCACCGAGATCGCCACCATCTACTATCACATCCCCTTCTCGGAAATTCTCGACTAGCTGCCACGGGCACGCCGACCATGGTTGAAAAGGGTGGCGCGTTGATCACGGGAGCAGCGCGACGGATCGGGCGTTGTCTGGCCGAGACCCTTGCCGCCGGGGGCTGGCATGTTGTCGTCCATCACAATCAATCGACAGGTGACGCGGATGACGTGGTTCATCGGATCACCGAAGCCGGCGGTCGCGCTGTCGCGGTGGCGGCCGATTTATCGAATCCCACGGCGTGTAATGGATTGATCGATGAGGCCCGCGAGCTGACGGGTGGGCTGGGGTGTCTGATCAACAATGCGTCGCTGTTTGTCGAAGACACGGCGCGAGATATCGATGCCGAAACCTTCGATCGTGTCATGGCGGTCAATCTGCGCGCACCGGCGATCCTGTCACGCGCGTTTGCCGAGCAGGTGCCGGATGATGGCGAGGCTGTGATCATCAATATCCTGGATCAGAAGCTCGTGAACCCCAATCCGGATTTCCTCTCATACACATTGTCGAAGCACGGATTGTCGGTGCTCACGGAAATGATGGCGGCATCTCTGGGCCCGGCGGTCCGGGTCTGTGCCGTCGCGCCGGGCCTCACCTTGCCGAGCGGAGAACAGCCGCAATCCCAATTCGATGCCGTTCATGGCCGCACCCCGCTGGCGCGGGGCTCTCAGCCCGAGGACATCGCGGGTGCTGTGCTGTACCTGTTGGGCGCGCGGGCGGTCACGGGGGAGACAATCCTGGTCGATGGGGGACAACATTTGGTGCCGAGCGCACGTGACGTTATGTTCCTCGACCCGAGCCCTTCAAAGGATACTGGTGCATGAGCATGCCCGTGAGCGATATGGCGGTCACCGACCCTGTGGAACAACGCTTGCTCGATCGGTGGCCCGAGGTGCGCAAGATTTTCTTCCGCAATCTCCTCGTGGACATGCACATGGGCGTGCACGCGCATGAAAAAGGACGCACCCAACCCGTCCGGATCAATATGGTTCTGTATCTGCGCGCCGACATCGTCCCGAAAACGGATTCGATCGCAGAAGTTTTCAACTACGACCGCATCCATGGCGGGGTCCAGGATCTGATCGAGGGTCGCCACATTAATCTCCAGGAGACCCTCGTCGGTGAGATTGCGGCCATGTGCCTTGGTTTCGATGAAGTCCTCGCTGTCCGTGTGTCCACGGAGAAGACGGACATTTATCCCGATTGTGACGGGGTCGGATACGAGTTGGTGCGCGTGCGGGAAACTTGATCCCGACCCGCGAAACGAAGCGCGCATCGTTGGGGTGTGCATGACAGGGAGACAGACATGAGCCTCGATTGGCCGACAGATCGCATCGATTTCAATCCCATCCATGGCCGCGCGCCGTTGCCCCTGCCGGAGGGACGCAAGGTCGTCGTCTGGCCTTGCATCAATGTCGAGAACTGGGTGATCGAGAGCCCGATGCCGCGCACGGTGGTCAATCCGCCGGGCGGGGTTGAGAAATCAGTGCCGGATATTCCCAACTGGGCCTGGCACGAATATGGCCAGCGGGTCGGTTTCTGGCGCCTCAAGCGAATCTTCGATGAATTCGGCGCGAAGTCGACGCTCGTCCTCAATGGCACCGTTTGTGACGTGTATCCGCAGATCGTCGATGCCGCCCTCGAGTCCGGCTGGGACCTTTGCGGCCATGGCTGGATTCAACGCGCCCTGCCGGCGGTCGAGGACCAGGAGGATATGATCCACCGGGTATTCAAGAAGCTGAAGGAATATTCGGGCCGAGACCCGAAAGGGTGGTTGGGGCCGGCCCTGGCCGAGACCCATGACACGGTGGACTGGCTGCATGAGGCGGGTTTCGAGTATGTCGCCGACTGGGTGCTCGATGACCAGCCGGTCGACCTGCGGACCACGTCGGGTACCCTGGTTGGCTTGCCGTATACCCAGGAGCTGAACGATCTGGCGATGCAATTGATCCAGGGTCACCGGGCTCAGGAATATGGCGACCGCGCGATTCGCGAGTTCGACCAGCTGATCGAGGATGCCACCGCCGAACCGGGATCGACCCGGATCATGTGCTTCACCCTGCATCCCTACATCATGGGGGTGCCCCATCGCGCCCGTGAAATCCGGCGTATCCTGGAGCATGTCTGCAACCGCGACGATACGTTCGTGTGGACAGGCGAAGAGATTCTCGACTGGTACAAGTCGGTCCGCCCGTCCCAGTAGCCCGCCGGGTCAGTCGGGCCGAACCAGGTTTGTGAGGAACGTGCCCGATTCGACCCTTTGACGAGTGGGCCCGGGGAGAGACTGGCTCTCGACGGGACCGGCGCGTCATACGGAACACGTCCAATCTTCGGCGCAAATCCTGGTTGCCGAATTTGAGGGACCGGCTGCGTGTTTCCGTACCACCTTGTACGACCGCCCTTTGTGTTTGGATCACAACGGGGCCGCCGAT
The DNA here is from genome assembly GCA_965261975.1 of Alphaproteobacteria bacterium. Lineage (GTDB taxonomy): Bacteria > Pseudomonadota > Alphaproteobacteria > UBA6615 > UBA6615 > UBA8079. Next base: position 81,816 of record CBDHEC010000047.1, read on the forward strand.
CGTGCTGTTGAGGTTCCGCGTGCTTGATCCGTCGCGGCGTCGAGCACGTAGAAAGAGGCAATAGCGTCGATCGGAAAAGGGTCAATTGATGTCGGTGAGTAAGCCTCGAATCGCGTGGGTCACGGGCGCGAGCCGTGGAATCGGCCATGCGGTGGCGCTGGAACTGGCGCGGGAAGGCTGGACCGTCGCTGCCAGTGCGCGAAGCGTTGCGGATATCGAGGCTCTCGCGGCGGCGTGTGCCGAATTTCCCGGGGCCGTCCAGCCGTTTCCGCTCGACATCACTGACGAAAATGCGGCGCGAGAAACTGTCCGCGAGATTGAAAATCGGCTCGGGCCGATCGACCTCGCGGTCCTCAATGCCGGTACCCATGAACCGGTGGATGGCCGCGCCATCTCGGTGGCGCCATTCCGTCGTCTTATGGAGATCAATTACATGGGAACGGTGAATTGCCTGGCGCCCGTCGCCGAACGGTTCGTGGCGCGGCGCGCCGGCCGCATCGCCGTTGTGGCCTCGCTTGCCGGTTACCGTGGGCTTCCGACGGCCAGCGCCTACGGGGCGTCCAAGGCGGCGCTAATCAATATGTGTGAGGCGTTGCGGCCGGAGCTTCGGGCCGCCGACGTTCTTCTGTCTGTGGTCACACCCGGTTTTGTGCGGACACCCCTGACCGATCGGAACCCGTTCCCGATGCCGTTCCTGATCGATGCGGACACTGCCGCGCGGCGCATCGTGCGGGGCCTCGCCACGTCCCGGTTCGAGATCACTTTCCCGCGGCGGTTCTCATATCTGATGAAGCTGCTGAGGGTCTTGCCCTACATGCTCTATTTCGCGGTGACGCGTCGGGCATTGCCGAAAAGCGAAACCTGACGGCCCGGCTTTTCTAGCCCGCGGACGTTATCCGGTACTGGGCGACGGAGATATTTCCGGCGCGGAACCCGGCCTCGCAATAGCAAAGATAATAGCGCCACAAGCGGCGGAAAGTTTCGTCGAAACCCTGGGCGGCGATCGTCGGCCAGGCGGCCTCGAAGGAAAGCCGCCACAGGCGCAGTGTCTCGGCGTAATCCCGCCCGAATGTTCGGTTGTCCGAGATTTCCAGGCCCGCGTCGGATATTCCCTGTGCGAACCGTGTCGGGGAGGGCAACATGCCGCCGGGAAACACCCGAAGCTGGATGAAGTCGGGCGTGCGGCGATAGGCTTCGAACCGCGCTTCGTCGATCGTGATCACCTGCATACCGGCGATACCGCCGGGCCGGAGCCGTGCGCTGACCACGTCGAAGAAGGCCGGCCAGTAGGCCTCGCCGACCGCTTCGAACATTTCGATCGATGCGATCTTGTCGAACGTTCCCGACACATCGCGATAATCTTGCAAACGAACCTCGATCCGGTCGCTCAGGCCGGCATCGGAGATTTTCTGGCGCGCCCATGCGGCCTGTGATGGCGACACGGTCAGTGCGGTGACGCGACAGCCGTATTGCGTGGCCACATGGATCGCAAACGCGCCCCAGCCGCAGCCGATTTCGAGCATGTGATCGCCGGGCTGGAGGTCCAGCATTTCCGCCAGCTGATCGAACTTGCGAATTTGTGCCGCGGTCACGGCCGTGCCCGAGCTGTTGCTGCCGGCATCGTGCCCGGCGTCGAAACAGGCGGACGAATAGGTCATGCTGGGGTCCAGCCATGCCGCGTAGAATTCATTGCCCAGATCGTAATGGGCGGCGATGTTCCGTCGGCTGCCTCTGCGCGTATTGGACCGCAACCGCAGGTGCAGGCGACCGAGCATTCGTGCGGCGCCCATGGGCGAAAAATGGTCGCTCAATGCATCGAGATTCTTGGCGCCCAGCTCGATCACGGCCGTGAGATCGTCGCTCTCCCAATCGCCGGCGACATATGAATCCGCGAGTCCCAATGCACCGTCAAACAGGATGTGACGGGCGATGGTGTAGCGGTTGATCTTGATGGCGGCATCGGGGCCGTCGATGGGTCCCGTGGCACGGACGCGGCGTCCGTCGGGCAGTTCGATCGAGAGTTTTCCGGCCAACAGCTTCTCGGACAGGCGGTTCAGCGTGCTGGTCAGGAGGCGGGGGCCGATGGCGAGGCCGCGCGAACGGGGTTGAAGCGGAAAATCAGTCTGCGCGAACTGCGACATGGGAAAACTTCCTCGGATCGACAACGATCGACACCGGGTTTGCGGGCGGTGCTGTGTGGCGGACGAGCGGCGTGCGTTTAAGCCACAAACGCAGCGCGTCCCAATGGATACTGGCGATCACTTTGAGGGTCAAAAGCGGGTAGCGCAAGATGGTCGAGGCAAGGAATTTATCGTTCAGTTCGACCCGTCGTGCGTGCAGGGTCGCGGCCAGCAATGGTCCGTCCCGGTCGCTTTCGCGAATGACGATGCTGACATCCGCACCAGGCGGTCGCAGCGTGATGTCATAGCGGCAATCCATCGGAATGAATGGCGAGACATGGAATACCTTGTCGAACCCGTGATGGAGGGTGGCGTCCGGGTCGTACGTACCGGTTTCTTCAGACTCATCGTTTCGTTGACCCACCAGATAGGTGTGGGATTCACCGAAGGTGTTTGCCACCTGATACAGCACCGCCGTCAATCGGTCGTCACGGTCATGGCAGAAATAGACGCTGAGAGGATTGAACGCATAGCCGAGGATGCGCGGCAGGCACAGGATGGATACCCGCCCGCCCGTCGGATCGATGCCGGCTGCCGACAACTGGGTATCCACCCATGCGCGCAGATCACTGCCGTCGCGCGGCCCGTGGTCGCGGTCGTGGAAACTGAACATTCCGGCCCTGTTGTGGGCAAAAAGCCGGGAGCCGCGGTCCAGATCATCGATCTCGTCCAGGTCGAGCAACAGATAGAAAACACCGTAGCGCAGTCGATGCGCGCGCGGCCGATGCCGGGCATGCACCACATGACCGGTAAAGGCTGTCGATCGTTGTGTCATTCGGCAGCCGTCGCGTAACTGGTCATGTTGTTCGCCGAAATGTCTGCCGTGACGTTGATGCGGCTCGAGGGATCGGACAGCGACCAGGGGCGCATCTGACCCCCCAGGGCCTCCGCGACGGCAAGCCCGGATTGAAGTGCATCCTCGTGGAAACCGTATCCGAAGTAGCTGCCGCAGAACCATGTGTTGTGCGTGCCCTGCAATGACCAGAGTTCGGGTTGCGCCGCCAATGCGCCGCTGTCGAACATCGGGTGGTCGTACTCGAACATGGCGACCGGATTCGTCGGCGGCCGTTTGGGGTTCAAGGTGATGAATACATCCTCGTGGGCGTTGAGCCCCTGCAGACGATTTAGCCAGTAGCTGACCTGCGGCGGCCCGTTGTGGGTATCATCGCCTGCAGACGTGGCGGCGGCGTCCTCGCCAACATAGTTCCAGCTCGCCCAGACCGAACGTCGCCGTGGCATCTGCGTCGGATCCTTGTGCAGGTAGGTTCGGTTTCGCGTGTAGGGAATGGCGCCGAGCAGGGCGCGCTCGTCCGCCGTGGGGTCTGCCAGCAGCCGCAGGGCCTGATCTGCATGGGTGGCGATCACCGCGTGGTCGAAATCATGGACCCGCCCACGGTTGTCTGTGACCGACACACCGCCCGCGCGCCGGGTGATTCCGGCGACGCCCAGGTTTCGGTGAATGCGATTGGCGAAGGATGCGGTCAGCCGGTCGACATAGGTGCGGCTGCCGCCGGTGACCGTCCGCCATGTGGGCCGGTTGCGCAGTTCGAGCAACCCGTGGCTTTCGAAGAAGCGCACAAAGGCCTCTGCCGGGTAGGCGCGCATGTCTTCGGCGCTCGACGACCAGATGGCCGCCCCCATGGGGAGCAGATGATCTTCCACAAAGGCGCGCCCATAGTTGCCGCGTGACAGATACTGGCCCAGCGACAGGCCGGCGAGTGCGCCGGCGGACAGATCTTCGGGAGCGACGCCATAAAAGCGTCGCAGATCGGCGAGCATCGACCAGAAGCGTGGCCGGGCGAGATTTCGCCGCTGACCGAACAGCCCGTTGGGCGCGTCACTGGAGTATTCCAGTCGCCCGCCGTCGAGCGATACCGCGAAGGACATGTCGCTTGACTGGGTCGGCACGTCGAGATGGCGAAAGAGCGCGACCAGGTTCGGATAGTTTCGCTCGTTGTAAACGATGAAACCCGTGTCCACGGGTGTGTCCCGACCATCCAGGGTGACGCTGCGCGTGTTCGCATGCCCGCCGGTCCAGCCGGCGGCCTCGAACACGGTGACCCGGTGGTACCGCGAGAGCTGCCACGCCGCCGACAGCCCCGCGATTCCGGTGCCGACGACCGCGATGTTGAGCACATGATGGTGCGAAGAGTCGGGCATGAGCAGCGGTTCCGGGGTGTGTATTGACGCGTTGTTGACGATTTCTACGCTGATTCTGCTTTCCTAGATCACGCGCGGCGAAATTTGCGGGAAAGAGTGATCTGAGCTCCGGCGGGCGGCGTATCAGAGGTTGAAGGAAATCACTGATGCACACCGAAGCCCTCCATATCGATGAGTTAAGTTCCCTGCGGGCGCCCCGTGCGCGCTCCGCTGCGGCGTCTCCTGCCTTGGTTTCGAGCGGCGTGGCGTCTAGAACGTCTGGAACGGAACGTGCGGCGGGACATCCTGCGGCATGGCGCGCAGCGAAGAAAGTGACGGCAAGAATGCAAAATGGGGGCCCGGATTGGAGCGAAGTGCTGTGTGCCGTGGCCGAACGGGACAAGGCGTCTTTCGCCAGCCTGTTCCGGCATTTTGCGCCGCGGGTAAAGTCCTACATGCTGCGTCTCGGCTCGGACGATTCCCAGGCCGAGGACCTGGCCCAGGAAGCCATGGCCACGGTCTGGCGCAAGGCCGGTCAGTATGACCCAGCCCGCGCTGCAGCCTCGACGTGGATATTCACGATTGCACGTAACCTGCGTATCGATGCTTTCCGCCGCACAAACAGGCCCGAGCTCGACCCCGAAGACCCCGCCCTCGTGCCGGATGCCCCGCCTCAGGGTGACGCGGTGGTCGAACAGAAACAGAATGCCGCACGCATCCAGGCCGCGCTCGCGGAGTTGCCCGAGGAGCAGCGCCAGGTGATGCATATGTCCTTTTTCGATGAAAAGACCCATAGCGAGATCGCCGAGACCCTCGATCTGCCGCTGGGTACCGTCAAGTCCCGTATCCGATTGGCCTTTGGGCGCGTGAAGGCGTCCATCGGCAGCGCAGAAGAGTAATTGCCCATGACCATTCACCACCACCCCGACGATGAACTGCTCGTTGCCTATGCCGCCGGCGAACTCGACGAGGCATGGTCGCTCCTGATCGCCACCCACCTGGCCTTGTGTCCTGACTGCCGTGCTCAGGTGCGCGCGGCGGAGAGCGTTGGTGCGGCTCTGCTTGAGGACATCGCCGCTGACGAACTGTCGGGAATGGCCGACGATGCGCTGGAGAAGACTCTGGCGCTTGCGACAGACCCCGCGGTGCATCCGGCCGATGAGAAGCACGTCGCATCAGCGCCTGTTTCCGGAGATCCGGGCGGTGTCCCCGTCCTGCCACAGCCGCTGCGCGACTATGCGGGCGACGATGTGGACGGGCTCAAATGGCGGCGCCTCGGGTCGAGCGCGTTCCACATCCCGCTGGTTGCCCGGCGCGGTGCGCCGACTGCGCGGCTGCTTCGCATTCCTGCCGGCACCGCGGTGCCCGAGCATGGCCATAACGAGCTGGAGCTGACGATGGTCCTGGCGGGCAGCTTTGTCGATGCCGATGCACGGTTCGCGCGTGGCGACGTTGAGACCGCCGACACTGATGTGGAGCATCAGCCCGTGGCCGAGGCGGGCACCGATTGTATCTGCCTCGCTGTGACCGACGCGCCGCTCCGCTTCCGCGGTCCCATTGCACGTCTGGTGCAGCCGTTTATCGGTATCTGACGCCGCCGCTTTGCCATCGAACAGGCTGGCGCAGAAGCCGCGCTGGGGCTAATTAGGGGCGCACGTCGCGTGGCGGGCGCTCGTAGCTCAGTCGGATAGAGCGCGGGATTCCTAATCCCGAGGTCGCAGGTTCGATTCCTGCCGGGCGCACCACGCGACGCTGCGACATAGTACGATTATATCTAGATATCCGCGGTTCTTGGAGATCTCTCTATCCCCGGACCGTACTCTGCAGCATCGCTTCGTACCACTTGCTACGAGATAGAACCGTTGCTAGACCGTTGCTGTGTGTTTCGGTTTTGGTGAATTGGATGGCGAACAATGCGCGGAAAAGTAACGAAAACATCGGTGGAGAGGATCAAACCAAGCACCCGAGACCAGTTTTTGTGGGACAGCGAGGTTAAAGGGTTCGGTACGAAAGTTACTCCGAAAGGCCGCCGGGTCTATCTCGTCCAGTACTGGAAGGACGGGCGAACGCGTCGGGTAACGATCGGCGAGCATGGCATCTTCACGGCAGACGAAGCGCGAAGAAGAGCTGTTTCTCTCAAGGGAAGATTGGCCGATGGCCATGACCCCGCGCTGGAGAAACGCCACGCAAAGATGGCATCGGTTAGATCTCGTGTTTTCGATGATGTGATGAGGGAATTCATTGAACGAGACCAGAAACCACGTAACAGGACCTGGAGGCAGGTTGAACGGCGATTGGAAAACCATGTGTTGCCGAGATGGTCAGGATTGGAGCTCGATCAGATATCTCGGCTACACGTTATTGATCTGCTCGACGCTCTTGACGGTGAGGGACTGAGCGGCGGAGCAAATCGGGTCCTTGCTGCTATTAGACGGTTGTTCAACTGGTCGGTCGAAGTAGGGATTATGGAAAACTCTCCTGCTGTGGGGGTGAAGCCGCGCCAAAGAGAGAAGGAACGCGAGCGAGTTCTTTCGAACGACGAAGTCCGATCGATCTTGCTCACAAGCCGGGATACAGGTGGGCCATTCGGTGCGTTCTTCCAGATCCTACTATTGACAGGTCAAAGGCGCTCGGAGGTCGCGAATATGACTTGGTCAGATCTCGACTTGGACGCCGCAGTTTGGAATTTGCCAGGGGATGCGACGAAGGCCGGTCGTACACACCAAGTGCCTCTATCTGATGACGCGCTGAGGATTCTGGCTTCCACGTCGCGTGGGAAGCGCGGTGACTATGTTTTGAGCACGACCGGCGGGAAATCCCCGATATCAGGGTTCTCGAAATCGAAGGCTAAACTCGTAAGGGATTCAGCAGAACTTGAGGGCTCTGTCGGCCTGACAAATGACTGGCGCATTCACGATATTCGAAGAACCGTGGCGACGGGTTTGGCCGAAAAAGGAGTGCCGGTTCATACGATCTCGAGAATTCTGAACCATGCCGAAGGAGGTGTAACTCGTCTCTACGACCGGCATAGCTATCTCATGGAGAAGCGCGAGGCTTTAGATATCTGGTCTGAACATCTTCGTTCTCTATCCTAGTCGTTTGTCTGTTCTTGAGAGACATGGGGACAATGAAATTTTGGGTCGTTGGGCTTCGTTCGAATCGGGTTGAGTGCACAATTGCTTGGACGCGGCTCCTGGTTTCCGGGTGCGCGCTTCCGACCACTCGTGAAGCTGAGACATCCACATGACGGGCCGCAGTGAATATCCTTCTGATTCGTTCTCCTTGGTGGACGCTTTTCGACAGTTTGCAGAGGAGGGCATGCTCGAATCATTCGATCGTGCGACCGCAGAAGTGAATGCTGCAGAACCAGTCGTCCGAATTGTCGATAGCTGGGTCTCTGGGCCTAAGCCTCGAGTTGATCAACAAAAACGCCGCGCAGCTTTAGCCAAACGGAAGCGTATTTGGAGTCAACTGGAGAGATACATTCGGGATCAGCTGCAAACCGGAAATTTGGCCGCTGTTGGGCGCCGTCATATGCCCGACGGCCCGTTGGTGGATATCTCTGCTGACTGGAAATCTATGCGGCTCAACCCTTTAAATGAGACTGTTAGTTGGCGAGGTAAGCCTCTGTATTTCGGGGTTCGGATCAGGAGGCCCGAACTCTCCGCGCAAACGGTCACAGCCCGTAACGAGTTTGCAGCAGATCGGTGGCTTCGAGAGATCTGCGGCGACGAGGGTGCGGCGACAAGAAACAAGGGCTTCTATATTGAGCAGATGATCGATTTCACCGGTGTCAGCAGGAAAGGAGCTGAGAGGGTTTGGAAAAAGGTGATGGGTGACTACCCGGATTTTATGAAGCCTGGTCCCAAGCCACTTGATCGACGTACGAATTAATTCCGGCCCCCCAACTAGTTCGGTACCCCTATAACGCAAGGTAAGGTTCAGTGAACATCCGCTTCCACCTACAAACACGGAGGAGCGGACAGTGGACCCAACTACGGAAACCTCGCATCGTCAAAGTGCTGACGAAGAGCCCTCCGGTCGGCCGATACCAGAGCTAGAGGGCGCCCTCCTTACTACAGCTGAATCTGCTTACCTCTTGGGCTTATCGAAACGAAGCCTTGAAGCGCTGCGAGTTCGCGGTGGTGGGCCAGTGTTTGTTGTTCTGGGACGAAGAGCGGTCAGGTACAGGCGATCAGATATCGTCGCGTGGGTTGATGAACGCAGATACTCAAGCACCAGTGATATTCGAGCTAAGAGACCGGTGCCTCAGAGCTCGTTCGATCAGACGAAATCTCATTGCGGAGGTCGTTCGTCCGTCGGCCGCTTGGGCGTGAGCTAAATGGCTCCGCGCAAGCCGGTGATTGGGAATTCTGAGCTCTACGGCGCCGGCGCGATTCTGCGACTAATGGGGTGTGCTGCTGCTGACAGTCGGCTGACCAATCACCAACTCCGCGTGTTCAATACGGTGGTGAGTTTCTCTGACTTCGAAAGTGCGGAATGCTGGCCTTCTCTCTCCACTGTCGGAGATATTTTGGGGAGTCCGCGTCAATCAGTGCAGCGATCAATGCGAAAGCTGGAGTCCTTAGGCTACGTATTTCGCCAGCGGCAACACCATCGTAATGGTGGTTACAAATCCAACCGCTATCACCCGAACACCTCGCTTGCGAATGTTCATGGGAGGGTAGTGGTTCCGATCGGGATCGATGGTTTCAGCTTCGGTAGTGCGTCCTACCCCATGCCGCCGGCAGTCGATGCAGGGGTTGCACCCAATGAGGGAGGCAAGGGAGGCACCCTCCAGGGGGATGCACAAAGAGAACATTTAAGAAATCAGAAGAAGCTTCCGACTATCCCCGATGCCGTATCTTCCAAAGACGAATTTCTGATCGAAAAACAGAAGGCAAAAGAGCTGTGGTTGTCGATCGAGAGCGATCTCAGATTAAGTTTAGGCGACAGTGACTTTAACACTTGGCTGAGTTCGGAGTTGGTCGAGCCCGTTTTCTATGACGGTCAGTGCTTGGTGTTGAAGGCAGTAAACCATTTCACCAAGAAGTGGATCGTCGAAAATCACCTGGCCGCTATCGAAGAGAACCTCGATTGCGAGGTGAGTGTTCGCGTATAGACCGCAATTGCTTGGCAAAAGCTGAACTGAGCTGCTCAGCTAAACTGGAACTACTGAGGGGTCGTCGGGTTGGTTAGCGGGTCCTTCCTGGAGATCGCTCTACCACGGGTTACGCAGCACCGCGGTGAGCCGGAGTTTTTGCGACGCATGATCACCGTAGAACTTCATTCTCTATTATGCTTAAGCGACAACACAGCCGAATATCTCCAATCCGCGATAAACCCTCATTATCAGAGATCAAGTCTTCGCTAACGAGCGAGTTCGGTGTTGAACCGCAGTCGAATTCCCCGCTTCCTCGTCATGTGCGGAATTCAGAGCGTTCAACCTCAAACTCATGACGGCCCAGTTCTGACTTTTCACCAGTATGTGAGCGGCTCCAACCGTGATGCTGGCCTATAGTTCGCTTCGAATATCCCCACTATTCCGAGGTTTGCGTGTCGATTAGAACAGGATCTTCTTTCCGGACAGTGTTTCGCTTTTTCTTGGGGCTCATATGTTTGGTGCTCATCCTTACCGCGGCACCAGAAGCGGTCGCTGACGAGTTCCTCGAAGGTCAAATAGCCGCGCACGATGGTAATCATGAGGCCGCGTTGCGCGCCTGGTTACCGCTCGCCCGTGACGGGCATGTCAAAGCGCAATACGCCGTCGGTTCGCTCTTCGCCGAAGGCCGGGGAACGACGCAGGATCTGAGCACGGCATTCGATTGGTGGTTGCAGGCCGCAACGCAGTCGCACGTGCGGGCTCAGTTCAATGTCGCCGCCATGTACAAGAATGGGGTGGGGGTTGGTCAGAACGAGGTGGAGGCTGCGCGGTGGATTTCTGCGGCGGCAAACCTGGGCGATCGTGACTCGCAGGTTCAGCTCAGCCAATTCTATCGAGATGGTTTTGGCGTTGGCCAGAATCCCGTCACGGCATACATGTGGCTCGAGATTGCGCGACTCGGTGGTCATCCTTCGATCGCGAAAGCGTTGAAGGCGAGCGCTTCTCTGTTGTCGGAAGAGCAGATCATCGAGGCTCAGAAACGCGCGGTGTCATGGCTCGAGCGCAAGAGCGTCGACTAGATCGTTTTTGCCGGTCACAGCCATGGGCGCTGCATTTGTCCGTCTGACTCTCTGCTTCAACAATTTTCAATGAACATGGTCGGCGAAGCCATTCGTTCCTGCTTCGCAAGTGCGGTGCGGCGCATCCGCCCTTGATGATATATCGAGATCAGGTGTCCCTAGGCCGGAGCGAAAATTTGCGTACTTTGAGCACAGATAGACCTCAAAGAATTGATCTAACTTTTGAGCAGAGGGGAATCAGAGCACAAGGTCAAATGGGTCACTTGGTGCAAAACTCTAATTTTACCCTCAGAATGAATTCTGCAGATCTCACTTCGGGGCAATGCGCCACGGCTGTCACGGTAAGTGCCCGTGGAAGAGAGTGGGCCGAATTCTGGAGGAAGAGGTGCAGCACGGCACAGTTTGACGCGTTCTGTTTAGTTGTTGATCGATCACAACGTCAGGGCAAGCCCATGATCAATTGGCATCCGAGCGAGTGCGGATGGGGAGTGGCTTAAAACACGATCAGAAGGCTGGTCGCGTACATGATCACGACGCCACCGGCGAAGCCCGCCAACCCAATAGACCATGACGTATCGGCGGGATGCTTGGAGTTCAACTTGAGCATGTATCGGCCAATCTCCACGATGACCTGCAGGATGGCGCCGGCGCCGATGCTGAGCAGCAGCGCGGTCCAGTGCGGTGCGGTGGCGAAGGCGCCAGCCCACGTGCCGAGGATCGCCGGCGCTCCAGCGAGCGTAGTAAGTCCTACGAACAGCCGAAATCGCGGCTTTAAGCCGACCAGTAACACTGCGATGCAGATGCCCTCAGTTATGTTGTGCAGCGTGAAGCCTGCTATGAGGAACGAGCCTAGTGCCGCCTCGCCAGCCGTGAATGCCGCGCCAATGGCGAGCCCTTCGCCGAAATTGTGTAACCCGATCCCTGCTGCGATGAAGGTCGCCAGTGCGTCCTTTTCTGGTGCACTGCCACTGCGATTGCTGGCGACCAAGAGCGTGGCCAAGCTCGCGAGTGTCGCAAGCCAGACGAGCTGCAGGCTGCGCAGACCCGGTGCGGCGCGGTTGGCGAGTTCGAGCGCTTCGTTGAGTGTGTCGATCAGCAGGAATGCGAGCAGACCGACCGTCAGGGAGAGCAGGAAGGTCATGCCCGTCTGGCCGAATCGTTGCAGCAGCGGAAAGAACATCATGCCGAGTGCTACCGGCAGGACACCCACGAACACACCTAGCAGTCCGAAGTTCGCCAACTGGGCAAGCCCGAATACCGGCGTCGACCGGGATACTTCGATCACGTGATCAAAGGTCAGTCCCGACCGGGTGACGAGTGTTATCCGATGCGTTTCGTTTTCTATCCAGGGGTAGGGAATGCGAATCTTCGCCTTACCGAGATTGTCGACCGGTTTGGGCGGTTCTTGCTTGAACCGCCAATAAGCGCCATCGACCTGTATCTGGGCAATCTCGACCGGCATCGGCCCCATGGCACGAACCTCTAGGGTAACACCGCGATCATCGAGGATAGTGCGTTCAACCGTTAGATGCTCCGATGGCGGCGCATTGGATTCGAGCGGTGCTAACGGGTTCGTGAACACGAACGCGACCAGTATCAGCCCGAGAAGCGACAGTGGTGCGATCGCGTATATTGCCTTGCGGCTCATCACGCCACCTCGAAGAAGCCCATCCAGCCGAGCTCTGCAAACTCGCTCTGATGAGCATGAAACATGTACATGCCGGGCTCGTGATCGGCGAACGTGAACTCAAGAATGCCGCGCTGTCCCTGGCACTGCATTACGGTGTCGATCGTGCGCGATGTGGGCTCAAGTGTCGTGCCGGCATCGTAGTAATCAAAGAAGTTTGCGTGCAAATGGAACGAGTTAATCGGGTCGAACTCGGTCACATTGACGAGATAAATACGTACCGGACGCGTGCGGTCGATCCGGATTGGTTGTTTCGAGAAGGCATGCGCGATCGAGTTGACGGCGTAGACCTCGTTCTCATCGTCGAAATTCGTATCGAAGCCATTCATGACCATCACGAATTCCTGCCAAGCTGCATTTTCTGATGCGCCTAGCCTGCGGCTCCGAGCCACTTCAGCTTCTTCCGGGTGCCGTGCCGGATCAGGATCGACGATGAAGGCGCCATAGAGCCCTTTGTGAATGTGTCGTTTTAGCGGCACGGAGTGGCAGTGGTAGAGATGACAGCCGAACGGGAATGCGTCGAACTCGTAGACGAAGTTTTCGCCGGGATAGATCTCGCCAGCGCCTGGAATTCCGTCCATGCGCGCGCTGTGGATTCCGTGAAAATGCATCGTGTGCGGGTGGCTACCGGCATTGCTGAATCTGATCCGTATACGATCGCCTTCGCCAACCCGCAATGTCGGCCCCGGCACTCGGCCATTATATGTCCAGGCGGGGAAGAACACGCGCGGCGCGATCTCGATCTCCCGATCGATGGCGACCACGTCGAACTCGCGCAGGGTTCTTCCGTCAGGAAGTGTCGATGCCTTGCCTTCGTCCCAGTCCGTCAGCATCGCAGTCGGATCGAAGCCGTTGCGGTCGTGACCGACCTGACCGACAGTCGTCATGACACCTTCGTGGTTCCGATTATTCTGATTACGCTCGATTGTGCCAGCACCTTCGGCGTGACGTCCGAAGAACAGCCCAATGCTGCCAAAAACACTACCGCCCAATAGGCGGCGTCTGTTCATCAGAAAATTTAGCGACCGCGGCATGTTTCCTCTGGCCATCGTGGGAGCATCGTCCTGATATGTATATGCTAAAAAAATTAGCTAAGGCTACATTCTTAGTGTGGAGAAATCGAAAGCGCTGGGCATCGCCAAGTGAACATCCTTGGCGAAAGCCATGAGATTTGGGCGGCGATTTATGCTCTTCCGGAACCGTTCACTTTCAGGGTTCTGTTCGTTCCGCGGGATCACTAGCCAACGGAACTTGCCTTGTGCGCATCGCCTGGCTCCGGACGGTCAGGCCTCTCTCCGTGATGCCGATTCGTCCGCTGCGCGCGGCTGTATTTGCAATCTCCATAGGGAGAAGAACAATGGCTGAAAAGCTCACGACGAGACTGCTGTCTGGTTTATGCCGGCCCCTTGGGTCAGCGCCGCAAACCTGGGGATCGTGATTCGCGGATCATCGAGGCTCAGAAACGCGCGGTGTCATGGCTCGAGCGTAAGAGCGCCGACTAGATCGTTTTTGCCGGTCACAGCCATGGGCGCTGCATTTGTCCGTCTGACTCTCTGCTTCAACAATTTTCAATGAACATGGTCGGCGATGCCATTCGTTCCTGATCCGCAAGTGCGTTGCGGCGCATCCACCCTTGCAGATATACCAAGATCAGGTGTCCCTAGGCCGGAGCGAAAATTTGCGTATGCAATGGAATTCTTCGCTGGTGACGACTTGGTTCGTCGTTGCGTTCCTGGCGGCGAGCGCGTTGCAACCAGGGATCGCTGATACGCTGCAGGTTGAAGACATCAGAATCGGTTCCGATGGGCGGACCACGCGGTTTGTCGTTGAATTGAACGATCGTGTTGAACCCAACGTGTTCGGGCTTCCCGATCCGTATCGTCTTGTGATTGACCTGCCAGAAGTTGGCTTCGATCTGGCTGAAGATCGGATGGGTAGGGGCGGCGGGATTATAACCAACATTCGTTACGGCCAGTTCCGGCCCGGAACGAGCCGCATCGTTCTCGATTTGGGTTCGCCGGCTAAAGTCCAAAAGCAATTCGTGCTCGGTCCGGACGGAAACAAACCGTGGCGATTGGTGTTCGACTTGCAGCAAGCAACGCGCGACGAATTCGTGACCTTGTTGCGCCCGAATGTTGCTGCGACACGACCGGCCGAACGCCAAGCATCAAACCCTGTCCCGCACGTCCCCAAGCAGCTCGCCAGAATCGTGATCGACCCCGGCCACGGAGGCGTCGATCCGGGGGCCATCGGAACATCAGGCGTCTACGAGAAGGACATTGCGCTCCGCTACTCTCATGCTGTCGCGCAGGAGCTACGAAACACCGGCAGGTTCGAGGTGAAGCTAACGCGTGATGAAGACGTTTTTTTACCGCTCCGGGACCGCGTGCGACAGGCAAGGAGTTTGGGAGCCGACCTGTTCTTGTCCTTTCACGCCAATTCGCATCGTAACCGCTCTATACAGGGAGTTTCGGTTTTCACTCTTTCAAACCGTGCATCCGATAAGGATGCGGCTGCGATGGCGGCACGCGAGAACAGATCTGACGCGATAAGCGGTGTGGATTTGGGTGATTACAGTGACGAAGTGCAGGATATTCTCATAGATTTTGCCAGAACAAAGACCAACGAACTCTCCGTCCGCTTCGCGAGAGATATCCTCGTCGACAGGATCAAGCCGGATGCAGAACTTCTGCCACGACCCTGGAGGTCAGCCGGCTTCGCAGTTCTCAAAGCGCCCGATGTACCTTCTGTCCTGGTCGAACTGGGATATATTTCGAATCCAAAGGAAGAACGTCTTCTGAACTCGTCCGCGTACCGCGCAACATTGTCGCGAGCGATAAAAGAGGCGGTTGTCGAATACTTCTCCAGCACGCAGAGTTCCACACTTTAGCTGGCCACAATCACATCTATGCCGCGTGCGTGAAGCGCGTACGTCGATGTCACATGCCGGTCCATCGACTATTTTCACTGCACTTGGAAATAGAGAACCGCTCAGCTGCCGCTCTGTCGCAGACTGCCGAACAAAACGCCAACGACACCCAGAACAATCGCCGTATCGGCCAGGTTGAACGCGGGCCAATGGAGCGTGCCGAGGGAAAAGTCCAGAAAGTCTGTCACGGCGCCATCGTGAAGCCGGTCAATGAGATTGCTTGCCGCGCCACCTGTGATCGCTGCGACAGCCATGGCTTCTCCGTGATGCCTGACCCGTCGCAGCCAGATCAAAAGAACCGCGATCATTACTCCAGCTGTGATCGACAGCAACGGCGGCCCCCAGGATCCCAGACCGCTGAGCATTCCGAAACTGATCCCTCGATTGAATCCGAGATTCAATCGAAAAAATGACGTGATCTCGATGGTTCGGGGTGGGTCCATAAGGGCCGTCGCCACTGTCCATTTCGTCGCCAAATCCACTGCCGCGATGAAAATGGCAATCAGCACAGCGATCCAAAACAGGCTTGGGGACCGCGCCGAGGTGCACTTGCTGCTGGCTTCAGTCATTCTGGGCTTCCGCTCGATGTTCAGCCTGCACGAGCTTCCGGAAGCCCGCCGGAACTTGTGAAAATTCAAACTCAGAAAAGGCATCTTGAAGGCGTTCCAGTTCCTCCCCCGCCAGAACTTTTTGCGGCGGGGAATTCACCGTGACCGGATCGACCGCGGATCCGTTATGGAGGACCTCGTAATGCAGATTTGGTCCCGTCGCGAGACCTGTCGCACCCACATACCCGATTGTCTCGCCCTGTCGAACGCGATCGCCCGCATTCAGACCTGCGGCATATCGGCTTAGATGAGCGTAAGCCGTTGCGTAGTCGCCGGAATGTTCGATCTGCACATAGTTGCCGAAACCGCCATTCCGCTCGCGTTTCGATACAATGCCGTCCCCCGCGGCGACGACAATGGCGCCGAGGGGCGCGGAAAAGTCGAGACCCTTGTGCATCCGTGTAAAACCCAACATCGGATGGTCGCGTTTGCCGAAAAGCGATGAAAGTCGGCCGCTGTCGACCGGCGTTTTCAACAATGCGGTGTCCGCGCTACGACCATCGGAATCGAAGAATCCCGTATACCCGTCACGCGTCGTGTATCGAAGAAATTGCACAACCCCACTCGAGAGCCCTATGGACGTGAACAGGAGTTCACCGGGGTGTGTGCCCCCGGCGTCACCGTCGTCGAATTGTTCATACCCGAGTGCAAACTTGTCGCCTGCGCGGATATCTCGTTGGAAGTCCACTGCATGACCCAGCAGCCGATAGGCCTCCAGGATCACGGTCGAGGGGATGCCTTCGATCCGAGCGGCCTCGTAGAGGTTCGTCGAAATCGTGCCTGCGGCCAACTCCACGTCAACCGTGTGTTGGATCGATTGCTCGGCTGCCTCAAACCGCTCGTCATTTTGATGTTCAATGACGATCTTACGATCTGTTTCCGGCACAAAAGTTAGACGTCTGAGATGAAGATCGTCGCCGTTCTCGGTTCTCGCGCCGAGACCAGCCGTCAGCGCTTGCCCCGCTTTCAGCGTTCTGGGGTCGAACACCGATTCAAGTGCGAGACTGGCTGCGTAAGCTTCTTTGTGCGCTATTCCCTGTTCTGCGAGAGCGCCGAGCAATGTTCCGCCGTCTTCGATTGACAACTCGGCAATCCGGAGTTCACGGTCGTCGTTTGTGGTCGATGGTGCTTTTCCAAGAAAACCGGCAAGCGGATTGTCCAGGCTTGGAACGTGATCTCGGTCGAGAGTTTCATTCACCGCTTTGGGCTCATCGTCCGGAGGGAGATTGGAGAAGACCATGGATGAGATCATGGCCATCAGGATGAAAACGCCAGATGCGGGTAACAGGATGAGATAACGGATGTGGCTCGAACTCCGGCGCGGGATAGGTGCCTCGGATTCCTCGACTTCAAGGTTCGTTCTTCTGCAGCACTTCGTCATGGTGTCCAGCTCAACCTGCTCAACAGCCCGATGAAGACCGACATCGCGAATACGGAAAACGTAAACGCGGCAATGCCCGCCGCCATTGACCGGTTCTTCGTGCGGGCCATGCTGACGAGTGCCTTGCCAGTCGTTGGATAGAGAAGCGCGGCCGAGTTTGAGGGCGACCAGCGGGTCCGCCTTGTTTCCAGCCGGGCTTCATGCCGTCCATACATCTGGATAACAATGAGAACCGCGACAAGACACATCATGCTGCTCGGAATCCAGATAATAATGCCACCGATCTGCTCGTCTGTCAGGGGCGCCATGTCGTGAAGCCGACCGGGGATGTCATAAGCGGTATAGAGAATCCGTGATTTAAGCGCGGTGTATGAACCCAGGACGATATTCGAGAGGATGACAAGCACCAGCATCAAGACTCTCGCTCCGTGTCGTGTACCGTGTGGTGCTGATCTGCGCTCGAATATCTTCAACCAAAAGAGAAGTCCGGCAGCAAACATACTGGCATGCATGGAATAATGAACACCGTTATCCAGGATCGCTCGGTTGTGAAAACTCGGAATCTGCCAGAGGTACAACGCCGCAACAAAAAGGACTGTCACCGAAGCCGGGTGGGAGATGGCGCCGAAACTCCTGCGGCACAGGCGGTTGGAAGCAATGGGGGCTAAAAGGTTGCGACGAAGGATTCTAGGGGTCCCGGCGATCAGCGTCGCAGCTGGCCATGCCAATGCGATCAGCATCGGCCCGAGCATGCGCAGTAACAGGTGCTGAACCTGATGAACGTAGAAAAGT
Source organism: Alphaproteobacteria bacterium (assembly GCA_965261975.1). Taxonomy (GTDB): domain Bacteria; phylum Pseudomonadota; class Alphaproteobacteria; order UBA6615; family UBA6615; genus UBA8079. The sequence continues at coordinate 99,715 of CBDHEC010000047.1, forward strand.
CTTTCGGCTACGGGATCGATAGGTGATTGCAGAGCTGCGACGAACGCTACGATACCTGCGAAAAATGAGGCGTGACGCCAACCCGAGATTGCTTCTCCGGTCCGTCCGTTACGGCGGCGCATGCCAATCAAGTATATTGCTGAGGTGGCCAAAACCGAGATCGACACACTGGCGCTTGGCTGCCACGCAAGCCAGATATCACCGTCGGTGAGAGCGTTTCCGTTATGCGCATATGCGGTCAGCGGCCGAAACGTCCAAAGGGTCGCCACCCCGAGTGTGATTGCTGTCTTGCGAATCACGATTGCCCCGCAAACACAGCTGACCTCTGGTCGATAAAGCAAAACTCGTAGGGTGCGTCTGCGCCGCGCACTCGCTGCGGATGGTATTCGACAGCCTGAGATGCCGTTTCTGCTCCGGCCCCTTTACGGCGTGCCTCGGACTGTCGGAAGCCTTTTCGGTCGCCTGGTTTCTCGATAGGCAGTCTCGTACAGGGTTTTGCAAGTCCGGTCGGAGTCAAAGGGCCGAAGAGCCCGCCCCCGCGCGCCACTGAAATTTTCACTAGTGCCCCGCTTCGGATTCGATCACGACTGTCACATCGAGCGTTCCCGCGCTGCCGAAATCCAGCGTCAAATCAAAAGAATCTCCCTCGCCGAGGGGACGTTTCAGACCTGTTACCCAGAGGTGTTCGCGCCAGGGCGCCAAAGCGAACGGCCGTCCGGGTTCGAATTTGATCGCTTCCGGCCACCGAACCGATCCGTTCTTGGCCTTGCGAATACGCACTGTGCCGGCGACTGAAGTTGTCGCTCCGACAAGGCTTACGGGCTTGCTGCTGCTGTTCAGAACGCCCGCGTATATGGGGATGTTCCCGCTTCCATCGACAGGCTGCGGCGCCCATATATGGCCGACGGCGAGATCACCGAGTTCATAACTGTGCGCCGACGTGGCCGTTGGGTTGAAAACGAAAAGCAATGCCGCCGCGAACCCGCTCAGCCGTGATATTATGCAGGACCGGCTTTCGGACAAGCTGTTTCTGGAACGAGCTACAGGGTTCCCATGTGAGATCATTGTCCAGGGCCCCGGGAACCGGGCCCCATGACCGGCACCGTGAGTTCGACCCGCTCGCCGTTCGAAAAACGCACCGCCAGGGGAAACTCGCCCCCCCTGACGATCGGCTGTCTGAGGTTCATCAACATCACGTGGAGACCACCAGGCGCCAGGGTTACGCTGCCGCCGGCTGGAATTTCGACATCCCCCGCAGATTGCATGCTCAGTACGCCACCGTCTTGTATGATTCGGTGGATTTCCGCGCGTCCCGCGACGGGCGTTTCCACCCCAACGATCCATACCGCTTCGCGCCCGTTGTTCTGGACGGTCAAATAGGCTGCGGAAGGCCGCGAGGTGCCGATTGAGGCGCGCGCCCATGGCTGGACTATTTGAACGGCATTCTGTTCCTGCGCGGTGACGGTAACCGGCACGAACCCGAAACCGACTATCAGCAGGGCCGCGGCAAGCAATCTGACAGTCATTCTCTTTCTCCATCGGGTCGACCCAGGGTCGAGAGCGCCAATCGGATCGTCGAGACCATTTCGTCTGCCGACGAACCGAAACTGAAATGTGTCAGATAGTCATTGTCCGGCGACATCAGGTAGGTCTGTCCCTGGTGACTTACGAGGTAATCGTCGCCCTTCGGCTCGGTTCGGTCGCGCTGCGTGGGGTCGCTTTCAAAGTAGGCGTCGACACTGGTCTTCTCGTAGAAGATCCGGTACGCCTCGGCGACCGTGGCGATCTGTTCCGCCGAGCCGGTCAAACCTATGATCCGGGGGTCGAACGCGGCCACATACTCGGCCATCAAATCCGGCGTGTCGCGTTCGGGATCGATGCTGATGAACAAGGGCCAAACGGTCTTGGCGTCTGTACCGAGCATGTCCAGCGCGACTGAGATGTCGCCCAGCGTCGTGGGGCAGACGTCGGGACAATTGGTGAACCCGAAGAAAACGAGAAGATACTTGCCCGCAAATTCCTCATCCGTGACCGTGCGGCCTTCGTGGTCGACAAGTGTAAACGGACCGCCGATGGGCACGGTGCCGGGCGGTGCGAACCGGTCCGACGCACCTGCGTCGACCGCGGTTTGCGGGCCTCTATCCTTCAAAAGGTGCAGGGTACTGAATGCCAGCCCGAGCAACGCGGCGGTGGCGGCGATGATGAGCAGGGTCGGGCGGATATGCTGTCGCACAGGCAAGATCAAAACCTTTTTTCGATGCCGTTTGGCAAGCCGATGATTTCCGCGTTGTGCAAGGCATCCACGCGCGTGTTTCTATCTCGTCGCCAGCAAACGTATGAAGGCTGATTTACTGGTAGCAGCACGGACTGGGGACGCATCGATATGGTGCGTTAACCGGGTGGATCGTCCCATGTGACCTACTGACGCGATTTCGTTCGCGCCGCTGCCACTTCGGCATCGACGAACTCAACGAGTTGGCGCTGACCGAATTCCGGCAGTGGCTTTCCGTTCACAAAGAATGTGGGTGTGCCCCTGACCCCGACGGATTTTACGTCCGCCATGTCTTGCAGAACAATTGACGTAATGTCGGGCAGTTGCATGAATTTTCGCGCTTTTTCGAGATCGAGCCCGGCGGCGGCGGCAGCTTGATAAGCCAGTTCTATTTGCGGGGATCCATGACGTGCCCATCTTGGCTGTGTCTCGAGAATGGCTTCCAGGACAGGTTCGTAAACATTCTGCAGCCGTGCCGTCTCAAGCAATCGGACAACTTCCTCTGAACTTGCGTGGAAGGGTGTGTAGCGGATTACGACCCTTACTTCCTCGGGATACTTCGCCAGAATTCCCTTCACTGTGGGGTGAAATGCCCGACACGATTCGCACGCGGGATCGAAGAACTCCACAACTGTCACGGGCGCGTCCGCGGGGCCGAAGCTGGGAGAGTAGGAGCGCTCGAGAACGCTCTCCTCGGAAACCGCCTCCGCCGTTAAATCGGGAGCGATCGGCGGCGGGCGTTGAAAAACCAGCGCGCTGGCCGCGAAGCCGCCAAGAGCGACGGCGGCGATCGCGATGACGAGGTTGCGTGTGTTCACGATGTTGTTCTCCTTTGTACGCCCCAGAGAAGCGAGGCAATGGCGATGAAGGCAGCAAGAGAGAGGTACGGGATGGGCACGCCGCCGAATATGGTCATTCCGGTGTCGGTGCATGATGGGCCTGTGCCGCAAGGCACGAGGGGGGTGGGAATCACTCCGGCATAAAGCGCCGAATGATAGGCCGCTATGAGTCCGCCAATCGCCGCCAGCGGCAGTGCGTAGCGCCAGACGGCAAATTCCATCCGGTAAGAGGCAACACCGAGAACAACGGCGAGCGGGAACATGAAAGCCCTCTGGTACCAGCAAAGAACGCAGGGTGTCTGACCCAACACTTCGCCGATAAACAGTGCGCCGAGACTGGAAACCAGTGCAATCACCCACGCCCCCAACAGAATGCCGGAACAGACCGTCCCTGGCCTTGACTCGCTTTCGGTCATCGTATCGACGCCTTCCTCAGAATTGTTCGGGTCTTAACCGGCCAACCGGCTGGAGCTGTTCGACGCTGCGCGCATGGATGGGGGCTTCCCTTCAGATGTCACACATCGCGGTGCGCCGGTTCCCGCGCGCGCCTTCAATAGCCTCAAGGCGTTCGCAACGACAAGCAGCGAGGCACCGACGTCCGCGGCGATCGCACCCCAAAGCGATGCGAAGCCCGCAAATGTCAGGATGACGAACAATGCCTTGACCCCGAGTGAGAATGCGATGTTTTGCCGGATTATCGACAGCGTGTGTCGGGAGTGACTCACGAGCCAGGCGAGCTTTGCCAGGTCGTCCGTCATGAGCGCGATGTCTGCAGTTTCTATGGCCGCGTCCGAGCCTGCGGCTCCCATGGCGACGCCGAAGCTGGCGCGCGCCATCGCGGGTGCATCGTTCACACCGTCCCCTATCATGGCGACGGTTCCATATCTCTCGACGAGTGCGTCGATCATGGAGACCTTATCTTCCGGCAGAAGCTCGGCGTGGACCTCATCGAGATCCAGGTCCTGGGCAATAGCTTCAGCGGTTAGCTTGTTGTCGCCCGTTAGCATGACCAGATGCTCGATTCCGGCGCGGCGAAGCGCATCGAGCGACTGTCGCGCGCCGGGTCGCAACGTGTCCGAGATTGCGATCAGACCGCAAACGTGTCGGTCGTTGCCAACGGCGACCACGGTGTTACCTGCCCGCTCCAATGTGTTGACCCGGGCCTGGATCTCGTCGATGTTCAGGTTGCGTTCGACGAGGTAACGGTTCGAACCGAGCCAGAAGAACTCGCCGCCGAAAACGCCGTTTACGCCTTTGCCCTTGATTGTCTGTACGTCGGTTGCCGGGTGCACCTTTATTCCCCGTTCGATCGCGCTATCGATTACCGCGCGTGCCAGCGGATGCTGGCTTCGCGCTTCCAGTGCAGCGGCGCGCTCCAGGACAGACTCTTCCGTGTGTCCGTACAGCGGGATGACATTCGTGACAACGGGCTGGCCTCGCGTGAGCGTTCCGGTCTTGTCGAACGCGAGCGCCTTCGTGTGCGCGGGCAGTTCGACGTACACTCCGCCCTTGATCAACACGCCGCTGCGAGCTGCCGCCGCCAGTGCGGATACGATACTGACGGGCGTCGAGATGACCAGCGCACAGGGACAAGCGATGACGAGCAGCACGAGCGACCTGTAGAGCCACTCGCTCCAGTCGGCGCCGAACACGACCGGCGGAATCAACAGAACGGCAATCGATGCAAGAATGACGAGAGGCGTGTAAACGCGCGCGAACTTCTCGACCCACTGCTCCGCATTTGCGCGGCGGCCCTGCGCGTCCTCGACCATGCGAATAATTCTGGCAATGGTCGTTTCTTCCGCGCGCTTCGTGCTCTCGACCTCGAGCGCGCCATCCCCGTTGATCGTGCCGGCAAAAACGCCGTCGCCCAACTCCTTCGCAACGGGAATGCTTTCGCCCGTGATCGGTGCCTGGTCGACACTGCTCGATCCGCCAACGATTTGTCCGTCGAGGGGTATGCGCTCGCCCGGCTTGACGATGAACAGGGCTCCAACCGGGACGTCGGCAGCCCTGACCTCTTTCTCGCTCCCGTCGGCCTGCTTTACGCGCACCGTTGTCGGCGCTAGGTCCAGCAGCGCGGAAATCGCACGCCGCGCCCGCGCGATGCTCCATCCCTCGAGCGTGAGGGATAGCGAAAACAGGAAGGCAACGGCGGCACCCTCGAACCACTCCCCGATTCCGATCGCGCCCGCAACCGCGATGACCATGAGCAGGTTGATGTCGGGCCGCAGTCGCGTCGCGGCGTGCCATGCCTTTGGCAGAACGAAGAGCACGCCGAAACCGATGGCCAGCGCGTAAGCGACGATTTCCAAAGGGGGCACTGACTGGCCACCGTGGCCGGAAAAGAGTTGAAAACCTTCCGATAACCCGCCCGCGTGCCAGAAATGAAAGGCTATTCCCTTCAGCACCCCGATACCGCTCAATGCAGTGAAGAATGTTCGATAGCGCTGATGGCTGTTTTCCGACCCCTGGTTATCCGAGACCGTTCCCTGTTCCTCGGCTGTCAGTCCTGCGCGGGTGACCGCCTTCTTCACATCGCTGGCGGAAACGGGCGACGCATTATCGAGAACGGCCATTTCGCCTCTGATCAAATTGAAAGCCAGTTTGTCCGCGCCACCCGCCAGCGGCCCCACCTCTCGTTCGAGAGCGGTTATCTCCGCCGCGCAATCGAGGCCATGGACCTTGAATCGAAAGCGTACGCCGTCCTGACTGGGGAATTCAGACGCAGATGCGGTGTCCGACTCCCCCGGGGTTAGCATTGTCTGGTCGTGCGGCTGGCGGTCGGACATCATGATTCCTGTATCGATCAACGGGCTCGAACCCGAATGCGCGTGAGTGTAGAATCTACAGCCACTGGAGCTTCAAGGGGTTTCTTGATACGGTAATTGCGCTGCTTCGGCGCACGCATCAGCGGAGAGAAAGGAACCGGCAATGGCCCTCAACACGAACCTGTCGATCGGAGATCTTTCGCGGCACACCGGCTGCAAGGTTCAGACGATCCGATACTATGAGGATGTCGGGCTTATGCCGAGACCGCGCCGCACGGCTGGCAATCAGCGCCGATATGCCTCAGGAGATGCAGACCGCCTTGCTTTCATTCGGCACGCCCGCGAGCTGGGTTTCGATTTGGCGGCGATACGCGAGCTGTTGGATCTATCGGATGCGCCCGACAAACCCTGCGAAACCGCCGACACAATCGCGCGCACTCAACTGCGGCACATCGACAGCCGACTTACCCGCCTACGGGCGCTCCGAAAGGAACTGAAACGAATGATCGACGATTGCGAAGGCGATCGCGTCGCGAGCTGTCGGGTCATCCAGATACTTGCAGATCATTCGGAGTGTTTGAGCGACGACCACCAGGCGCCGCATTGACAACGAGGCCGGTCGCGGCTCGGAAACGCCCTCCGCGGTGAGCGCCTAGCTCGTTTGAGCTGCGCTCCCTGGGGTGTTCTTGCCTTACTTCGGTTCCTATTTGTGAATCGAACCTTCGGGGAAAAAGGCGTTGAAGGCGAAGGCGAATGTCACGTCGTGAACGGCGTCGACGAGCGAACCGTTTTCCCGGCGCTGGACCACAATATTTCCGATATCGCGACCTTGCGAAATATTTCGCGCGTCCATCGCGGCGTTCTGACCCGGTTCCCAGGTTATCACCAGCTCCTCGGTTTTCGATCCGCTTTTGCTTTTGTAGCAGGTCGAGTGACCAAGCCTGATCGTCGACCGCGACGACATAGGCGAGCGGGGCGATTCCTTCGGGGAAGCTGCCGCGGAACAGGAACGGCTTCGAAGCTGAGTCGTAGCCCGCATACGGATTGAATCCGGGTCCGCCGCGCGGGCTCAACAGGACCTCGCCATCGGGGAACCGTTCCTTGAACCTGTCGAACGATTCCGTACGGGACGGCAGAAAGTCGAGTTCGACCCCGGTCATTTCACCAACGATGGCCTGGCCCGTGAACTGCAACCACCAGCTCTCCGTCTGCCGGTCCCACATTACGAGGTTCGAGTTGTAGAGTTTGCCCGAAACCCCGAACTCGTGAACCTTGCCGTCGATGGTCCGGTCGAACACAAAGGCGGAATTGCACAGCGGACACCAGGTCACCGCAATCGGCATGCCACCCAGCACATCGTTCACGATCTCATGGGTCATGAGGACGCCGAGCGCATAGGCGCGCGCCTCGCCGTTGATGCTGATCGTGATCATCGGCTCGGTACCGACATAGAGTCGGTCCACCTCCTCGATCGAGGCGAAACGCGGATTGTAGATCGGCGGAATGCCGTCCTTCGGAACGCCGCCAGAGAAAATACTCTCAAGCGGCACACTGGATTTCGAGAAGTCTGTCTTCGGCCATTCCAGCTGCCAGAAAGCAGGGTTCGCCTGACCGCTCATCGAAACTGCGAGAAAGAGGATGCCTGCGGCGAGCACGGTGGCGACGCGGACCCGTTTCTGTGTCGTAAGTATCGGCATGAGAAACATCCTTCATTATTCCCGGAACAGATGGAAGGTGCGTTTTCAGCGAAATCCTCTCACTCTGGGAATGAAGGCAAAAATCAACTGCAATCACATTTCACGGAGCGATGTCATCTGTGGCGTCCGGGCTGCCCGTCGCACGGGCTTGCCGTTTCCTACCATGGAGCCACTGTAGATATGTTTGAAGTCTCGAATCACCGTGCGAATTCAAGCTCCAACCATTCGCTCCACGATTCCAGTGATGATGCCGGACGAACCCGAAACCGGACGCGCCCATAAGGAAGTACCCAAGTGTTCCAGTAGCCTTGGTCGACTGCACCAAAATCGTACCGCGTTCCGTCGACTTCGATTTGCCCTGAAAGCGCCAGCAGACCGGTTCCCGACTCATACTCGAGCACATGGCGCGCTGCCGCATTGCCAGTCCAGCTCAAGTAAGCGGCGCCGGCGATATCATCGAAACCGATTTCTCCGCTCTGTTCGGGGTGCACCCAACCAGGAATTCCGTCTCTCACGTCCGAGCGTGATGGCGCTTGGGGATTTGAAGCCAGACGCATAGTGGCGATTTGGTCCTCGATGCGTCGAATAAGGGGTTCGAAGTTGCCTGTTGTTGCTTGACCCGACCTCTCTTCGTTCGGGTCCTCATTCAGGTTCCATTTCTCGACTTTCGTAACTTTCCCCTGATCGATTTGCATCTGAACTTTCAACCGTCCGTCTGACGCGGCGGCAACGAATCTTTTTACATCATCTGGCTCTGGTTCCGAAAAACCGGCGATGCTTGTCAGCGCGCTCCACAGGTAGTTTCGGTCGGAATCCCATAAACGCGGTTTGCCGCTGTTTGACGGTGCCTCCAGGCCCACAATGTCGACAATCGTCGGTGCGATCATCAGGTGGTCAGTTGGGGAGCTAATTCGACTCCCGGGAGGAACTGGCAGACGTCCCGGCGGCGCCCAAACGAACAAAGGGATTCGCACGATTTCCTCATGTAGGTGTCCGGCCCGCGTCGTCGACGCATGTCCGACCAATCCGCGTTCCAGCAGTTCTTCTCCGTGATCTGCCGTGACGACGAGCACGGTCGATTCCCGCAACCCGGAGGTCTCGAAGAATTCCCAGAACTCACCGAACCAGGTGTCGAAATCGCGAACGCCACGCATGTAGGCCGAGCGAACCCATTCCCGGTCAGACGGCCGAAAGACAACAGCGTTAGCCGCGATCGCGGGCAATGTGCGCACGCTATCCTGCCTGCGGGACAGCTCCGGATCGTCTGGCGGGGTCACGTTGTCGGCATCGCTCTTCCCAGGAGAATCGTAGGGCAGGTGCGTTTGAAGATAGTGATACCAGAGAAAAAACTTCTGCCGGTCGCGGTTCCGATCTTCGATCCAGGATTTGAGCTCAGCACCCGGATCGAACTCGATTCCGAGATTCTTGAACAGATCGATCAACATGAACGCCTGTAGACCTGTGACCTGCCATCCAAGCTGACGGGCTCTTTTCGTCGGTAAATCAAGATCCGCTGGTAGCGAATTACCGCGCGCATGCAGCCCCTGCTCGAAACTTGAGAGACCCGTCAAGACGGCGACCACATTGGGGCCTGTCCACCCCGAAATCGCACGGTGTTTTTCGAACACAACGCCCGAACGCGCTGCCTCGAACAGTTGTGGCATCAATTCGGGGGTCGCCGAGTCGGCGCGCCAACTGTCCACTGTCAGCACGATCACGTTGAGCGGACGAGGACGAAAGTTCTCGTAGAGCGTGAGCACCGACAGCAGCACCAGACAAACTGCTGCGAGGTTGATAGAAATTCGCTGACGTGACATTGGCGGATTCCGAGCAGACTAACAGTTCGAGCATAGAGCTGTCAGGATATCAGCTCTTGATGACTGTCCGTCGCCGGCTCCTGAGTGCGGTCTATGGTCTGCTTAGCACTTTCGCGCCGATAATCGTTCCGAGATCAATCTTCTGAAGTAGGACGGCAATCCTATCCGATGAGGCCTCGAATCCTTCAATCGGGACTGTCAGCACGAGCGCGCGACCCTCATAGAGCCCGACGGCATGCAGGTCGCGTACGACGTTGGTGTTCTTCAGTTCGAGACCTGCGTTATCGCCCTCGCTCACATATGTTTTCAGCGAAGGCGTATACTGGACGATCAGCACGACATACTTCGCAGAGACCTCGGCGGGCCCGATCTCGATTCGGGCCGCATTGCGCTCAACCAGCCGGACCGCGAGTGCAGGCCGCTTGGGGCCTTCCTCCTCCTTGGCCGAAAGGATCTCTTCCAACAGTCCGACGCCTGAACCGGCCAGTTGCAATTGGCCGTTGATGACGAATTGTGGCGTGGCGACAAAAGGTACGCTGAACCGCGTGTTGTAGATGCGTTGCCGAATGGTGAAAGCCTCTTTGGCAAAAGGATCTTTCCACCCGGTGAAGTCCCAGTAGTTCACGTGGAATGCCAGGGGCAGCACGTCGTCGCGATCCGAAAGTTCTTCGATCAGCGCCTCGGCCGGCCGGCAAGCCGGACATGCCTGAGATGTGAACAGTTCGACAACGGTGTTTTGTGCAGATGCCGTCGCGTCGAACAGTGCGACCTGCACAATGCCGAGCAATAGTCCTGATAAGAGGCCTTTCTTACCCATTCGCAAATCCTGACCGCTGGGCCCGATTGAGGCCAGTCACGACCCGGTGAGTTCGGATACCGTGCGTAACCCCGTCGGTGCGTCATTGATATTCCGATGTTCATGCGATCGGTGGATTGGACGCGACAACCGCTGCCCATCACAGAAGTTTGACGATGAAGCATGCAGAAACTGATTGAGCCTCCAGTTACTGAAGGTTTTACGGTTTCCTGACGTGAGGAGTTGTTCTGCAGCCGAGGAGGTTCAGGAATGATACCGATATCCATCAGACTGCTGTTGGGTGCTTTGCTGGTCTTTGTCGGCGCCTCGACGGCTTTCGCCGACGAAGATCCGCCTGTCTCGGGTTCCGTGCAAAACTTCGTCGTCTTCGACAAACCCATTCCGGCTTCCCAGATATCACTGAGCGCGAAAGCAGGCGGCGAACAGACTCTCGGCGACTACCGCGGCAAGGTCGTCGTCCTCAATTTCTGGGCGACCTGGTGCGGACCGTGCGTGCGCGAAATGCCGACCCTAGCGCGGCTGCAGGAGAAGTTCGCCGGCGACGATTTCGCGATGGTTATCGTCAGCCAGGATCGCGGCGGGTGGAAGGATATCGACCGCTTTATGGCCCGGCTGAAACTGGATTTTCCGAACAGCCTCCTGGATGACCGCCTCAAGATGAGCCGGGAAATGCAGGTGCAAAGCCTGCCGGTTGTCGCGATCCTCGATCGGCAAGGCAACGAGGTCGGTCGAGTTGTCGGTGGCGCTGAATGGGATACGCCGGAGGCCTTTGCGTTGGTCGAATACTACCTGAACCGCGACGACCGCAACGGTGGCAGCTGACGCAAGATGAGTCGTATTGGACATACTTCAATGCGAACCCTTGCCTCGCGATTTTTTTGCACGCTCGTAGTAAGCTTGGCCATCCAGACCCTGTCGCCAGATGGTGTTGTTGCACAGACAACCACCGCGGCGAGTGACTGGGTCGGCGAACTCGACAAACTGCCGGCGCGCGCGCGGATGGTCGCCGCGACCACCGGCGTCGGTCAATTGGACCGGATTCCGGTCGGCATCGAGATCGAGCTGAAACCGGGGTTCAAGACATACTGGCGCACACCCGGCGGTCCCGGCTTCCCTACAGTGGTCGACTGGACGGGCAGCGCCAATCTCGCCGAAGCCGAGTTCAAATGGCCCGGACCGACCCGCTTCGATGTGCTTGGCTTCGACAGTCTCGGTTATAAGAAGCACGTCGTATTTCCTATCTTCGTGCGCCCCAGCGACATCGGGCAGGAATTGAGGTTGCGCGCCAACGTTCGCTACCTTGCCTGCGACGATATATGCGTGCCGATGGAAGCGAATCTGGCGCTCGACCTGCCGGGTGGAGCGGCGGAACCTTCTCCGCATGTCAATCTGATTGACCAGTATCGCGCCCGCGTGCCGGCAACCGATGGATCACTGGTCGGGCTCGAACTTCAGGCGTCGTCGCTGCGGGGCTCGGCGGAGGCGCCGGTCATCCAGGTCGCGTTCAACGCAGATCAACCATTCGAGTCTCCGGACCTGTTTATCGAGGGACCGGAAAGCGTCATCTTCGGTCGGCCCGCACTGCGGCGCAACGCAACGACCGCCGTGTTCAGCGTGCCGGCAGAGGACGAGTTGGGCGACGGCCCGGTCAAGGTTGCTGGAAAACCGATCCGGGTAACCTTGGTGGATCGCGGTCGGGCGTTCGAGGCGAATATCACGCTCGATCCTGGCGGGCCCGATCTGGTGCTGTCCAACGCGCTCGGCGGCTCCGGTTCGGGCATTGTCAATTTGACACCGGGTCCGGCCTCGGGCGGGGACATTGTCGGTTCGGGCCTGTCGTTGTTGGCCATCCTGGGCTTTGCGCTATTGGGCGGCCTGATCCTCAACATCTTCCCCTGCGTGCTGCCGGTATTGTCGATCAAGCTGCTGTCCGTGGTAGGGCATGGCGGCGGCAACCCGAAGGAGGTCCGACGGGGCTTCTTGGCGACAGTGGCCGGTGTTATCGCCGCTTTCCTGGCGCTCGCCACCGTCGTGGTCGGACTCAAGGCAGCGGGTCAGACGGTTGGGTGGGGCATCCAGTTCCAGCAGCCGCTGTTCCTGGTCGCCATGGTGCTGATCCTGACCCTGTTCGCCGGCAATATGTGGGGACTGTTCGAGGTCCGCTTGCCGGGTCGCTTGTCCGACGCCGCGGTGCGTCATTCGGGCGGCAGCGGTCTCAAGGGCCATTTTTTCTCCGGTGGTTTTACCACCTTGCTGGCGACACCCTGCACCGCGCCGTTCCTCACCACCGCAATCGGCTTTGCGTTAACCCGTGGTACCGGCGAGGTGTACGCCGTGTTCACCGCGCTGGGGGTCGGGCTGGCGACACCGTTTATTCTCGTCGCGGCATTTCCCAGGGTGGTCACAAAACTGCCGAAGCCGGGGCCGTGGATGATTACCGTCAAGAAGGTGCTCTCCCTCGCGCTGGTGGCGACCGCGGTATGGCTGCTGTGGGTCATGTCCGCGCAGGTCTCCACCCTGGCCGCGCTGGTCGTGGCCGGATTGATGGCCGCCGCCTTGCTCACAATCGCATTGCGCCGGCTGGTTCCGGCGGAGGCCGTCATCGCGGTGCCGGCGTTGGTCGTCGTGTTGGCCGTGGTTGCGTTTGCCGCCCCCCAGCTGCTGCCGCGCGCAGAAGTGGGAACCGCCAGTGATGATCAACGTACCGTCTTTTCCTACAAAGCTTTCGACCGGACTGCGATCCCGCAACTTGTGGCGGCCGGAAAGGTGGTGCTGGTTCACGTTACCGCAGACTGGTGCATCACCTGCAAGGTCAACGAGAAGCGGGTATTGGAGGCCGGCGAGGTCGCCGCGGCTCTGGCCAGGGATGAAGTAGTGGTGATGAAGGCGGACTGGACCCGGCCGGACGACGAAATCGCCACCTATCTGGCGAGCTTCGACCGCTTTGGTATTCCGTTCGACGTCGTCTATGGGTTGGACACACCGGCGGGCACGACCCTGCCGGAATTCCTTACATCGAATACCGTCTTGACCGCACTGCGGTCGGCCAGCCCGACGCTGCGCGTGGCCCTCAACTGATATCGCAAGGAACTGGACGTGAAACGGCTTTTGTATTTTTTGCCAGTCGCGGTTTTTGCCGGGGTGGCTGTGTCGTTCCTGTGGGGAGTGGACCGCGGAGCTTCTGTCTTGCCGTCGGCGCTCATCGATCAACCAGCGCCGCAGTTTGTCCTGCCGCCGGTTGAGGACGTCGACCGGCCCGGTTTCAGCACAGCGGACCTGAAAGGACAGGTGGTGTTGGTCAATTTTTTCGCGTCCTGGTGCGTACCGTGCCTGGCCGAGCACCCGCTGATCACCCGGCTGGCCGACCAAGGGCTGCCGGTATACGGCATAAACTATAAAAACGAGCCAGCAGAGGCGTCAGCGTGGCTGGCGAAGTACGGCAACCCATATACGTTAATCGGTTCGGACTTCGACGGACGCATCGGCGTCGAGTTCGGTGTCACCGGGATGCCGGAAAGCTTCGTGATCGATCGTAATGGCGTGATCCGCTACAAGCAGGTCGGTGCCATTGCATCGGACGATCTTAAGAGAACGATTTTACCGATCATTGCACGTCTCGAACGGGCGGCCGATTGATCTTGCTCCGCTCATTTGTCTCACAAGTTTTCGGCTGCGGTCACGGATCATCAGGAACGTTACCACTTGCCTCATTGGCGCGAGGACCATCGTCGCGACAAATTTCTGCGCGTCGCGGTGCCGACGGCTTCGCCTTCCTGTGTCTTTACTGCGGACAAGCTGGCTTCCGCTCGTTCCCAACTATCAAGACTCAACCTAGTAGGCTTTAAACGGCTTTCCGTTCCTCAATTCTGCCCAATGATGTCGCCTTGGCGATTTTCGAGAAGAATCGAAGTTCTCGGCTGTCTTCAATTACTCCCCTTGACCTTCCGGCCGCTGGAAGGATTACCTTCTGCTCGTCGGTGGACATGACCGGCAAAACACGGGGTCAGTAAATTGAACATCAGCGAAGCGGCCGAACGAGCAGGTTTGCCACCCAAAACGATCCGATACTACGAGGATATTGGTCTTGTTGAACCGGCACGCCGGCGAGACAACGGCTATCGCGACTACGCAGATCGCGACGTCCATATGCTGCGTTTCTTGTCCCGCGCACGGAGTTTGGGTTTCTCCGTAGCAGATTGCCGGTCTCTGGTGGAGCTGTATGGCGACACCAACCGCAAGAGCGCGGATGTGAAAGAACTCGCCTTCAAGCGTGTAAGGGATATAGACGCCAAGGTTTCAGAGTTGCAGGCGATGCGTGCAACACTTGTGAAACTCGCCGAAAATTGCCACGGCGACGATCGACCCGACTGCCCGATTATCGATGACCTGTCCGACAGCGGGGGCCTTTGATATGAGCGCTGAAGTTACTTTGGATGCTCGGGTGCAGGACCCCGTCTGTGGCATGGACGTCGACCCCACGAACACGGCGCACTATCTCGAGCACGTGGGCGAGACCTACTATTTTTGCTCTGCCGGGTGTGCTGCAAAGTTCGTCGGTGATCCCGAGCATTATCTGCTCCCGCCGGACGAACGGCCCGCGCCGATCGTCGCTCCGGGTACGCAATATACCTGTCCTATGCATCCCGAGATCATTCGCGATGAGCCCGGTAGTTGTCCGATCTGTGGCATGGCGTTGGAGCCGATGGGCGTTTCGCTAGATGACGGCCCCAACCCGGAGCTCGCAGATTTCACACGGCGCTTCCGGTTTGGCGCTGTCCTGACTGTCCCGCTGCTCGGGATCGTGATGGGCGACTTGCTGCCTGGTGTCCATTTTGCCGAGTGGATTGGCTCCCCCTGGTATGGCGCGTTGCAGTTTGTGCTCGGTACGCCGGTGATTCTCTGGTCGGGGAAACCCTTCTTCGAACGCGGCTGGGCATCGGTCGTCACGCGTAACCTGAATATGTTCACGCTTATCGCATTGGGAACCGGCGCGGCGTTCATATATTCGACTGTTGCTGCATTCGTACCGGGAATTTTCCCCGACGATTTCCGTGGACCCTCCGGTGGTGTCGAAATGTACTTCGAAGCTGCGGCGGTCATCATTGTGCTGGTCCTTCTGGGGCAGGTGATGGAGTTGCGGGCGCGCGAACAGACCAGTGGCGCGTTGCGCGCGCTCCTCGATCTGGCGCCGAAAACCGCGCGCCGGATACGCGATGACGGATCGGACGAGGAAGTGTCTCTCGATGCGATTGTGCCGGACGACAGGCTGCGAGTGCGTCCGGGCGAGAAAGTTCCCGTTGACGGGACTGTGGTCGAAGGTCGTAGCTCCATCGACGAATCGATGGTGACGGGCGAATCCATCCCGGTCGAAAAAGCGCCCGACGATACGGTGATCGGGGCCACCCTGAACGGCACCGGTGGACTGGTAATCCGCGCCGATCGCGTCGGCGCCGATACCATGCTGTCGCGGATCGTGCAGATGGTTGCGGAAGCCCAGCGATCCCGTGCCCCGATCCAGCGACTGGCGGATGCCGTCGCCGGGTATTTCGTTCCAGTGGTCGTGGTGATCGCCATTGTCGCCTTTATCGTCTGGGCGATCTGGGGGCCGCCGCCGGCCATGGCGTTTGCGCTCATCTCGGCGGTGTCCGTTCTGATCATCGCCTGTCCGTGCGCCCTCGGCCTCGCCACCCCCATGTCGATCATGGTCGGGACCGGGCGCGGCGCCCAGGCCGGGGTCTTGATCAAGAACGCCGAGGCGCTCGAGAAGTTCGAAAAGGTGGACACGCTGGTGGTCGACAAGACCGGCACGCTGACGGAAGGCAAGCCGCGGCTAACGTCCATTGAAACCGCTTCCGGCACGGCAAATGACGATCTTCTGCTTCTGGCTGCCAGCCTGGAACGCGGCAGTGAACATCCGCTTGCCGCTGCCATTGTTGATGCGGCACTTGATGCGGATCTCGATCTCGTGGAACCCACAAGGTTCGAGGCAGTGACTGGTAAGGGTGTTGCGGGCGAGGTCGATGGTCAGAAAGTCCTCCTGGGGAATGCCAGGATGCTCGAACATGCAGGGATTGACCCGGGCAACTGGACCGACCACGCAGACGAGCTTCGCCGGGAGGGTGAGACAGTCATGCTGGTCGCGGTCGACGGCGCGATTGCCGGCATCATCGGTGTCGCGGACCCGGTCAAGCAATCAACTCCCGAGGCCCTGCGTTTGTTGCGCGAGGAAGGTATTCGCGTGGTCATGCTCACCGGTGACAATCGGACGACCGCAGAGGCCGTGGCACGCCGCCTCGGAATCGAAGATGTCGAAGCAGACGTTCTGCCCGAGGAAAAGGCGGCGGTCGTAAAGAAATACCAGTCCGAAGGCCGGATCGTGGCCATGGCGGGTGACGGCGTGAACGACGCGCCGGCGCTCGCGAGCGCGGATGTGGGCATCGCCATGGGCACGGGGACGGATGTGGCGATCGAAAGTGCGGGCATCACGCTGATCAAGGGTGACCTGATGGGTGCCGTGCGGGCACGGCGCCTGTCGCGCGCAACCATGCGAAACATCCGCCAGAACCTGTTCTTTGCGTTCTTCTATAACGCGCTTGGTGTGCCGATCGCGGCCGGTGTGCTGTTCCCGTTCCTGGGCATTCTGCTTAGCCCGATGTTCGCGGCTGCGGCGATGAGCCTGAGTTCGGTATCTGTGGTCGGGAACGCGTTGCGGTTGAAGAAGGTTCGGGTGTGACAAGTGAGAGAGTTCGATGCGCATGACCAATCTCGAGTGTGCGGGGAAACGGGCGCTTTGTATGGCGCAAGGGCTCTTTGGTTTCACCCGCTGAGAATGCGCATCTGCCAGTTCGCCAAACCCAGGAGGACTTACGTGCGACAAACTTTAGGGATGTTACTGACAGTCATGTGGATCGTGATCGAACCGGCAACGGCGGCGGCCATTGGGTATGGCGATAACTTTATGGGTTGGGGCTCCAGCTTCGGTCTTGGCCACATGTTCTTTGGTGGCGCGATGATGATTGCGTTCTGGGGCGCGATTGTCCTGCTGTTCGTGGTGATTCACAGGTTCTCAGGATCACGAACAGAGCAACTCCATAGTGCGTCCAAGCAGAGTCTCTCTTTGAGCGTTCTGAATGAACGATATGCCCGTGGTGATATCGATCACGACGAGTTCGAAAAACGACGGCAATCGCTGCGGCAGTCGAATGGGTCGGTTTGAGGCGGGGGGACTGAATACGGCTGTTCGTTGGCGTGTTGAGTCGGCGGCGCCGCATCGATGGGAACAATCTTAACCGAAGACAGGAACCAGATGATGAAAACGATACTCAGTGTACTTGCAGTTTCCGCATTTCTTGCGTCACCGGCTCTAGCCCACAGCGCCAATGACGCTCAAGGTGCGAGCCCAAGATTCGCTCAGATGGACCGGATGATGGATCGTGCGGATGAAACAACCGATCCCCGCGAACGCCGTGAATTCGTGGAGGAACACCTGAAACTCATGAGTTCGCAGATGGCCATGATGCACGAGATGATGGGCGGTCATCGCGACGGAACGCCGGATTCTCCGCGCATGGGTCCGGACTCGATGCAAGACCGGGCGGGCCGCATGGAAGACCGCATGGATATGATGCAACAGATGATGGAGCACATGTTCTCGCAGCAGGAAATGATGATGCGTGACGAAAGTCGGTAGGATCACGACGTCATCCCCATTCGCTCGGGCAGGTCTGTTATGCGCGTGCGCACGACAGTCCGGTCCGAGCATTGGCTGGCCATTATGAATGTCCGGGGAACCTACACCCTGTGCCGCCGCGAGACCCTGCGCTTCAAATCAGTCTGGCTGCAGACGATTCTGGGGCCGGTGATCAGCGTTCTGCTCTTCGTCATCGTGTTCGCCGCGGCGTTGGGGCGCGGCGATATCGTCATAAACGGCACGTCCTATGTCGCGTTCATCGTGCCCGGGCTGGTCCTGATGGCGATGCTCCAGAATGCATATGCGAACACGTCGTCGTCACTGCTGATTGCAAAGGTCAGCGGTACCATCGTCGATGTTCTGATGGCCCCGCTCGCACCCTTTGAGCTTGTGATCGGTTATGCCGCAGCAGCCGTTTTCCGGGCCTTCATTATCGCGGTCTTGTTGGTTTTGGCGGTGTCCCCATTTGTGGATCTTGCCGTTCGCAGTTGGCCGTTGTTGATCGCGGTCGGGCTTCTCGCCAGCACCGCATTCGCTGTCCTGGGGATTCTCAACGGTATCGTCGCCACTCGCATGGAGCATGTGGCGGGCGCGTCGACCATTCTTATTGCACCGCTGACGATGCTAGCTGGCACCTTCTATTCGGTGTCGTCCCTGGCCGAACCCTTTCGGTCCATCAGTTACTTGAACCCGGTTTTCTTCCTCGTGGATTCCTTTCGGTCCGCCTTCACGGGTGTGTCGGAGGCCGCCCCGGTGCTCACGCTGCTCGGCCTGGTCGCGGTGAACATCATGCTGACGTGGGTCACGATTCTCATTTTAAGAAGCGGTTATCGCCTCAAGGGTTGAAAGGAACTGTTTCCGGAGGCCGAATTTGCACTCAAACAGGAGATGAAGAATGAACCTCAATGCGAACAAACTGGCAATTTCTACTGCCGTCGTGTTTGGCGTTCTTTGGGTTATCTGCAGCGCTCTGGTTGCCCTGTTTCCCGGGCAAATGCTTCGGATGACCGGGTATATGGTCCATTCGGAGCTCATTTCGTTCCAATGGTCCCTGACACTGGCCGGGTTTGTCGGCGGACTGGTGCTCTGGTCCGTTCTGTCGGGCCTGATTGTCTGGCTGGTAGCGCGCTTCTACAACCGAATCGCGGCTTGATCTTCTCCAACCGACGAACCGGATGATTGCGAACGTTTCTCGGTGTCGCTCGATTGACTGGCGGATGCGCCCGGCTGATACGAAATGTTTCAGCAACCTCGCTTACGCTTCGCCAGTTCTCTGTACAGTGCTTCCGGACTGACGCCGATCTGTTGTGCGAGGCTTCTCCATTCACCTTTCGGGGGTAGCGTGCCATACCAGCTTTCCCATGCTGCCAGTCTTCCTTCGATCGTTCTGAGCGAAAGCGTTTCCGCGCGAAACCGTGTGCTCTGAACTTCGTGGGCCAGGTGCGCCATGAAGGCCTCCGCAAGATCTGGCTCTTCGCGCAACCGTTTTCGCACCGCCCCTTGCGGGATGCTCTGGACAGTTGTGGCGTCTGTCGCGATGGCGTCACAGTGATAGGCCTTTGCGAACAGAGACGCTTCTGCGACGACTTCGCCGGGCTGCGTTCGTTGCAGAATGACGGAGCCGCCTGTCTCGCCGAATCGGACAAGATGCACTTCGCCCGCAAGCACCAGGTGCAGTCGCCGGACGGGCTCTCCAAGGTGAAAAAGATACTCACCCGGAGTGAGCGCCCGCCGGGAACCGCCTGACAATCGGAACGAATCAAAAATCTCGGAAGACATGATCTTGATCATGTCAGTGATCTTGCTGCTCTGGCAAGTTCGGGAACGAATTCACACTCGGGAGCAGAGAATGTTGAAACACATAGTGATCGCCACAGTATTGTTAGTGCCGCTCGCCGCTCAGGCACAGCCTGTCGACCGAGCGCACAGTTCCGGCATGACGCATGTCGACCATGGCGCCGAAATGGAACGCACTAGAGGGGCCTCTGCCCGGGAACCCGGCCAGGGCGCTTTCGCGGCAATTCAGGAGATTGTCGCCCTCCTGGATTCCGATGCGGACACCGACTGGACGAAGGTCAATATCGACGGGCTCCGCCAGCATCTGGTCGACATGGATAATGTGACGCTGCATGCCGAAGTTTCGGAAACAAGGATTGCGGGTGGAAGGCGCTATCTGGTCACGGGCGCTGGTGCGGTCCGGGAATCCATCGATCGGATGATCAAGGCGCATGCCGAGACCATGGATGGGGTAAACGGCATGCGCATCTCGGCCGCGACCGTGCCTGATGGAACGACAATGACCGTGACCGTGGCAGAACCGACGGATTTGCCCAGGCTGGAAGGTCTCGGCTTTATTGGCGTCATGGCGCTGGGCGCGCATCATCAGGAACACCATCTCATGATTGCGAAGGGTGAAGGACCGCACGGATGATATTCGAAGCTGAGGGGTCGCGTGCGTCTCTTGCTGAATCCGGGGAATCGCGAATACGGTGGCCCAACCGGCCCGGGCCAAAAGAACTGACCCGGGTCGGCACGATGCGGCACAAGCCGGAAGCGGCGCTACTCGTGATCTATTCCGTTTCGTTGTTCAGAAGATAATGGGCGATCGCGCGCAGGTCCTCGTCGGTCAGCCACGAGGTGCCGTCGCGAATGACCTCCCCCATGCTGCCGCCAAGCACGTCACCATTGGGTTTCGTGCCGAATCTTAGCCCGAACGCGAGATTGTTCTCGGTCCAGCCGCGCTCACCGAGCGCGGCGGGCGTGATCGGCGGCGAGCGTTCGCCGCCTGGCAGACCGCCCGCACCGTGAAGTGCCTGCTCGGCATCGCCCGCGCCGAGAAGGTTACGGGGCGTGTGACACGCGCCGCAATGCGCGGGCCCCTCGACGATGTACCGGCCCCTGTTCCAGGCGTCGCTCCTGCTCGGGTCATCCTCGAACCGCTCGGAATCAAAGAAGAGGTTCTGCCAACCGCGAAGTGCCCAACGTTGATCGAATGGAAAACCGAGTTCCTGGGTCTTCGAGGGAATGTCCGCATTAGGAACCGTTTTCATCGCGGCCCAAAGGTCGGCGACATCCTGGTCGGTAAGCTTTGAATAGAAGGTATACGGGAACGCCGGATAGTAGGGTTCGCCTTCTGGGGAAATGCCGTGTCGCAAGGCGCGTGCGAAGTCATTCAGGGACCAGTTTCCCAAGCCTGAAATGGGGTCCGGCGTGATATTCGGGCCGTAGAACGTCCCGAACGGCGTCTTGAGGGGTGGGCCTCCGGCCAGGAGTTCTCCGCCCCCCGCTTCGTTTGTGTGGCAAGCGATGCAGCCCGCGAGGCGTGCGACATAGGCGCCGCGCTCCGGATCGCCTTCGAGTTGCGCGATCACCGTGTCGGGCACCGTGTTGCCGCGGAGAACGGTCACGGCACTGCCGACCGCGACCACCGCGATCGCCGCGGCAGCCACCAAGTAAAACTTTCTCATGAGTGCCGCCTACTGTTTCTTGCGAAACTGGGTGTGGCAGGCGCTGCATGTCTGTGTGACACGTGCGAATGCTGCGTCGGGCGGCATCTTCGCGAGGGCCGCCGGATCGTTCATCGGCATGCCGCTCGAGGATGACCCGCCCATCATGGGGTTGCGGCGTCCCATCGGGCTTGTCCCCATACCGCCCTGGCGTCCCTGATTCATGCTTGCGCCCATGCCCGGACCGCGGGGATTGTCGGCTGCCTCTGCCAGAGCGCTGGCATATTTTGTCAGGTCGTTCGCGAGTTCCGAAAACCGGTCCCAGTCCTGCCAGATCGCAGGCAGGGATTCACTCGGTCCCTGAATGCTGCCTTCGGGAAACAATCGGGTCATTTGTTCGCCGCCATGGTTTCCGATGAAGGCCGCAGCTTCGCGAAGAGCCGCCGCATCGAAAGGTTTCTCACCCTGAAACATCTCCGTAATGGTTTTCATGGATTTACCGACGGCATCCATGAGGTCCATCCGCTCTTTCACGATTCCCGTGGCGCCGCCGTGGGCAAAGGCCAGGCCGGTTGAGGCCACGATAATGAGCGCCCCGACCGGGGCCAAGATTTTGAGTTTTAAGTTCCGCATGTTCACGTCTCACTTCCGAGCATTGGCTTTAAATGCGTCATATTTCCGGCTCACATGGGCTGGAAATATGACCGCAAAAGCATTGAAAGAAAATCAGCTAACCAAGTTCAGCTGTTCTCTGCTTCGGAGGAGGAGGATCAACCGTGAGAAACGAAGCGGGTCGAAACCCTGGTATGACGGAGAATGGCTCAGTGTTGATCGATCGAGGCGCGCCGGCCAGATCTGCATTGGACATCGAATAGCCGGGTGAACAGGGAACAGCACCGTGATGACATGCCGGCGCTTCCTCTTGGCCGCCATTCGGCTGACCCGGGTCCAGCGTTCCTGTGAGGATTTGCGTTGTCGTTTCTGACGGTTTGCCCTGGTGGGCGTGTGCGGTCGATGCGGTTCCCAGGGACAGGAAACATACGACCGCGACAGCAGCCCACAGAAGCGAGGCGCTGGAAAAACACCTTTCGATCAAGCTGCTGCCCAGCTCTTCCTTGTCATGATCTGCGAGTGCTTTGCTCAATGATCAGGAGCCTCTGGCGCGTCTGTTCATGTCGCTCTGTCGCTGCTGGATCTTGCCGGGCCAGCGCGACTTAATATAAGCGAGCACTGCCCAGATTTGCTCGTCTGAAAGTACCCCTTCGTAAACCGGCATGTCCGTCTGCACAGGTTGCCCGACCACGGCGGACAACCCGAATTTCGTGAGATTGAACAGGGACACGTCGTCATGATGCCAAGTGTGTCCCGATGCGTCATGGGGGGGAGCCGGCAGCCTGCCGTTGGCCTTGCGTGATCGCCAGTTTGGCTGGCCTTCGAGATTGGCACCGTGGCACGCTGCGCATTGGGATGCATATACCTGCCGCCCCAGGGCCACGAGTTCCGCGTTCGAAGGATCGGCCGAAAGCGTTGCTTCGGCAGTCGGTTTGCCAATCGAGAGATAGATGCCCGCGGCAACGACCGCGATCACAAAAACCGTTATCACCAGACTACGTTTGGACATAAACCTGCTCACCAAGTGCAGATCATGTCCTACAGCTTCCACCTGCTGGAAGGTCAAGCGCGGACTTGATTGAACATTCTCCAGTGGTACACGAGATGTTGGTGCGTATTTGGTACACTTCGTCACAAACAACCATGATTAACGGTGATCAATCAGGACAAGACGTTCACGAAAGTCGCCCAATTTTTCTATTGCCGTTGATCTTGGTTGATACCCGCCGGGTCACTCGGTCGTGACTACGGATCAGATGGCTGTTCACAGGGGGTTGGCTAGAGCCTTGTGTGGTTGAACTTTCCGGTCAATGATGGAGATACCGTTTCTATTCCATTGCTAGATGTGGAATGACGTCCAGTAAAATGTTTTAAAACAGTAAATTGTGATTAAAACACATGGGATTCCTAATCCCGAGGCCGCAGGTTCGATTCCTGCCGGGCGCACCACGCGATGTTACTATGGTCTACGATTCTGCCTGTTTTCCAGTGAATAATGGATCTCACCCTAAAACTCAGTGAACTCACAGGCAGCGCATCCTGCGCGTTGCTCCAGATGATCGGGACGAACTGGAAAATTCCGGTGCTCATTGCGGTGGCGATTGGCCTGCAGGCCTGCGTTCCCGCGGTTAGTGTTGTAGAGGGTCTCAAGCAGCTCGGCAGTTATGGCGTCGAACAGGCGTTCGCCGAGGAGGACAAGTATCTGAAGAACTACTCTGACAGGCGCGTCTGTTTATCGGCGACGCTTGAGAATCTGGAATGGGATAAATCTGTTGCTGCCGAGCCATTTGTCAGGGAAGCGGGGCGGCGCGATATTGGAAAAGACTGCCGCAACAAATACACCACCACCTGACATCAGGTCGTTCACCGGGCCAGAGGTGGTTCGGTATCCGCGGCCATGCCGATGAGAAACCTGTAGAAAGCGGCGGCGCGATTTACGAACGACTTCGCATTACCGGTCCCGATACCGGAGCGGGCCGCCGAAATTCCATAGTAATCCCATGCGCCGGTCTCGGTTCGGTCGAAAAAATGGACGGAGACCAGAGCCTGCGGTTTGAACAATGTGACGAAGGTATATCGAATGGCCGATATATTCGCGATTGTGGCGACGACCCGATCGGGTCCCAATTCGCGAACGGTCAGGCTGTAGGTGTTCGGGCCGCTGGACCTCGAATCGTTCTGCATGAAGTACAGCCTGTCGCCACCCGATAACTCAGATGCGGTGAAATCGGGCCGGCGAATGCCGCTGATGGGGCTCTCGATCGCGTGAGATTCGGTCACCAATGTTCGCCATCTTTGATCGGTCGTCGACCAGTAGCGCAGTCCTTGGGTGGCGGAAATCTCGCCGATCCGCGTGAGGATATCGTTGCTCGATAGAGAGCCGTTGAATTTTCCGGCCAGGGTGACCACCAGCGCCAATCGACCCGACAGTGTGCCAAGGCAGCCCGCGGGATCATTCAGTTCCAGGTCCTGCCAAACTTGTACGATCGGCGCCTCCCCGAGGCCTCCGTAGGCGGGTGTCGTGTCGGCCTCGTTGTCCGGGCAAGGCGGGACGGGTTGCGCGGACGCCTGTGGCGCGGCGAGGAGGAGGATCACGACTGACAGGACGACCGAAGCCAAGTTTGCAAGCATGTCTACCTTCCGCATCCCCATCGACTGCAAGCTGCAGTCCCGGGTCATTCTAATGCGTGCCCAAAGAAAAAGCCCCGGCGACCGGCCGGGGCTTTTCTATTCACTTATGTGTTCGGCGATCAGTCGGCGCCGGCACCCTGGGCGACATCGTCCGCCAGTTCTTCCGGCAGGATGAGGTTCAGGATGATCGCGATGAACGCCGCCGGCAGCAGGCCCGAGGCCAGCAACACGCGGATCGAATCCGGGACATGCTGCAGCGCGCCCGGCTCGAGATACAGCCCCAGACCGAAGGCCATGGAGACGGCGAAGATGATCATGTTGCGCCGGTTCCAGGTGACTTCGGCCAGCATCGACAGGCCCGCCGAAGCGACCATGCCGAACATCACGATGACACCGCCACCGAGAACCTCGATGGGGATCGTCGTAACCAGCGCGCCGACCTTGGGAATCAGCCCGGCGAGGACCAGGAAGATGGCGCCGATGGTCACCACGTGCCGGCTCATCACGCCGGTCATGGCGACCAGGCCGACATTCTGGCTGAACGAGGTGTTCGGCAGGGCGCCGAACAGGCCCGCAACGGCGGAACCAAGACCATCAGCATAGGTCGCGCCGACGATCTCCTTGTCCGTGGCCTCGCGTCCGGCACCACCCTTGGCGATACCCGAAACGTCGCCGACGGTTTCAACCGCCGAGACGAAGGCCATGAGACAGAAGCCGACGATCGCTGCGGTGGTGAACTCAACCCCGAACGGGAAGAGCTCCGGCACCTCGAAGACGGCGGCCCGGCCCACATTGGCGAAACTCACCATGCCCAGTGCCATCGCGAAGAAGTAACCTACGATCAGACCGATGAGCACCGCCGCGACGGACCACATGCCGCGGACGAAGAATTTCAGCCCCAGGGTCACCACGATGACGCTGCCGGCGACGGACCAGTTCAGCAGGCTGCCATATTCGGGCTTGCCGATGGCGGGAACACCACCCGCCGAATACTGGATGCCGACTTTCACCAGGATCAACCCGATCAGCAACACCACGATGCCGGTGATCAGCGGCGGCAGCGCGAAGCGGATCTTGCCGATGAACGTGCCGAGCAGCGCGTGGAACAGGCCACCGACGAGCACGCCGCCGAACAGGGCCGGGAGCGCTTCGACACCCTGGCCCGCGACCAGCGGGATCATGATCGGCAGGAACGCGAAGCTCGTGCCCTGGACGACCGGCATCTTGGCGCCGACGGGGCCGAGTCCGATGGTCTGGATCAGGGTGGCGACGCCGGCGAACAGCATCGACATCTGGATCATGTACAGCAGCACCGGGAAATCAGGTGAATTCGAGCCGAAGCCGAAGCCTGCTGCACCGGCGACGATGATCGCGGGTGTGACGTTGGAAATGAACATTGCCAGCACATGCTGGATGCCGAGCGGAATCGCTTTCGCGATCGGCGGCATATAGTTCGGATCGCGGAGTTGCTCCGGCGTTCCGAGGTTGGACGTGTTAGCCATCGTTAAGTGTGCCTCCAGTGGTTGGGGAAGAGCTTACGAGCGCCGATCTGCATCAGCCTTCGATTCCTGTTATCTCGTAGGGTTCGTCGAACCAGTGCTCCTCCAGATTTTCGCCCGGACCGATCCTGTCGATCACGGCGAACAGACCGGGTTCATGGAGCGGCGTGAGTACACCGTGCCAGGTCCCCCGGTGATAATTGACGCCCTGACCGGGGTCGGTCAGGAACGCCTTCGGTTCGTGCGGGCTTCCATTTAGGTCGCTCGCGACGATGACAAGGAACGGATCGGCGGTCATGGGCACGAAGGCCTGACTGCCGAGTGGATGCCGTTCCATTAAATCCAGCGAATACGGTAGCGTGCGCGCCGTGGCCTTGAACACGCTTATTCCAGCGCGCCCGTCTTCATGCTCCAGGTCGATTTTGACGCGGTCATGATATCGCCCGCACATACCCTGATTGATCATCATGTCAGGCGCGCCAGACGCGTCGAATACATCTCCATAGGAAGCGAACGCTTCGGCCGTCAGCGGCGCAATGGTGATTGTGGCGCTCACGCGACGCGGCCGAACAGGCGCAGGCGGCTGACGCCGCCGTCGGGGAAGATGTTGAGCCGGACATGGGTGGCCGTGCCGAGGTCGCAGACCTGGTCGTCGACAAATTCATGCACCGCATCGGCGGAGAGTTTCTGCTGGGCGAGCAAGGTCGGCCAGTCTTCCGATGCCGCGATCGCGTCATCGCCGATATCGATGCCGGTCATGCCCAGGTCGATCGCCTGTATCGAACAGCTGTCGGGGTAGTTGCCCTTGAAATATGCGGTGTCCACGACGGTGCGGGAGATCGTGCCACGCACGCCGAGCGCCAGGATGATCCAGTCATGGCCCGGTCCGCGGCGTCGGCGGGTCTCCCAGCCATCGCCCATGTTCTGGCCCCGGCCCGGCGCGAGCAGCCGGTGATAGGTGCCGTAATGCGCATCCGAGTATCCGACGATCCGTCCGCCGTTGAGGGTCGCCACGAGATCGATGTCGCGGCCCTGGAGAGATGCGGGCTCCAGATAAGGGGTGCCAAACACCCGCAATCGCGCGACGCCGCCGTCGGGATGTATGTGAAAACGTAGATGGCTCCATACATTGTCGTCGGCACAACGCAGGAAATGATGGGAGTCGGGTTCGAGATGCTGCATGGGCAGCAGCTCGGTCCATTCCGTCCCGTCATCCGGGTCGCCGTCGGACAGGCAGGCCTCGATCCGGCATTCGGGCGGGTGATTGCCGGTGAAGAAGGATGTGTCCACGTCGAAACCGTCGATCGTGCCCGGCACCGCCAGCGCGATAATTGCGTGGTCGTGACCGCCGCCGCGCCGTCGCCGCGATTCCCAGCCGTCCATCCATTTACCGTGATCGTCATATTTGTCGGTGATGAAGATCGGCGTGCTGTCCTGGAGCATGCGAACAAGGGGTGCGAAGAATTCATCGGTCGCCGACACGCCGCGTGCGCCCAGGCTCGCCGACGCCAGGTTGATCGCGTTGCGCGCGAAATCCGGCAGCTCGTGGGTCTGCAGCAGCGGTTTGCGTTCCATGTTCAGGGCGGCGTCAGTCATTGAGTAAGTCCTTCAGGCGCAGAAGCGCGATGCGTTCGACCTGGCGACAGGCCTCGGCGAATTCGGTCGCCCGGTCGTGTTCGACCCGGCGCTGGAAGGCGGCGAGGATATCCGCCTTGGTCAGCCCCTTCACCGCGATGATGAACGGGAAGCCGAACTTGTCGCGATAGGTCGTGTTGAGTTCCTCGAATGTCGCGCGCTCATCATCCGTGAGCGCATCGAGCCCGGCCGAGGCCTGTTCGGCAGTGGATTCATCAGTCAGGCGCTTGGCCTGGGCGAGCTTGCCCGCCAGGTCCGGATGGGCGGTCAGCACGCCGAGATGTTCCTCCGCGCTGCCGGCACGGAACACCCGCGCCATGGCGTGGTGCAGCCCGGTCGCCGTGTCGTGAGCTGGGCCGAGTTCCAGTGCGTGGGCACGTTCGGCCACCCAGGGTGAATGTTCGAAGATGCCGCCATAGCGGGCGACGAATTCGTCCTTCGACAGGGTCGAGGGACGGTCGGTCAGGTCCGGCGGCGGAAAATGCGTGTGCCAGTGGCGCGCGATGTCGACCCGGCGGGCGAACCAGACTGCGTCATGAGACCGGACATATTCGACGAAGCGCTTGAGCGCCTGGATGCGGCCGGGGCGGCCGACGATCCGGCAGTGCAGGCCAATCGACAGCATTTTGGGCGCCCCCGCTTCGCCTTCGGCATAAAGCGCGTCGAAGCTGTCCTTGAGATAGGTGAAAAACTGATCGCCGGAGTTGAAGCCCTGCGCCGTGGCGAAGCGCATGTCGTTGGCTTCCAGCGTGTAGGGCACGACGAGCAGTGGTTTGCTGCCCGACATATGCCAGTAGGGCAGTTCATCGGCATAACTGTCGGCGGTGTAGGCAAACCCGCCGATATCAGCGAGCAGGTCGAGGGTGTTCGCGGTGCCCCGGCCCGTGTACCAGCCCAGCGGGCGTTCACCGGTCGCCTCGGTGTGGATACGGATACCGTCCTCGATCAGGCGACGTTCCTCGTCGATCGAGAAATCCTTCCACTCGATCCATTTATGGCCGTGGCTGGCGATCTCCCAGCCAGCGTCGATCATCGCTGCGGTCTGGGCCGGTGAGCGTTCCAGTGCGGTGCCGACAGCATAGACGGTGACGGGAATCTCGGCCTCGGTGAACAAGCGGTGCAGGCGCCAGAAGCCGACGCGCGCGCCATACTCGTACATCGTCTCGATGTTCCAGTGCCGTTGGCCGGGCCAGGGCTGGGCGCCGACGACTTCCGACAGGAACGCCTCGGATGCGGCATCGCCATGCAGAATATTGTTCTCGCCGCCTTCTTCGTAATTCATGACGAACTGCACGGCGATGCGGGCACCGTCCGGCCATTGCGGGTCGGGCGGTGTGGCGCCGTAGCCATGCAGATCACGTGGATAACGGTTCAAGTTTGTCCCCCTCGGCAAACAGACATTTACGTATAATCGAAAAGAATGTGTTCGATTTTCAAATAAACGATGAAAGACATATATCGAAACACGGGTTTCGATTCGAGGTGTTAGTCGCTTGGATTGTCACGCGCTAACAGGGAATGCGAGATAAGGGGAGAGCAGCCGATGGCCGCTGATGGCGGATACCTAACGACCCATGTTCTGGATACGGCGCGTGGCGCGCCGGCCGCGGGGCTGCGCATCGAGTTGTTTCGCCTCGACGGCGAGAACAGGGAACCTCTCGGGACCTTTGAAACGAACGCCGACGGGCGGACCGACGCGCCGGTTTTGCCGGCCGAGACGTTTGCGACCGGCGCATACGAACTGGTCTTTCACGCCGGAGATTATATCGCGCGGTCCGGCGCAACGCTGGCCGAGGGGGTTTTCCTCGATGTGGTGCCGATCCGCTTCACGATCTCCGACGGGGCGGCGCATTATCATGTGCCGTTGCTGCTGTCGCCCTATGGCTATGCGACCTATCGCGGAAGCTGAAACAGGGAATCGCGTTCCTTGAGCTGCGACTTGCACTTGCTGACCATGAAATCGATGAAGAGCTGGATCTTGGGATCGAGGAATCGCTTGTGCGGATAAAGACAGCTCAGCTGCGCGGAGGTCGGCGGGGTCCGGGTCGCCACCGGCACGAGGGTGCCCGCCCGCAGATGTTCGGCAATCTCGAAGATCGGCTTGATGGCAATGCCGCGACCGTCCAGGGCCCAGGCGGTCAGCACATCGCCGTCGTCGGATTCGAACGGGCCGGTCACCTCGAAACGCTGCGGCCCGTCGTCGGTGGCGAGTGTCCACTGCATTTCGTCGGCGCCGGGAAACCGCAGCAGCAGGCAATCATGTCCGTCCGCGACGAGATCGTGACCGCTTTCCGGCGTCCCGCGCCGCGCAAGGTACTCAGGCGCGGCACACAGTACGCGCTGGCATTCCGCGATGTTCGTCAGGCGAAGGGCGGAGTCCGCGAGGTTGCCGAGGTGGAACGCGATGTCCACCCCCTCGCGGGTCAAGTCGACGTTCCTGTCGGACATGCGCAGCCGTACGCTGATTTCGGGATACGCGTCATTGAAGGCGGGCACATGCGGCGCGATCAGACGTTTGCCGACACCCAGGGGGGCTGCCACATAGATCGACCCGCGCGGGTTCTGCGCGATATTGGCCACCGCCGCCTCGGCCTCGTCGATCGCCTGGAGAATATTAATCGCGCCGTCATAGTAGGTGGTGCCATGTTCGGTCGGGTGCAGCCGTCGGGTCGTGCGGTTGAACAGGCGCACGCCGAGATGTTTTTCGAGCTTGGAGATGCGGCTCGAGGCGACGGCGGGCGAGACCTGCTGGTCGCGCGCGGCTTCGGACATGCTTCCCAGTTCGTAGACCCGGACGAACATTCTGATGTTTTCAACATGTGGCATGGTGCGAGCAATCTATCGGAAAAGGCTGCAAACTCTGTAAGCTTTTGTGCTCTGAAGGGCCGACACAAGAAACACCGGTGCGGGCGCACCATAAGGGGGACGTGATGGAAACGGCGTTGGTAATGGAATGGCTGTCTTTCGCAGCACGATGGTTTCACGTGATCGCAGGCATCGCCTGGATCGGCTCATCCTTCTACTTCATTGCGCTCGACCTGGGGTTGCGCAAGGCGCCCGACCTGCCCGAGGGGGCCTATGGCGAGGAATGGCAGGTGCATGGCGGCGGCTTCTATCACATCCAGAAATACCTCGTGGCGCCGGCCGCGCTGCCGGAGCATCTGACCTGGTTCAAATGGGAATCCTACTGGGCCTGGATGTCGGGATTCATCCTTCTGGTGCTCGTCTACTACATGGGTGCGGAGCTCTACCTGGTCGACCCCGATGTCCTGGATATCTCGCCGGCGGTCGGGATCGCGATTTCGTTCGGATCGCTGGTGTTCGGCTGGATCGCCTATGACTTCATCTGCAAGAGCCCGCTGGGCCGGAACAACACGACCCTGATGCTGTTGCTCTATGTGCTGCTGGTCATCATGGCCTGGGGATACACCCAGGTGTTCACGCCCCGCGCGGCATTCCTGCATCTGGGCGCCTTCACCGCGACGATCATGTCGGCGAACGTGTTCATCACCATCATCCCGAGCCAGCGTATCGTGGTCGCCGACCTGAAGGCCGGTCGTACGCCCGAGGCCAAGCACGGCATCCTCGCCAAGCAGCGCTCGAGGCACAATAACTACCTGACCCTTCCGGTCGTGTTCCTGATGCTGTCGAACCATTATCCGCAGGCGTTCGCGACCGAGTTCAGTTGGGTGATCGCCAGCCTGATCTTCCTGATGGGCGTGACGATCCGCCACTATTTCAACTCGGTCCATGCCCGAAAGGGAAACCCGATCTGGACCTGGGGTGCCACGGCGATGATCTTCATCATCATCATGTGGTTGTCGGCTTTCTCGACCCTGTTCGAGAACGACGCCGAGGAGACGACTGAGCTGACGCCGTCACAGCAGCGATTCGCCGAAGCGCCGACTTTCCACGCGGTGCGCGATGTTGTGCAGGGTCGCTGCGCCATGTGCCATGCGTCGGTCACCTCGTGGGACGGCATCATCAAGGCGCCGAAGGGCGTGAAGTTGGAGACCGAAAGGCAGATCGCCTCCTATGCCCGCGAGATATACCTGCAGGCCGGTCACACGCGCGCCATGCCGCCGGCGAATGTCTCGTTCATGGAAGATGATGAGCGGCGTTTGATCGTCGATTGGTACCGGTCGGTCGCGGGGACGCGCTTCGCCTCATTCTGGGACTGATCGGGCGAATACGCGCCGTTTTTCGGGTAAATGCGTTGCGATAATGCGTCCGTTTGCGCGACGGCGGTGATACGCCGTCCCCATGACGGCACCCGCGACCCAAACTGATTACGATCCCTATGTCTGGCACGACGACACGCTCTACGGCATGCGGTTCCACACGCCTGATCTGACCACGCCCAATCCCGGCGCAAGCGACTGGGCCAGCCTGTTCATTCTGGATATCGACCATATCGTCGCCTGGGTACGCGCGGGCGAGACGATGCGGTTTCGCATCGCGCCCGCCGACCTGATTTTCCGCGAGGTATGCGATCTCGAGATGGCCGTCGACTGGGGCGACTCTGACGGACAGATCGGACTGCACGAGCCGGCCATCGACCAGATTGAGCGCGATCCGGTCGCGGTCGCGGATGGCCGGCCGTCGATGTTTCAGTGGCGGATCGCGTTGCGTAATCCCACCGGCGGTGTGATCGAGTTTCGCGCGCGCGGATTCGATCTGAATCTGCGCTGCGATCCCGTCTTGCGCGACGAGCAGCGCATGCCCGTTTCGGTGCGCGCCTAGTTCGCGTCCAGGGGATAGTTCCAGATCAGCCGGATGGCGAGGAGCTTGAAGGCGACCGGCACCAGCCCGTAGAGGCCGGCGAGCACCAGGAGGGATGCGGGGCTGTTGGTCGCGGCATCGCCGCTGAACCCGGCGAGACCCAGAATCGGAAACGCGATGCCGACGCCCAGCGCCAGGGGTATCTTGGCGGCGACCCCCCACAGGCCGAACAGCATGCCGGTCCGCCGGGACCCGGTGCGTGCCGTATCGAGGTCGACGACATCGGCCTGCATCGAGGGTGGCATGACGAGCTCGGCCCCCAGCGGGATACCCGTCCAGATACAGATCGCGATAAACCAGGCGAGATCGCCATCGCCGAGCAAGGCCGCGGGCCAGAAGCCCGTCGCGGCCATCGACATGGCGAGGATCCAGCTGCGGCGCTTGCCGAGGCGGCGGCTGACCGCCAACCAGATCGGCAATGCCGCGATCGCGCTTGCGAAGTAGATGATCAGCAACAACCACGACCAGTCAGGCCGGCCCAGAACATGCTCGGTGTAGAGGAGAAACAGCGTGGCCGGCAGGCCGTAGGCGATTCCGTTGACGAAATAGGCGGAGATCAACTGGCGGAAGGGATGATTGCCCCAGAGTTGCCCGAGGCCGGACAGCACCGGTTTCTGCAAGGCTGGTTTCGCCACGGGCGGATCGGGCAATGCCACCAGTGCGATGCCGATGGTCAGCGGTGCGAGCACGAGCAACGCGATGGCGGTCCCGTCCATGATGATCGCGCGGTCGATGCCGAACAGGGCCGGGACTGCCATCGCGCACAGGGTACCGATGACCAGCGCGGCCTCCCGTGCGCCGGCGATCCGGCTCCGCTCGTGATGGTCCGACGAGAGTTCGGCCGCCCAGGCCGTGTAGGGCAGCATCACCATCGTGCCGCCGAGATAGAGGGTCGCGGTGGCCATCGCCAGGTGGGGCCACCCGATGGCGGCAGGGGGCTGGAACAGGGCCCACGCGCCCGCGACCATCAGCGGGATCCCGGCCAGAAGCCAGGGCCGTCGGCGCCCCAGACGGCTGCGGGTGCGATCCGACAGGGTGCCGACCAGGGGGTCGGTCACGACGTCCCAGGCGCGTGCCAGAAGCAGGACCAGTCCCACGGTCGTGAACCCGAGGCCCAGGTCGTCGGCATAGTAGGTCGGAACCGTGATGAAGAGCGGCAGCAGGAGGATGGCGAGCGGCAGCCCCGGCAGGCCATAGGCGAGAAGTTGCCCGCTCGACAGGCCGCGGGAAGGGGTTGATGGGCGGTCCACGGTATGCCGGCTAGCGCCGCGCGTTCATGATGGTTCCCGCCATACTGATGGGGACATCGCCCAGCCGTTCCACCAGCCGGTACGTGACCTGCGCACCGCGCGCCACGAAGGCCAGCCCGACCAGGACGCCGCCGTCGTCGTACCAGAGGTCGATCTCGAGATCGCCTTCCATCCGGTATTGGGTGGCCGGGATCATGCCCGCCGGGCCGGACACCGGCTCGCGCCCCACCCGGCGTACCGCGACCTCGAGCAACTCGCCGGTCTGGGAATTGATCAGCTGGTTCTGGCGCACCGTTGCGGCCATCCAGTAGGTCGAGGGCAACATCGAAGGCGTGACGGTGATGGCGGCCGTGTCGTCGGCAATGACCCGCAGGCCGCCACCGTCGGAAACCGCCTGTACCCGGTGCCGGGTCCCGTTGTCGTCGGTAACGCTTTGCAGGGCGACGAGCTGCCCGCCGCGCCATTCCGTACGGTTTGTATGGCTGTAGGTAAACACGGTGAACGGGCCGAACTTGATGTTGAGATCGATGTCGATCGCCACGTTCAGCCTGTCATCGGGCCGGCGTTCGAAGGTGAGGGCATGTTCACCGATCGGCCGGCCGTCGAGATCGACTTCGAAGCGCAGGACGCTGTCGCGTGATGCGTCTGCCGACAGTTGCGCGGCGGGGAGAATAATCAACCCGGCCAGGACGGCACCCGCGGAAATATATCTGATGATGTGCTGCATGATCACACCGGATACGCAGCAGACCTGCTGTTGGATCAGCTCTTGTCGGCGGTGCCCGTCCAGCGTTGGAGCAGGTCGTGCTCGATCCCGAACAGATCGAGCGCGCGCCCGACCGTATGGTCGATCATGTCGTCGATGGTCTCGGGTCGGGGATAGAAGGCCGGCATGGGCGGCATGATGATCGCGCCGATCTCCGACGCTTCCGTCAGGGTGCGCAGGTGGCCCGTATGCAGAGGGCTCTCGCGAACCATCAGCACCAGCCGCCGACGTTCCTTGAGCGTGACATCGGCAGCGCGCGTCAGCAATGTCTGGGTTGCGCCGGACGCGATCTCGGCGGCCGATTTTACGGCACAGGGCGCGACGATCATGCCCAGGGTGATCATCGACCCCGACGAGATGGCTGCGCCGACATCGCTGGCCGGGTAGACCGTGTCGGCGAGCGCGTATAGATCATCGCGCGTGAGGTCAGTCTCGTAGTCCAGGGTCATCAGCCCCGGCCGGGTGATCACCAGATGGCTTTCCACATCGGTATCGCGCAGGGCCTGCAGCAGGCGGATGCCGTAGGCAATGCCCGTCGCGCCGGAAATACCGACAATCAGGCGGCGGGGTTCGCCGGGAGGAAAATAGGGATCATGAGACATGGAACAGCGGTTCTAGCCGGTTCGGACGCTAGACACCATCCGCCAGCGCCCGCACCTCGTCGTCATCCGGGAAGCGCGCATTCTCGAGTTTCGAGAACAGCAACGCGCCGTCGCGGGTGATTTCGAATGCGCCGGTGCGTCCGGGGGCAACCTCGACGGTTGCACCAAGCTGTTCGAGCAGGTCCCTCGCACGGAGCGCACGCGGCTCATAGTTTCAAATCTTGCAGTATTCGATCTGGAAGTTCATCGGCACCATCCGGCGGTCGCGTTGTGAATGTTCATATGGTCTGCGATTGACCTAACGCAACCGGAAAGCTGATTGGCGCGCTAGAATTTTGCTTATGCGCTTCATTGCTACACTAATTCTTGCCGTGTCGCTTGGCGCGACGATGTCGGCGTCGAGCCCGGCCGCCGCGCAGGAGGAACGTGAACGGCGTATCGGCGCGCAGCTGTCGCAGGATTTGTGCGCCGGATGTCATATCGTTTCCGAAGAACAACGCGGGCCGGTGCTGGAAGGCATGCCGTCCTTCCCCGAGCTTGCGCGTTCCAGGCGCTCCGACGCGCAGTTGCGGGCCTGGCTCACGGATCCCCATCCGCCGATGCCGCCACTTCCCCTGTCTGAACGAGAGATCGCCAGCGTCATCGCCTACATCCGCTCCTTTGCGGACTGACCGGGTTGTCCCCGCATCACTCGATGCCCCTAGAGCGCCACCCCGGGTTCCTCGAGGCCGTGGGCCGTCAGTGTTTGTGTGATGTGGTGATAGGCGTCATCGATCGAATCGGTTCGGTAGAAAAGGTCGAGATCGCCTTCGCTGATGGTGCCGAAATCGATGAGCGCATCCATGTCGATCACCCGATCCCAGAATTCGTGCCCGAACAGGACGACCGGCAGGCGTTTCTTTATTTTCTGGGTCTGTACCAGGGTCAGGATTTCGAACAGTTCGTCGAGCGTTCCGAAGCCACCGGGAAACAGCACGACGGCCTTGGCCGGGTAGGTGAACCAGAATTTCCGCATGAAGAAGTAGTGGAACATCACGTTCAGCTCGCGGCTGACATAGGGGTTCTCGAAATCCTCGAATGGCAGTGAGATGGTCAGGCCGATGTTCATGCCCTTGGCCTCGGACGCGCCGCGGTTCGCGGCCTCCATGATGCCCGGCCCCCCGCCGGTGCAGACGACGAACCGGCGTTTGTCTTCGCCCAGTCCTTTCGACCATTCGGTGAGCCGGAAGGCCAGCGCGCGTGCGGCCTCGTAGTAAACCGACATGCGCTCGGCCCGGGCGGCCGCGTTCTTGTCGCCGTCGCCCTGTTCGGCCGCCGCGACCATGGCCGCAGCATCTTCGGGCGACTTAATCCGGGCGGACCCCATAAACACGATGGTGTCATCGATGTCGTAATGCTCGAACCGGGAAAGCGGCTCCTGATACTCCGCAAGGATGCGGATCGCACGCGCGTCCCGGCTGTGGAGGAAATCCGGGTTCTCGTATGCCTTCGGGGGAATTAAGGAGGGTTTGTCTGCGCTCTCATCGCTCATGGATGGCGTCCGTCCTGTCCTCGGGTTGTCGCTGCGCCGTTTGGCTCAGTTGTCGGAGAATTCCGGGATGTTTGGCCGTGCGCCCCACATGCAGAACGACTCGTCCTTGAACGGCAGCTGGCGCGGCCGCCAGTCGGCGTCCACGTTTCGCACGCCTGACGAATACTCATAGGTCATGCCGTCGGGTCCCTCGTAGTAGAGGAACATCGCACCGGATGTCGGGTGGCGGCCGGGGCCGAACCTGATCTGCACCTGCCGCTCCGTGAGGAAATAGTGAGAGCGCATGATGTCGTCGATCGATTCGACCTGGAAATTGATGTGCTGGATGCCTGCATGATCCGTGGGGAACAGCGCGATGCGGTGATGCACCTCGTCGAACGACATCAGGGCGGCATCGCCGATCCGGTCATTGGCCCGGATGTTGAACAGGCCCGACCAGAATTTTTCGTCACGTACCGGGTCGGTTGTCTTGATGCCGATATGGCTGAACTCTGTGATGCCCGCATCACGCGACGGGAAGTAGCGACGCCCTGAATGGAAGGGCCGCACCACGAGATCGACCGAGTTGCCCGTCGGGTCGGCGAAGTTGATGAATCCCATGACCCGTCGATCCGCCGCGTCCGCGTCGCTGCCCCGGTTCACGCTGATCCCCGCGGCCTCCAGTGTGGCCGCGGCCGCCTCCAGCGCGTCGAAGGTTTCGACCTCCAGCCCGAAGCTGTGGTCTTTCGGGTCACCTTCGAAATAGCAGATGTTGTGATCGCGATGATCGCCACGCAGATACACCTGACCGTTGGCACGGTCGACTTCTTCCAATCCAATCAGGTTCTTGGCGAAATCGACGGTTGAGTCGAGGTCGGTTGTCCCGAGGCGGCAGTAACGGATGTCGACGATTTCGATCATTGTTTCGGGTCTCGCCCTTTATTCGGCAGCGTCCGTGCCCTCGAGCACACTCAGGTCCGGCTTCGATCCCCAGGCGCAGAAGGACGCGTCGTTGACCGGGAACTGGCGTGCACGCCATGTGTCGTCAACCATCCGAACCCCGCAGGAATACTCGTAGATCATTTCGTCGGGTCCGTAGAAATACAGGAACCGTGCCCCCGAGAGTGAATGCCGCCCGGGCCCTGCTTGTATGCGCACCTGGTGGTCGCGCAGAAAATAGTTTGACCGCATGACGTCGTCGGTCTCCGACACCTGAAAATTGATGTGCTGGATGCCGGGCCTGTCGGACGGGAAAAGGGCAAAGCGATGATGCACCTCATCGAAGGTCATCAACGCCGACCAGCCGATCCAGTCGCTGGTTTTGAAGTTAAAGACCTCGGACCAGAACTTCTCCGCTTCGCGCGGATCGGTGACCGCGAGCCCGATATGACTGAATTCGTCGATTCCGGCGTCGCGACCGGGAAAGTAGCGGCGCCCGGACGCAAACGGCCGCACCGTCAGATCGATCGAGTTGCCGCTCGGGTCCTTGAAGTTGATATAGCCCATGCAACGCCGGGCGGCGGCCTCCTCGTCGCTGCCGCGATAGACATCGAGTCCGGCGGCGGACAGCGCCGATTCTGCCGCATCGAGCTCCTCGAAACCGTCCAGTTCGAGACCCAGTGTGTGGTCAGTCGGGTCGCCTTCGAAGTAGCAAATATTGTGGTCCCGGTCGTCGCCGCGCATATAGACGAACCCATTCTCGCGCCCGACCTCTTCCAGGCCGATCATGTTGGTGGCGAATTTGACGGTTTCCCCGAGATTTGCCGTTCCCAGCCGACAATATCGAAAGCCCACAATATTGATCATGACGATTCTCCAGAGTTTGGATGTCAGTCTATCGAACTTGTGCGGGGCTGACGACCATACGGACCGGCCTTAAACAATTGTTAACCAAAGTCCGAATAGGTTGAGGTGTTGGAAATCCGCGCCTTCCGCGCGTGGGAAAGATGACCTGACCGGCTGAGAGTAAGGGATTTGGGAACCGCACTAGAGATCAGCGATTGGGATACAGCCGACGGCAATTCGGGTGTCGCGGATGACATGTATGCGCCGCTGGCAACCGCATTTTCCCATTTGCAGGATTCCGCGATTGTCTATTCGGTCGACGGCGAGATCGTTGTCTGGAACGCCGGTGCGGAGGATCTTTTCGGATACACGTTCGATGAGGGCCGTCGGCGCGATGTCAGCTTTCTCTGCACGCCCGAAGATTCCGGGGATACGCTGAAACTGTTCACCCGTGCATTGTCCGCGCAACCCGTCGAACCCCGCCAGGTGGACCGCATTCGCAAGGATGGCACGCCGGTTCGCGTATCGGTCCGCGTGAGCCCGCTGGAGAATGCCGCTGGAGAGATTTTCGGCGTCCTGTTTCTGGCGCGCGATATATCGTCAGAGGCGGCACGCGAGCAACAGCTGACAGAGTTGATGTTGCGTGAACGCAACATCGCGGCGCTCGTTCCCGACGCGATCTACGTGCACCGCAACGGCAAGGTGTTGTGGGCCAATCCGGCCGCGGTCGAATTATACGGTGCTCGGTCACAAACCGATCTTGTCGGGCGCTCGGCCTGGGATCTGATTGTTCCCGAGGATCTGCCGAAGGTCCTGGAACGCCACAGCGAGCTCGGCAGTCCGTCGGAATCGGACCCGATCTATATTCGCCGGATGCGTCTTGACGGTGTGGAGTTTCCCTCCCAAGGCCGGGGCGCCGAAATCATCTGGGAAGATGAACCAGCGACACTGATGGTGGTGCGCGATCTCAGTGATCATGAACGGACCGTGTCCGCGCTGGTCGAGAGTGAAACGCGCCAGCGGGATTTCGCCGAAATCAGCCCGGATGCCGTGATTGTCCATGTTGACGGCGAGATCGTTTTTGCCAACCAGGCGGCTGCGGACATGTTCGCAGCGACGGGTGCCGATCAGTTGATTGGCCTTCAGAATTCCAGTCTCGTGACGCCCGAGGACTGGGCGCGCGTCGTCGAAAGCTGGGACAACGATTCGTCGGTGCCCGGGTCGGATTTCCTGCAAGTCGAACAAGTGCGTTTTGATGGTTCCACGTTTCAGGGCCAGGGGCGGGCCAAGCCGATCATCTGGGATGGTCAGGATGCGCTTCTGGTGGTGATCAGGGATGTCACGGAACAGATTGAAAAGGAACTTGCCCTGCGCGAAGCCGAGGCACGCCAGCGCGATTTCGCGGCAATCAGTCCCGACGCGATGCTGGTTCATGTCGACGGGGAAATCGTGTTTGTGAATGAGGCCGCCTTACGGATGTTCCGCGCGGATTCCGAAACGAGTCTCATCGGCCGGCAGGTGATAGAGACCATTCACCCCGACGACCGGGGAATTCTGCAGAATAATATCGACACGGCGCTCGATGACCAGCGCTCTGACTTCTTCGAAGTACGCCGTTTGCGGCTGGACGGTACGATTTTCCTGGGCGAAGGCCGGTTCCGGACGGTTGACTGGAAGGGCTCAGCGGGCGTGCTGGTCGTTATTCGGGATGTCACGGAGAAGGTGGCGGCCCAGAATGCGCTCTTGGAAAGCGAAGAGCGGTACCGTCAGATCGTCGATGTGACACCGGATGCCGTCCTCGTCCACGTAGATGACGAAATTGTCTTCGCCAACCATGCGGCGGCCGCGATGCTCGGCACCGCCACCGCGCGGAATCTCGTCGGCCGGAAGATGATGGAGCTTGTGCCTCCCGACGAGCGTGTGCGCGCGATGGAGCGCCGGAGCAGGGTTGCTGCCGAGGGCATTGTGGCGCTCGATACACTTCCACGATGCCGTCTCGATGGCAGCGAATTCATGACTGAAGTGATCGGCAGCCAGTATGTCTGGGATGGCGTGCCGGCGATCCTGACCATCATGCGCGACATCACCGAGCGTCTCGAAGGTGAGCGCGCCCGGGAACTCCTTGAACAACGCAACCGTGACATTCTTGATCTCTCGCCCGAGGCGATCCTCGTGCATTGCGGCGGCGACATTGTTTTCGCAAACCCCGCCGCCGCACGCATGTTCGGCGGGCAAAACGTGCAGGACATCATCGGGCGCCCCATCATGGATCTCGTGCATCCCGAAGAGCATGAAACCATTTTGACGTCGCGCAAGAAAATGAGCATTGGCGACACATTCGAGGAACGGGAGATTCGCCGGTTGCGGCTGGACGGAAGTGATTTCTACACCCGCGCCACCGGGGCACTGATTGATTGGGATGGCGAGCAGGGATTCATTGTCATCGCCAGCGATATCACCGATGAGCGGGCGGCCAAGAAAGAATTACAGCTCCGGACCGACAAACTCGAAAGTGCGAATGCGGAGCTGGAACGATTTGCCTATGTGGCCTCACATGATCTGAAAGAGCCGCTGCGCATGGTCTCGAGCTTTTGTGGTCTCCTGCAAGAACGCTACGCAGACCAGCTCGACGAACAGGCCGGTGAGTTCATTGGGTTTGCTGTCGACGGCGCGCGTCGCATGCAGGGATTGATCGATGATCTGATGAAGCTGTCACAGACCGGTACGTCGGGTCTTGAGGCAACGACGGTGGATCTGAACCATGTCCTGGACGAGGTGAAACTCAATCTGGCCGCGCAGGTTGAGGGGGCCGCTGCGGAAGTCAGGACCGAGAAACTGCCTGTCGTTCTGGGCGACCGAACCCTGTTGCTCCAGCTGTTCCAGAACCTGGTTTCGAACGGCATCAAGTTTCGTTCCGAGGCGGCGCCGGTGATTGATATTCGCCACACTCAACGAGGCGGCGAGGACATGTTCTCCGTTTCGGACAATGGTATTGGCCTGGACCCGCGCCATCATGAACGCGTGTTTGAGGTGTTCAATACGTTGAACCCGCGTGGTCAGTTCGAAGGCAACGGCGTCGGGCTTTCGATTTGCAAGAAAGTCGTCGAACGCCACGGTGGCAAGATCTGGGTTGAATCTGAACCGGGGAGAGGCACCAGTTTCTGGTTCACGCTTCCCGCGCAGCTAGAGGAAGAAATGAAATGAGCACGTCCAATGCAACGCCGGATATTCTGCTGGTGGAAGACAGTCCCGGTGACGTGATTCTCGTGCGCGAGGCCCTTAAGGGGCTCGACATGTGTGGCGAGATTCATGTGGTGGGTGACGGCAACGAAGCATTGAGTTTCCTCAATCGCGACGAGGGTTTCCCGGATGCGCCGGTACCGGATCTGATTCTCCTGGATTTGAACTTGCCGGGAATGGATGGCCGCGAAGTGCTGCGCGAGGTCAAGGCGCATCCTGAATGGCACCGGATTCCGGTGGCCGTTCTGAGCACGTCGGAGAACGAAGACGATATTCGGTCGAGCTATGAGTTGAGTGCGAACTGCTACATCGTAAAACCGCTGGATCTTGCGAGCTTTCGCCGTGCCATGCGGGCGCTGAATGATTTCTGGTTCTCCGTTGTGAAGTTTCCACCGAAACACTGATCCCCGCTCCCAGACGCAGCCACGGGGCGAGTCGCCCGACCCGGACGGCAGGCATGCTGCGTATCCGGCCGTTATTTCGAGAGCGGTATCATGGCGTTAAGTTTTTGGTAACCAAGGCGGCGTTAACCTTTGCTTCACGCCAGAATTGAACAGCGGGTAAGCCTTTGCCGATCGAAAATTCCATTCGTGTCCTGATTGTCGAAGACAATCCCGGCGATGCGGTGCTTATCCAGCAGCTCATCGCGGGTTTCTCGGACATCACGGTGGAATCTCGGGTCGCCATGAACATCGGGGAGGCGGAAACTCTTCTGAGCACGGAAGAGTTCTCACTGATTTTCTGTGATCTGGATCTGCCTGACAGCGCCGGGATCGAGACGGTCGGCCGGATTCTGTCGAACTCACAGGCATTGCCTGTGATCGTTCTGACAGGTGGTAATTCGAAGCGTACGGCGATCGATGCGATTCGGCTGGGCGCGCAGGACTTTCTCGAAAAAGGCACCGTCACGACAGAGTCACTTGAGCGGATTGTGGCGCACAGCCTCGAGCGGCAGTCGTTGAACCGTGCGCTGCAGGACAGTTTGGCAAATCTCGAAGCCGCGAATGCCCGTTTCGTCAATCTGGTTTCGGATCTCACCGACGCGGTCGTGGTGACCAATCTGGATGGGGTTGTTCTGTTTATCAATCCCGCCGCCGAGAAGCTGTTCGAGCGGGACTTCTCCGCGGCCGTCGTCGAAACCTGCGGTTTGCCAATGGATTCCAGCGTGCCGGTTGAAATTGGTTTGGCAGACCCGGATGGCGCTGAGCGTATTGCCGAGCTTCGCGTGGTTGAGACCCACTGGGATGGGCAGCCCGCGAAACTGGCGTCCCTGCGCGATGTGACGGACCGTAAGCACGGTGAGCGCATGATGCAGTCGGCGCAGAAGGCGGCAGAAACGGCAAACGACATGAAATCGCGTTTCCTGGCGAACATGAGCCATGAACTGCGCACGCCTCTCAACTCGATTATCGGGTTTTCCGAAGTGATAAAGGACGAAGTATTCGGCGTGATCGGGAATGCCCAGTACCGGGATTATGCCGGTGATATCCATCGTTCCGGCCATCACTTGCTTTCCCTGATTAACGATCTCCTGGATCTGTCGAAAGCAGAATCAGGCCACTACGAGTTCCCGGAAACCGATTTCGACCTGGTGGTGGCGCTTCAGGAAT
>CBDHEC010000048.1:0-33567 GCA_965261975.1 Alphaproteobacteria bacterium
AAGATCGCCTGCAACCGCCGCTCGGCCGTGGTCGTAGAGTTCCATAACGACCGCGTTGAGTGCCGGATTACGGGCGTCACAACGCGCAATGGCAGCTTCCATAACCTCGGCCGCGGTTGTCTCGCCGTCCCGAATCAGGCCCGCCAAACCTACTGCGTCATGGTCTTCATACTCATCAAACGCCGTCACCGTACTCTCCTGCTTTACAGATATCGAAACCGCCTAACGAACCTGATGAGTTGATCGACGCGTCCGATATGTCCAATGTCACGCCAACACATGGTCCACTGAAACGGCACACGATGTCACGTCCCAACATGTTGCTCGGTACCGCACTGGCGGGCGCCGCCGGAATTGGATTCGCAACGAATTCCACCGCTGCGAAGGTGGCCTATGAAGGTGGAACGAACCCGCTGACCTTCCTGGTCCTACGCTCGACGCTTGCGGCCATCCTTGTCCTGATCATCATCTTGGCCAACCGGCGAAGTCTGCAAATGCCAATTCGCCGTCGAATGGCGGCCTTCGCAATCGGCGGCCTGCTCGCGGTCTACTCCTACGGCACGCTGGCATCGATCCAGTATATCCCCGTCGCCCTCGCCATCCTTATTCTCTACACCTTCCCGCTGCTCACCAGCATCTACACCTGGGTGAGCGGCCAGGAGCGACCGACATTCCTGTCCGTCGGCGCATTGCTCGTGGCATTCTTCGGGCTCGTCCTGGCGCTGGACGTTCAGGGTGCCGCGGCACTTGACCTCCGGGGCGTCGGCCTCGCCGCGATGGCCGCGCTGGGCCTCACCACCGTGATCATCCTTAACAACCGGCTGGTGGGCGACGGGGATTCCCAGCCAATCACATTCCACATGATGTTGTCCGCCTCCATCATATTCGCCGTCGTCACCTGGATCGCCGGCGACTACGCCCTGCCCGAGACACTGGCGGGATGGACCGGTTTCCTCATCGGGCCCAGCGCCTACGCCTTCGCC
Source organism: Alphaproteobacteria bacterium (assembly GCA_965261975.1). Lineage (GTDB taxonomy): Bacteria > Pseudomonadota > Alphaproteobacteria > UBA6615 > UBA6615 > UBA8079. The sequence continues at coordinate 984 of CBDHEC010000048.1, forward strand.
ATCGTCACCGTCTTTGTCGCGATCTCTCTTGCCGGACCTGCCCCGGCTGCGATGTCGATGAACGTGGAACCGGTGGCGAGCCTGACGCTCGGGTTTCTGATTCTCGGCCAGGCGTTGAGCGGCCTGCAGATTCTCGGCGCCGGCCTGGTCATCGCCGCCGTAGTGTCCCTGCGCTTGACCGACATACGCATCCCCAGCGCCAATATGGAGAGAAAACCATGACCGACCTGCTCGAACACACCAGCGCCATCGCCGAATTGTTGAAGGCACGCGGCGAGACCGTCGCCGTCGCCGAGACATCCGCGGGCGGCCTGGTCTCAGCCCAGCTCCTCGCGGTACCTGGCGCGTCCGCCTATTTCCTGGGTGGCGGCGTGCTCTACACCGGCGAGTCCCGCCTGGGATTGGCTGGTATTACCGACGAGGACATGGCCGGCATTCGCTCGAGCAGCGAGCCGTTCGCACAGCTTTTGGCAGAGACGTTACGGGTGCGCCTCGGTGCAACATGGGGGCTCGCAGAGACGGGCGCGGCGGGGCCCACAGGCAACCGTTATGGTGATGATGCAGGGCATACTTGCGTCGCCGTCTCCGGGCCTGTGTCCAAAGTCGCGACGCTTGAAACAGGAAATGGCGACCGAAGCGCCAATATGTGGCGGTTTTCTGCGGAAGCGCTGGCTTTGTTCATGCTATGTCTGAGTGAATCTTAATCTGCATATCTTGGTACCTAACGGGTTGGATTAATTTTCTACTTTGGTAAAATCGCCGCGAACGGGCAAAATCGGTCGGGGGAGTATGTGAGCGGGGGCCGTGTAAAGGCGTTCCCTAACATCGACCGGAATTAATTTCACAAGGGGATCCTTAGGATGACCAAAAAGGCATTACTCGCTGCCGCGGCAATGATCGCACTGACAGCGTGTGCGGGGCAGGAACTGGGCAAGGCGCAGAAGACTGCGGCTGACAGTACAGAATTCGACAACGCGCTGGCTGCAGGCTATCTGCGACTGGCTCAGGCTGAATACGAGGAAGGCGACTACACGGACTCGGACTACTTCGCACTCCAGTCCATGGCAGCCGCAAACCCCCAGAAGGTCGTTGACCTTCCGGAGGCCAATGCACGCAACCTTCCGAAGGCCGACGCGATCTATGTCGCCACGGCTCGCCAGGAGCTTGCCGAAGTTCTGGAGGCCGGTGCCCGCGTGAAGGCGCCGCAGCTCGCCGCGACCGCCCAGGTGGCATACGAGTGCTGGACCCAGGAACTCGAAGAGAACAACCAGCCGCCGCACATCGAGGCATGTCGCGACCAGCTCGACGGGCTGATCCCGGCACTGCGCAATGCAGTCGCCGACCCCGCGCCGGCGAAGAAGGCCAAGCCGCCGAAAGGCAAGACCTTCGTCGTGTTGTTCCCGACGGGTGGTGCCAAGCTTGATGCGGCCGCAAACGCGGTTCTGACCGACGCGGTCAAATACTCGAACAACTTCAGCCCGGTTCAGGTTGTCGTCAGCGGCTACACCGACACGGTCGGCAGCGCAGCCAGCAACGATGCGCTGTCCAAGCGCCGCGCTGCAGTGGTCGCAGCCGCACTTCGTATCCGCGGCATCTCGCGCGATAACATGAAGATGGACGGCTATGGCGAAGAGTTCCTCGCCAAGCGCACCGCGGACGGTGTTGCCGAAGCCAAAAACCGTCGCGTTGAGGTTTCTGTCGCTCCGTAAGCGACATTGATACCGAACAAGAAAAGGGCGTCGGCACCAGCCGGCGCCCTTTTTCTTTCCTGATGACAGAGGCTGGTGCGACGCGATGGCACGAATGACGGCACCATGATCGCTGCCACTCCCCGGGCGCCATCCATGCCGCTCCTGTTCGCGATGATGTTCGCGAGCCAGCTTGCCACCACCATCTTCCTGCCGGGCCTGCCCGGCATCGCCGAGGATTTGAAGGCGACCCTTTCGGCCGCGCAGATGCTCCTGCCGGCCTATCTGGGTGCATTCGCGATTGCCCAGCTTGCCGTTGGCCCGCTATCCGATGCCTTCGGGCGTCGGCGCGTGATCATCGGCGGGCTTGGATTGTTTAGTCTGGCGAGCCTCATCGCAGCATTGGCACCCAACATCGAAATGCTGCTCGCCGCGCGTGCCCTGCAAGCCACCGGCGCCTGCGCGACCATGGTCGTGGCCCGCGCCATCATCCGCGACACCGCCCAGGGGGCGGCGGCGGCGCGCGCGATGAGCGCCCTCGCCATCGCCATGGCCGTCGGTCCGTCCGCCGCGCCATTCATAGGCGGACAGCTCGTGACCTGGTTCGACTGGCGCGCCACGTTCTACTTCACCGCATTGATCGGCTCGATAACGACGTTCGCCGTGCTTCACTACCTTCAGGAAACACTTCCCGGCGACCAGCGCCGCGCAGCGCGTTTCGGTGAGCAGGTGGTGACCTATTTCAGGTTGCTCGGTAATCCTGTTTTCGTCGGCTACAGCCTGACTGTCGCGTTCGCGAGTGGTGCCATGCAGGCATTTCTGGCCGCATCGCCGCTCATACTGATCGTACAGATGGGTATGACGCCGGCCTTATACGGTTTCTGCGTCATGCTAATGCCGATCATCTACATGGTCGGCAGCTATCTCGCCGGGCGACTAACCCATTGGATGCCGATCGACAGCATCGTCCTGATTGGCACGTTCGCGAGCGCCGGGGGCGGGCTCCTTCAGCTCGGATTTGGGATCGGCCTTGGATCATTCGAGCTCTCTCCGCTGCACGTCCTCGGCGCATTCGCCATTTCCAACATGGGGACCGGCCTCGTGCTTGCCTGTTGCTATTCACAGGCGCTCGATACGGTCTCGCCATCCTATGCGGGGGCGGCCTCGGCGCTGAGCGGCTTCATCCATATGGGCTGGGCTTTCGTGATCACGTTGACCGTGGCGAGCGTTGCGCATGAGACATCCCTGCCCTTCGGGATCGCGCAAATGACGACGACCGGGCTCAGCCTGGCGGCGGCGCTACTTCTCATCATCGTTTACAAGCGTCGCACTCACGCCGGCGCGTAGAAGGTGCCTTCAACTTCGAAGATATCGTCTTGGTTCAAGGCCGACACTTCCAGGATCGTGCGCGGTGGATAGGGCCCGCCGGACCACATCTCTTCCTGGACCTTGTTCACGATCGGCCGGTAGCGATCCATATCGGTGACGTAGACGGTCAGCCGAACGGCATCACCCAATCCCGCACCTTCCGAGGCCGCGATATGCGCCATGTTCACGAAAGCCTGGCGAATGCGATTCTCATCGCCGTCGACCAATGCGTTGGTGGCGGGATCGATGCCGCGCATGCCGGCAACAAATACATAGTCACCCGCACGGGTCGCCAGGGACCAGGTACCCGTCGGCTCGATAGCGCCCTCGGGGGACAGAATACGCAATTCGGATTTTTGTTCGCTCACGAAACCGGTTCCGCTCATCAATGTGTCGATGGGGACCATTCTAAGGTGGCGGATGGCATGGCCGCCAGCGCGAAGGCGAACTAGTCCGCGTCGGCACCAACACTCGCATTCGACCGGGCGTTGCGCACGAGCACCCGCACGATGGCACGGATGAACGGGTCTGCCTGCTGGATCTTCGATTCGAATACGTCGACGGGGATTACGCGCAGGACGGTGGGTTCGGTGCACACGGCGCTGCCCATGCGAGGAAGATCGTCCACGAGCGCCATCTCGCCGAAGACCGTGCCAGGAGTCAGGGTGCCGAGGATCAGGCCATCCGGCTTTCCGTCAACGGATTTACGAATCTCCACGGCGCCGGATTCAACGATGTAGGCCTCCGCGCCGAGGTCGCCCTCGTGAAACACGGCACCGCCGGCTTCAAAGATCCGTGTCCCGTACTTCCAGTCTGTCTTCGGTCTCTGGATGTTCATGGCATATCCGTTCCCGGCCCGAAAATACGGGCCGTTACAGATCATCGCGTACAGGGGTGAACAATCCGTTGATCGCCTGCTACGTGGGTTTCCCTAGAGACCGAACACCCGGACCGCGTTGTCGCCCCGGATCGCAGCGACTTCGCTCGCCGGGCGCCCGTCGACCAGTTCATACAGCTTGGTCATGTCCGCCGGCATTGGCAGGTCGGTGCCGAACATGACCTTTTCCGGCCCCGCGATGTCGATCACCAGCTGAAGCGCCGCCGGGTCGTAGACGATCGCGTCATAGTAAATCTGGCTGAAATAGTCGCTCGGCAGCTTGGGTATATCGAACTTCGCCAGCGTCTCGACACCGAAGAACATGTCCACCCGCCCGTTGACGAACGGGATGTAGCCGCCGCCATGGCTGGCGATGAGCTTGATGTCCGAATAACGCTCGAAGAAGCCGTCGATGGCCATGCGCGCGAGGGCGATGGTGGTGTCGTACATGAAACCCGCCGCCGGCATCAGGATACGCTCATGGCCGTAGTTGACGTCCTTGGCCCCCAGGGGCGCTGTCGGATGGACGAGCACCGGGAAGGCGCGCTTGTCCAGCGCCTCCCAGACCGGCGCGAACAGCGGATCGATCAGGTGCCGCTGGCCGATATGGGCCACGCACATGACCCCCACCGCACCGAGTTCGATGCAACGTTCGAGCTCGGCCAGCGCCGCATCGGGATATTCCCACGGCAGGGAGGCGAACCAGCGGATACGGTCCGGATAGGCCGCCTGCCCGGCGGCCATCTCGTCGTTGGCGATCCGCGCGGTCGCGACGCTGACGGCTTCGTCGCCGAAATGCACGTTGGGCGATGTCAGGGAGACGATGGAGATGTCGATGCCCAGCCGGTCCATCATCTCGACCCGTGCGTCATAGTCGAAGGCCTCGACCTCGAGCGCGCAGGCCGGCGTGCCGTACTCGACCAGATAGTTGCGCCGATCTTCCATATCCGCAATCTTGTATGCGGGCGCGCCATGCTTCTTGATCATGTCGAGCCAGCCATCGCCGAACATGTGGGTGTGGATATCGATGGTGGGCATTGCGAGGTTACTCCGGTTTGACGGGATGAGACGCCAGACTAGTCAATTTTTCGCCCGGAGGGGACCGTCCGGCGCGAAATACGGAATTTTCATAGAGGCGTGTTCCGTGGACGGATAGACTATCGCACTTGAACCGGGCCCGGCCTGCCGGCCGGCAAGTATTACGGCAACTGACAAGCATGTGGGAGCAAGCGATGACGAGGGTGCCCAACATCAATCCGGAGAATGCGCCGGACGAGCTCAAGCATTTCTACGACGCGGTCACGGGTCTCGTCGGCCGGGTGCCGAATGCTTACCGCACCATGGCCCACGCGCCCTATCTGGCGATGCTGTACCTGCCGTTCCAGGCCGCCAACCAACGCGAATGGCCGGGCGTGCACCTGTCGTCAAAGCTCAAGGAAATGGTGATCATCAAGACCAGCCATATCAATGGCTGCGAATATTGCTACGCCCACAACACCGCACTCGGCGAGGCCGCGGGCATCTCCCACGACCAGGTGATCGCCATCTCGTCCGACGATTACCTGACGTCGGACCTGTTCGACGAACGCGAGCGCGCGGCCATCGAATGGGCCGAGCATATGACCAAGAACACGGCCGCATCCCGCGACGACGTCTTCGAACGTGTCGAGGCACAGTTCGACTCTGCCGAAATCATCGAACTGACGCTGATCTGCGCGATGTTCAACATGATCAACCGCTTCAACGATTCCCTGAAGCTGCCCATCGAGGTGCAGCCCGAAGTCGACAAGATCCGTGGATCCGTGCGCATCGACCCGAACAACATCAAGGCCTATCTGCGCTGGCTTGCCGACAACTGGCCCGACGATTTCGACGATCTGAACGAACGCGCGCGTGCGGCGGCTGACGCGGACTGATCGGGCTACACCACCTGTCCACACGCGTGGCCCGAGGCCCAGGCCCATTGAAAGTTGAAACCGCCCAGATGGCCGGTAACGTCGACGGCCTCGCCGACAAAATACAGGCCGGGAACCGCTGAAACCTCCATGGTCTTCGACGAGAGCGCGTTCGTGTCGACGCCGCCGACGGTGACCTCCGCCGTGCGGTTGCCCTCCGATCCGTTGGGCGTGACAACCCAGGCGTTGACCTGTTCGGCCAGCCGGCGCAGCGCTTTGTCGGAGGCTTCGGCCAGCCGGCCGGCACAGTCGGCCCACGCGACCAACTTCTGGGCCAGGCGTTTGGGCATTAACTGCGCCAGCACTGTCTGGACTTCCAGTTTCGACTGGGTCTCCTTGGCGTCTTTCAGGTACCGGAACAAATCCGTCCCCGGCAGTAGATCGATCGTGATCGTGTCGCCGGCGCGCCAATAGGACGATATCTGCAGGATCACCGGGCCGCTCAGCCCTCGATGGGTGAACAACAACGCCTCGGTGAATCGAATCTTCCCCAGCGTGACCGTGGCGTCCAGGGATACCCCGGCGAGCCCATCCATCTGCGCCAGGAAAGCCGGATCGAAGGTCAGGGGCACCAAACCGGGCCGCGGTTCGATTACGTTTAGGCCGAACTGCCGGGCGACGTCATAGGCGAAACGGCTCGCCCCCATTTTGGGTATCGACGGGCCACCGGTCGCGATGACCACGGCGTCCCCGACATAGGCGCCATGATCGGTCTCGACGGTAAAACCCTGTTCGTCTTTCGCGACACCGCAGATATTTACCCCGGTTTGCATGGTCACCCCCTTCGCCTCGGCAACGAGCATATCGATGATCTGCTGGGCCGACCCGTCGCAGAACAGCTGGCCGTGGTCGCGCTCGTGATAGGCGATGCCATGACGTTCCACCAACCGGATGAAATCATGCTGCGTGTAGCGGGCCATGGCGGAGACGCAAAACCGCGGATTGTCCGAAAGATAGTTTTCAGGGGTCGCGTACAGATTGGTGAAATTGGCACGCCCCCCGCCGGAGATACGGATTTTCTGTGCAACCTTCGACGCGCCTTCCAGCACCAGCACCCGCCGCCCGCGCCGGTTCGCTTCCGCCGCACACATGAGGCCCGCCGCCCCGGCACCGATAATAATGACGTGGAATCTGTGCATGAACTGATCGGGGCCGGAAGATTGCGGAAGTCGTCCCCTAACGTAACCATTCGCGCCGATTCACGGGTGGATGCAGCCGACCCATGCGATGCTTGGCCACATGGCGCTTACCCGGTGCAAAACATAGGGTCGGACAGGATCGGTCGACCCTTGGAACATCGGCTCACCGTCAGCGGAATGGAACGCGCATGATCCTGGTACTCACGGTTACGATACCAATCTTCGTCGTGATCCTGGCCGGTTACGTTGCCGCCAAGCGCGCAATCATGGGCAAGGAGAGCATCAAGGCCTTCACGTCCTTCGTCTTCTATTTCTGCCTCCCGCTGCTGTTGTTCCGCAACCTGGCCGACGCCCCGGTGGCCGAGCAATTGCGCGGAGACTACGTGCTGGCATATCTGCTGGGCGGGCTCACGTCTTTCGCCGTGGGCTATGCGGTCGCCAGGTGGGTCTTCAACTGCACCGTCGCCGAGCGGGCCGTCCAGGGGTTGGGGGTTTCGTTCGGTCACACCGTGTTCATGACCATTCCCATCGGCTTGGCCCTGTATGGCGAAGCCTCGGTCCTGCCCATCGCGCTCCTGATCACGGTCGAGATGGCCGTCATCGTGCCCCTGGCCATCGTGCTGCTGGAAATCGACAGCGGTGAACGGGGCGGCCTCCTCGCCGTTTCCGGGACCGCATTCCGGGCGATCTTCTTCAACCCGATCGTCCCCTCGATCCTGCTCGGAATTGCCGCCGCCATGCTCGGGGTGGAGCTTCCCGCGATCCTGAACGGGTTGGTGAACCTGGTCCAGGGCGCGACGATCCCCTGCGCGCTGTTCGCGATCGGCGCATCGCTCGCCGGGCTTTCCTTCAGCGAACGCCTCGCGGAAACCGGCTTCACGGCGGCCGGCAAGCTGCTGCTCTACCCGTTTCTGGTCTTCGTTTTCATGTCGATGTTCCCCGACATACCGCCCGAGTGGCGCAACATCGCGATCATCGCCGCGGCCACCCCGCTGGGGGTCAGCGTCTACCTCGTGGCATCCACCTACGACACCTATGTCAACCAGTCCTCGGCGGCGAGCCTTGTCTCGATGATCTTCGCCGTGGTGACCCTGTCCACCCTGGTGGCAATCTTCAGCCCGGCGGCGTGACACGCCGCAGGCCGCTCACAACCGGTCCATCTAGGGATGCATCTTCGCGCCCTTGGTGATCTTGTCGACGATCTTCCGGTCCTCGCGCAGGGCCAGGCCGACGATGTTCAGATCCGATGCCGCGTACTGCGCGACCGCCTCGCGGTTCGCCGCATCATGGCCGGTGGCGAACATGTCCTCGATATACAGGGACATCCGCGCGTCCCGCGACAATCCGCGTTCGTGAATCTTCTTGAGGGTCGGCCCGTCGGCGCTTAGCACGATCATGGGCTGGATGATGAGGGGCGCATAGGTGTTGCCGTCCGCGTCCGCGTAGTTCTCCCCCAGCAGCTCGGCATTCGCACCGAGCACGCCGCTGGTCAGGAACGCGGTCACGTTCAGCTTCTGCCAGGTCGCGAGATCGTCGCGCACGACGATCGCAATCTTGGTGTCGAACATACGGACCTCCGGGAAAAGGGAATGTGGTGCGGGCGGCCGGACTTGAACCGGCAAGGCCGTAAGGCCGAGGGATTTTAAGTCCCTTGTGTTTACCAATTTCACCACGCCCGCATCGCGTGACTGACTGGTCTATACTTGTAGCGAACGACACGCCGCGCAGACAAACATCAATAGGTGCCCCCGCATGGATGGTTTCGATATCGCACGACTGATCGCGCTGTTAGGCGCGCTGATCATTCTGATCCCGACGATCATCTTCGTGCTGCGCGACCGGAAGGCCGCGGTGCAGAATGCCGTGATCTGGATCGCGCTCGGCGGGGTCGTCGTATTGCTGTGGACCGCCATCTGGCAGCCCTAGAAGACCCGATCTACCCCAGAGTCTACGTGCCCGGACATCTCGTCGCGGAGCCCAATCAGGCGGCGGCGTGCGCGTAAGCCGATTCGGCGAACAGCCTCTCGGCCGAGGCCGCCAGGGCGGCCTGTTTTTCGACCCGTAGCTTGGGGTCGTAGAGCAGCTTGTCGTCCTGCTTGACCACCTGTCCGCCGATCATCACCGTGTCGATGTTCGCCGCCGTCGCGTAGAAGACAATGGCGTTTACCGGATCGTGCACGGGTGCCAGGTTCAGGTCGGTGGCCCGAAGCAGCAGCAAGTCTGCCTGCTTGCCCGGCGTCAGCGAGCCCGTGCGCCCATCCATGCGCAGCGCCCGCGCGCCTTCGATCGTCGCCCATTCCAACGCCTGGCGCGCGCCGACGGAAACGCCGTCGATCGTTTCGCCGGCGGCGACACGGGCGCCATTGTCGGCCATCCGCTGTGTCTGCAGCGCGTGGCGCATTACCTGAAACATGTCGCCCGAGAGATAAAGTTCGGTATCCGGGCCGAGCGAAGGTGCGAACCCGCGTGCCAGGACGCGGCCAATGATCGACACGTCGTTCGATTGCAGTTCGCATGCCGGCGTGGCGGTAAAAGTTACGCCGGCGTCGAAGAAGACCTCGAATTCCGCCGCGTCGGAGCAGTTTGCGTGGACGACATTATGGTCGGGGCCGAGCAGACCGGCTGCCGCGATCCCGGCATAGCCCTCCTTCGCCACGCGGCTGGCCTTGTTCCAGACATGTGCGCTGGAAAGCAGATCAAGATCACGGGCGAGCTGGAAGTCTTGCAGCGAAACTTCGAGCGTGGAGTAGTCGGGTCCCTTGATCGCCAGCGCCATCGTCACCAGCGCGTCGTCGGTGGCAAGTCGGCCGGTGCGAACGCGCTCGGCATCCTCGCGTGGGTGCGGCACCTCGGTGAACGGCTTGCCGCCTTCCTGCGTTGGCGGCTTGACGGAGCCATGTGCGAAGACGGCACGGATGCCGGCCTCCTCCAGCGCATCGATCGAGGCGTCGGTATGGTCCGGCGTGGAATTGTTATGGCACCAGTCGAGCACCGTCGTGGTGCCGCCGTCGATCTGGCCGAGCGCGCCGATCAGTCCGCCGAGATAGCTGTCGTGCGGCTGGTAACGCGTTGCAATATTGCCGTGGACGTTGCGGTGGTAGTCCGGCGATGTCCAGTTGCCCGCAAGCGAGCGCAGGCCCGTTTGCCATAGATGGTGATGTGCGTTGACGAAACCCGGCATCACCAGGCGATCCGTCGCGTCGATGATCTCGACATCTTCGCCGACAGCGAGGCCTCGACCGACTTCCCGGATCAAGCCGTCCTCGATCAGGATATCGCCGCCTCGAAGAACGCCCAGTGCGGGATCGACCGTAACAACCCAACCATTACTTATGAGCGTGCGCGCCATGCCGATCTCCTCTGACCATTGGACCTGTTGTCGTCACAAAATCCGAACGATTTCACGATAGGGTCTGGTGACGCGGCGGTAAAGATTGCAGCTGCCTGCCCCGAAAAGAACAGCCATAACCAGACATCGGATATTGCCTGTCCGGATCGGGGTGACTTTCCGTCGTGAATGGCAGGGCTGCACTGGATGGGAATCAGCGTCTAAAACCTGTCGTCCAGTATCAACCTGCCGCAGTATTGCTCGGCTTGCCGACCCTATCGCGCAGCACGAAACATGGGGGTTAATGCCGGCGCATCGCCAGCGCGAAACTCTCCGACCACTTCGAACCCAAACCCCTCATAGAAGGGTATATTCGCAGGGTCCGACGATTCCAGATACGCCGCGACATGGGCCTCGTCACAGACCTCGAGCCCGCGCGCCAACAGCGCCGCGCCATGCCCCTTGCCCTGGAGTACCGGCTCAACGCCGAGGGATGGCAGGTACCAGTGGGCTTCCTCCGGATGCGACGCACTCACCTGCTCGAGGACACCGAACACCTCGGCCTGGTTCTCGACGGCGACGGCCTCTTCCATGACCGCCTCCATTCCTTCCTCGTTGGGCTTGATGCCGGGGGGCAGCCACAGTGCCGCCGCCATAAAATCTTCCGACCGGTAGGCCGAACCCTGATCGAACGCGCCGCCACCGAAATGGCGGAGCAGCTGCGGGAAGTAGTGAAAATAGGTCGTGGCATCGGGCAACATCCAGCGGACAAAAGGATCCGCGACGAAGGCCGCGACCAGGCTCGCGATCAACCGATCACGCTCGTCCGGTGACGCGCGATGCACCGATATCGAGGCTGTCCTTGACCCAGGGTCGCGCCGTGGGTTGTCGTTCTTTGCCATACTAACAACCACCTCGTAGGAGATCCCGGCGTCGTGCAGGCGCTGTCTTCGTCAGTCCGTAGATTTCGGCACTTCGATCCCGCCCTCGACCGGCTCCTGGCCGAGATTTCGGATCAGGTCCGCGAGCCGTACCGCGGCTTCGTCGAGACGCGCCTGATCGGGCCCGCGTAGCACCAGGTTTGAACCCGGTTTGCCGCCGAAGAAGAACGGATAGCTCCCGATATCGATGTCCGGATAGGCGTCCTGCAGGAGCGACAGCTCGGTCGCAATCTGGCCCTCGGGCACATAGCTACCGACGGTCACCGACAGCAATGTCACGCCGCGTTTGAGCTGGGGTTTCACGCCCTCGAACATCGCCTGCATGATCCTCGGGACACCTGCCATCACATAGACATTCTCGACCCGGAACCCCGGCGCACCGCTGACCGGGTTGTCGACCAGTTCGGCGAATTCCGGCGTCTCGGCCATCTTCAGCCGCGCCTCGGTCGCCTCGACACCCATCTCTTTCATCCGCGCACGCAGGATGCGTTCGGCTTCGGGATGGCGGATCAGTTTCTGATCGAACGCCTTGGCGACGCAGGCCGCCGTGATGTCGTCATGGGTGGGGCCGATGCCGCCGGTCGTGAACACATAGTCATACTTGGCCCGCAAGGCATCGAGTGCGGCGATGATCTCGACCTCGATATCCGCCACCACCCGCGCCTCGAGAAGCTGAATACCCAGCAAGTTCAGTTCGGTGCCCAGGAATGCGAGGTTCGCATCCTTGGTGCGGCCAGAGAGTATCTCGTTCCCGATGATCAGGACCGCTGCGGTCACGCGATTGGAGTCACTCATATTCCGTCGTTATCCCTTTGCTGGAGTTTGTCTGGTCGGCGTCAGGTTTTCGGGTGCACGTAACCGCGCGCCGCCATGCAGCGGCTGAAGATGCTGTCGAAGGAACGGGCGGCGCTGCGATCGCGGGATTCCGAGATAATCGAACGCGTATCCTCCCGGCCACCGCGTGTCGAACCGCGGATATCGCGCGTGAAGCTTTCGTTGCGACCCATCGCACTTTCCGCCTGGCGGCGGCAGGCCGCCTGATCGGCGCGCACCTGTTCCTGGCTCGCGCCCTCCTTGACCCAGGCAGCACTCGTCCCCCCGCACGCCGCGAGCGAAAGAACGAATATCAGGGGCAGAACTGTTTTCATGCGTCTGATTCCTTACAGGGCCGGTCCGTCGAACTATCATGCACCCAAAGGACAGTCAAAAAAACACAATGACTGGATGGTTGGCTTGATCATCACTGGCCGGCTTCATACCTTGCCGCCATCATGCAGTTTCCCGACCCGCTTATTCCCGGCCGCCTGACCCAGCGCTACAAGCGCTTTCTGTCTGATATCGAGATCACCGGTGACGACGGGACGCCGACAGAGATAACCGCACATTGCCCCAATCCCGGTGCGATGCTCGGCCTTAAGGAGCCCGGCTCCGATGTCTGGGTCTCGCCCGCCCGCAACCCGAACCGCAAACTCAAATACACCTGGGAGATCATCCGCGTCGGAACCCATCATGTGGGGATCAATACGGCGCTCCCCAACGCCCTCGTCGACGAGGCGATCGGTGCGGGACGTATCGCCGAGCTGACCAGCTATGGAAGCCGCCGCCGCGAGGTTCGATATGGCGAGAATTCCCGCATCGACATCCTGCTCGAAGAGCCTGGCCGGCCGGACTGCTATGTCGAGGTCAAGAATGTGCATCTGAAGCGCGCCGAAACGGTCGGTATCGGCGCGGCGGAGTTCCCCGACAGCGTCACCAAGCGCGGCGCCAAGCATCTGCGAGAGTTGGCGAACGCCGTCGAGGCCGGCGCCCGGGCGGTCATGTTCTATGTGGTGCAACGCGATGATTGTGACCATTTCCGCCTCGCCGGCGACATCGACCCCGACTATGCGGCCGCATTCGCGGACGCCCGGCATCGAGGGGTTGAGGCGATTTGCTATGCGTGCGACGTTTCGCCCGAACGCATCGAGATCACCCGGCCCTTGCCGATTGATATTTGATTTCAGACCACCGACCGGCAGCCGATACAGAAGATGACCGACACGCAATCCGCATCCCTCGATTCCGAAGCGCGCCGCATCCGCATCCATGATGCCGATGCCTTCGAAGGCATGCGCCATGCCGGAAAACTCGCTGCGGAGACGCTCGATCATGTGACCCCGCACGTGGTGCCTGGAGTCACGACCGAGGAACTCGACCGGCTATGCCACGAGTTCATCCTCGACCATGGAGCGATCCCCGCGCCACTGGGATACCGCGGCTTCCCGAAATCTATCTGCACCTCGGTGAACCACGTCGTCTGCCACGGCATTCCCGGCGAAAAACGGCTCACCAACGGCGACATCGTCAATATTGACGTCACGGTCATCCTCGACGGCTGGCACGGCGACACGAGCCGGATGTACAACGTCGGGAAGGTGAAACGGCTCGCCGAGCGGCTGGTCGACGTGACCCATCAGGCGCTGTGGGAAGGCATCAATATCGTTCGCCCCGGCACGACGGTCGGCGATATCGGCCACGCCATTCAGACCTATGTCGAGGCGGAACGCTTCTCCGTGGTGCGGGACTTCTGCGGGCACGGCCTCGGGCAGGTGTTCCACGATGCGCCGTCGATCCTGCATTTCGGCCAGCCGGGAACCGGGCCCGAGTTACGCGAGGGCATGTTTTTCACGATCGAGCCGATGGTCAATGTCGGCCGTTTTGACGTGAAAATCCTGGGTGACGGCTGGACTGCCGTGACCAAGGACCGCTCCCTGTCGGCGCAGTTCGAGCATTCGATCGGCGTGACTGCCGATGGCTGCGAAATCTTCACCCATTCGCCAAAGGGTTGGGACAAACCGCCCTACGACTGATGGCGCCGACGACCCCATGGCCGCGCCCCCGAACCAGAATAGTCAGCAACACCATCGCAGCCGACTTCGCGAACGTTTTGCTGTCGATGACGGCGCGTCGATGCCGGACTATGAGCTGCTCGAGCTCATCCTGTTCAGCGCCATTCCCCGCCGTGACACCAAACCTCTCGCCAAGCGGCTGATCGAGCGCTTCGGCAGCCTGGCCGGTGTACTGGCCGCCGATCGCGCAGATATCATCCTAGTCGACGGCGCCGGGCCAGGGGTCGCCGGGCTGATCAAAACCGTGCACCAGGCCGGCATTCGCCAGGCACGCGAAGACCTACATGAACGCCAGATCCTCGATTCCTGGGACAAGGTCCTGGATTACTGCCGCGCGGCGATCGGTCATCTGTCACGCGAGAGCTTCCATGTTCTGTTTCTGGACCGCAAGAACGGCCTGATCGCCGCCGAGCAGCAAAGCATGGGCACGGTGGACCAGACATCCGTGTATCCGCGCGAGGTTATCAAGCGCGCGCTCGAGCTCAACGCCAGCGCGCTCGTGATGATCCACAACCATCCCTCGGGCGACCCCACGCCGAGCGACGCCGACATCGAGATTACGCGCGCGGTCGAGACCGCCGGACAAAGCCTCGGGGTGGCCTTACATGATCATGTGATTATCGCGCGAGGCCGACACGCCAGCCTGCGCGCACTGGGGGTTATCTGAGCAGCCGGAATCGCCTTATGCGGTGGCAATCACAACCAGGCAAACCACAAACACCCGGCGCAAAACACCCGGCCAGCGGCTTTGCTTCTTGAAGATCGTCCGGCGCGCCGGGATCGTTCCTGAGTAGGTCACAGACATCGTGTCTCTCGCCTCATGCGTGTGCGATAACATCGCTCCGAACCCGTTAAAGCTCCGTTAAGGTGTATTAACGGTACCCCTGTGTGAGCGCCAATTTACTTGTCACAGGCCGGGCGCCGGAAAAGCCCGTCCACAACCCCCGACTCGCCTGAGCGGGGTATCACTCGCTGGTCAGCATTTTTGATCGATCAACACACCCAATTCGCGAAAGCCTGCACGCATGATCCCCCGTTACAGCCGATCCGACATGACCGACATCTGGGAGCCGGAGAACAAGTTCCGGATATGGTTCGAGATCGAGGCCCATGCCTGTGACGCGCAGGCGGCACTCGGCGTGATACCGGAGTCCGCAGCCAAGACCGTTTGGGAAAAGGGCGCCTGGGAAATCGAGCGGATCGACGAGATCGAACGCGAGACCCGCCATGATGTCATCGCCTTCCTGACCAACCTCGCCGAGTATGTCGGCGAGGATGCGCGCTTCGTGCATCAGGGAATGACTTCCTCGGATGTCCTCGACACCTGCCTGTCGGTGCAACTCACCCAGGCGGCCGATCTGCTGCTTGCCGACCTCGACGGGTTGCTGACGGCGCTGGAGAAACGGGCGCGCGAACACAAGAACGATGTCTGCATTGGCCGCAGCCACGGCATCCACGCCGAGCCGACAACCTTCGGTGTAAAACTCGCCGGCCACTATGGGGAGTTCGCGCGCTGCCGTGACCGGCTGGTCGCCGCGCGCGCCGAAATCGCGACCTGCGCGATCTCGGGCGCGGTGGGCACATTTGCGAATATCGACCCGTCCGTCGAGGTACATGTTGCCAGGAAAATGGGGCTCACCTCGGAGCCGGTTTCGACGCAAGTCATCCCGCGCGACCGGCACGCCATGTTCTTCGCTGTCCTCGGCGTGATCGCCAGTGCGGTCGAGCGGCTGTCCGTCGAAGTCCGGCACCTGCAACGCACCGAAGTGCGTGAGGCCGAGGAATTCTTCGCGGCCGGCCAGAAAGGCTCAAGCGCCATGCCCCACAAACGAAACCCGATCCTGACCGAGAACCTCACCGGCCTCGCTCGGGTCGTCCGCTCAGCCGTCGTACCCGCGATGGAGAATGTCGCGTTGTGGCATGAACGCGATATCTCGCATTCGTCTGTCGAGCGCATGATTGGGCCGGACGCCACAGTCACGCTGGACTTCGCCCTGGTGCGCCTGACCGGCGTGGTGGAGAAGCTGCTGGTCTACCCCGAAACCATGATGGCGAATATGGAAAAACTAGGCGGGCTGATCCATTCCCAGCGCGTCCTCCTCGCCCTCACCCAGGCCGGCATGAGCCGCGAGGACGCCTATCAGGCCGTCCAGCGGAACGCGATGAAAGTCTGGGGCCTGCCCGAGGCCGAGCGTGAAGGCGCGTTCCTGTCGTTCCTGCAGGGCGACGAGGCCGTCAACAAGCTCATCTCCGACGACGACCTCGCCGAGAGTTTCGACCTCGGCTACCACACCAAGCACGTGGACACGATTTTCGAACGCGTGTTCGGCGCAGCCTGAACCGGCAACGCCGATGAGTGACAACCGGCTGCCAACCGATCTCTGGGTCAGCGCCGGCCTGCGCCAAGCCTCCGATGACAATGTACCAATCGCGGTCGTGCGCAAGGGCGAACGCCAGTCGGGCACGGTGATCCTGAAGCTCAATCAGCTCGATCGGGGCTGCCGCATCCTGACCCAGACGCGGGACCTGGACGGAAACCTGACCTGGTTTCCCGCCCTGGACGGCGCGGCCATCCCGGAGTCAGACGCAGATGCCTACATCGAACGTGCGGTCGCGCGCGACCCGGATATCTGGGTGATCGAGATCGAGCACCGCGAGGGATGGCACCCCTACGACATATTCTAGCCGACGGCCGTTTTCGCCGGTTGCGAGGCTACTCCAGCCCCTCGGCGAACCGCAGATCGCGGGTCACGCCGTCACCGAGCAATTTCAAGGCGTCCTGATAGGCCGCACTGTCATGTGTCGCGACAGCTGCGTCGAGGGACGGAAACTCGATGACCGTCGTGCGTTCCTTGATTCCCGCCTCATAGACCCGCGCGGCCGGGCCGCGAGCGAGAAACTTGCCGCCGCCGGCAGCGATCGCGGGCCCGGCGAGTTCCAGATAGGCCGCGAGTTTCTCCGCGTCGTGAATCTCGCGATACGCCGCGATCCAATAAGCCTTGGCCATTGCGCTTTCTCCGGTTGGGATGTGGCGGACTATACGGTTTTCTCGGCCTCGGCCAGGAAATCACCAATCGCCGCGTTCCATTTTTCGGGATGCCGACGGTAGGAGTAGTGCCCACCATCCTCGAACATCATAATTTGCGATCCGGGAATGGCCGCGTGCAGATCTTCCGCGAAGTAGTAGGGGATCGTCGCGTCATCAACCGTGCCGACCACGAGCGACGGCCGGTCGATCGCCTTGATCTCGTCCGTGCGGTCATGGGCCAGCATCATGTCGAGACGCGCCGCCAGAATTTCCACCGGTCCGACGGTCTCCAGGGCCCGGCGTTCGAGCTCCATGACGGCATCAAGATTGTGGCGGAACTGATTGGCGCCGGACGTAAACATCGACGAGACCTTCACATACTCCTCGGGGCCGTAGGATTCCGCGATGCGTTTGCGGGTCAGCGCGACCCGGGTGATGAACTCATCTGCCGTCACCCAGGTGTTGTTGAAGATGCACGCGCGCACCCGGTCGGGATGATCGAGCGCGAGATTCTGCAGTATGCAACCACCCGTCGACGTGCCGACAATATGCGCCTTGTCGATACCGAGCGTGTTCATCAACGCGATGACATCGTCGGCGATCGCCTGTGTCGAATAGGCACCCGGCCCGGTGGGCTTGTCGCTTTCTCCCGTCCCCCGGTGATCGAAAGTCACGCAGCGGTAGTTCTGGGCAAAATGCTCGAGCTGAAACGACCAGGCGTCATACAGGCCGACCAGCCCGGGAATGAAGATGAACGCCGGCCCCTCACCCATGTCGGCGCAATTCAAGGTGATATGTCCGATATCGATCCGCATCATAAACGCCGCCTACTTGTCGTCGAAGGAGATGCCGCTGGCGATCTCCAGCATGGGTTCTTCAAGGGGGACACGCAGACCGTCATTCAGGCGATTCAGCAACCCCATCGCCGCCGCGACAATCGTTACCTCGGTCCGCTCCTGTGCGTTCGTGTGCGCCATGAAATTCGAGACGACATCCTGGGGGATCGCGCCGGCATCGACCGTCAACGCCTCGCTGTAGGCCAGAATGGCGCGCTCCTTGTCAGAGAAGGCCGGGTGCGAGAGATAATCGTACATATTGTCGATCTTCTCCTGCTCGACCCCCTGGCTCAGCATCACCCTCACCTGGTGGGCCGAGCAGTAAAGACACGCATTGATGTTCGAGACCTTGCTTCGGATCAGCGCCTTCATGGGCTTGGGCAGATCGCCATGATCCCACACATCGTCGAGGAACTGGCGCATGGTCGCTCCCAGTTCCGGCGAATTCGCCATCGCGCGCACATTGTTGGCGACCATGCCGACACGGCCGGACACTCTCTCGGCCGATTTCCGGAACGGTGGTGAGAAATCCTCGTCTTCAACGAGCGGCACGAGACACGTGTGCCCGCCACCCGGCGTCAGATCATCCATCTTTAAAGCCCCTCAGCTTCTCTTTCGTGGCGTGCAGTCCCCGCCGCCAAATTGCAATGCCGGTCCCTCCGGGAACCGGCGACCCTGTTATTGACCTTACGCGCCTGGCAGCCCGGCGGCGCTATACGCCGTCGTGGACCTGCTGCATCGCTTCGGCGAGAAGCTCGTCCATATGCTTGCGCACGATATGCTCGGACGTCTCGATGTTCTTGGCCTGCAAGTCACCGAGAACCTTCTCGAGGACGTCGTCGTCGCCCGGGCGTTCGAAATCGGATTTCACGACTTCCTGCGCATACACCTGCGCCTCGGCATCGCTCAGCCCCATCAGATCGGCAGCCCATAGTCCCAGCAGCTTGTTGCGTCGCGCGGACGCCTTGAACTTGAACTCCTCGTCATGCTTGAACTTGTTTTCGAAGCCTTGCTCGCGCTCGTCAAAAGTCGACATATCTAATCTGCTCTCCGTCGCTTACTTGCCGGTCGTTCTTAGAAGATGGTTATAGTGTTCCATCGCCCCGGAGTGAATTGAAATTTCATGTGTACACTCGTCATTCTTCGCCGCCCCGGCCATGCCTGGCCGCTCCTTGTCGCGGCCAACCGCGACGAAATGGTCGACCGGGCGTGGAAATCACCGGCGCGACACTGGCCAGATCGCGATGATGTGGTGGCCGGGAGAGACGAATTGGCGGGCGGCACATGGTTGGCGCTCAACGATAGTGGCGTCACTGCAGCGATCCTGAATCGCGAGGGGTCCCTCGGCCCTACGGTCGACAAGCGTTCACGCGGCGAGCTCGTGCTCGAGGCGGTCGATCACCCGGACGCCGCCGTCGCCGCCGAGGCGATGGCCGAGCTGGATGGCAGCGCGTATCGCTCCTTCAACCTCATCATCGCCGACAACCGTGACGCCTTCTGGATCAGGGGCACCGAACAGCCGAAGGTCGAGCTGTTCGAGATTCCCCCCGGCCTGCATATGATCACATCACGTGAGCTCGACGACGTGGAAAGCGTGCGGATCGGGAGATTTCTTCCCCAATTCCGGGCCGCCGACGAACCGGATGCCGAGGCCGGCGATTGGTCGGCGTGGGAAAGGCTCTTGGCCACGCGGCTCCATGCCAGCGAAGAAGACCCGCGCGAGACCATGTGTATTGTCACCGACAGGGGCTATGGCACGGTCTCGAGCAGCCTGCTCGCCCTGCCGTCGGCCGAACGACCCGATACGGAGGCCATCTGGCGATTCGCGCCGGGGCGACCCGACACGAACCCCTATGAGAATGTGATCCTGTCTTTGGGTGCGCAATGAAAGTCAGATCGCTCGACCACCTGGTACTGACCGTCGCCTCGATCGAAACCACATGCGCGTTCTATACGCGGTCGCTGGGCATGGACGTCGTGACATTCGCCGACGGACGCTACGCGCTGCAGTTCGGTGATCAGAAGATCAATCTGCATCAGGCCGGTCATGAGTTCGAACCCAAAGCCGAGAGGCCGACTCCCGGCAGCGGCGATCTGTGTTTCCTGACGGATACACCCGTGGAACAGCTTATCTCGCACCTCGCATCACTGGACATCGAGATCATTCAGGGCCCGGTGCCGCGCACAGGCGCTACCGGGTCGCTGACTTCGGTGTATTTCCGGGACCCCGACGGGAATCTCATAGAGGTTGCCAACGCAGATGGGTAATATGCGTCGACCAACACCAGGGATTGGATAAACCATGGGAAACGATCGCTTCGACGTGAGTGACCGCATCGTCGTCATCACGGGGGCCGGACAGGGACTGGGCCGCGAATATGCCCTCGCCTTCGCCGCCGAGGGTGCCTCGCCCGTGCTGGCGGAACTCAACGGCGAAAACCTGCGCGCCGTCGCCGCCGAGATCGAGGCCACGGGCGGCCAATGCCTGGCCATTGAAACCGACGTCGGCGACCCGGATTCCGTCAACGCGATGGTCGCCGCCGCGCTCGATGCCTATGGACGGATCGACGTGCTCATCAACAACGCGGCGATCTTCGCCACCCTGCCCCAGCGACCCTTCTATGACATCCCGTTCGAGGAATGGAACAAGGTGATCCATGTGAACATCACCGGCTCCTATCTTTGCGCCAGCGCGGTGGCGAAGCCGATGAAGGCAGCAGGTCAGGGCCGGATCATCAACATCTCATCAGGCACCGTGCCCCAGGGCGCGCCCGGCTTCATGCACTATGTGACCTCGAAGTCGGCGATCATCGGCATGACCCGGGTGATGGCGCGCGAGCTCAGCGACGACAATATCAACGTCAACACGCTGATGCCCGGCTACACCACGACCGAAGTCGAGCATGCGAGCATGGACGACGATCTGCACGAGTTCATCCAGAACAAGCGCCTCGTCAAACGCGCCGGCACGCCGGAAGACCTGATCGGGGCGGCGATGTTCCTGGCATCGCCCGCGAGTTCGTTTATCTCCGGCCAGACCCTCGCCGTATGCGGCGGCGAGGTCATGCTCTAGTACCGGCCGACACCAAAGGGAGTATTTGCATCATGGGTGAAGTCCTGCGCGCCGACTGGTTCGATATGGCGGACGATGAACGCGAGCCACATACCGAGTGGCTGCACGGTCAGTTTCTGCCGTCCTTGAAGGCCGCCCATGGGGTCGCCTGGGTCGGTCATTACGACATCATCCCGCACCCCGACCGGCCTTATATCGAGGGCGCCCCGACGAAAAAGGAGACGGATGACCCCGATGTCGCCACGGGTTGGCAGAATGTCGTGCTGACGGCCGGTCTCTCGACCGACACCTTCCTCGGCCCGAACAACGGCGTCGATGCCCTGCACGCGGCCAACGAGACGGCGCTCGGCGCGTGGCGCAATCATCGCATCTGCGTCTTCGCCGAGGAAAAGGTGGTCAACGGACCCGAAGAACGCGCCATGCCCTACGGCGCAGGCCCGCCGCCGGCGATGCAGATCGGCTCCTTCAACGCCGATACAACTGATCACAACGAGATGCTGGCACGCTGGTATCGCGCCGAACGATTCCCGCGCATCGCGGTATCGCAGGGGATCATCCGCGGCCGCAAGATGCTGTCGGTGACCGGCTGGGCCAAGCACGGCGTGCTTTGGGAGGGTGTCGAACTCGGCCCCGACGACTATTCGTTCGAGCCGCGCTTCATCGCCGCCGACCGGGGAGAAGACTGGCCCGGCCCGCACGTCCTGGATTATGTGACCCATGCGCCGGGCAGCCCCCATGCGGGCCGGCGCGTCTGGCCGAAGGTCTAACCGCCCCACCCTCTAACCCGGTATCGGAGAAAACATGGCACGGGTAAGCCTTATCGACGCGAGCAACGCGCCCGATCATCTGAAAGCGGACATCGAGATCAACTATGCCGCCAATGACGCGCTGTTCGGCGAACGCGCCTCGACGATCAATTCCCTGAAGCTGATCGCGCATGTCCCGCTGGTCGGTCGCTGGCTGGCGCCCCTGATCGCGGCCATGCAGCGCAACGGGGCGGGCAGCATCCTGCCCGCCAAGATCAAGACGCTGATCGACATCAAGACGAGCACCATCAACGACTGCTTCTACTGAACTCATCACAATGTGTCGCTCGGTCGGGTGGCGGGAATTACAGACGAACAGCTCGAGGTCATTCAGGGAAACGAATACATGAACTCCGATTTGCTGACGGCGCGCGAGAAGGCGACGTTGTTGTGGACGGAGCATGTCACGTTGAACACGGCGAAGAACCGGGACGATGTCTATAACGAGGTCGCGGCGGTCTTCAGCGAGGCCGAGATCGTCGAGATGACCACCGTGTGTGCATTCCGCAACATGCGCAACCGGATGCATGATTCCCTGCATCTCGACCCGGACCCGCCGGCCGGCGCGGAAGCCGTCGGCGCGGGTTCACAGGTCAGCCCGGACGCACTGAAGGCCTATCTGCAGCACCTGCTGGACAACTGGCCCGAGGAGTTTCCGAAGGCACCAAAAGAGTAAGCCCGGCCTCACAGATACTTTTCGAACCAGGCAACGGCCTCGGTCATACCGATCTCGTGCATCTCGGGATTGCAGAAGTAATAGCTCTCATAGTGTTGCGCACCCGGAAGTTTCACCAGCTTCTTCGGCTCGCCAAGCTGTTCGTAGCAGCCGAACTGCTCTTCGGGCGGCACCGTGCAGTCGTCCTCGGCATAGACCACGAGGACGGGGCGCGGCGAGATCAGATGGGCCACCGCCTCGGGCTTGAAGCGCAGGCAGGTCTCCGCGCTCTCGAGATCATAGTCCGACACATAGTGGCCGTGCTTCTGATGATGCTGCTGGATCACATCCAGCGTGTGCGGATCGGTCAGCATGATGTCGAGCAACGGCCAGTGGGTGTGCTCGCCCGTGGTCACGCGCTTGCGCGCCGCCTCGGCGACCTTTTCCTTGAAATCGAGCCACTCATGGGGCCGGCGCGCCTGTTTCATCCAGCGTTCGCCGTCCGAGACACCCACCGAGTTGACGATCACCTTGATGCGCTCGTCGAAGGCGGCGCACCAGATGACCGAGGCCCCGCCCCAGCTGGTGCCATAGCAGCCCATGCGGTCACGATCGACGCCGTCGACCGTCTCCATGTAGGTGAACGCGTCATACACGTCCTGGGCCTGCTCCAGGGGCCGGTGTCGGCCGCGCGCGCCGCCGCTTTCACCGAAGCCGCGATGATCGGGCGCCAGCACGAAATAGCCCTCCTCCCAGAGCCGCCGCGGCACGTCCATGCCGTAGACTTCCTTCATGCCCGAATAGCCATGCAGGCAGACGATGGCCGGCCGCGCCGGATCGCCGGGTTTCCAGCCGTCGGGCGTGTAGAGATGCGCGGCGATCTCGATCCCGTCGCTGAAATAGGTGATCTCGTCCCAGACCTTTTCGCGTTCGGCCATATCCGTTCCCCCTGTTATCTTTGGACGGAAGTCTGACAAACACGCCGAACAACGGCAACGAGGAGATTCGAGCGATGAAAGTCGTCCGCTTCCACGAATTCGGCGGGCCCGAGGTGCTGCGGGTCGAGGATTTACCCGACCCCGCGCCTGGCCCCGGCGAGGTGCGGGTACGCGCCGAAGCCATCGGCGTGGGCGTGCCGGATATCCTGATGCGTCGGGGAAATTACGAGTGGATACCGCCACTGCCGGTCACGCCCGGCAACGAACTGGCAGGCGTGGTCGACGCCACGGGCGACGGCGTGGAGACCGTCGCCGTCGGCGACCGCGTGTACGTCAATTCGCGCGAGCTGCCGGAGCGTGGCGGTGGCTACGCCGAAGCCATGGTCGTGCCGGCCGGCGCCGTGTTCGCCATGCCGGAGAATGTTGATGCCGCACAGGCGGTCGTGCTCGGCAACTACCAACTTGCGTGGCTGCTTCTGAACTACGCCAGCTCGCCACGGGCCGGGGATCGTATTCTCGTGCACGCGGCGGCAGGCGGTGTCGGCAGTGCACTGACACAGGTTGCGAAGAGCATGGACCTGGGCGTGCTCGGCATCGTCGGCTCACAGGCCAAGGCCGCCTACGTCACGGAGCAAGGCGCGGACGCGGTTATCGATCGCAACACCGAGGATATCGGCACCAGGGTCATAGAGTTGAGTAACGGCGAAGGCGTTGATTTCATTTATGATTCCGTCGCCGGTCCGGGATTGTCGAATGATTTCGGCATGCTCGCCCCGATGGGCATGGTGGTGATGTTCGGGTATCTCGGCGGCGATCCGGACCCGGACCTGTTCAAGCATATGCGCACGAAATTCGGCGACAGCATCGGCTTTCGCCTGTTCAGCATCCATGTCCTCGACGACAAGCCTGCCATTCGCCGAGACGCGATGAAGTCCGCGATGTCGGCTCTCGCCGCAGGCGATATTTCCCCTCACATCCATGCGAAGATGCCGCTCGATAAGGCAGCGGACGCACATCGTCTCATCGAAGATGGCGGCGTCACCGGCAAAATCGTCCTAACCCCATGAAACCGAGGTCAGCATGAACCAGATCGACCTGAACGACCGCCACGCCATCGTCACTGGCGGCGCGAAGGGCATAGGCCAGGCCATCGCGGCCCGCGCGCTGGCATCCGGCGCGCGCGTGACCATCTGGGATATCGATGTCACGCGAACGGACCAGACCATCAAGGAACTGGGGGCTGGTGACGGCCTGCGCGGCGACATGATCGACGTCACCGACCCGGACGCCATCGCTCAAGGCCTCGACGACGCTATCGCGGCCCTCGGCAAGGTGGATATCCTGGTCAACAACGCGGGTTCCGTCGGCACCGTGGCCAACCTCTGGGAGCAACCGGTCGAGAACTGGCAGCGGATGCTCACCCTCAACCTGACCAGCGCATTCCTGTGTTGTCGCGCGGTGGCACCGCACATGATCGAGAACGGCTATGGGCGGATCGTCAACATCGCGTCGAATGCCGGCAAGATGGCCACGCTGCAAAATTCGCCCTACGCCGCCGCCAAGGCAGGGCTCATCAGCATAACCAAGACATTGGCCAAGGAAGCAGCGCATACGGGTGTTCTGGTCAACGCAGTCGCCCCCGGCGGGGCCAACACGGAGTTGTTTGATGGCTTGCCCGCGGCCTATGCCCAGCAAATTGCCTCGGCCATGCCGTTGAATCGCCTGATCGAGCCGGAAGAAATCGCCGCACTGGCCGTTTGGGCAGCGTCAGAAGACTGCTCGGGCACTACCGGCTTCGTGTTCGATATTTCCGGCGGCCGCTCAGATTACTGATCTGCAAATTACCAACGATCTAATCCACCGTTCGGCCGCTGACGCGATTGTTCACGTGGCCCACGCTTGGTATACCTCGGCAACGCGCAGACATGATGCGAAGCGCGCCAACACCGCGGATTTCAAGACCATGACGCGACGCAGAAAAATCTATGAAGGCAAGGCGAAGGTCCTCTTCGAGGGCCCCGAGCCAGGCACGCTGGTGCAATATTTCAAGGACGACGCGACCGCCTTCAACAACGAGAAGAAGGGCGTCATCACCGGCAAGGGCGTCCTTAACAACCGGATTTCCGAGTATCTGATGCTGCGCCTGGCCGAGGTCGGTATCCCGACCCATTTCGTGCGACGCCTCAACATGCGCGAGCAGCTGGTCAAGGAAGTCGAGATCGTCCCGGTCGAGGTCGTGGTGCGCAACATTGCGGCGGGCTCGATCTGCAAAGCGCTTCAACATCGAGGAAGGCACACCCCTGCCCCGCTCGATCGTCGAATATTATTACAAGAATGACGAACTGGGTGATCCGCTGATCTCGGAAGAACACATCACCGCCTTCGGCTGGGCCGCCCCGCCGGAGATCGACGACATGCTGTCGCTCAGCCTGCGGATCAACGACTTCCTGATGGGGCTGTTTCTCGGGATCGGCCTCCGCCTGATCGACTTCAAGCTCGAATATGGTCGGCTCTACGACGAAAACGACCAGATGCGCATCGTGCTGGCCGACGAGATCACGCCGGACGGCTGCCGTCTGTGGGACGTCGAGACCAACGAGAAGATGGACAAGGACCGGTTCCGCCGCGACATGGGCGGGGTCGCCGAGGCCTATCAGGAAGTCGCCCGGCGACTGGGTATCACACCCGAATCAGGGCAACAGGATATCAAGGGTCCCTCGACCATCCAGTAACACAACCTGTCGGCGGTTCCGTTGAAAGCACGCGTGTGCTGTTCCCCCAGAGGAGCATCAAGGTGTTGTACATCACGCTCGATGCGATATGCATTGCCCACTTGTACCGCCAGCTCTATCCCCAGTCGTTTCGCATCCCGGGTGCACGCCCTGGCACGACCAAGGCCAAACTGATCCATGACGTGGCCATGGAGCACGATGAGGAAATCTTTGCGAAACTGTTCCGCATGCCAAAGATTCAGAGCAAGCGCAAAAC
This sequence comes from Alphaproteobacteria bacterium, assembly GCA_965261975.1. GTDB lineage: Bacteria > Pseudomonadota > Alphaproteobacteria > UBA6615 > UBA6615 > UBA8079. The sequence continues at coordinate 27,492 of CBDHEC010000048.1, forward strand.
GCACCACTTTCGCTACTCGCTACAGACGGACGGATACAGCGTAGCGCTGAGCTTTGGGCGCTGGGTCCAGTCTGCCCCCAAACCAAAGACTGATAAGTCGCGAACGAAGAAGCGCAAGACGAAACAATCGTCATCGGCCACGACCAAGAGCGTGACCGAGCTCCAGCCAGGGTATGCGTACAGTTACCAAAACAAGACGCTTAACTCACTCGACCAGCTCAAGGGTATAACGTTCCGGGCTGTGGATCCAGGTGTGCTTAACACCTACATTTCGGTGGACTTGCTCACCGATGACCCCGACGTTCGTTCGTCTAAGAAAACGTTGAAGTCAAGCACGTGGCAAGTGCGGACCAAGGCCAAGAAACATGGCGACAAGGTGGACAAATGGCGAAACGCAAAGCTCGGTGAGGTCCAGAAACGTCTCAATACCACGCCATACCGCACGTCGGCCAGTGCTAAACGATACGGAAAGTACGTGGACAACGTTTTCCAACACTGGGATGCGTTGTGGGCCTTTGCGACCCAACCCAAGGTGCGCAAGGAACGGTTCCGAGCGTACATCAACAAACAGCGGGCGCTAGACCGCGTCGTCAATGAACTGTGCAAACCACGTCCAGGTGACTCAAAGGTCCTACTGGTGTTTGGCAACGCCGCCTCGACCAACTTGTTCGGCAAAACGAAGAATAACGTGAAAGGTCCAGCTCGGAAGATATTCAACACGGTTGTACGTCAAAAGAAAGCTGTGTGTATCTGGGCGGACGAATTCCGCACGTCCAAGCTACGGCATTGAAGGAGACACCCGTGGCTCACCCGCCTGAGACACGTCCCGAACACTTAAAGCCGGTACGGTGCAAAGCAGAGCATCACGCGCAAGATGCTCGTGGCTGTCGCTGTTTCTGTTCGTACCGTGTCAAAGACAAAAAGTGCAACGCGAAACGTACCAAGAGTCGATGGTGCGATACCCATTTCAAACCACAATTTCAATACCGTGTGTGCTACTCTAAAACGGATAAAAAGACTAAACATGGGCACCGTATGTGGAACCGGGATATGGTCGGTGCCATTAACATTGGCTGCCTGTTTCTCGCACAAGTGCTCAGTTTGGAAACCTCGATATGGACGCGAGGTACTGACCCGAATGTAATTACATTAGTGTCGTTGGCTGAGAAGGGTGTGCATTGCCATTCTCGCTCCCTTCGACACACCATCTGAAAAGGTGGTCTTTATTGATGAATGCTAGGAAGATGGATACACATGTGCAGTACCGCTAAGATCTTCCTAGTCTGACAATAAAAATGGCCATGTGCCCCTCTCGACAGAAATCATGTCCAGGCCACTTGTTGTGTTGTGTGTCCTTGTTCTTGCCCTTGCTATTCACGCAGAGGACTCAGAACTGCAGATGAAGCTCCAGAACTTCATGTCTTTATCTGCTGCTGAAAGAGAAGGATTACTACTGGATTGCCCCAACATGTGCCATGGCAAAGGTGCATGTTTAGAAGGAAAATGCCATTGTTTTGTAGGTTATACGGGGTATGATTGTCGTAATTCTTCTTGTGATGTATGTGTCATGGGGACTTGTGACAATGGAACATGTATTTGTTATGAAGGATGGGGTGGAATTACTTGCCAAATGCGTGTCTGTCCAAATGATTGTTCAAATCATGGCAGTTGTGTTTCAGGGAAATGCCAATGTCATCCTGATTATATGGGCGAAGACTGCAGTCTACCACGCTGCCCAGGTGATTGCCAAGGCCATGGCACATGTGTGAATGGCAAATGTGAATGTAAAGAAGGATTCAAAGGTGATGATTGTGCAATTCGTACTTGTCTTAATAATTGCAGTGGACAAGGAACTTGTATGGGAGGCGTATGCCATTGCTTCCCGGGATATGCTTATGCAGATTGCTCAGTAAGGTCATGTTCCGTATGTGATCACGGTGATTGTATCAGTGGGACTTGTCGTTGTCATGTCGGTTGGCAAGGTCCTACATGCTCAATTGAAATGTGTCCAAATGCATGTTCAAGCCAAGGCTCTTGTTTCAATGGCACATGCATCTGTTTTGTAGGATATGAAGGGTTAGATTGCTCAATCCGAAGTTGTCCTAAAAATTGTTCAAATCACGGAATTTGTAAGGCAGGCTACTGTTATTGCGATGAAGGATATGAAGGTGTGGATTGTGCTACAAAACTTTGTCCTGATAATTGCAATGACCATGGCAAGTGTATTTTTGGCCAATGTGAATGTTTTCAAGGATACAGTGGTCTCAATTGTATTTCACGTACATGTCCCAACCATTGTAGAGAGAATGGCCGTTGTGTAGATGGAGAGTGTCATTGTGAACCAGGATTTACTGGAACAGATTGTTCACGTTCAAATTGCCCAAATAATTGCTCTGACCATGGGATTTGTGTACGTGGATCATGTGAATGTTTTACTGGATATCGTGGTGAAGATTGTCTTTATGCATCTTGTCCAAATGATTGCTCTGGTCATGGCCAATGTTCTGAAACTGGAGTATGTACATGTGATTCAGGCTACATGAAATTAGATTGTAGTCAGAAACAATGTCCTAACAATTGTCATGGACATGGTCAATGTACTTCATCAGGACGTTGCCATTGTTTGCCTGGATATACTGGAGTAGATTGTGGTATGAAATCATGTCCTGGGAACTGTGAAGGACATGGACATTGTGACCCTACCTCAGGAAAATGCACTTGTGATCAAGGATATGGTGGCAAGAATTGCTCCGTTATGGTATGCCCAAATGATTGTTCTTCAAATGGTCAATGTGAGCAAGGCATCTGTAATTGTGACCCTGGATTTGTAGGGATGGACTGTGCTTATCGCAAATGTCCATCTGATTGCTCAAATCACGGCGAATGTGTGGATGGTGTTTGTCATTGCCATGTCGGATGGCAATGGGCAGATTGTTCACGAAAAGCATGTCCGAATGATTGTTCTAGACATGGAATATGCAATGATGGTACTTGTCAATGTGATGTCGGATATGAAGGGGTACAGTGTGATGCACTTGCTTGTGTTGATGGATGCATTCATGGAACATGTATTGAAGGTATTTGTCAATGCGATGAAGGATTCCATGGCATTGGGTGTCGTGACCATTTGTGTCCCTTGAATTGTTCAGGGCATGGGTATTGTGATGTAGAAACAGGTGAATGTCAATGTCAACTTGGTTGGGGATCAGAAGATTGTCTTGAGAAGCAATGCGTCCCAGCTTGTCACCCAGATCATGGTACTTGCATCAATGGCCAATGTCAATGTGTAGATGGATGGATGGGAACCATCTGTTCTGAGCGCATATGTCCCTCTGACTGCTCTGGTCGTGGGGAATGTAAGAATGGCACATGTCATTGTGATGCTGGATGGCAAGGGGCAGATTGCAATGCGAAACAATGTCCACTCAATTGTAATGGCCAAGGTTCATGTATTAATGGCCGATGTTCATGTTATGCGGGATTCACTGGTATGTCATGTGGAGCACGTATCTGCTCTGGAGGATGTAACAATGGGAATTGTGATGCTATGAGTGGGACATGTGCATGTGACAAGGGATGGCAAGGCATGCGATGTGATGTGCCTTCATGCCCACAAAATTGCTCAAACCATGGACGTTGTGAACCAGGAGGTCACTGTGCATGCAGATACCCATACCATGGAGAAGCATGCGAGCTCAAAGCATGTCCACTTGATTGTGCAGGTAATGGAATTTGTTTCAATGGTACCTGCCATTGTGTCAACAATTATTGGGGAAAGAATTGTACACTGACTTGTCCAAACAATTGCTCAGGCCATGGAACCTGTCTCAATGGCAGATGTGCTTGTGAATTGGGATATGGCGGTGTTTCATGCTGTCCCAATAATTGCAATGGCAATGGTAGGTGTTTAGCAGATGGATCATGCCAATGTCAAGCACCATATGCCGGCAATGACTGCGCATCAACATTCTGTCCAAATAATTGCTCAAACCATGGATTATGTGTCGATGGCGCATGCTCATGTGATTCCACATGGTCAGGGGATGATTGCAGTGTTTCCGGATGCCTGAACAATTGTTCTGCTCATGGGACATGCAATGCCCGGGGAATATGTGAATGTGATGATGGATTCGGTGGTATGGATTGCAGTGCCGTTGCTTGCATGAACAATTGTACAAATCAAGGTATTTGTACAAATGGGACATGCCATTGCTACCCAGGATTTGAAGGAACAGATTGTGCTGTGAATACTTGTCCCCATGACTGTTCTGGGCATGGAACTTGCCATGTAGGATGCTGTGACTGTCAATCAGGATATACAGGAGTCGATTGTTCACTCAGATCATGCCCAGGGCATTGCAATGGTCGTGGTTCATGTGATTATCACACTGGCATATGTCAATGCTGGACACCTTTTGAAGGGTTAGGCTGTGAATCATACAATGCTTCTATGAATCCTGAGGATATGACACTTCCTGCAGAACCGCTGCATGCGACAGATGTTGCTGGATTACGTGCAGAACAATCAGGACAAGAATTACCTGGGGTAGGCGATAGTTTTGTTGAATTGGAATTGATTCTTACAGATTATCGTGCATTGCCCACTAAAGGAAAACGTCAATTGAAACTGGCGCATGGTAAACAATACTTGGATGAAGAAAATATTATTAGAGTGATACTAGCCATGGGCAACTTGTTAGATATTCCACGTGAAGTCATTGAAGTTGAGGATCCCTTTGCACCTCATCCTGCAGGTGTGATACGTCAAATTGAAACACGTGCTAATACCCTAAGAGTTTCAGCCTTTGGGATTCGACAAGTCACTAACAATGCACTTGGGTTTGCACAATTGCATATGTATATAGAAGTTGCTGAGTCCATGGCTTCTACCCTCGAATCAAAGGTCAATACTTGGTTGAACAGCCCTGAATTTCCTTCTGCATTGATGAGAGAAGGCATCCAACTCCATGCCAATGAGAATGTCGCCATTACACGCGTGTCCATCACCAATGGTCGATCTGTTCCTATCGTTGATCGCATGCGTGTGCGATGTAAGCGATGTCACTCTCCTCTCATTGCCTCCCCTGATCACAATGCGGCAAAGAAGATTGAATTCGCCTGTACACGCACATGTACATCCCAATGTGATACTTCCTGTCGTGCATTCCATTCACCCAAAGCTACCAAGTGTGCATCACGCCTTCACCCACGTTCACATGATGCTATTCCTATTCCTTCTCCTGTGAGCTCACATATGGCATCTTCTTCAAATGATTCTTTGGCAATTGATGCCAGTGGCTCCTTTGTGCTTCTTATTGTTGATGAAGCAAAGGTGACAATGCCTAACGTGGACGATCGATCGCAATTAGATATTATTACCCAATGTCTGAATGATTGTGCCACACAATGTATTGATCATTGTGTCTCAGATTATAGTCCAGGAGATGAATCTTTCGGACGTGGAGGACCATCGGCTGCGCTTACGGGGCAACCAAACACTTCACATTTGCCAAGACATTTGAAATCTGATGATTTAACGCATAATCCTACCACACTTGCACCATAGGATCGTATATCTTAATATAAATCTTATTTATTGATAAAGTTGAATTTCCTTGATTGAGGAGAGGAGTTGAGAGGCTGTTACACTTACAATATGCTCCTGATCCCTTTTCATTTGTTTTAAGAATGTAACTATTGGAGTCCATGAATTATATTGCGAGGGCAATTGTGAACATGCAAGTAAATGCTTGATGCAATCACAATAGGAGAATAGGGTCAATGCCAATGCATCATGGAACCCAGAATCATTCTCAGTAACATCATGTGCCAAAGTACCAATGAGAATTGAATCACCCATAAGATGAATGAGTTCAGAAAGGTTAGATGTGGTTAGACCATCACTTTTAGCCCATTCATCATTAAGTACCATCTCAAACAGTTGAAGAACAAGTCTAATGTGCCCGTGATGATTTAAGAAACATTTAAGCATGGGTGTCGCATTTCTAAGACATTCAATAAGAGAATGCATGAATTCATTCAATTGATCTCTCATACCTCCATCTTCTATCATAGC
>CBDHEC010000049.1:0-8199 GCA_965261975.1 Alphaproteobacteria bacterium
CCTCCCGGAACCGGGCGAGGTCGAGAATGTGGTGGCCGCTACGGCGGAGAAGGGCGAGAGCGTCACCGGATATGACGTGTTCCTGGCGCAAGGTCGAATGCATCAGGCCGGGCGGCGCATGGCGGCGTTCCACAACGACTACGATGTTTTGTTGACCCCGGGGCTGGGTCACATGCCGCCGAAACTCGGTTGGCTCGACATGATGATGGACGATGCCGATGAGTATTGGGATCGGGTGGCGGCGTTCTCCCCCTTCACGGTCTGGTTCAACCTGACCGGCCAGCCGGCGATCAGCCTGCCTGTGGGAACGACCGACGAGGGTTTTCCGGTCTCGGTCCAGGCCGTTGGGCGGTTTGCCGACGAGGCGACGTTGTTCCGGCTTTCGGCGCAGCTTGAGACGGCGATGCCGTGGCGTGACCGCAAACCACCAGGGCTTCCGGCTGTCTGAACTTCCTAGACGTAGCCCGGCGCGGCGGCGAACGGATGCGCTTTCTCGTAGGCCCGCGCGGTTCTGAGCACCAGCGCGTCTTCCCAGTGGCGGCCGACGAGCTGGAACGCGACGGGAAGGCGCTCGTTTCCTAGCCCGCAAGGTACAGAACAGGCCGGCTGCATCGTCAGGTTGAATGGATAGGTGAACGGGCACCAGTCGACCCACTGATTCATATCCCGCCCGTCGGGCACGTTTTTGCCCGCCTCGATCGCCTCCAGCGGCATTTGTGGTGTGAGCAGCAGATCGTAATTTTCGTGGAACACGGCCATTCGGTTGCCGAGCTCGACGCGGGCGGCGTGAGCGCCCACCAGATCGGTGACGCTGAGCTTGCGGCCCTCCTCGGCGATGGCCAGCAGACCCGGATCCATCAGTTCATGCTTGTCAGCCGGTATCTGGTCGACCAGCCACGCATCTGCGGCGGCCCAGATGACTTCGATGATGGGCCGGACGGGTGGAATGTCGGGATCAACCTCTTCGACGACGGCACCAAGTTCAGCCAGGGTTTTAGCGGCGGCGGCGACGGCGGCGGCGACATCGTCGTCCGCCCAGCCATTTTCACCGAGGGTCGGGCTGTAGGCGATGCGCACACCCTCGATGCCCGCGTCGAGGGCGTTCAGATAATTTTCGTTCTGGGCCGACGCCGGGGCGGCCATCGAATCCCGCGAATCCGGGCTGGCCAGAATATTCAGCATCAGTGCGGCGTCGGTCACCGTTCGGGTCATGGGTCCCATATTGGCCAGGTTGCCGATATGGCCGGGCAGGGGATAGTTGGGCACCAGGCCAAAGGTCGGCTTGTGACCGAAGATGCCCGCGAAGGCGGCGGGAATCCGGATCGAGCCGGCCGCGTCCGAGCCCTGGTGCAACGGCCCCATGAAGGACGCACAGGCCGAAGACGCGCCGCCCGAAGATCCACCCGGGGTGCGTTCGGGGTTCCACGGGTTGCGTGTAATCCCGGTGAGCGGGTTGTCGGTGACACCCTTCCAGCCGAATTCGGGCGTGGTTGTTTTGCCGGTCAGAACCGCCCCGGCTTCTCGCAGCCGCGCCGTTGCCGGTGCGTCCTCGTCCTGCGGCGCATCGGGGTTGCTGGTGCGCGACCCGCGCATGGTGGGCCAGCCCTTGGTCAGCGTCAGATCCTTGATCGAGACCGGCACGCCGTCGATGGCAGACAGGGGTTCACCCTTCTGCCAGCGCGTTTCCGACCCCCGTGCCGTGGCGAGCGCGGATTCACCATCGATCAGGCAGAAGCAGTTCAGGGTCGGGTTGTGGGCTTCTATCTGATCGAGCACGGCTCGTGTCGTGTCCACCGGTGAGGCGTCTCCGCTGGCATACAGGTCACTTAGCTGGGTGGCGGTAAGCGCGGCGAGATTGTCAGTCATCCATCTTCCCCTGGTCACGCAGCATCACAAGCGTGTCGTCGAGCGCGCGCCTGAAACGTGTGATCATCTCTGCGATTTCGTCCTGGTTGATAATCAGCGGCGGGCAGAATGAAATCGTGTCGCCGATAGCGCGCACAATCAGACCGTGCTCCTCTGCGCGATCATTGCAATAGGGGCCGACGCCGAGTGCCGGGTCGAAAGCCTCCCCCGTGGCCTTGTCGCGAACCAGTTCCACCCCGGCCACGAGACCCTTGCCGCGCACCTCGCCGACCAGCGGATGGTCGAGCAGCGCTTCGAGCCCGCCCATGAAGTGCGGCTCCATTTCCCGAACATGGCCGATGATGTCTTCGTCTTCGTAGATACGCAGCGTTTCTCGGGCCACGGCAGCCGACACCGGGTGTCCTGAATAGGTAAAGCTCAACCCGAACACGCCGACGCGGTCGCTTTCTTCTGCAATCACGTCGAACACGCGGGCGTTCACCATCAGGGCGGAGATCGGGATATAAGCGCTCGACAAACCCTTGGCGCAGACCAGCATGTCGGGCTCCAGGCCCATCGTGGTGGTGCCGAACATGTTGCCGGTGCGGCCGAAGGCGGTGATCACCTCGTCGGCAACCAGCAGCAAGTCATGTTTGCGGATGACCGCCTGGATTTTCTCGTAATAGGTCGGCGGCGGCACGATAACGCCGCCCGATCCCATGATCGGCTCGGTGAAAAACGCCCCGACCGTCTCGGGGCCCTCGGCCACGATCAGCGCGTCGAGTTCATCGGCGAGGCGGGTTGCGAAGTCTTCCTCGCTCTCGCCGGGTTTCGCAAAACGGTAATGGTGCGGCGGCGTGACATGCAGGAATCCATCGAGCGGCAGGCCGAATGACGCATGGTTGTAGTGCATGCCCGACAGGCTGGCCGAGGCGATCGTGTTGCCGTGATAGGCGCGTTGATGGGCGATGATCTTGCGCTTCTCGGGCTTGCCCATCCCGTGCCAGTAGTACCAGACGATCCGCGCGGCGCTGTCGTTGCCTTCCGACCCGGAATTGGCGAACCAGATTTTCGACATCGGCACGGGGGCGATCTCGAGCAGCTTCTCCGCCAGGTCGATGACCGGCGAATGGCTCTTGTGGTTGGTCAGGTGATAGTAGGGCAGGCGCGCCATCTGGTCGGCGGCGGCCTTGACCAGCCGCTCCTGCCCATAGCCCAGTGAGATGCACCACAGGCCCGCCATGCCTTCGATGTATTTCTTCCCATGGGCGTCGGTGACCCAGACACCCTTGCCTTCCTCAACGACGACCGGACCCTTGTCCAGATGCGTCTTCAGGTTCGTAAGGGGGTGGATGATCGATGCGGCGTCGCGGGCCTCGGGTGAGTTCGGGCGCGGGGCGGAATCGTCGGGCATGGTCGTCTCCATTTCAGAAGACGCCATGATACATCACCGCGAGATCATGGGGTATATCCTGCGCTAGGCGGCGAGCTTGATGCCCTTGAGGACGCGTCGGCCGGACTTGGCGAGCTCATCCATCTTGCCGCGCAGACCGCGGTATTTGAGCTTGCCGCTCTGCTTCCGGATTTTGCCCGCGATCATGACCGTGTCCACGTTGCCGCCATGGGCGTGGAAGACCACGCTCTCAATCGGATTGTGAACCGGGAACAGGTTCAGGTCGTTCCCGTTGATCATAATGATATCGGCCTGTTTGCCGGCCTTGAGCGAGCCGACTTTCCGGTCCAGGCCCATCGCCCTGGCGGCGTTGATGGTCGCCCATTCAAGCGCTTCACGCGGCTTGATCGAAAGGCTGTCCACTGCGGCCTTGGTCTTGTGGAATCTCGCCTGATTGTCGAGCAGGCGTTGCGGCTGCATGGCCATGCGCATCACTGTGAACATGTCGCCGGAGATGTTGCATTCCACGTCGATGCCGATGCTCGGCTTGCCGCCCAGTGCGCGCACCCGCCCGATCAGCGGGTTGCCATGGCCCATCTGGATCTCGACTTCGGGGGTGATCGTCGTGGACGCACCACTGTCGATGACGAGCTTCAGTTCGGCGTCCGACAGGTAGTTGCCATGGACCATGTTGTGCCGGCGGTCGAGCAATTTGAGTTTCGCCAGCTTCTTGTAGCCATCGGGGTTCAGGCGCGTGGGTGCGCCCCAGACATGGGTGCTGATGATCAGGTCGAGTTCCTTGGCCAGCCGGAAATCATGCTCAACGACGTCCCATGTCGAGAAATCGACGCCGAGCGCCGACATGGCGAGCGTGACGAGGCCGTCATCGTCGGACAGCGCGCCGTTGCGCAGGCGCTCGAGTTCCTTGCGTGGGTGGGGTATCTCGCTGAAATGCTTGGCGCCTTCGGCCGCGTCGGGCTTGGGTGAGCCATGGCCGAACAGGGCCCGGATGCCCGCTTCCTGCAGCCCTCGAACTCCCGCATCGGAATGGGCGAGGGTTGAATTGTTGTGACACCAGTCGAATATCGTGGTCGCGCCCAGATTGATCTGGTTCAGGGCGCCCACAAGGTTGCCCAGATAGGTGTCATTTGCCGTGTAGCGCGGCGCGATCGTGGCGTGCATCTGGTGCAGATACTCGGGAATCGACCAATTGCCCGCGACGCCGCGAATGCCGGTCTGCCAGGTGTGCAGATGGGCGTTTACGAAACCCGGCATGACGATCATGCCGGTCGCGTCGATAACCTTCGCGCCTGGTGAGCGGATCGACTTGCCGATTTTCTCGATTTCGCTGCCATTGACGAGGATGTCGCCCTTGGCGAAGTCACCGGTCTTGCGGTCCATCGAGATGATGGTCCCGCCCTTGATGAGGGTCTTGGTCATTGTCGGATTTCCTAAAACGTTACTCGGCGGCGTCTTTCAGGCCGTCATCGACCTCGACATTCTCGGGCTTGATGTCGTAGCCGGCGGCCTTCGCCTGCATCTCGATCAGCGCGGCGAAATCGTCCTCGCCATGGCCCGCACCGATCAGTGCCTGGACCATCTCCCGGGTCAGGTTCGTAATGGGCATCGGCACTTCGAGATCGCGCGCCTCGGCGAGTGCCAGATCGAGATCCTTGCGCAGCATCTTCGACGTGTGGGTTGCCGTGTAGTCGAGGTTCACCAGGGCCGGGGCCTTGTAGTTGGTGAAGATCGATGACATCGCGCTGTTGTTGAAATAGTTCAGGAAGGCGTGGCGCTCGATCCCGCCCTTCTCGCAAAGCACCGTGATCTCGGCCATGCATTGGGCCACAACGCCGAGCATGACGTTGTGCGCGAGTTTCGCGAGACGCGAGGAATCTCCCTCGCCGATATAGGTCTCGGCGCGCCCGAGGGCGGCGATATAAGGCCGCGCGATGTCGTAGGCCTCGCGCGGACCCGAAACGCCCAGGGTCGCCTTGCCCGCGGCGACCGCATGGCCGTTGCCGCTGATCGGGGTGGCCAGGAACATGACACCCTTGGCCTCGCACGCGGCGCGCATTTCCATCGATGTTTCGATCGAAATCGTCGAGCTGTCGCTGATGATCTTCGGCAGCGCTGTGCCGGACAGCACGCCGTCGGGCCCGGTGATCATTTCCCGGATTGCCTTGTCGTCGGTGACGATCGTGAAGACGATATCCCTGTCGGCCAGGTCCGACGGTTTGGCGACCACCTCGACGCCCAGCGGTTCCGCCTTGGCGGCCGTCCGGTTATAGGCTTTCACATCGGCGCCCGCCGTGATCAGGAGCCCCGCCATCGGATAACCCATCTTGCCGGTGCCGATCCAACCGACGGTGTGTGACTTCAGATTGTCGCCAGACATGATTTCCATCTCCCTGAGGATTTTTGTTTGGATGGAAGAATAGCAGGCGCCGCGCTATACCGCCCCGACTTTCTCTTGAATGGTTCGCTCTGCGTACGGATTTCAAATGCCAAATGAACCCGTCAATCCGCCGCCCACGTCGTTCGTTGAATGGAGTGATGCGGCGCGCAACGCCAATCTGCACGAGACAATTGCGGCGTCTCCCGACCCGGAAACACTTTGGGTGTTTGCAGCCGGATCGCTGATCTGGGACCCGCGGTTTGAACCCGACGAAACCCGTACGGCCACGCTGTCGAACTATCGCCGCGCCTTTAGTTTCTGGACCATTCGCGCGCGTGGGTCCTTCGAGCGACCGGGCCTCGGCCTGGCCCTTGAGCCGGGCGGTGCCTGCGCCGGTGTGGTGTTTCGCGTGCCCGAGGCCGGCCGTGCGGAGATACTCGATGCCCTGTGGCGGCGCGAGATGAGTGGCGGAGTTTATGTCCCGACCTGGGCGAAGGCGGAAACTGAGGCAGGTGACGTCTGGGCGCTCGGGTTCGTCGCGAACCGGGACCATCAGAACTATGCGGGGCAATTGCCGGTCGAGACGTCGGCGCGGATCATCGCGACGGCGCTCGGGACGCGCGGTACATGTCATGAGTATCTCTCGTTGCTTGTCGAAGCGCTGGATCGCCATGGCCTCGAGGACCAGGAGACACGCGAGCTGCATCAACATGTGCAGCGTGAGCTCGCCGCCGACACATGACCGGAGAACAGACATCCGCCGATCGTAATCGCGATGACATTTTCGTCGTGTTGCGGGAGTTCGTGCCGGCGGCGGGCAGCATTCTGGAGATTGCGAGCGGCGCGGGAAAACATGCGGCTCATTTTGCGACTGAATTTGCCACGTGTGTCTGGCAGGCGAGTGAATATGACCCCGATCGTATCGAGAACATGCGCACCCGGTTTTCGGGTCTCGATCTGCCGAATTTGCGCGCCCCCATTCTGCTCGATGTAACTGCCGACAGCTGGCCCGTCGAGGCGGGTTGGTCCGATCCGCCGATTGGCATGATCTACAACGTAAACATGATCCATATCGCGCCCTGGTCGGCTTGCCTTGGCCTTCTCGCCGGCGCGGCGCGAATTCTCCGTGATGATGGCGTGTTGTTTATCTACGGGCCTTTCAACCGCGACGGTGTCCACACGTCAGAGGGAAACGCGGCCTTTGATGTCTCATTGCGCGCGCAAAACCCCGAATGGGGTTTGCGGGATCTGACCAAGGTGTGCGACGCGGCAGTTGCGGCGGGGCTTTCGCTGGAGCGGGTCGTCGAGATGCCGGTCAACAACTTGTCGGTGGTGTTTCGCGCCGGAAGATAGAATGATGGCACGGCTTGGGGAGACCATGATGACCGTTGAGAAGCTTCAGAACGCCTACTACGTCACCGCGGACATGGACCGTGCGATCGCGTTTTACCGCGACACGCTGGGTCTCGATCTGGCGTTCCAGGACGGCGGCAAATGGGCCCAGCTCAAGGCTGGCGGCGCAAATTTCGCCCTGAGTTCCGTCGAAGAAGCACCCACCGGCGCGGTCGGTGCGACGGTGGTGTTCGAGGTGCCCGATGCGGCGGCGGCGGGTGCCGCCATCGCAGAAGCGGGCGGCGAAATTCTGGGTGAACGCGATATGGGTGATCATGGCAAGACCCTGACCTTCCGCGACCTAGACGGCAATCTCGTGCAGTTGTTCCAGCGCGCGTCCTGACATCAAGCAGTTCAATAAAGAGTTCGAGGAGAGAGTGATGGAGACCAAGGCCTTCCGTATCTACAAGTTTGGCGGCACCGGTGAGATGAAATGGGAAACCGTCGAGGTCCCCGCGCCGGGGCGCGGCGAGGTCGTGTTGCGACACACCGTTGTTGGTCTCAATCTGGCCGACACCTACCGCCGGACCGGGCTCTACCCGATGCCGCTGCCCAACGGTATGGGCAACGAGGCCGTCGGCGTGGTCGAGGCGGTCGGTCCGGGTGTGCGCGCCCTGAAGGTCGGTGACCGGGTGGGTTATATCGGTGGCCAGACATTCGATGCCTACTCGAAACGTCGCGTGGCCAAGGTGGCGAGCCTGATTCCGCTCCCGAAGTTCATTAACGACCGTACCGCCGCTGCCGCGCTGCTCAAGGGAATTACCGCGCAGTATCTCCTGCGCGACGCCTACAAGGTGAAGCGGGGCGACACGATCCTGGTGCATGCCGCCGCAGGTGGTGTCGGCCTCATCATGTGCCAGTGGGCAAAGGCCATCGGGGCCACGGTTATCGGGACCGTCAGCACCGAGGAAAAGGCAAAGATCGCCAAGCGCAATGGTTGCCATCATCCCATCGTGGTCAAACGCAAGGGGCCGAAATTCGCCAAGAAAGTCCGTGAACTGACGGACGGCAAAGGCGTGCACTGCGTCTATGATTCGGTGGGCAAGGAAACCTGGGAAGAATCCCTGGCCAGCGTGCGCCTGCGCGGTTCGGTGATCAATTTCGGCAGCGCATCGGGCAATCCGCCGCTCACGGACATTGCCGCCACCGGGCCGATCGGCTCGCCCTACAT
>CBDHEC010000050.1:0-75106 GCA_965261975.1 Alphaproteobacteria bacterium
TCATCGAGGAGATCGTCGGCGAAATCGACGACGAACACGACATTCCCGTGCCCGGCATGCGCCGCCAGGCCGATGGTACGTATATCGTCGATGGCCGGGTGACGATTCGCGACCTGAACCGAGAGTTCGATTGGGACCTGCCCGATGAGGAGGCCTCGACCATCGCGGGTCTCGTGCTGCACGAGGCGCGCTTTATTCCCGAAGAGGGCCAGAGCTTCGATATCGAGGGCCTGAAGATCGACATTCTGCGGCGTAACGGCAATCAGCTGCGTTCACTTAGAATCACGCGCCGCGCGCCCGAAGCCGACAGCGAAGCGGGCCCGGTGGCCTAGTGAAACCTCCGCAAACAAGGCTGACCGGCGCTTTTCTTGACCAGCACCGGGGCGGTCCTATAGTCCGGCATCACGATATTCGCCTTTGAGGAACGATCCCATGCCATTGTCGAGCCCGGCCGCGCGCGAGCATATTCACAATCGGACCGTCGAGTGTAACGGCTACCGCCGCCAGGACGGCTTGTGGGATATCGAGGGCCGCCTCGTCGATGTGAAGACCTATACCTTCCACAACAATGAGCGCGGGGACGTCCCGCCGGGCGAACCCGTGCACGAGATGTGGATCCGCCTGACGGTGGACGACGATCTCAAAATCCACGGCGTCGAAGCCACGACCGAGTACAGCCCGTTTTCGGTCTGCAAGCAGGTCGCACCAAATTTCGAGCGGCTCGTTGGGGTGAGCATCGGTCCGGGCTGGCGCAAACGTGTGCGTGACCGGGTCGGCGGAGTCGAGGGATGCACCCATATCGTGGAGATGCTCGGGCCTGTCGCCACCACGGCATTCCAGACCATCTATCCGCTCAAGAACAAGGAGCAGCCGGATGGCGAGAAAACGTCAACACGCCCGCCGCGCCTGCTGAATACCTGCCACGCTTTTCGCAGCGATGGTCCGAAGGTGAAGGAATTCTGGCCCGACCATTACGACGGGCCTGCCGAGGCGTAGCAGCGGCGCTCACGCACCCGGCGGCGGCACCCCTTATCCGACGGCGCGTGTCGCCGGGATATAAGGTGCGCGATAGGGTTCGGGTCGTTCGATCATCGTCGGCGAATGTGCCGGCGCCGAGACACTCTCTCGGGCCCGGATTTCCGCAAAGTAACTGGCGATGAAAACACGGATTGCCGCCGTGCGCCCCAATTCACCCGCATTGGCATCAATGATAGTGCAGAGGCGATCCACGGTGAGCTGTTCGCGCCCCGCGATATCGGACAAGGCTTCCCAGAACTGAGGCTCCAACCGCACGCTGGTGCGCAACGAGCCCACTGTGATGTTGCGATTTACAAGCATTTTGGCTGCCCTTTCGACCCTCAATGGGGTCAATAAATGACGACTGCCAGCAAGGTAGAACGGGCGCGGGGCGTTTGCAACACATAGATACTTTTCGTATCATTTTGTTTCGTTCTGGGCCTCTTCAGGAGTTGATGCACGCACGGAAAGCGCATGGAGACCGCCCTCAAATTCGGCGGAAAGCAGGGCATAAACCGACCTCTGACGGGTCACGCGCGATTGCCCTGCGAAATCAGGGCTCACAACCACAACATCGAAATGTGTTTCCCCCTCGGGCCGGGCGCCGGCGTGGCCGGCATGCATGTGGGAGTCGTCCCGTACTTCGATTCGCTGGACATCGAGCCCGGCCTCAAGGGCCGCCTGGATACGTTCTGCGCGATTCATCAATTTCTCCAACCTTTGGTGTCCCCAACCTATTTGCGGACCCGTTATTGCCTCGGACTGGTGCACCAGACATATTCCGCTCATGGCAAAACGACGTAAATCCATCGACCTGGACGACCTGCTCACCGAGAATGGTGACAACGGGTCGGACCAGCGCGTATGTGCGCAGGAGGATTGCGATCTCCCCGGCGAATTCCGGGCACCAAAGTCACGCGACAATGTGCGCGAATATATCTGGTTCTGCCTGGAACATGTGCGCTCATATAACAGTTCGTGGAATTACTATGCCGGCATGTCGGAGGACGAGATCGAACTCGACCGTCACGGCACCACTTTCTGGCATCGCCCGACCTGGCCCCTGAACGGCAAACGCCCCGGCGAAGGCATCCGGGATGATTTCGGTTTTTTCGAATCCGAAGCAGACGCGGCAGCGCGTGCGGCGGCCGACTCGAATACCGCGGGAATGGACTCCGAAACTATTGACGCCCTTGGTATAATGAAACTATCGCCACCGCTGACAGCAGACGCTATAAAGCGGCGTTACAAGGAGCTGGTCAAACAGCACCATCCTGACGCGAATGGCGGCGACAAGCTGGCGGAAGAACGTCTCAAGACGATCAACCAAGCCTACGCAACATTAATGCAATCGGTCGGCCCCTAACGGAGCCGCACCGCATGACGAATATTTGACGAAAGTGGACCGGATTATGGAAGCGACTGAATCGATAACAAATGCGGATATGCCCGAAAATCCGGAGCCGGACATCAAGGTGTCGGCCCGTCAGGTCTTCGGGATCGATTCCGATATGGAGGTCCCGGCCTTCTCCGAGCATACCGTTCATGTGCCCGCGCTCGACGAGAGCTACCAGTTCGACCATGACACGACCCTCGCGATCCTGGCCGGCTTTGCCCACAACCGCCGGGTCATGATCCAGGGCTATCACGGCACCGGCAAGTCGACCCATATCGAACAGGTCGCCGCGCGCCTCAACTGGCCGACCGTCCGCGTCAACCTCGACAGCCATATCAGCCGCATCGATTTGATCGGCAAGGACGCCATCGTCCTGCGCGACGGCGTTCAGGTCACGGAGTTCCGCGAAGGCATCCTGCCCTGGACCCTGCAACATCCCTGCGCCCTGGTCTTCGACGAGTATGACGCGGGCCGGCCGGACGTCATGTTCGTGATCCAGCGCGTGCTTGAGGCCGACAGCAAGCTGACCCTTCTCGACCAGAACAAGGTCCTCCGCCCGCATCCGAGCTTCCGGCTCTTCGCGACGGCAAATACAGTTGGCCTGGGTGACACGACGGGCCTGTATCACGGCACACAGCAGATCAACCAGGCGCAGATGGACCGTTGGAACATCGTCACGACGCTGAACTATCTGCCCCATGAGCAGGAAGTCGACATTGTGGCCGCGAAATGTGCCGCCTATGACAACAAGGAAGGCCGCGAGAAGCTCTCCGCCATGGTCGCAACCGCCGACCTGACGCGCTCAGGATTCGTCGCCGGCGACATCTCGACCGTTATGTCGCCACGTACCGTCATCACCTGGGCGGACAATGCGGAAATCTTCGGTTCGATCCCGCTCGGCTTCCGGGTCACCTTCCTGAACAAGTGTGACGAGGTCGAGCGCTCGACGGTGGCCGAATATTACCAGCGCTGCTTCGGGACCGAACTCGAAGACGGCGTGATCGCGCCGGCCCCGACCCAGTAAATCGCCGATGGCGGGATCAAACAGAGGCGGCAATGACGGGCCGGTCGAAGAGTTTCGGCGCGTCACGGCCGCGGCCATGCGCGCCATGGCCCGCGAGCCGGAACTAACGGTATCTTTTACCCCTGACCCGCCGGGCATCAGCGGCGAGGAAGCACGCCTCCCCCTGCCAAACCGTGACCTCCCGGCCGAGGATGTCAGTGTCGTTCGCGGTGAGGCCGATGCGCTGGCGCTCAATCTGCGCCATCACAACGCCGAACTGCACCAGTCCAGGGTCCCCACAGCCCCCGCCGCGCGTGCTCTTTATGACGCGGTCGAACAGGCGCGGGTCGAGGCGATCGGCGCCAACCGCATGTCCGGGGTCGCCGACAATCTGAGCGCGGCGCTGGAGATGCGATGCCGGGACAAGGGTTTTGCGCGCGTCACCCAGCGCGACCAGGCACCCGTTTCCGAGGCGGTTGCCCTGCTGGCGCGCGAAGCCCTGACCGGCGCACCGCCACCGCCCTCCGCGCGTCAGATGGTCGACGTCTGGCGGCCGTTCGTTGAATCCAAGATCGGCAGCGCCCTTTCGGAACTGAGCAACAGCCTGGACGACCAAATCGCCTTCCAGGACGTGATCCGGCAGATGATCTCGGATCTCGGCCTTGCCGATGAGGAGATGGCCGCCGATTCCGAGTCCGACGACAGCACGGGCGAGGACCAGGACGACGCCGACGGCGAAAGCACCGGTGAGGGCGAGAGCGACGGCGAAGCACGCGCCATGGACGGCGAAGGCGAAGACGAAGAGGCCGGCGCCGAGAGCGAAGAGATGGACATGCCGTTCGAGGATGGCGACGGCGACATGGAGCAGGGAGCCGGCGACGAAGACCCCGATGCGCCCGGCCAGCCCTGGCGTCCCCCCGAATACGGTCATAACCAGGGCGAACAGTTCGTCTACGGCGCGTTCACGACGGAATACGACGAGATCGTCGAGGCCCCCGACCTGTGTGACCCTGACGAGCTCTCGCGCCTGCGCCAACAGCTCGATCAACAGCTCGGCCATCTGCAAAGCGTCATTTCGAAGCTCGCAAACCGGCTGCAGCGGCGCCTGATGGCGAAACAGACCCGCAACTGGGAATTCGACCTCGAGGAAGGCATGCTCGATACCGCGCGCCTGACCCGCGTGGTGACCAACCCGGCACATCCCCTGTCGTTCAAGATGGAAGAGGACACGAATTTCCGCGACACGGTCGTGACCCTGCTGATCGACAATTCGGGCTCCATGCGCGGGCGACCGATCTCCGTGGCCGCGATGAGCGCCGATATCCTCGCGCGCACACTGGAACGCTGCGGCGTGAAGGTCGAGATTCTCGGCTTCACGACACGGGCCTGGAAAGGCGGCCAGGCGCGTGAAAAATGGCTCGGCGCCGGCAAGTCCGCCAATCCGGGCCGCCTGAACGACCTGCGCCACATCATTTACAAATCCGCCGACGCCCCGTGGCGCCGCGCACGCAAGAATCTCGGCCTGATGCTGCGCGAGGGATTGCTCAAGGAAAATATCGACGGCGAGGCGCTACTTTGGGCGCACAACCGTTTGCTCGGCCGCTCGGAACAACGCCGGATCCTGATGATCATCTCCGATGGTGCACCGGTCGACGATTCCACGCTGTCGGTGAATGCCGGCAACTATCTGGAGCGCCACCTGCGACAGATCATCGAATGGATCGAGACCTATTCGCCCGTCGAATTGCTGGCCATCGGCATCGGCCATGATGTGACGCGCTACTATCGCCGGGCGGTGACGATCGTCGACGCAGAGCAACTCGGCGGTACGGTCATGGATCAGCTGGCCGAGCTTTTCGACGAGGAAGACGGGTCGGCGCGCAAGCCTCGTGGCGGTTCGCGTCGCGTCGCCTGACGCGCAACCGGCCCACGCGCCATTTCGGCCATGTTTGTGCCGCAGAATACGGCTATAAACCTCACATGATCCGGCTTCTCTCGAGTCTGCTGCTTGCCTGCGCTTTCGCCGCGCCAAACGCGCTGGCCGACACGACGCCCATTGCGTTGCACGAGGGGTTGAGCGGACAGGACCGCAGCGGCCGCCTGATCTGGCGCGGCGGGATCGAGATGAACTTCGACGATCCGCGCTTCGGCGGCATCTCGGCCATGGAAATAGATTCCGGCGGACGCACCATCACGTTGCTCACGGATCGCGGTCACCGGGCCGAACTGTTCCTCGAATATGACCGGAATGCCGATTTGTCCGCCGCCAAGCTGGTCGACCTGGAACCGGTGATCGGTGCGGTCGGACGCTCGATCGAGGACGACCGCAATTCCGATATCGAAGCGATCGCAAAAATGCCCAACGGCGGCTGGGTCGTGGCTTTCGAACGCAATCACCGGCTACTTCACTACCCGGCCTCCTTCGCACCGCTGCGCTCGGCCCCCCGCCTCCTGCTGACCCCGCCGGGGCTGGAGCGCGCCCGCTCAAACAGGGGCATCGAGGCCGCCACCGAGACCGCCGACAAGAAGATCCTGCTGATCGCCGAAGACCTCGCCACGAGCCGTGACTTTACCTTCGCCTGGCTCGGCAACGGTGCCGACTGGACACCGATGGCCTACACCCTGTTTCCGCCCTACAAGCCGACCGGAGCCGCGCTGCTGCCGAACGGAGACATCGTGGTGGTCGAGCGCCGGTTCACCCCGCCGAGCGACGTCGGCTCCCGAATCGCGAAGATCGCACGCCGCGGCCTCCGCCCGGGCGCGCCCATCCAGACCACAGAGATCGCCCGGATCGAGAAACCCTTCGTGACCGAGAATTTCGAAGCAATCGCGGCGCGGTCTGGCGGGCGCGGACAGACACTGATCTATCTCGCCAGCGACAATAATTTCTCAGACAGGCAGCGAAATCTGCTGCTGATGTTCGAGCTGCTGCCCTAGACAAGTCCGGGGCCCGCGTGCCGGCTCAGCCGTCGATCCACCAGGCACGCCGCGCGGCGTAGTCATCATTGTCGATCGCGGCTCGTACGTCCTCGAGAAGACGATTCATGAAGCGCACATTGTGTACCGCCAGCAGGGATACCGCGTTCAACTCACCCGCTTTCACGAGATGATGCAGATAGGCGCGCGACACGCTGGTGCAGGTCGCGCAATCGCATTCCGGATCCAGCGGCGTATTGTCTTCGCGGAACCGTGCATTCTTGATGTTGATGAACTCGCGGCCATTCTCGGTCTCGCCCAGGCCCGGCCGGATATAGGCGCTGCCATGGCGCGCCAGGCGGGTCGGGTTCACACAATCGAAGGTATCGATACCCTTGGCCACCCCGTTCCAAACATCGCGCACACTTCCGACACCGAGCAGATGGATCGGGCGCGGGGTCGATGCCGCGGCATTGAGGGGCGCCATGGCAAGCGCCACCACGTCATCCATCTCTTCCGGCGTACCGCCGAGGCAGCCGCCGACCGCATAGCCGAAATAGGGCTGGGCTGCCGTAAACTCGGCACTTTCCTTGCGAAGGTCCTCGTAGACACCGCCCTGGATGATTCCATACAGGCCCTGGGGCCCGGCAGACCCTTCTTCGCTCTCCCCGAAGGCCGCGATTGAGCGCAGCGCCCAACGGTGGGTGAGCCCCATCGACTGGGCGGTATATTCACGGTCAACGTGATAGGGCGTGCATTCGTCGAGAACGAGAATGATATCGGCACCAATCTGGCGCTGGATGCGGATCGAATCCTCAGGCGTCAGGGTCACCTTGGAACCGTCGACATAGGATCGGAAGGATGCGCCGGCTTCATCGATGGCCAGCAGCGAGGGATCGCGCACATCGGTCCGGCTGCCCTTGATTTCCTTCTCATCCCCGCCCCGGCCCAGTGAGAAAATCTGGAAACCGCCGGAATCCGTCAGCATCGGGCCGTCCCAGCCCATCATCTTGTGCAGGCCGCCAAGCGCTGCCACACGCTCCGCACCCGGCTGAAGCATCAAATGATAGGTGTTGCCGAGAATGATCTGGGTCGTCTCGGCACGCGCCTGGCTGGGCAACACACCGCGCAATGCGCCGCGGGTTGCACAGAACACAAAGGCAGGGGTCTCGATCTCGCCATGGGGTGTCGTGATGCGGCCCCGCCGCGCGGCACCGGGCCAACCGGCCTCGCCCGTCACATTGCGGGTCACTTCGAAATCGAAACCGGGATAGTCAGTCATAGTCGGCTCAAAGCGGGTTGTCGCAACGGCGATCGGATCGGGGCGCGATCATATACGCTGCGCGCGCAAAAAAGCCCGCGAAACGCGGGCCTTTATCGTGGTCAGACTGCGGTGCGCTTAAGCGGCCGCAGCGACCTTCTCGAGATCACGCTTCATGCGGCGCAATTCGCGCGGCAATTTCGAAGCGGCCGTGCCACGCAGATACGCATCGACACCACCCTTATGCTCGATCGTGCGGATGGCACGCGCGGTCAAGTTCAAGCGCACACCGCGCCCGAGAGACTCGCTATACAGCATCGTGGATTGCAGGTTCGGCAGGAACCGGCGACGGGTCTTGTTGTGGGCATGACTGACGTTGTTTCCGGTCAGCACACCTTTGCCTGTAATGGCGCAGCGGCGCGACATTGTACTCGCTCCATGAACAGCTAACGCGCCGAAATCGGCGCGAACGGCGGTGTTTTTAGGCGATGGCGGGAGCCCGGTCAAGCCCGTCCGGCAAGGAATTAGGCGCTGCGAAATGCCTCAAGCAATGCCTGGGCCGCGGCGGAGGGTGTTATCTCCGCATCGGATACCTGCCGTTCGAGGGATTCAAGCTTTGCGCGGACGGCGGGATGGCGCTGAAAGCCGGCCAGTAAATGTTCATCGACCTCACCCCACATCCACCGGCGGGCCTGGGCGGCACGCCGTGTTTCCAGTGCGCCGCCGGCCTCTGCCTGCGTGCGATAGGCCTCCGTGGTCTCCCGGACCTCGTCGATGCCGGTATTCTCAAGCGCCGAACAAGTCAGCACAGGCGGAATCCAGTCGGACGCCGCGGGATGCAGCAGGCGAATCGCGTTGGCATATTCCGCGGCGGATCGTTCGGCCGCGGCGGCCAGATCGCCATCCGCCTTATTGACCACCACGAGGTCGGCCAACTCCATGATGCCGCGCTTGACACCCTGGAGCTCATCGCCGCCGCTCGGCAGCAGCAACAGCAGGAACATATCGACCAAATCCGCGACCGCCGTCTCGGACTGGCCCACACCGACCGTTTCGATCAGCACCACGTCGAACCCGGCCGCTTCACAGGCGAGCGACACCTCACGGGTCCGCCGTGCAACCCCGCCCAGGGTCCCTGCCGTGGGTGACGGGCGGATGAACGCTTCCGGCGCACGAGAAAGCTGCTCCATGCGCGTCTTGTCGCCCAGGATCGAGCCACCGCTGCGCTGGGAAGACGGATCGACCGCAAGGACGGCGACCTTATGGCCGTGCGCGATCCAGTTCTGGCCGAAGACTTCTATGAAGGTTGATTTGCCGACACCCGGCACCCCCGATATGCCGATGCGCGTGGCGCTCCCCGTGTGCGGCAACAGATGCTCCAGCAATCGTTCCGCCTGGTCGCGATGGTCTGCTCGGGTCGATTCGATCAACGTGATCGCACGTGCCAATGCCCGGCGATCACCCGCGCAGACCGCCGCCGCCAAGCCGGACGGATCGTCCGTCGATGGGGTTTTTTCGTTATCCGCCATGGCCGTAATCTAGCGCGCCGCCGCAGGGGCCAACAATGCGCTGTCTGTACGCGCGGGCTTGCCATCGACCGGGGATGAGAGAATGACCGAACTCTGCGCCGGCCCGATCTTGCGAAACCTGGAAATAACATCCTCCAGTTCGGCAATCGATGCGACCGCCACGCGAATGACAAAACTGTCCTCACCCGTGATGTGATGGCACTCCACGACCGCGTCGAGCGAGCGACACAACCCCGCAACGCGCTGGAAATCCTTGTCCGACACCGTCAGGCGTATGAACGCACCGATCTCCTGACCTAGCGCGGCGCGATCCACACGCGCGGCGTATCCGAGGATGACACCCGCCGCCTCGAGCCTGCGTATGCGGTCTGCCACCGCTGGCGTCGACATGCCGATCCGCCGAGCGATCTCTCGGAACGACAATCGCGCATCCGATTGAACGACATCCAGCAGAGACCGATCGATATTGTCCAGATCACCTTCCATTTGTCAGGCCACAACCTCCATCTATTGTCACACGGATACCAGAATGTAATATTTTATGTCATATGTTCATCATAATGTACAATTCTATTCCATTTGGCATTTATTATTATATCCAACCGACCATTCGTCTACAGGCAGCCCGATTGGCCTGACAAAAGTCAGGCCACACCGTCGGGAGATCACGTAAATAGGGCTATTTGTGCCGGTCGACGGCGCGCGACAGCAGCAGGTAGGCCTTGCCGACGTCCGCCGTCAGCAGGCTGGCGCTGAGCAGCTCGTCCGGGTCGGCTTCGCCGGCCTGGGTCAACAGGCGCTCGAATTCGCGGAGATACCGGCCCGTCAGCGTCCGGAATACATCATCGTCTTCGTACAACTCGCGTACACGGTTGAGGGCAATGGGGTCTTTCACGCGGGCAGAGATACGACGCAAAGCCACACCGCGATCACCCTTTGCGAACCGGCGCATCATGTCGGGCGCGGCGTCACCTTCCAGCAACTCGTCCAGTTCGATACCCAGTGAACCCAGCGTATCGAGCACCCTGTTGACCGTGTGCAGCAACACGCCACGGTTTGAATCGATATATCCCACGCGTACTTCGTCGGCCTTCCGGCCCGCCTCTTCGGCCGCCTCGATCAGCGCATGCTCCTGCATCCGGAATGTCGATGCGATGGATTCGGACCGCTCGGCAACCTGGTCTATCGCCAGCTGCATGTCGCGCGCCTGTTCGCGCAGCTGATCGCGCAAGCCCTCGACACGACCTTCCATGCGATCGGCCGACGTGGACAGCTCGCCCGTGTGACGGCCGAGAGACTGCATGGTGACTTCGGCGCGGGCCACCGCGCTCTCTCCCGTTTCGCGCAATGACTCGGCACGGCCAACCAGCATGTCCCCCAGTTCGCGCCAGCGCTCGAGGATAGATTCGACCGTTTCCCTCACATCGCGGCTACGCGCGCCCAGAGATTCCTCGGTCTCACCTGCTGCCCGGCGCATTTCCTCCGTGCTTGTCGTCAGCTCCTCGCGGCGCTGACGCAACGCACCGGCAACCTCCGACAGACCTTCGGTAGCAACACGGGCATTGGCCTCGACCGCCTCGCTTTCGCGCTGGATAAGATCCCGCACCTCGGCCAACCGGGCCAGGGATTCGGCGGCCGATTGATGCAGCGCTTCGGTGTGCTGGGTCAGGGATTCACCCAGCGCCTCGGCTCGTGCACCAGCGGTCACACTTGCATTGGTGAGCTCCTGCGATTGGCGACGCAGGGATTCATGTGCGCCGCGAGCCGCCGTTTCGGCCGTCTCGGAAGCCTCGGTGATTTCAGATGCCCCCACACGCAGCGCCTCGCCCAGGGCCGTCAGGCGGGTTTCAGCGCCGGAGACAATCTCGGACATGAAGTGCTGGTCGTTCCCGAGCTGCTCGCGCAGACTCCGCAAATGATCGCTCGCCCGTTCGGCAGCCTGATCAAGCGCCTGCGTGCTGTCCCCCAGCGTGTCGCGAATGGCCGTGATCCGCGCCAGGGACGCATCCGCGGCCGATTCCAGAACATCGCGCTGCGCGATAATTTCATCGCGCGTGCGCTGTGCCCGGCTCATGGTCTGGGCGAACTCCTCTTCGACCGCATTCGAGTGATCGCCGAGCGCATCACGCGCCTCCGTAGCGCTCGCGCTCACCTGCACGGTCGACGCCGACAGCGCCGCGGCGGCATCGCGCAATTCCGCCGACAAACGCTCGGCCTCAACGGAAGCATTCCGCGCTACATTCTCCAGCGCGCCGGCCTCGCTCCGGAAGGCATCACCCAGTGTACGGCCCTTTTCGTCCGCACTCGCGCCCGCCGCCGTCAGATCGTCGGCAAAACCGTGCAGGCGTTCACTCGCGGCATCCACCTGCTCGATGCTGGTGCGCGCGATACCGGCAAACGCGTCGGCCTGCGCGCGCAAATCAGCCGTCATGCTCTCGGTCTGCTGCTGGATTGTCGCGACACTCGCCCCCAGCGCCTGTGCCGTCTGGGCCATCTCCGATGCCGCCGCCTCGGTCATCTCACGGGCCTGCGCGCCTGCATTCTGCGTTACTTGCGCCATCTGGTCGGCCATCGCCGATACCACCCGGTCCAGCGCGACCCCTGCCTGATCCATCTGGCCGGACATTTCCTGCATCAACCGGTCCGCATGACCAGCGGCATCTTCCGACATCGCGGCCAGCCTGTCCGACGCACGTGCGATCGCCGCCTCGAACGCAGCACCCGCATCGGCGGCGCGCTGCTCCATGTCCTCGCCCAGGGCACGGCTCCGGCTCAACGCGTCATCGGACGCCTGCTCAATGACACCCGCGGCCTGATTGCCCGCATCGCTGATCGCGACGCTCGCATCGCCGGCCTGCTTGGTGACCGCATCGACCGCCTCCTGGGTCCGATCGAGCACCTGCTCCGTGACTGCGCGTATTTCGCCCGCGGCCGCATCCCCTGCTCCGGCAACACGGCCAACCGTGTTGGAAACGGCATCCTGAAAGCCGGCTTCGATGGCTTCGATCTGATCCCCCAGCGTGGCGACCAGCTCGCGCACCACATCTGCCGCGCGACGCGACGCATCGTCGATCACCTCGGCCTCGCCGCGGCCGAGTTCACGGATTTCTTCCAGACTGGCGTTAACCTGCGCGGTCATCTGCGCCAACTGCGCGGCCTGATCGCCGGCCGTCTCGTTGGTTTTCACCATCAACCCACGAAGCGCTGACGCGATGGCCTCCAGCTCGGCCGCCTCGCGCCCGAACCCGCCGCGCAATTCCTGCAGATGCGCGCGCGCATCGTTGACGGATTCCTCCAGCGCCTGCCCATAAAGAACCAGCATTTCGCCGAGCTCGGAGAGCTCCGAATTGGCATGTGTGAAGGGCGCCTCGAGCCGGGCCACCTGACCCTCAAGCGCAGTCAGCATGTCGCCCAGTCGCTGGCGCCGTGATGTCAGGGACGCCAGGGCAAACAGGATGGCCGGCGGCACCAGCAATCCGGCCACACGCCGCCGATCTCATGGGGCAAAAGTTGCGGGACCAGCGACCAGCCGACGCTGCGCGCAACAAATATGATGAAGAACAACAACCAGGCGATGCCGGAAAGGGACAACAGCCATCCGGCGTAGTTCAGACGCCGACGTCGTCTGGGCGGGCCCGCATCCGCCTCCTCGTCGGTCCGGTACACGTCCTCTTCGTCTTGCCACTCTTCCTGGGTATCTGACATCAGGCCGCTTCGCGCCGGCGCGCCCGGACCATCTCGAGGACCTCCCGCGCGGCAGCCGGAATGTTTGTGCCCGGCCCATAGATCGCCGAGACGCCGTTGGCACTCAGGAATTCGTAATCCTTCGCCGGAATGACACCACCGCAAATCACAACGACGTCTTCTGCATGCGCCGCCTTCAACGCCGCGACCAGCTGCGGCACCAGGGTCTTGTGCCCCGCCGCCTGGGTCGAAACGCCGACGATATGCACATCGTTCTCGACGGCCTGCTGCGCGGCCTCTTCAGGGGTTGCGAACAGCGGCCCGACATCCACATCGAAGCCAAGATCCGCAAAAGCCGTCGCGATCACCTTGGCGCCCCGGTCATGCCCGTCCTGGCCGAGCTTGACGACCAGCATGCGAGGCCGCCGGCCTTCTTCCTCGGCAAACGTCGCGACATCGGCGAGGACCTCGCCAAAGCCCTCGTCACCCTCATAGGCCGCGGCATAGACGCCGGAAATCGATTTCACGGTCGCCCTGTGTCGGCCAAAGGCCGCTTCCATCGCATCCGACATCTCTCCCACAGTGGCTCGCGCCCGCGCAGCATCGACACAGGCCGCAAGCAGATTGCCGTCTCCAGATTGCGCGATTCGCGTGATCGCATCGAGTGTCGCCTTGCAACCGGCCGCATCCCGGCCTTCGCGCACGGTCTTGAGGCGGGCGATCTGTGCTTCCCGCACCCGACTATTGTCGATGTCGAGGACATCGATCTCTTCGGCCGTATCCGGCTGATAGCGATTCACGCCAACGATCACATCGTCACCCCGGTCGATCCGCGCCTGACGGCGCGCCGCCGCTTCTTCGATACGCAGTTTCGGCATGCCGGATTCGACGGCCTTCGTCATCCCGCCAAGCTCTTCGACTTCATCGATCAGCTTGCGCGCCTCGACAACGAGGGCGTGGGTCAGGCTCTCCACATAATAGGAGCCGGCCATGGGATCGACGACCTGGGTAATGCCCGCCTCATGCTGCAAAATCAGCTGGGTATTGCGGGCCACCCGCGAGGACGCGGGCGTCGGCAGCGCGACCGCCTCGTCGAAGGAATTGGTGTGCAGCGACTGGGTGCCGCCCAGGGTCGCAGCCAGCGCCTCGATCGTGGTGCGCACGACATTGTTGTAGGGATCCTGTTCGGTCAGGGAAACGCCGGACGTCTGGCAATGGGTGCGCAGCATCAGCGAACGTTCATCCTGGGCATCGAACAGGTCGCGCATGGCGTGGGACCACAGATAGCGGGCGGCGCGCAGCTTGGCGATCTCCATGAAGAAGTTCATGCCGATGCCGAAGAAAAACGACAGACGCGGCGCAAACCGGTCCACATCCAGGCCGGTCGCGCTGGCGACGCGTACATATTCGATCCCGTCGGCGAGCGTAAAGGCGAGCTCCTGGACCGCCGTCGCCCCGGCTTCCTGCATGTGATAGCCGGAGATCGAGATGGAGTTGTACCGCGGCATGTACTCGGCGGTGTAGGCGATGATGTCGGCGACGATCCGCATCGATGGGGTCGGCGGATAGATATAGGTGTTGCGGACCATGAACTCCTTGAGGATGTCGTTCTGGATGGTCCCCGAAAGTTTCTCCGGCCCGACGCCCTGTTCTTCGGCGGCCACGATATAGCTGGCCAGCACCGGCAACACAGCGCCGTTCATGGTCATCGACACGCTCATCTCATCGAGAGGAATGCCGTCGAAAAGGATCTTCATGTCCTCGACGCTGTCGATCGCGACCCCGGCCTTGCCGACATCACCCACGACGCGCGGATGGTCGCTGTCATAGCCACGATGGGTCGCCAGATCGAAGGCCACCGAAAGGCCACGCTGACCGCCCTCGAGCGCCTTGCGATAGAATGCGTTCGATTCTTCAGCCGTGGAGAAGCCGGCATACTGGCGCACCGTCCATGGGCGCCCGGCATACATCGTCGCCTTGGGGCCACCGACGAACGGCGCGAAGCCGGGCATGCTGTCCAGCCACGCGATATCCTCGAGGTCGGCCGCCGAATAGACCGGCTTGATCGCGATTCCCTCGGGGGTCTCGCCGATCAGGTCTTCGGGTTCGCGGCCGCGCAGTTCCTCGGCGGCACGGGCCGTCCAGTCACCAAGCGTATGTTTCGGGAATTCGGCTATTTTTTCGGCTCTTTGTGCAAATCCACAGTGGCCGGAAAGTATAGTGCTTGGCCGAGGGCCGGTCTATTGATCGCCGGGCGCTTGCTTGTGCATGGCTTCATCGATGCGCAGAAAGCCGACACGAGCATCGAATCCCCGTAATTCCGCCGATTCTTCGCTGACGCTCCGCTTCGCCAACAACCTGGCGACGGCCGGATCCTCGGCCATGCTCTTCGACACGATGATGTCGCCGCCCCGGCTTTGTCCCTGAAGCCGGGCTGTCATGTTCACCGTGCTTCCGAAATAGTCGAGCCTGTCGTTTAACGTGACGGCGATGCAGGCACCCTCATGGATACCCACCTTGATCGCCACCAGCCGTCGATGCGTGATCGCGATTGAAATCCGACACGGCCTGCTGGATTTCCAGCGCCGCCGCGAGCGCCTGCTCCGGTTCGACAAACGCCGCCATCACCGCGTCACCGATTGTCTTCACAACTGCGCCGTCATGCTCGCGCACGATGCCTGTGAGGAAAGCGAAATGATCGCGCACCAGGCCATAGGCACGGGCATCACCGATCTCTTCATACAGCGCGGTCGATCCGCGCAGATCGGTAAACATCAACGTCACCCGCTGGATCGCGACCTCGTCACCGGGCCGGAGCAGCTGATCGGAGAACAAATCTCGAAATGCCTGCATCGCGGTCACCCGGTCCGCCGTCAGGGCGTCGCGCTCCCAGGCGCGCTCCTCGATGACAAAGTTGCGATCATGCGTCGCCCCATTCACCAGGCGCAGTTTTCCGGGCGCCGCGGGCGCACCAACATCGAGGTTTTCGCCATTGATTTGCACTTCGGGAAACCCGCCGCCCTCATAGTCGAAATCCGCCTCGGGGCCGGCCTCGAGGGTCCGCACCAGGTAATGCCCGTCCGCAAAGGAGACATCGAGCTCCCGCGTGGCACCTGCGGCGACACAAACCTGCGCGACGATATGGGGCGTACTCATCGGCCCGAACAGACAATATTCACCGAACGAAACGGGGCGTATGCCGGCGGCCGGCTGAAAGCTCAATTCCACATTGCGTGAGAAATCACGGTCATAGTCGATGTTGCAGGTGCCGCAATGAGCACCTGTCGGCATCTCGTCGAGACCCGAAGAGACCGACTTCGCAACCCGGCAACGCGGGCACAGAATGTCCCAACGCAGATCCAGCAAACCGGCTCGGGTCGCCTCGAGGCATACCTCGATCGCGTCTCGCGGTCGCACGCCCCATCGCCGCGCCATCGCCAGCGGCCGAATTTTAACGACATCGACCTCCTGTCCCGTGGTCGCATGGTTTGCCAGTTTTTCGGCGAGGCCGTGGGCGTGCGACGTCGCGTTGATCGCCTCGACGGCGCGCGCGATGCGCTGTTTGCCGGCATCGTCAAACTCAGGCGGCGTCGCATCAAAGGGCGTATCGCGCTCGCCCCTGACAAATTCGGCCGTCGAACCGACCAGCGCCGCGAACGTTTTGTCGACCGATTTAAAGAACACGGTGCGCAGCGCCAGTTCGCACAACAAATTCGCGGCCTCGGCTTCGAGCACATAAAGAACGCGGCTTTTTGAATCCTCGCGACCCGTCGGTTCGATTTTGAGGGTCGCAAAGAGTGTCTTCAGGGGCCCCCTGGTAAAGTAGCGGCGATGCTCAAACCATTTGTTGGCAACCCAGTTCACCGGCTCCTCGCGCCAGGCAAGCGTGAATGGCCCTTGCTTTGCCACGGCGGTGAAAAGCACCGATCCGTCTTCCTGGGGTGTTTCTGTGATGTCGTGTTTCGGCAGACCCGCCGCCTCGTTGAACCGGGCTGTGTCAGACAGGATCGGCCAGACTTCCGCCGGCGGCGCATCGAAGGACCAGACCCATTCGTGACGATGCACCCGCATGGCTTCGCTCCCATGATATATCAATAATATATCTTTTAATCCCGCTCTAAACCCGCGGGTCTAACGCCCTCTAATAGATCTTACGCTCTCGGACCGTTACCAGATCAAACCCGGCATCGCATATCTCGGCGCCTGCCCAACGTCTTCGAGCAAGGTTGCAAGCCTATCGGGCGCTGGTAAAGCCCCGGGTGGCGCACCGAGCCGCTCTGCGGCAATCCCCCCGACCATGAACGCGGCATCGATGCCCGCGACGGCGGCACCCGCAATATCGGTCAGGAGGCCGTCGCCGATCATCAGCACGCGCCGACGGTCCGGATCCCCGAGGTGACGCAATACCGCGTCAAACACCGGCCGATAGGGTTTGCCGTGCCAGGCCACATCACCGCCGTATCGGGTCTCGTAGGCTTCGGCCATTGCGCCCGCACAAATTTCCCGCACCGCGCCGCGCAACACCTCGCGATCAGGGTTGGTGCAAACCATCGGCAGCCCGGCCGCCGCAGCGCGCTCCAACTCGGGAATGTAGTCTTCCAGCACATGACCCGGCGCGCGCGGGCCGGTACAGATCACGAAATCCGCATCTTCGATTTCGGCCGGTGCATCGATGCCCGGATTGTCGAGCATAGGTCGATGACGATCCGGCCCGATAAACGCGGCCCGTCGACCGAGCTTTGCATGCCAGGGGTCCGTGCGATCGCTGATGGCGTGCCACGCGATTTCGCCCGAACAGAAGATGTCTTCATAGATCGTGTCCGGAATTCCGATCTGTCCCAGGACGTCACGCACGCCGGACACCCGAAACGGCGCATTGGAAAGCAGGACAATCTTGGCTCCTGCATCACCGAGTTTCTCGAGGCACGCCACCGCGCCCGGTAGCGGCTCGATGCCGTTATGCAGGGTTCCCCACAGATCGACGATCAGGTGATCGTAGCGGCCCGCGAGGCTTTCAAAACCGGGAAGAAGTTCTGTTTTCATGGGACAGGTTCATAGTCACGCGATGAGACAGGCGTATGCCATGCCCTGCAGCGCGAAGGAAGGGGATGAATTCTGTTGTTTGAACGAAGGCCTTTTCGTGCGCGCGCGGCGCACCCGCCCGCCGGCCTCAGTCGCTTCGGCTCAACCGGGGCTCCCCGAAGAGGTATCCCTGGCCATAGTCGATCTCGAAATCGAGAAGCTCGACCACCTGTCGTTCGTCTTCGATCTTCTCGACGATCAGGTCAAGACCATCGCGATCGAGCATCTTCTTGATGTCCTCGCGCGCAATATCGCCAATCAGCTCATCGTTGCTGTCGAGAAGGAACGCCTCATCGACCTTCACGAAGCGGAAATTCTTCGCCGAGAGGCCATGAATATCGAGGTTGAGATTGGTTACCTGGTCGAGCGAGAACCGGAAGCCCAGATCGGCAAGCCGCGCGAGATTCCCGATCGTCGCCGGGGGTGCGGTTTCGATATCGCTTTGCCCAAATTCAAAGAACAGCTTCGGTGCGAGGTCCGGATTCTCGGATACGAAGTCCACGAAGTCACCGATGAAGGCGGTGTCACCGAGGCTTTCGCGGGAAATATTGCAGAAGAATGCGGTGTCGTAGTTGCGTTTCTGGGTGCGCCGGATCAGCTGCACGCAGCGGAACAACAGCATGTTGTCGATCGCGCTGACGAGACCTTCGCGTTCGGCGACGCCGATATACTGGCCCGGCCCGATCACCGTGCCGTCTTCGCTGCGGATACGCGTGTAGCACTCGTAGTAGCGGTTCTTGCGCTGCGGCAGGCTGACGATCGGTTGCAGATAGACATCCACACGGTCGAGACGAAGCGCTTCGCGCACGATATCGATGACCTCGGGGTCGTCGACTTCGCCGAAATCCTCTTCCGATGGCGCGCTGATGGCCTTGCCACCCTCGACGGCGACCAGTTTCGGCCGCTCGGAGAGCTGCGCCTCACCGGCCACCAGGGCGTTCGCCTCCTGCTTGCGCGAGAACACCTCGATCAGACCCTGCAGAACCTTAACCTCGGCGATCACTTCGGATACGCGCTGCTCGCCAGCCCGGCCCGCCTGATCGACGGTCTGGCGCATTTGCAGCGCCTGGGTCTGGGTGCTGAGCAAATCCTCGGCGATTTCGCGCGTCTGGCGGCGAACGACCGTCAATTCCTGCATGAGCCGGCGGTTACGATCCGACTGGGCGAACATGACATGCGCCATCGCGCAGGCGAGGAACACCATTCCCGCGGCCAGCGGCGCAACATCCCCCGACAACGCCGGCACGAAAGTCGGGGCGACCAGCGCCACGGCCGTTGCAAGCACGAAATAGGACGCGATGATTATGATATGCAGAATCAGTGACATAGCTTCGAGGCGAAGATTGACGCCGAAGCCTTGCGATATGGTTAACGCGAGTTAAGCCTGTTGCGACGCTATTCTTCCCGTTCGGCCGGGAGGGTCTGTTCGACCAGGTTCGACCAGTAGGTCACGCCGATCGGGATGATCTCGTCGTTGAAGTCGTAGCCGGGATTGTGGAGCATGCAGCCGCCCGCGGCGGCGCCGTTTCCGACCCACACATAACTGCCCGGCTTCTCGCGCAACATGTAGGCGAAGTCCTCCGACCCCATGCTCGGCACCGGGCTCTGATCGATCTTCGCCTCATCTACGATGGACGCCGCCGCGGCCATGGCATGTTCGGTTTCCTCGACGCTGTTGACCGTGGCCGGATAGCGCCGCTCGTAACGCAGCTCCGCGGTGCCGCCGAAGGCCGCGCAGACGCCATCGGCGATCCGACGCATCGACGGTTCCACGCTGTCTCGAACAGCCTCGCTGAACGAGCGCACCGTGCCGCGCAAGACAACCTCGTCCGGGATGACGTTGTAGGCGTCGCCGCCATGGATCTGGGTGACCGAGACGACGAGGGAATCGATCGGGTCGATGTTCCGGCTGGTAATGCTCTGCAGCGCATCCACGACCTTGGACGCCATGACGATACTGTCGATCCCCTGATGGGGCATCGCCGCGTGGCTGCCCTGTCCCTTGATGACCAGATCAAAAATATCGAACGCGGCCATCATCGGTCCCGATGCAACCGCAAACTCACCCACCGGCATGCCCGGCCAATTGTGCATGCCGTAGATCGACTCCACCGGGAACTTCTCGAACAGGCCTTCGTTGACCATTACCTCGGCGCCGCCTTCCGCTTCCTCCGCGGGTTGGAAAACGAAATACACGGTGCCGTCGAACTGCTTCGTCTCGGCGAGATATTTGGCCGCCCCCAGCAGCATCGTCGTGTGCCCATCATGGCCGCAGCCATGCATTTTCCCCGGCGTCTTCGAGGCATGCGCGAAATCATTGCCCTCTTCCATGGGCAACGCGTCCATGTCCGCGCGCAGTGCGATGGCGCGGTTGCCCGTGCCGACCTTCAGCTGGCCGACGACCCCGGTCTTGGCGAGGCCGCGATGCACCTCGACGCCGAAACTTTCGAGCCGTTCGGCCACGAGGGCGGATGTGCGCTCCTCTTCGAAGGCCAGCTCCGGATGGGCATGGAAATCCCGCCGCCATTCGGTCAGCAGCTCATGGTCACGGGCAATCTCTTCCTTGATGTTCATCGGGGTCCTCTTTTCCATCCGTTCCGACTCAGGCCTCAAAGTACGCGATGCTGCGCGACGGGAATACGTTGCCGCACCTGCGCCAGGTAATCCAGTTCGACGGTCGCGGTCGTGTGCCCGGCGCCTTCACGGGCCTGGGCCAGCAGATGCCCCCAGGGATCGATGATCATCGAATGCCCCCAGCTTGCGCGTTCTTCATTGCCTTCGTGATAGGTCCCGGTCTGCGCCGCAGCGACGATGAAGGTTTGGGTTTCGATCGCACGGGCCCGCAACAGGACCTCCCAATGATCCTTGCCCGTCTGGAGCGTAAAGGCGGCCGGCACCATGATAACGTCGGCGCCCGCTTCGGCCAGGGCGCGGTAGAGCTCCGCAAAACGCAAATCGTAGCAAATGCTGCAGCCGACCGTGATGTCGTCCGCCTTGTAGGTCACGATCTCCCGTCCGGCGCCGAAGGTGGCCGATTCCCGATACTCCCTGCCATCCGGTGTCGAGACGTCGAATAGGTGAATCTTGCGGTAACGCGCCAATTCCTGGCCCGCGCGGTCGAAAGCGACCGTCGTGTTGAAGTAATCATCGCCGGCGCGTTCCACAAAACTGCCGCCATGCACGAACACGCCCTGTCCGCGCGCCATATCACGCAAGGTTTCGTAGGCGGCCCCACCCGGAGCGCCGAGCGACGGCAGTTCCTCTGCTGCCGCCCGCTTTTCGGCGACCGAACTTCCCATGAAGGCGAAGACCTCGGGCAAAACCAGCATGTCCGGTGCGTCGGCCTCGATCGCATGCGATGCCAGCATGCGCGCCTGTTCCAGGTTGGCCGCCTTGTCGCTGCGCGTGTTCATTTGCAGGGTCGTGATCTTCATATTCCCATGCTAGCGCAGCGCAATATGCCTGTCTTGCGATCCACAAATTCACGCAAAGGGCGCACAGCGGCGTTGGCCTCGACCGAAAAGTCGGCTAGCTAGGACACGCAACCCCATTCGCGTTCGAGGGAGATTCAGTTTGGCCACCGGTCGCATCACGCCCGTCATCCTGTCCGGGGGCTCCGGCACGCGCCTGTGGCCGATGAGCCGCCGGGACTATCCCAAGCAGTTTCTGCCGCTCGCAGGCGACCAGACGATGCTCCAGGACACCGCGCTGCGTGTCTGCGTGCCCCAGAACTTCGCGCCCGTGCTCGTTGTGTGTAACGAAGAACACCGCTTCATGGTCGCCGAGCAGCTGCGCGGACTGGAACAGGAAGCGCAGGGAATCCTGCTGGAGCCGGTTGGTCGCAACACGGCACCCGCCCTGACCGCCGCCGCGCTTTGGCTGCTCGCCCGCGACCCCGACGCGATCATGCTGGTGCTGCCGTCGGACCATGTCGTGCAGAACGTGCCCGCGTTTCGCGAGGCCGCCTACACCGCCGCCGAGGCCGCCCAGGCCGGCTGGTTGGTGACGTTCGGCGTTGCGCCGCGTGCACCCGAAACCGGGTTTGGCTACATCGCGGCCGGGGGACCGGCCGATGGTATTGACGGCGTGCGCGACGTGGACGGCTTCGTCGAGAAACCGGACCTCGCAACCGCACAGGGCTTCGTTTCGGGCGGCAACCACTTCTGGAACAGCGGCATGTTCGTCTTTCGCGCCGACACGTTGGTTTCGGAAATCGACCGTCTGACCCCCGAGACAGGAAACGCCTGCCGGGCCGCACTCGAGAACGGCACCGAGGACCTGGATTTCTTCCGCATGGACGCCGATGCGTTCGGTTCGGCGCCCGCGACCTCGATCGATTATGCGGTCATGGAGAAGACCGCGCGCGCAGCCGTGGTGCCGGTCGACATCGGTTGGTCCGATGTCGGGTCGTGGCGCGCGCTCTGGGAGATCGGCGCGAAGGACAATGCCGCCAACGTCGTGGAGGGCGATGTTGTGCAGGTCGGTTCGCGGGATTGCTACCTGCGCAGCGACGGCACCCTCGTCGCGGCCATCGGGCTGGAGGATTTCGTCGTCGTCGCCTCGACCGACGCGGTGCTGGTGGCCCCCAAGGACGAGGTGCAGCATGTCCGCGATATCGTCGAGTCACTCGGCAAGTCGGGGCGCAAGGAAGCCGTGACCTTCCCCGAGGTCTACCGACCCTGGGGCTGGTACAAGACCCTCAACACCGGGCCGGGATTTCACGTCAATCGCATCTCCCTGCATCCCGGCGGGCGCGTGAACCTGCGCCGCCACCGGCACGCTGCCCAGCATTGGATGATCGTCGACGGGACCGCCGACGTGACCCTGGAGGGGGAAACCCATCAGCGCGAACCGGGGGAATCAATCTCGATTCCGGCCGGCGCGGCGCACGCGCTGGCCACCGCCGACAATCGCCCCCTGACCCTCATCGAGGTTCAGGCTGGCCCCAACGCCGGCAAGGACGAGTTCGAACGCCTGGAAAACGGCTGAATACCGGGCGAAATACCCAAAAGCTTGCCGGGATCGCCCTGTACGCCTAACGTTCGGGTTGAAACGCACGATAACCCGACAAGGCAAGCACCATGGCACCGTCCGACCGGACCCAATTTGCGCCCAATTCCGCAGCCGCGCGCGACATCGCGTATTACCTGCATCCCTTCACAAACCCGAAGGTGCATGAGGAAAACGGCCCGTTCATCGTCAACGAGGGCAAGGGCATCTATGTCTATGACGACCAGGGCAAGGAATATATCGAGGGCATGGCCGGCCTGTGGTGCACCTCGCTCGGCTTCGGCGAGGAACGCCTCGCGAAGGTCGCCTACGAGCAGATGCTCCGCCTGCCCTACATCCAGGGCTTCACCCACCGCTCGAACGAGGTCGCCATCGATCTGGCCGAGAAGCTGGTCAAGATGGCGCCGGTGGAGATGGGCAAGGTTTTCTTCACCAACTCCGGCTCCGAGGCCAACGACACGCAAGTGAAGATCGTCTGGTACTACAACAATGCCCGCGGCAAGCCCGAGAAGAAGAAGATCATCGGCCGCCACAAGGCCTATCACGGCATCACGCTCGCCGCGTCGAGCCTCACCGGCGTCGAATATGCCCAGAAGGGCTTCGACGTACCCCTCGACCGGTTCCTGCATGTCACCACCCCGCATTATTGGCGCGAGGGACAGGACGGCGAGAGCGAAGAGGATTTCGCAGGCCGGCTGGCCCAGGAGCTCGACGACCTGATCGTCAGCGAGGGCCCGGAAACGGTCGCCGCCTTCATCGCCGAGCCGGTGATGGGCGCCGGTGGGCTGATTCCGCCGCCCGCGACCTATTTCGAGAAGATCCAGGCCGTGCTGAAGAAACATGATGTTCTGATGATCGCCGATGAGGTGATCACGGGCTTCATGCGGACCGGCAACATGTTTGCCTGCGAGACCTACAACATCAAACCGGACCTGATGTCGATCGCCAAGGCGCTGTCGTCGGCCTATCTGCCCATCGGCGCTGTCCTGATGACCGACGAGATCTATCAGGTGCTGCGCGACGGCAGCGACAAGTTCGGCATGTGGAACACCGGCTACACCTACTCCGGACACCCTGTTTCTGCCGCCGTGGCTCTCGAGACGCTGCGCATCTACGAGGAACGCGACACGCTGGGCCATGTGCGCTCGGTCATGGGCACCTTCCAGGAACAGATGCAGCAATTCGCCGATCACCCGCTGGTCGGCGAGGTGCGCGGTGTCGGCCTGTTCGCGGCGCTCGAGCTGACGCCGGACAAGGAAAACAAGGGCCTGTTCGACCCGGCGGCCAAGGTGGCACCCGGGATGATGGCACGGACCCAGGCCCATGGCCTGATTTCCCGCGCGCTGCCGTCCGACGGCATCGCCCTGTGCCCGCCGCTGATCATCACCGAGGATCAGATCGGCGTGTGCATGGAGCGGT
Organism: Alphaproteobacteria bacterium; assembly: GCA_965261975.1. Classification (GTDB taxonomy): domain Bacteria; phylum Pseudomonadota; class Alphaproteobacteria; order UBA6615; family UBA6615; genus UBA8079. Next base: position 24,318 of record CBDHEC010000050.1, read on the forward strand.
TCTCAGCGGCGCTGGATGAAACCTGGGCCCATGTGCAGGCCGAGGGGCTCGTCTAACAGGGCCAAATTGAAACAGAGGGAGCAGGAACAATGAGTGAAGCAGTCGTATTGGAAGACGCGCCGGGCTACGAGGTTCGCCGCAAGGACGAGCCGCAATTCGTCGAGGGTCGCCGTAATTTCTTCGAGTACATCGATCTCGGCACACAGGACGCGAGCGACGGCAAGATGCGGGTGCAGATCACCCGCGCGAAGCAGGGCCTCGTGAAACCAACCGGCTGGCATACGCATATCTGCGAGGGTCAGTTCGTCTACATGCTCGAGGGCTATCTCGACCTGGCCTTCGCCGATGGGACGGTCCGGCTCGAAGCGGGAGATTCCATCTACATTCCCGGTGGCGTCCCTCACAACGAGACCGGCACCTCGGACATGTTCGATCTGATCGAAATCTCCATTCCGGCGAAAATGGATACCGAGCCGTGCGATCCCCCGGCGGGAATGCCCGCCTAGCCTGGCTTTCGCACGTTCAAGCTGTCGCGAATGCTCGTCGCATATCTGACTGCGGCGAGCTGACGCGATGGAAAAATCCGGCCTGAATGCTATATTTACGGTGTTATTCGAGCGTCGGCGGCTTGCCCCACCGTCGAGACCGGCTGATGGACCCCGGCTGATGGACTACGAGAAGCATTTTGCAAACAATCTGAACGGCCTGCGGGCCGAAGGCCGCTATCGCGAATTCGCGGATCTCGAGCGTACTTCGGGCGATTTTCCGCGCGCGGTCCGCTATGTGGATGGCGGCACCCAGGACATCACGGTGTGGTGTGCCAACGACTATCTCGGCATGGGTCAGCACCCGGACGTTCTGGCGGCGATGCATGACGCGCTGGAGAAATGCGGTGCGGGCGCCGGGGGCACGCGCAATATATCGGGCACCAACCATTACCACGTGCTGCTCGAGGAAGAGCTGGCCGACCTCCATGGCAAGGAAGCCGCCCTCCTGTTCACCTCGGGCTATGTGGCCAACTGGACGGCGCTGTCGACGCTGGCCTCGATGCTGCCGGAATGCCTCGTCGTTTCCGATGCGCTGAACCACAATTCGATGATCGAGGGCATCCGCCACGGACGTTCGGAGAAAGCCATCTTCCGGCACAACGACGCCGCGCATCTGGATGAAATCCTTTCGGGCGTCGACCCGGACCGCGCCAAGCTTGTGGCGTTTGAATCCGTTTATTCCATGGATGGCGATATCGCGCCGATCGCGGACATCGTCGCGGTGGCCGAGAAACATAACGCGCTGACCTATCTCGATGAGGTCCACGCCGTGGGCATGTATGGGGAACACGGCGCAGGGGTCGCCGAACGCGACGGTCTGATGGACCGGATCGACGTCGTGCAGGGAACCCTCGGAAAGGCCTTCGGGAATGTCGGCGGCTACATCGCGGCGTCGGCGAACCTCATCGACTTCGTGCGCTCCAACGGCGCCGGCTTCATTTTCTCGACCTCGCTGCCCCCGCATGTCGCGGCAGGCGCGCGTGCGGCAATCCAGATCCTCAAGGCCGACAATTCACTCCGCGAACGCCACCAGGAACGGGCCGCAACCCTTAAACGCCGCCTGAGTGCCGCCGGGATGGAAGTCATGCCGTCGGTCAGCCATATCGTGCCCGTGTTCGTCGGCGATGCGGCGCTGTGCAAGATCGCCAGCGATGAGCTGCTCGACCGCCACGGCATCTACGTGCAGCCGATCAACTACCCGACCGTGCCGCGCGGCACGGAACGCTTGCGCATCGCGCCGACACCGCTGCATGACGACGACATGATGGATGCGCTGGTCGCGGCGTTCGAGGATGTCTGGACGCGGCTCAACCTGCGTTCGGCGGCCTGAGCGGCACATGTATCGCGACAAGACACTCATCCCAACCGAGGCGCTGCGACTTTGCATGCTCGGCACGCTGGCGGTCCAGCCACACACCTATGGTGAGCTGGCCCGCGAGGTGCGCGTCTTCGCGAGCCGTATCGTCGGCCCGTCGCTCGATGTGATGGGATTGTCGATCGAGGTCCTGCGTGCCGAAGGTCTGGTGCAACCCGCAACGGAATTGCCCGATCCGGCCGATGAGGTCCTGGAACTCACCGACGCGGGCCGCGAAGAACTGCGAACGCTGATGATCTCGAACCTGCGCAGCCCCGTGGATGGCAATTCCCAGCTCGTCTTTGCGCTGAAACTACGCTTCCTGCATCTGCTGTCGGACAGCGACGCGCAGGACCAGGTCGAACGGATGCGCGAGATCAGCGAAACCGAACACGCACGCCTCGTCGATCTGAAACAGCGTTATGGCAGTGAACCGGGCCAATTCGATGCCTGGCTCGACCTGGAACTGACCCAGGTCGAGGATCGCCTGCGCTGGCTGGAAACCGTCGGCCCGTCCGACTGACGCCGGTTACTCGGCCGCGTCCGGCCAGGCACCCGCGGCCTTCAGTTCCTCAACCGCCTCCGGCGACCATTCGACACTCGGTGTATCACCCCCGACGATGGCCATGATCGTGCCGCGCGCTTCACCCTCGCGCGCGCTCACGCACTCGAACCGGCGCTGCATGCCCGGCGGGAATGACACCACGTCCTTCTCGCCCAGGATCACATGATCATCGCCTTCGTCGCCTTCCCACTCGAACTTCCAGGTGCCCTCGGTCACAACGAAGGTCTCGTTCGTGTCGTGGACATGCATCATCACCCCCTGGCCGGGGTCTGCGGTCACCCATCCCACGCCGAACCCGGCCTGGAGATGGGAGATTTTCGGCTTGGCCTCGTCCCCGATGGGGGAGAAGACCTCCTCGCCACCGGCCGGCTGTTCAAAGCCGAGCGCATTGCGGAATGTGCGGTAGTAGCCGTCGACCTTCTGGTCCGGCAAGCCGCCGTCGACCGCATCGATCTCATCGAAGCGCGCGACGCATTTGAGCACGTCTTCTTTTTTCGGCTTGTAGACAGGAATCGTCATCGGCTCGCTCTCCTCCGCGTTGAAATGCCCGAAGAGTATAACAATCACCGCGCGCGGTTTTGCTCTGGATCAATCGCAGACAGGCGTCTGCAGTCGAACTATTCCGCCGCGTCGGGCCAGGTCCCGGCCGCCTTCAACCGCTCAACAGATTCCGGCGAAAACTCAGCGCCCGGCGTATCGCCGCCGATCACACCGAGAATCATGCCCTGTTCCTTGCCATCACGGGCCGACTGGCATTCGAAGCGGCGCTGTATCCCCGGCGGGAAAGACACGATGTCCTGTTCTTCAAGGATGACATGGTCGTCACCCTGATCGCCTTCCCACTCGAACATCCAGGTCCCCTCCATGACCACGAAACTTTCGTTGGTGTCATGGGTGTGCATCATCACGCCCTGCCCGGGACGCGCCGACACATAAGCCATGCCGAAGCCGGCCTGCAGATGGTCGATATGCGGCTTGGCGTCGTCGCCGATCGGCGAATAGGTCTCGCTGCCTTCGGGTTGCTGGAAACCCAGCACATTGCGGAAGTCACGGTGGTAACCTTCTACCGGTTGGTCGGGCAGGCCCTTGTCGGTCGCGTTCAGATCATCAAAACGCGCGACGCACTTCAGGACCTCTTCTTTTCTGGGTCGATAAACCTCAATCGGCATGGCTCTTGTCTCCTCCGTTTTTCGTCGCTCAGTACAAATGCTGACCGCCTGTAATGAATATCTCGGTGCCGGTCACATATGAAAAATCCGGATTGCAGAGCTGGAACACCGCCGAGGCGACCTCGCCCGCGCCGCCCATCCGGTGCATGGGAATGCGGTTCACAAGCGGCTCATATTCCTCGCCCACCATCTCGGTCTCGATCTCGCCCGGTGCGACGGCGTTTACCCGCACCCCCAACGCCGCAAACTCGACCGCCATCTCCCGGGTCAGGGCCGACAACGCCGCCTTCGACGTCGAATAGGCCGAGCCGGCAAACGGGTGAATCGCATGCCCGGCAATCGAGGTAATGTTGACGATCGACGCACCACCGTCCGGCCCGACCGGATCCGCGGCGCCCGTGTCGTCACTTTTCCCGGCCTTCGCCAATGCCGGTGCAAAGCCTCGCGCGAGGACCAGCGGCGTGAAGAAATTGAGCTGGAACACCTCTCGCCAGTCATCGATCGGGCCGTTCAGGCAACCGAGCCGTTCCTGGAAATTCGTCTTCGGCGACACCGCGGCGTTATTCACCAGCGCGTTCAGCGGCGTGTCGCCCAGCAACTCCAACGCCTCACCGATAAACCGCTCGACATCGGCCGGGTCGCTCAGGTCGGTCGGGATGTGTGACGTCCAGTTCGGGTCGCGCTCGCAATGGGCCGGCACCGGATCGCGAGAACATGTAATGATCTGCCACCCCTCGTCGGAGAAGCGCTTGACGGTCGCGTGGCCGATGCCACGGCTGGCACCGGTCAGGATCAGGCTGCGTCGGCTGTCGGTCATACCCTTCTAGGTAATCCACCGGGGCGGCGATGGGAAGCCGTCAATCGAATGTCAGCTGTGGGGATGGTGTTCCACGAAGTGCCGCAAGACACCCACCAGTTTCGCCGTATGCGCGATGTTTCCGGCCGAACGAGCGGCTTTGATGTCGTCGATGATCATCCGCTCTATCCGCGCCTCGCCGTCCGGCGTGTGGCACAGATACTGCCCCATCTCCATGGCAATCATCTCCGGCACGTGCTCGTGTTCGGCAATTGCCGCGACCTCGCCTTCGGTCAATTCACACAAGGCCAAGCAATCTTCTCGGGTCAGCATTCCACTCTCCTGTCCGTGTCTCGCCGAGAATGACAGGATGCCGCCGGACGGAAATTGGGCTGGATCAATTGCCGCAGAAAAACGGCACAGGGATCAACATCGCGCGAAAATCAGGGCTGCAGTCTGGTCTCGCGCCAACCATCGCCGACCCGGTCAAACAGCTGACGGTCATGCAGGCGGTCGGGACGGTCGGTCCAGAATTCGATGCGGGACGGCGCAAGCCGAAAGCCCGACCAATGCGGCGGACGCGGTACATCGCGACCTTCATATTCTTTCTCGAGACCGTGTACCCGATCTTCGAGAACCGCGCGGCTGTCGACCGGCGCGGACTGCTCCGACGCCCAGGCACCAATCTGGCTGCCGCGCGGCCGGCTCGCAAAATAGGCATCCGCCTCTTCATCACGCACCGGCACAGCAGGCCCGTCGATGCGCACCTGGCGTCGCAAAGACTTCCAGTGGAAACACAGCGACGCGTTGGGATTGCCCAGCAACTCAACGCCCTTGGTACTGTTGAAGTTCGTGTAGAAAACGAAGCCGTCGGGACCGTGTTCTTTCAGCAAGACCATCCGCGTGGATGGATGCCCGTCGGCGGACACGCTGGCCAGGGTCATCGCCTCGGGAAGGACCGGCTCGGCGGCGACGGCCTCCCGGAACCATGCGTCAAACTGGGCGAACGGATCAGTCGTGGACATAACGAACACATGCCTTCATGGGAATTGGAACCATGGGGCGCATCATATCGATGCCGGTCACTTTTCGAAAACCGCCTGAACCGCCGAGAGCCGCCCCGCGTCGAAATTTTCCCGCAAGTTGGCAATCATCACCGGAAATTCGGGGCCCATGACATCGCGCAACGTCGGCCCGTCGACGCCTTTCGGCGGACGCGCCGCCGCAAGCCAGTCGCGCGCCGCGGCACTCTCGTCGTGAAAACACCGCGCCGTCCAGCCCGCATTGCATATGACGCGCTGCAGACTGTCGCCATCGACCAGATGACTCCGGGAGGGCTCACTGGCCCAGGGCACCGGATAGATGAGCGAATGCACCTCCGGGCCGGCCACGACATCATACAACGCCAGCACCCCGCCGGGCCGTGTCACACGCAGAAGCTCGCGATAGAGCATGTCCCGCTCGCCGATGTTCATCGCCACATGCTCTGTCCAGATCATGTCGAAACTGTTGTCGGCGAACGGCAGATCGAGCGCGTCGGCGGCACAAAACCGTGTGCTCTCCTCGTATCCGGCGTGGACGGACAGCTGCTGTGCGATCCGGCAAAAACCGGGAGTCAGATCGATTCCGGTGACGTCGACACCGAACTCTCCCGCCAGCAGGCGCGCCGGCCCGCCCAAACCGGAACCCAGATCGAGGACCGTCAGTCCCTCGCGAATTCCCGCGTGTCCCGCCAGCCTTCTGGAGGCCGCGGCACCTCCCACATGAAATTGGTCGAGAGCCGCAAGCCGGTCGATTTTATCCGGGTCGAGGTTCGCCAGCACGCGGTCGGCAACATCCGCACCGCCGTAATGATCGCCGCCGCTCAACTGCGATCGCTGACGACCCGCGGCCCGCCGTCCCCCGCCATGGCGTCGGCAATCAGGTCCTTGATCAGGGTTCCCATGGTCGCGTCCCGCGCGGCGTTATACGCGGCGACAAGCTCCGCCAGTGGCGCGGTCCAGCGCGGGTCCTCGTCGTTATCCAGGTAGGGTGCGCCCGGCCCGTATCCGAGCGCGATGTATAGATCGGCCACGGTGACACCTTCGAGGTCACGGACCAGCACCGGCTGGTCTTCATCCGTGCGCGCGAGATAGCCCGAGCCCTGCAGCCGTGCCAGGACCAGCCCAAGGCCCGCGCCGTCGCCACCGGTCGCATCGAGCAACCGGTCCTCATCGACCACCTGGTTTTCGCGAGACGCCGCCAGCAGGCAACCGATGGTCTGCAGCGCCCGCAGCAGCGCACGCGCCGGGGTCAACGGTCCGAAATCCTCGGCGCGGCGCGTCGCCAGCCATTCGGGCCGGGTTGCCGCCACGATGGCCCCAAACAGCACCACCGCCCAGACCAGATACATCCAGATCAGAAAGACCGGCAACGCGGCAAGGGAGCCATAGACACTCTCGAAAGTGCCCGCATTCTGGAGATAGATACCGAACACCGCCTTCAGCGCCTCGAACAGGATCCCCGCGACGAGCGCGCCCAGCAGGGCGTACCGAACCCCGACACGGCGATTGGGCAGGGCCAGATAAAGAATTGCGAAGCCGCCCACTGCGAACAGGAAAGGCAGCATGCGGAGGAAGAAATTGCGAATGACACCGAAGTCGAGCCCCAGGGGCATGAAGTTATTCATCGCGAACGCGGTGCTGACCGACAGGCCCGCACCGAGCAACAACGGCCCGAGGGTCAGCGTTGTCCAGTAGGCGACCAGGCGCATGGCAAGTGGCCGGGGCTTCTCGATCCGCCAGATGGCATTGAACGCCGTCTCGATCGTCGACAACAGCATGACCGCCGTCACCGCCAGCCAGACCACACCCAGCGTCGTCAGCTCGCTGGTGTTCGACACGAAGCGATCGACATAGGTCTCCAGCTCGCCGCCGATGTGCGGCGCGGTGTAGCTGAGCACGATCGAGAGCAGCTGCTGGGTCATGCCGTCGAAGACGGGAAAGGCCATCATCACGGAAAACGCGATCGCGAAGAGGGGGACAATCGCCAGCAGAGAGGTGTAACTCAGGGACGCGGCGGCCACGAGGACGCGATCTTTAGAAAACCGCCGGACGACCGTCCGCGCGAACTGAAGCTCGTCTGTCAGCCTGTTGAGTCGTTTTTCGTCCATGCGGGCCCTCGTTCGAACTTGCTAAGCCTATCAGAACAAACAAGAAATGCCATCCACACCAACCTATCCGCGTGGCCTTGCCGCACCACCCCTTTGGTGTAGGATGCCGCACAACGCGGCAAGGGGTCGATCAACGGGGTTTTCATGGACGCTGCATCACAATTAATGGCTGGCAAACGCGGCCTCATCATGGGGGTCGCGAACGACCGCTCCATCGCCTGGGGTATCGCCAAGATGGCGGCCGACCACGGCGCGGAACTGGCGTTCACCTTTCAGGGTGAAGCGCTGGAGAAACGCGTGCGACCGCTCGCCGAGTCCGTCGGGGGGTCGATGGTGCTTCCCTGCGACGTCACCGACGAGGCAAGCATGGACGCGGTCTTCGCCGAGATCGAAGCGACCTGGGGCAAGCTGGACTTCGTCGTCCACGCGATCGCCTATTCCGACAAGGAAGAGCTCAAGGGCAAGTATGTCGAAACCAGCCGCGCGAATTTCCAGCGCTCGCTCGACATTTCCTGCTTCTCCTTCACCGACGTGTGCAAGCGCGCTTCGGCGATCATGCCGGACGGCGGCAGCCTGTTGACGCTGACCTACTACGGTGCCGAACGGGTGATGCCCCATTACAACGTCATGGGTGTTGCCAAGGCCGCGCTCGAGGCCAGCGTGCGTTACCTGGCGGTGGACCTGGGCGGCAACGGCATTCGCGTCAACGCGATTTCGGCCGGCCCGATCAAGACCCTGGCCGCGAGCGGTATCGGCGACTTCCGCTACATCCTGAAATGGAACGAGCTGAACGCGCCGCTCAAGCAGAACGTCACCATCGACCAGGTCGGCGGCGCGGGCCTCTACCTGCTGAGCGACCTCGGTTCGGGCGTGACCGGCGAGACCCATCATGTCGACAGCGGCTATAACGTGGTCGGCATGGTCGCGGTGGATGAAGCCGCCGGGGTCGCGGGTCTTCTCTCGGGCCTGAAGCCCGACGACGCATAGGCCAGCTTCCAGAAGACGAAGGAGTCACCGCCATGGCCGGCAACAGCTTCGGCCAGATTTTCCGGTTCACCACCTGGGGCGAGAGCCACGGGCCCGCCATCGGCGTCGTCGTCGATGGTGTACCGCCGCAGGTGCCGTTTGACGAGACCGACATCCAGGGCTGGCTCGACCGCCGCCGCCCGGGCCAGTCGCGCTTCACGACCCAGCGCCAGGAACCAGACGCGGTGAAAATCCTGTCCGGCGTGTTCGAGGGCCAGACGACCGGCGCCCCGGTCTCGATGATGATCGAGAATGTGGACGCGCGCTCGAAAGACTATTCCGAGATCGCGAGCAAGTACCGGCCGGGTCATGCCGACTACACCTATGACGCCAAATACGGCATCCGCGACTATCGCGGTGGCGGACGCTCCTCGGCGCGTGAGACCGCGAGCCGCGTGGCGGCCGGCGCCCTTGCCCGAAAAGTCATCGAACATCTCGTGCCCGGCGGAATCACACTCCGCGGCGCGCTGGTACAGGTCGGCACCATGGCGATCGACCGTGCCAACTGGGACTGGGGCGTGATCGGCGACAACCCGTTCTGGTGCCCGGACCCCGCAATGGCGGGACAGTGGGAGGCCTATCTCGACGACATCCGCAAGGCGGGCTCTTCCGTCGGCGCGGTGATCGAGGTCGTCGCCGAGGGCCTGCCGGTCGGGCTCGGCGAACCCATCTACGGCAAGATCGATTCCGACCTGGCCGCGGCCATGCTCACGATCAACGCCGTGAAGGGCGTCGAGATCGGTGCGGGCATGGGCGCGGCAGCGCTCACCGGCGAGGAAAATGCCGACGAGATGCGCATGGACGGCGACAAGGTCACCTTCGGCTCCAACCATGCAGGCGGCGTGCTCGGCGGCATCACCACCGGACAGGACCTGGTGGTGCGTTTCGCCGTGAAGCCCACCAGCTCGATCCTGACCCCGCGCGACACGGTCAGCCGCGAGGGCGACGACACGGACATCTCCACCAAGGGCCGCCACGACCCGTGCGTGGGCATCCGTGCGGTACCCGTCGGCGAGGCGATGATGGCCTGTGTGATCGCCGACCACCTGCTGCGCCACCGCGCCCAGATCGGCAGCTTCGAATCCCAGGCGCCCCACGCGAACCACGACTAGGCCGTGGAATAGCTGCCATGGCCGGCCGGCATGGCCCGCCGAACCGGGCAGCCTTATACTCCTAATCGACGAACAACCGCCCGACCTGACGGAGACACCCCATGGCCAAGAAGAAGCGCGAGACCCCCGATCAGCTGCAGCATATTTCGAAACTGCCGATCCCCGATCCCGACGGGCTGCCGGAGGATCTGCAGAAATACATGCGGATCTGCCAGGAAAAGCTGGGGCTGATCCCCAACGTGATCCGCGCCTTCTCACTCCGGCCCGAGAAACTCCGGACCTTCATCGGCAAGTACAACGAGCTGATGCTCGGCGAAGACGCCCTGCTGACCAGGCTCGAGCGCGAGATGATCGCCGTCGTGGTGTCCTCCCACAACCACTGCGTCTACTGCATCACGTCTCACAGCCAGGCGGTGCGTGAGCTGTCGGACGACCCGGTGCTGGGCGACATCCTGATGATCAACTACCGCGAGGCGAACCTGACCGAGCGCCAGCGCGCGATCCTCGATTACACCTTCAAGTTGACCTCGAACCCGGCCGAGCTGGGCGATGCGGACCGCCAGAAGCTGACCGATGCGGGGCTGGGCCCGAAGGAGATCTTCGAGGTGACCGACACCACGGCCTATTTCAACTACACCAACCGCATGACCCACGGGCTGGGGATGCTGCCGAACGAGGAGTATTTCGGCATGAACCGCCTGCCCGATCCGGGCCTGCACGGCAAATAAACGGACCGAAACGACTTATCGCGCGAAGTTGTTCTCCGGCCACGCCGACCCCATGTAGGATGCGACGGTCGAAACCCTGCAGGAGGTATCGGGTGCGGACGATTTCAGGCTTCCTCGGCGCGTTGGCGCTGATGATCGGGCTTTCCACCGGCCAGGCCGGTGCGCATCCGCATGTCTGGATCGATCTCGAGACGAAACCCGTCTTCAACGCCGACGGAAACGTGACGGGGCTTGAAGTCGCCTGGATCTTCGACCCGTTCTACACGGTGTTTGCGATCGAGGAGCAACGGACCGAAGACGGTGTCGACCAGGAAGGGTTGAACCGAATGGTCGCCACGAACCTCCAGCGGCTACGGCCATACGACTTCTTCACCGACATCCGGGCCAACGGCGCGAAGGTGAAGCTGGGCCCGGTCGAGACCTTCAACGCCGGGCTGCTGGACGACAAGCTCTGGATGCATTTCGTCGTCACCTTCGAAACGCCCGTCGATCCGCGTGGCGAGTCATTGTCCTACGCCGTCTACGATCCGACCTTCTATATCGAGATCGCCTATGCGGATCGCGCAAAGGCCAATCTCGACGCCGCAAGCATACCCGGCTGCCAGGCGGAACTCGAGGAGGCCAATCCGACGGCCGAGACGATCACCCTCGCCCAGTCACTGGACGCTGCCGCGACCGGCCCCGACAACCTCGGCGAATTGTTTGCCCAACGGGTTCGCATCGAATGCAGCTGAAGACAGACTCTGCTGCGCTGCGGGGGTTCGCGGTCCCGCTCCTGCTGGCCGTGGGGATCGTGGCACTCTGGCTGGTCGCCATCTACCTGTTCAATGACACCTGGCGCCTCGTCCTGTCCGATATCCAGGCCATGCAACGGGACCTGCAGGGCGGCCTCGCCGACGCGACCCGCCTCGTCGCCGAGAACGGCGCCGGCGCGGCCTGGACCCTGATCGGGTTGAGTTTCGCCTATGGCGTGCTCCATGCCGCCGGGCCGGGGCACGGCAAGATGGTGATCTCGACCTATCTTTTGACCAACGAGGGCGCGGTCAGGCGATCTCTGATTCTCTCCGTTTTGGCAGCCTTGATGCAGGGTGTGACCGCGATCGTGATCATCGAGGTGGTGCTGACGATCATCGGCGCCAGCATGCGCGAGGCGACGGGAATTGCGAACAAGCTCGAGATGACCAGCTACGCGCTGGTCGCCGTGCTCGGGTTGATCCTTGCAGGCGTCACCGCGCGCCGGCTGGTCCAGCGCACGCGCAATCCCCATGCCCATGACGCTTGCGGCTCCTGCGGGCATAGCCACGCACCCGACATGACCCATATAGGCGACAAGGGATCGCTGAGTGCGCTCGTCGCGGTCATCTTCTCGATCGGGCTGCGGCCATGCACCGGCGCCATTCTGGTGCTGATTCTGGCGAATGTGCTTGGCCTGCGGTTCACCGCCTGGGCGGCCGTCTTTGCCATGTCCGCCGGGACGGCGCTGACCGTGTCCGCCATCGCACTGGCCTCGGTCTATGCCCGTCAGGCGACCTTGCGCGCTGCCGAACGCTGGCCCCAGAGCTCGGGAAAACTCCCGGTCATGCTCGATGGTATCGCCTTCTGCGGCGGCATCCTGATCATCGCGCTGGGTATATCCCTGCTGCAAAGCGCGGTGACCATTGCAAATCACCCGCTTCTCTAGCGCGAGAACACGGCCACCAGTTCTACATGCCCGGACCAGACGAACTGGTCGACCGGCGTGACTTGCTCCAGCGTGTAGCCACCCTCGGTCAAGGTCAGCGCATCGCGGGCGAAGGTCGTGGGGTTACACGACACGGCGACGACCCGTGATGCGTCCGACTGGGCGATTTCCCCGGCCTGGGCCGGCGCTCCGGCGCGTGGCGGGTCGAACACGATCGTCTCGATACGTTTGAAGTCTGCCGCCGCCATCGGCTGGCGCACCAGGTCCCGCACCTCGGCCGTCACCTGACCGCCGAAGCCGGCGGTGCCCGCCGCGCGGGCCAGTGCTGCGATGGCAGCTTCGTCTCCGTCCACCGCCAGGACATTCGCCCCCGCGGCGGCCAGCGGCAGAGCAAAGGTGCCCACCCCGCAGTAAAGATCGGCCACGCGTGAGCCCTGGCTCGCTCCAACGACAAGGTCTGCCAGCACCCGCTCAGCCTCCGCGCTCGCCTGCAGGAACACGCCTGGTGGTATTTCGACGGGAATGCCCGAAAGTTCGAGCAACGGTGTTCGATGCAGCGCCACGGGTTCGATCCCATCCCGGCTGCTTCCCTCCCGCTGCCAGGCGATCCGCGCCAATCCCTGTGCGTCGGCGAACATGGCCAGCGCCATGCTCGCGTCCGGGCCCGGCTCATGGGCCGCCACGATCAGCACGTCGAACCCGTTGTCGGCGACGGTCACCGAAACATCCCAACGCGCACCCGGCGGCACGATGTCGGCCAGGGTCTCGCGCAGCTTCGGCACCAGCGCCATCAGTTCCGGGTGCAGGATCAGGCATTCCTCCAGCTCCACCACATGGCGGCTGGCGCGGGTGTGAAACCCGAAGAAGGTCTTCGCGCCCTTCGCGCGTGGCCGGAACGCCGCGAAGGTCGCGCGGCGTCGACCGGCATGGCCGGTCGGGATCAGCGGCGCGACAAGGTCGGGATCGAACCCCACCCGCTGGATGGCCGTGGCCACCAGTTCCCGCTTCCAGGCGTGATAAGCGTCCATCCCGAGATGCTGGACGCTGCAGCCGCCGCAGGTCGCGAAGTGGCGGCATGGCGGTGTGGTTCTTTGATCCGACGGGGTCTCGACCTCCAACAGCTTGGCTTCGAGCCCGTCACCGCGCTTGTTGCCCGGGCGCACCCGCACCCGCTCGCCCGGCAGCGCGCCGGCGATGTACAGGTGTCCCCGCTCCCGGCCCCCCGGGTTCTTCGCGATCCCGTCGCCGCGCGGGCCGAGCGTCTCGACCTCGACCGTCACCTCATCCGTCATAAACCGCCCCGATCAGAAATTCCTTGTTGCCTTCGGGGCCCGTGATCGGGCTTTCCGCTAAACCGGTCACCCGCCAGCCGTCCAACCCGTCGAGCCAGTCGCGAATTCGCGTACAGACCGCCTCGTGCAGGGCCGGGTCGCGCACCACGCCCTTCTTGCCGACATCGGCCTTGCCGACCTCGAACTGGGGCTTGATCAACGCCACCAGGCGCGCGCCGGGTGCGGCCAGCGCCATGGAAGCCGGCAGCACGACCTCCAGCCCGATGAAGCTCGCATCGCAGACGATCGCATCCACCGGTTCGGGGACTTGTTCCGCCGTCAGGTGCCGGGCATTGGTCTTCTCCAGCACGACCACGCGGTCGTCGTTGCGCAGCTTCCAGGCGAACTGCCCGTGCCCCACATCGACGGCGTAGACCCGCGCGGCGCCGCGAGACAGCAATACGTCCGTGAAACCACCCGTGGAGGCGCCCACATCGATCGCCACGGCACCGGTCATGTCGATCCCAAGTTCGTCCAGCGCGTGGTCCAGTTTGAGCCCACCGCGGCTGACCCAGGGGTGATCCTGGCCGCGCAGCTCCAGCGGCGCATCTTCGGCGATATTTTCCCCCGCCTTCTCGACCCGGCGCTCGCCGGAGAAAATCTTGCCCGCCAGGATGAGGGCCTGGGCCCGCGAGCGCGTCTCCACGAGCCCACGCTCGACCAGCGCCACGTCGGCGCGGGTCTTGGCGGATTTCTTCGACGGTGATGTTTTGTGCTGTGCCACCGGAAGGGATTAGCACGATTATCGGGTAACCTCACCGTCATACGCGGACCCGATCAGGACGTTTGTGGTTGCCTTCCAGGACTGTAAGATCGGCCCCAACAACAATATTTCGCGACCGGGGGACAATTCATGACGCAACGTATCGGACTGGTGGGCATGGGCCTGATGGGCCAGGCCTTCATCAAGAACATGCGCGAACGCCAGTTCATGGTGCAGGGCTTCGACACGGATCCGGCCCGCATGGACCAGCTCGCCGAGGCCGGCGGCCACCCGGCCGACACGCCGGCCGCCGCGGCCAAGGGCGTGGACCGGGTGATCGTCTCCGTCCCCACCAGCGACATCGCGCGGTCGGTCATCTTCGAGGATGGCAGCGGGCTCGCGGCCGGCGCCGAGGAAGGCCTGATCGTCATGGACACGACCACGGCGCGGCCCGAGGACAGCGAACGCACGGCGGCCGAGCTCAAGGAAATGGGCATCGCCTACCTCGACTCCGCCGTGTCCGGCACCTCGACCATGGCCCAGGCGGGCGACCTGGTGGTGATCGCCGGCGGCGAGGAAGCCGATTTCGAGGCTTGCCTCGAGGCCTTCGCGGGCTTCTCGCGCGCCGCCTACTTCATGGGGCCGTCGGGTTCGGGGGCGCGGACAAAGCTGATCATCAACCTCATTCTGGCGGGTAACCGCCTCGCCATGGCCGAGGGCATGCTGCTGGGCGAGAAGGCCGGGCTCGATTCCAACAACCTCCTGTCGGTGATCCAGGACGGGGCGTCGAGCTCCAAGACCATGGTCGACAAGGGCCCGAAGATGATCGATGCCGACTACTCCCAGCAGGGCAAGGTGGCAATCAGCCTCAAGGACTCCCGCCTGATGCAGGACATGGGCCGGGCCCTCGGCGCACCGACCCTGATGATCCAGGTCTACTCGCAACTCATGCAGGCGGCGCTCGAGAAGGGCTACGGCCAGAAGGACACGGTCGCCTTCTACGAGATCATGCGCGGCATGGCCGGGCTCGAGGAACGCGAGGGCATCGACGACGTGCCGATGGAAAAGGGGTGATGAGGTCTACGTCGGCAACAATACTTGCCACTTGCCTCTTACTTTTGCCCTCGTGGGAAGCAAACTCGGATTCGGGAGTATCCACTGTTCACTCTTGTGAGCATGCGCTGACATTCTCTGACGATAGAGGAAATGTGATCCTTCTCGATCGGAACGGACTAAAAGCACTAGCGGTTGTTCCATCGCCGAAAGGTGAAAACCCGGACAAGAATAACGATACAGTCCGCGTACACATTGGACTTAACGAGGAAAACGAGCGACGGTTCGAGAACATGACGAGAAGCAACGTCGGAAGAACAATCAAAATAAGTCTCGGAAAAAAGGTGCTGTCAGAACCAAAAGTCGCAATGCCCATTTTTGGGGGGACAATGGTCATGTTCGGGGTCGATACCCAGACTGCGGAAGAAATGAAACGAGCCTCAAAGCTAAATTGCACGCCTTGATGATCCCTCCACGATTTCGATCACCATGACAAACTAGCCATATGTCTTCCATCTCCGCCGCCCTCAATATCGAAGACCTCCGCCGCCTGGCGAAGAAGCGCCTGACGAAAGGCCTGTTCGAGTTCTGCGACCGGGGCTCCGAGGACGACGTCGCGCTGCGCCACAACCGCGACGCGCTGGAGCGGATCAAGTTGCGCTCGCGCGTCCTCAACGACACGTCTTCAAGGCATACCAAGTCCGAGATTTTCGGCCAGCCCGTCGACATGCCCGTGGTCATCGGGCCGACGGGGCCGGCGGGCTTCGTCTGGTACCGGGGCGAGACGGCGCTGGCCCAGGCGGCGGCCAAGGCGGGCATTCCCTTCACGGTGGCCAGCACGTCGAACACGCCCATGGAGCAGATCGTCGAGAATGGCGGCGGCGGGCGGCTGTGGTATCACCTGTATGTCTGGCGCGACATGGAGGCCTCCCTCAAGGCCGTGCCCCGGGCCGAGGCGGCCGGTTTCGAGGCGCTGGTCCTGACCGTCGATTCGACCATTCCCTATAACCGCGAATTCGACGTGCGCAACGGCACCACCATGCCCGTACGCCTGACCCCGCGGAACATCGCCGACCTGGCGACCCACCCGCGCTGGCTGTTCGGCACCGTCGGGCGCTACCTGATGGCCGACGGCCACCTGCCCCGCTACCTCAATATCGACATGCCCGAGGGGCTCTCGTCGACGGGCGTGCGCGACTTCCTGTTCAAGAACGACACGCTGGACTGGGAATTCTTGAAGCGGATTCGCGACATGTGGCCTCGCAAGCTGGTGGTGAAGGGCATCCTCCACGCCGACGACGCCGCCAAATGCGCCGAATACGGCGTGGATGCGGTGGTGATCTCCAACCATGGGGGCATTTCATCGGATGCGGCCCTGGCGCCCATCGACGTGCTGCCGTCGGTGGTTCGCGAGGTCGGCGACCGGATGACCGTGATCGTCGATTCAGGTTTCCGGCGCGGCTCCGACATCCTCAAGGGTCTCGCCCTGGGCGCCGACGCGGTGATCGTCGGCCGCGCGACACTCTATGGAGTCTCGGCCGGCGGCGAGCCCGGTGCGACCCGGGCCCTGGAAATCCTCCATGCCGAGCTGCGCCGGACCATGGGCGTGCTGGCGCTGAGCGACCTGGCGGACATCACCCGCGATCACGTGGTCATGCCCCACGAACTGCCGCTCTAGGCACCGCAAAACATCCGGAGTATTGAGTTCACACCGCGCAATTGGGTCAAATTCGATCCAATTGATGACCGGGAATCGCATTCAGACGGTATTATGGCGTTCATTTTGTTGAACGCGCTTGGAGTCCCCTGATGCCCCCGGTCCTGACACTCGCCATTGCCGCAACAGCGGCCATCGTCATTGGGGCGGCAATTCCGGCGCTTGCGGCCGACCGGCGCAAGGACAAGCCCCCACGCAAATAGGGCCAGCCGGCGCGCTTTGACGCGGGCTAGTCCTTGTAGAGGTAGTCCGCCGCCTTCAGGAACAGGGTCCGGTTCACACCATCGGAATGCAGGAACGCGGCCGCGTCGCGAACTCGTTTCTCCAGCCCGATCTCCTTCATGAAACCGCTGCCGCCATGGATTTCCATGGCCCAGGTCGCGATCTGCCAGCCGATCTGCGAGGCATAGATTTTTGGCAATGCGCCGAGCGCCGGATCCCAAGGAACCGTCTCTCGGTTGTCCGCGGCCCAGGTGGCTTTGCGAATATACGTCCGCGCGACGTCGAGCATCATGTGCATCTCGGCCAGCTGGGTACGGATGCCGTCATGCTCGATCAGCGGCTTGCCGCCCTGGATGCGGTTCTTCGCCCATTCCAACGTCATCTCGTAGGTCGCCACCGCATTGCCCAGCACGGACGCGCCGGCATAGGCGTTACTGGCCGGGAAGAAATCCGCCAGAATCTGGAAGCCGTTGCCGACCTCGCCCACCACGTCGGCGTCGGGCACGAAGCAATCCTGGAAGATCATCTCGGCGTTGTTGGCCAGCCGCTCGCCCATCTTGTTGTGCACCTGGCCGAGGGAGAATCCCGGGGTCTCGTTCGACAGGATGAAGCAGGTGCTGCCGCTGAACAGGTCCTTGTCCTTCTCGGTCTGCACGAAGAGCAGGAACACGTTGGCGCGGTTCGAATTGGACACGAAATGCTTCATGCCGTTGATCTTCCAACCGCCATCGACCTTCTCGGCGCGGGTATTGAACGACCAGTCGCCATGCACGAAATAGTTCGAGCCGTTCTCGGGCTCGGTAATGCCGATGGCCAGCAGACCGCGTGGGTCGTCGCGGAAGCGCGGGATGAAGCGCTGCTGCTGGTCCTCCGACAGGGCCTCCATCATGATCTGCGCGATCTTGAGGGTCTGGGCCATGACGACCGAGATGCCGATGTCGCCCTTGGCCAACTCCTCGACGACCATGCCCGTCGTCAGGTAATCCGCGGCGATACCGCCCCATTCCTCCGGCAGGGTCATCGTGCGGATGCCCGCCGCGTCCGCCTTCTCCACGATCTCCCAGGAGAAGCTCTCCTCCGGGTCGGCGTTGGCATCGAGATCACCGGCCACCGGCAGGATTTCATCCGTCACGAAGCGCCGGACCGAATCCAGGATCGCTTCCTGCATTTCATTGATGACGAAGGGTTCACTCATAACTTACTCCCAAGGGAACGCGCCGCCAGCGGGCGCGGGTTTGATCATTTGTTGGCGGAATAGATACCCACGGCAAGCCTGCAGGTCCAGAGGACAGGCGTGCGACGCAATGTCTAGGCGCGAACGCCGGTCGCCTCTTCCTCGCGGCCCAGCGCACACAGAACTTTCGAGACGATCCCCGACGCCGTGAGGCCCGCCTGTTCGTACTGAACTTCCGGCTTTTCATGGTCGATGAATATGTCCGGCAATGTCATCGGCCGGAACTTCAGGCCGCCATCCAGCAGGCCCGCATTGGCCAGGTCGGTCATTACCTGGGTCGCAAATCCACCGATCGACCCCTCTTCCACGGTCACCAGAACCTCGTGCTCGCGGGCCAGACGATGAACGAGATCGGTATCCAGCGGCTTGGCGAAGCGCGCGTCGGCGACCGTCGTGCTCAACCCGTGGCTGGCCAGGTCCTCAGCCGCAGCCAGACACTCCTGCAGGCGGCCACCATAGGAAAGCAACGCCACGCTCGTGCCCTCGCGCAAGATACGGCCCTTGCCGATCTCCAGCGGTGTGCCGGTTTCGGGCATTTCGACGCCGACACCCTCGCCGCGCGGATAGCGGAATGCCGATGGACGGTCATCGATCGCCGCCGCGGTCGCAACCATGTTGACCAGCTCGGCCTCATCGGCCGCGGCCATCAGGACGAAACCCGGCAGGCAACCGAGATAGGCGACATCGAAGGAACCGTGATGGGTGGCACCATCGGCACCGACGAGCCCGGCGCGATCGATCGCGAAACGTACCGGAAGTCCCTGGATCGCCACGTCGTGGACGACCTGGTCGTAACCGCGCTGAAGGAATGTCGAATAGATCGCGACGAAGGGCTTGAAGCCTTCCGAGGCGAGGCCGGCGGCAAATGTCACGCCGTGCTGCTCGGCGATCGCCACGTCGAAGCAGCGGTCGGGAAATACGTTGCCGAAGATATCCAGGCCCGTGCCCGACGGCATTGCGGCGGTCACCGCGACAATCCTGTCGTCCGCCTCCGCTTCCTTGACAAGGCTTTCGGCAAACACCTTGGTATAGCTCGGCGCGTTCGACTTCGCCTTCACCTGGGCGCCGGTGACCACATCGAACTTCGACACGGCATGATACTTCTCGTCGCCACCCTTGTCGGATTCGAAGCCCCGACCCTTCTGGGTCACAACATGCACCAGCACCGGAGCGTCCTGCTTGCTGTCGCGTACATTCTTCAACACCGGCAGCAGATGGTCGATGTTATGTCCGTCGATGGGGCCGATATAGTAGAAGCCCATCTCCTCGAACAGCGTCCCGCCGGTCACGAACCCGCGGGCATATTCCTCGGCCCGGCGCGCGGCTTCCTCGAAGCTTTTGGGGAACCGGTGGGCCATGTCCTTGGCCACCCGACGCAGGGATCGGTAACTCTTGGACGAGATCAGGCGCGAGAGATAGGCGCTCATCGCGCCGACCGCCGGGGCGATCGACATGTCGTTGTCGTTCAGCACCACGACGAGGCGCGAATCCATGGAGCCCGCATTGTTCATGGCCTCATAGGCCATGCCGGCACTCATCGAACCGTCGCCGATGACGGCGACGACATTGTTGTCGTCCTCGGCAAGGTCACGTGCGACAGCCATGCCGAGCCCGGCCGAGATCGAGGTGGAACTATGCGCGGCACCGAACGGGTCGTACTCGCTCTCGGCGCGGCGGGTGAAGCCGGACAGCCCGCCGCCTTGGCGCAGGGTGCGGATGCGGTCGCGTCGGTCGGTCAGAATCTTGTGGGGATAGCATTGGTGGCTGACATCCCAGATCAGCCGGTCGCGGGGGGTGTCGAAAACATGGTGGAGTGCCACCGTCAGCTCGACCACGCCCAGCCCCGCGCCCAGATGGCCGCCGGTGATCGACACGGCATCGATCGTTTCCTGGCGAAGCTCGTCGGCCAGCTGCTTGAGCTGGTCCGGCGAAAAATCCGTCATATCCGCCGGAATCCGGACGGTATCGAGAAGTGGTGTTTTGCTGTTTTCGCTCAACGGACGGGTCCAATCGCGGCCCTGAATACAATCACACGCGCCGATCGATCAAGCGTTCGGCAGCGGCCCGCAATAAATCTGCCTTTTCCCCAAAGAAATCAAGGTTTTCGACGGCCATTCGGACATGTCTTTCTGCGATCGCCCGCGCGCCGTCCAGGCCGTGGCGCGAGACGAAGGTCGCCTTGCCACGCGCGTTGTCCTTGCCGACGGCTTTTCCGGTCTCAGCGGCGTCGCCGATCTCGTCGAGAATATCGTCAGTGATCTGGAAGGCGAGCCCGAAATCGGCGCCGAAATCCCGGAGGTGTCGGCGTGCCGCCTCGTCCGCCCCGGCAGCCACCGCACCCGCCTCGCAAGACCAGGCAAACAGGGCGCCGGTCTTCATCGCTTCGAGCTGCATGATTCCGGCATCGTCTTCAACGGGCTGACGTTCGGCCTGGAGATCGAGCATTTGCCCTCCCACCATGCCGTCAGGGCCGCCGGCGCGTGCCAGGCCGAGCACAAGTTCGGCGCGGATTGCAGGATCGGCGTGGGTCGCAGGGTCGGCCAGTACCTCGAAGGCCAGGGTCAGCAACGCGTCACCCGAGAGGATCGCCGTCGCTTCATCGAATTTCTTGTGCAGGGTCGGCTGGCCCCGGCGCAGATCATCGTCATCCATCGCCGGCAGATCGTCATGCACCAGCGAATAGGTGTGCATCATCTCAACCGCAGCCGCCACGCGCAGCGCCACCTGACGGTCACCATCGCAGATCTCCGCCGCAGACAGCACCAGGAACGGCCTCAGTCGCTTGCCACCGGCAAGTGCCGCATAGCGCATTGCCTCCCAAAGGTTGGCAATTTCGTCGGCCTGGTCGGACGGGCAGTCGAGGAGAGCGGCTATCGTCGCGTCGACTTCAGCCGCGACGGCAGCCAGCGCGTCGGCATAGCTGGTGGACACGATCAATCCGAGGCGACCGGTTCGGTGTCCGGTGTGCCGTCCGCGCCGAGCGATATCTTCTCAACCCGCGCCTGCGCCTGTCGAAGTTTCGATTCGCAGTGGCGCTTCAGCGCCGCGCCGCGCTCATACGCGGCGATCGCGTCATCGAGCGCGCTGTCGCCGCCTTCGAGATTGCGCACGATTTCCTCGAGCTGCGCCAGCGCATCCTCGAAAGACATCTTCGCGATGTCGGCCGGAATTTCGACCTTTGGTTCTTCCTTCGCCATATTCAATCCTCTACCGGCAGCAATGCGCGCCGTCAAATCGGTTCAGCCCATCAGGGCGCCCACATGGGCAGCCGCAGATTCGCCCAAGGCCGTCAGATCGTAGCCCCCTTCGAGAGTCGACACGACCCGACCGTCACATACGGCTTCCGCCAAGCGGCGCAGTTCCTCTGTCGCCCAGACAAAGTCCTCCGTCTCAAGCGACAGCTGCGCCAGCGGATCTCGGCGATGCGCATCGAAACCGGCCGAGATCAAAATCAGGTCCGGCCCGAAATTCCGCATGGCCGGCAAAACCACGTCACGCATCGCGGTCCGAAAATCATCCGACCCCGCGCCGGGCCATAGCGGCGCATTGGCGATATTGCCATGTGCACCGGTTTCATTCTTGTCGCCCGTGCCCGGATAGAGCGGCCATTGATGGGTCGAGGCGTAGAACAGCCCCGGCTCGTTCCAGAACATGGCCTGGGTGCCGTTGCCATGATGGACGTCGAAATCCATCACGGCGACACGTTCCGCCCCATGTGCCACGCGCGCATGCTCGGCACCGATCGCCACGCTGTTGAACAGGCAGAAGCCCATCCCCTGGCTCGGCTCGGCATGGTGCCCCGGCGGCCGCATGGCGCAGAAGGCATTGTCGGCCGCACCTGACATCACCGCGTCGACCGCCTCCACCATGGCGCCCGCGGCGCGCAGCGCCGCCTCGCCGGATTTTGGCGACATGAGTGTGTCGGCATCGATCCGGCTAACCCCCTCGGTCGGCACCAGATCGAACACCCTGGCCACATAGTCTTCCGGATGTACCAGGGTCAGATGTTCGCGCCTCGCCTCAGCGGGAGTGTGGCGTTCGAGACCATCGAAGGCGGGGGCCGCCAGGACCTCGGCGATCGTGCGCAATCGGTCGGGTGATTCCGGGTGTCCCGATGCGGGTTCATGTTCGATGCAGACCGGGTGGAAATAGAAGCGGGTCGTCATGCGCCGACTCCGGATTGATTGGGCATGGCGCCATTGTAACGGCCGGAACGCCATGGCGACAGGGACGCGATTTGCACCCTAGCCGTTGGCGAAATTGTGACAAACAGCACGGCTATATCGGTCTTAGCCAATTGACATATATTGGCGCGCGGCGTGTTCTCCTCGCCAATAGTGCAACCGACGTGTACAGCACCGTATCGTTCCTGGAGATGTTACGTGATGAACGCTCGAAAACTTCGAACCGCAACCCTCCCCGGCGCGGCCATATTCGTAGCGGGTGCGTTATTCACCGCGCCCGCCCTGGCCCAGACACCCGAGCTTTCGGGTCCCGCCCAGGCACTCGATACCAACAGTAACGGGTTGATCGAACGCGCAGAGGCGCGCGGCCCGGCGGCCGCCAATTTCGACACGATCGACCTGGACAAGAGCGACACCCTCGACGGCAACGAACTTCGCCACTTCTTCGCCGGTGGCCCCCGGCCCGAACCCAGGACCGCTGCCGCCAGCACGCCCGCCGAACCACTTGCCGGACCGGCGGTGGCAATGGATGCCAACAGCAACGGAACCATTGAGAAGAACGAGGCCCAGGGGCCGGCTGCATCCAACTTCGATACGATTGATCTCGACAAGAGCGGCACCCTCGACGGGTCGGAACTGCGCTACTTCTTCCGGGGCGGCGAACGCCCCGGCGGCCCGGCGAAGGCCGACAACGCAGACGCAAAACCCTCGGGCGGCGCGCCGGGTGGACCGCCACCTGCGCGCGTTGTTCTCGACAAGGTCATCGAAGAGCGGATCGGCCAGACCACCCCCGTCGTGGGCCGTATCGTGGCCCAACAATCCGGGCCGATCGCCGCGCGCATCGGCGGCGCGGTTGTGGAAATGCGGGTGGACGTCGGCGACCGGGTCGCGACCGGTGACGTGCTGGCGCAGATCGACCGCGAACGCATGCAGCTCGAGCGCGACCGTTACGCCGCCATCGTGTCGCAGCAGCGCGCCAACCTGACGGCCGAACGCGCCGACCTCGAGCAGACCCAGAACGAACTGGACCGCCTGGAGGGCATTCGTAAATCGGCCGCCTTCTCGCAGGCCCGCTTTGAAGATGCGGTCCAGGCCGTTGCGTCCCAGACCGGCTCGGTCGCCGAAACGCGCGCCCAGTTGGCGCAGGCACAAGCCCAGCTGAAGCGTGCCGACCGAGACCTGACGGACACCGAGATTCGCGCGCCCTACCCCGGGGTAATCAGCGAGACACACACCGAAATCGGCGCGTATCTGTCGATCGGCAACCCGGTCGCAACCATCATCAACGACCTGAATCTGGAGGTCGAGGCGGACGTTCCGACCGCCCGGGTCACAAATCTGAGCGACGGGGATGTGGTGAACATCCGAATTCGCGACGGGCAGACCATTCCGGCGACCTTGCGCGCGGTCGTGCCGGTCGAGAATCCCCGGACCCGGACCCGGCCGGTGCGTTTCACGCCTGATTTTGCCGGCCTGGACGTACCCCTGGCCGACAACCAGAGCGTGACGGTCCTGCTCCCGGTTGGTGGATCGCGTGATGCCGTCACCGTATCCAAGGATGCGGTCACCCAACGCAACGGACAAAGCATGGTGTTTGTCTCGAACAACGGGCGCGCCCAGCCGCGCCCCGTGACGACAGGCGAGGCGACCGGCAGCCGGCTCGTCGTGATATCGGGCCTGAAGGTCGGCGACCAGGTCGTGGTGCGCGGCAATGAGCGGCTGCGTCCCGGCCAGCGCCTCCAGGATGTGGGGGCCAACGGCGGCGCGACGAACGGCAGCGGCGGGGGCTGATCGCGATGAACCTGATCTCCGCGTCCATTCACCGGCCGATCGCGGTTATCGCCGTCGTCATCATGATCATCATGTTCGGCTGGGTGGCGCTGCAGCGCATCCCCATCCAGCTGGCACCGGACGTACGCCAGCCGGTGATCATCGTCGACACCTTCTGGCCGGGTGCGTCGCCGCTTGAGGTCGAACGCGAGATCGTCAACCGCCAGGAAGAAGTTCTCAAGGGGATCGAGGGTGTGCGCAAGATCGAGAGCCGCGCGCGCACCGGACGCGCGGATATCACGCTCGAGTTTGCGCCGAGCCAGAACATGGACCGCGCGCTTTTGCTGGTGGCAAACCGGCTCGACCGGGTGAGCGGGTATCCCGAGGAAACCGACGAGCCGACCCTGCGCACGTCGGGCACCGACGACAATCCGATCGCCTGGTTCGTCCTGCGCCGGCAGGCCGAGAATGACCGGGATCTCCTGACCTATGGCGATTTCCTCGAAGACGTTGTCCAGGAGCGGATCGAACGCATCCCGGGAATCTCCGGCGTCAACATATTCGGAGAGACCGAACGCGAGATGCGGGTCATCATCGATCCCGAGCAGCTCGCCCAGTTCCGCCTGACAATCGGCGATGTCGTGGAACGGCTGCGCGCCGAGAATGCTTCGATCTCGGGCGGTGACGTCGAAGAGGGCAAACGCGCCTATGTTGTGCGCACCGAGGGCGATTTCACCACGCCTGAACAGGTTCTCGACGTTGTGCTGCGCTCGGATGCCGGGCAGGCGGACGGCCAGATCGGCCGGATCACACTCCGCGATATCGCCCATGTCGAACTCGGTTACAAGGAGGCGCGGGCGCTCCCTCACAGGTTTGACGAACGCGCCATGGCATTCAACATGACCCGCGAACAGGGGGCCAACGTCCTGACGGTGATGGACCAGGTACATCGTGTCGTCGGCGACCTTGCCGAAGGGCCGCTCAACCGGGTCGGCCTGATCGTCGAGAACGTGTTCGACGAGACACTGTATGTGAATTCGGCCATCTCCCTGGTGCAGCAAAACATTATCGTCGGCGGCATTCTCGCCGCCCTGATCCTGATGCTGTTCCTGCGATCATGGCGCCCGACCCTCGTTGTTTCGCTTGCAATTCCGGTCTCGGTGATTGGTTCCTTCGTGGCCATGGCCGCCCTCGGTCGCTCCCTCAACGTCATCAGCCTGGCGGGCATCGCCTTCGCCGTCGGCATGGTCGTCGATGCCGCGATCGTCGTGCTCGAGAACATCTTCCGACTGCGCCAGGAGGGTCACTCCCGCGCCGAAGCGGCGCGCCTGGGTGCCTCGCAAGTGTGGCCGGCCGTGCTCGTGTCGTCCCTGACCACCGTCATGGTGTTCATCCCGATCCTGGTCATGGAGCTCGAGGCCGGACAGCTGTTCCGGGATATCGCGGTCGCGATCTCCGTCTCCGTCCTTCTGTCGTTGCTGGTCTCGGTGACCGTTATTCCTGCGCTCGCCAACCGCCTGCTCGTGAACAGCGTGGCCGATGGCAAGAAAGCAACGCGCATCCCCGTCCTCGATGATTTCGCCCACGGGTTCGTGACCTTCTGGCAGGATTTCACCCGGATGGTCGTGCGATCGAAATTGCGTGCGCTGGTCGTTGTCGGCGCCATCACGCTCGCATCTGGCGCGTTCACCTGGGCCTTCGCACCGAAGCTCGATTACCTGCCGACCGGCAACCGCAATTTCGTGTTCGGCTTCGTGAACGTGCCGCCGGGATACAATCTCGACACGGTCACCGAGATCACCGAGCGCATCGCGAATCGCACCCGCAGCCTCTGGGCATCGGAGACAGGCCCCGAATCCGAGGCCGGTGAACCGCCAAAGTTCCAGCGCTTCATCCGCGTACCCTTTGCCGGCCGCGCCTTCATCGGTGGAACATCCGTCGACCCGAGCCGTGCCTCGGAGCTGATCCCGGTCCTGCAGAACGCGGGGCGACAGGACCCGGGCGTGCTCACCTTCCCGAGCCAGCCCTCGCTGTTTGGCCGCTCACTGGGCAGCGGCCGCACCATCGACGTCGACATTCGCGGGTCGGACCTCGAGCAGATTTACCAAGTCGCCTTCGATGTCTTTATCCGCCTGGCACCCCGCTTCCCGTTCAGTGACGGCAATCAGGTCCGGCCGATCCCGAGCCTGACCTTGTCCGCACCCGAGGTCCGGGTCGAACCGAACCGCCTGCAACTCGCCGACAATGGCCTGTCGGCCCGTGCACTCGGCCAGGCCGTCGACGCCTTCAATGACGGTTTGCGGGTCGCCGAAATAACGGTCGACGGCAAGCGGATTGACCTGACGCTGACCGGCCCGCCCAACATTATCGATCAAACCCAGGGAATCGGTTCTCTGCCGGTCGTGACCCGGGACGGTCGCATCGTGCCGGTCGAGGGGCTTGCCGACGTAAAAATCACCTCGGGCCCGACCGAGGTCAGGCGCGCCGACCGCGCGCGTACGGTACGGCTACAGGTCCGCCCGAACGCGGATACACCGTTACAGGGCGCATTCGAGCTTATTCAGGAAGAAATCGTCAAACCCATGGAAGAAGCGGGCCTGCCCGAAGGGGTCAGTATCCGGCTGACCGGTACGGCCGACAAGTTGCTGGAAACCTGGAACGAACTGGTCATCGATCTGATTCTGGCGATCGTGATCGTCTATCTGGTGATGGCCGTCCTGTTCGAGAGCTTTATCTATCCGCTGATCATCATGCTCACCGTCCCCGTCGCCGCAGCCGGCGGTATCGCGGGGCTGGCGCTATTGAACATCTGGGTTCTGCAGCCCCTCGACATGCTGACAATGCTGGGATTCGTAATCCTGACCGGAATCGTCGTGAACAATGCGATTCTGCTCGTCCACCAGACCCTCTATCACATACGCGAAGATGGCATGACGGCAGATGATGCGATCATGCTGGCGACCCAGAACCGGGTCCGGCCGATCTTCATGTCCACGCTCACCTCGGTGTTCGGGATGTTGCCGCTGGTCGTGTTCCCCGGTGCCGGCTCGGAGCTTTATCGCGGGTTGGGTTCGGTCGTGCTGGGCGGTCTTTCGCTATCGGCCGTCCTCACCCTGGCAATCGTGCCGCCGATGATGTCGATCACCGTCGGCTGGCGTGAACGAAACCGTAACAATGAGGTGGACGCGAGCCCGTCGCCCGCATCCTAGCAGCGCCTCGCCTTTGATCGGGGACGGCGTTACGATGGCACGATCATGAGCGCATCCGGAAACAGCCTCGCAGAAATCCCGTTCCTCGCGCCGCTGAGCGAGTCATCTCGCGCCGCGCTCGAGCAGCGCGCGCGCTGGGTCCGTTATACGGCCAATGACACAATCATCGACCGCGAGAGCGAATCCCGGGACGTGTTTTTCGTGGTCGAAGGCCGGGTGCGGGTGGTGAATTTCTCGATTTCCGGACGCGAGATCAGTTTCGACGAAATGGACCCCGGCGGGGTGTTCGGCGAACTCGCCGCACTCGACGGGATGCCGCGATCCGCCGCTGTTGTCGCACTGGCCGATACCCTCGTCGCGTCTATCTCGCCCGACACGTTCCTGAACCTGCTGCGCGACCACCCGGACCTCGCCATCGGAGTGATGCAGGAACTGGCAAAGATCGTGCGAGCATCGACCGAACGCATCATGGACCTGAGCACCCTGGGTGCGCTCAACCGGGTGCATTCGGAGATCCTGCGCGAAGCGCGCGCCCATGCCGAGGACGGCGCCAACACCGCCCGCATCACGCCCATCCCGGTACATGCGGATATTGCCGCGCGGGTCAGCACGACCCGCGAGACGGTTGCGCGCGTCCTGACGCGATCTCACCAAACAAGGTTTGGTCAAACGCGAGAAAAATGCCCTCGCCATCCTCGACCTCGAACGTCTCGAGGACCTTGTTGAGGAAGTTCGGGACTTTTAAGCCCCTGACTCAACTGCATTTTCGATTTTTTTCCCCGCCCTGTGACGTCCGTCACTGGGGAATGTCCCTTCGCGCATTAAGTTTGGATCAATGGCGACGGATCATCGCCACACACCAACGAAACGGAGCCGACCATGTCACGACAAACCCGCATCAACGTCGCCGCCCTCCTCCTGGCAGCCCCGATGGTGATCGTCGGAATGTCGCTGACGTCCGGCTTCTGATTTCAACCGGTGTGATCTTTTCGCACTGATCCAACCTCCTCCTGGACTTGCGGCCGGCTCTCTCGAGACCGGCCGCTTTCTTTTCCAGCCTTGCAATGCGGACAACCCGCACGAAGGATCAGAATGTCCAGCGGCGGTTGAGCCCGATCGACAACCGATAATTGTTGTAGGTGTAGTTCGTGATCGATGAGACCTGTCGATACGCCTCACCACCGAATGTGAAGGTGAAAGGCTCCCAGAATTCGCCCGCATCGGTAAACACGCTGCCCCACGGAATACCGTAGGTCAGCCGTGCACGCCCGCCCTAGTCACGCCGCTTCCGCGAGCTGATCGACGGGTCGCGATCATCATACTGGTCGTAGTTGACGGTGAGCGATGTGAGCAAGAAATCGCCACCGCCGAACAACATCGTATGGCTTACCCCGAGGTCGCTCTGTTCGGAGGAATTGAAACTGCGGGCCGCAATATTTCGGGTCTGTGTAAACGTGACCCCCTGCCGCTGCCGCGGGGTCAGAATCTGAGACATTCCCAACTTGCCTTCATACTCACGGCCGCTGCGTTCCGTCGCGGTCAGGCTGTTGGTGATGTTGTTGTAGGACTGATACTTCATCGTCGCACCGGCGAAGACCGACCAGGTGTTGGACAGCGCATAGACCCAGTCGACCGTCGCGCCCGCCGCCGTCAGATACTTCTCGCGCGAAAGATCAATGCGCTCGTAGAGAAGGCGCGGCGTGATGGTCGACGGCGCAAAGTCCAGTTCGTATCCGAAGTCCGCGGTGATGGCGCGCAGATCGAGATCATCCTGCTGAATCTGTTCGCCCTGGTACAAAACCAGCCCACCCAGCATCTTGTGCTGCTTCTGCAGGCCGAGGTCATGCTCGAATGACAGCTGCGCCAAACCGTTCAGCGCCAAATCGTCCTGACGCGAAGAACTGCCGGTCGTGCGGGTCGGCAAATCGGCGGCGAGGCGAATCTCTGATTTCGGGGACGCGTTGCGGTTCCAGTCATACTGGGTGGCAAAATTCATCGCGAAGGTGAAGATCGTCTTCTTGCGGCGTGACGCGATCTGATCGAGATACTGATCGATCTGGCGGCGCAGTTTCGGATCCAGTTCAAGTTCCTTCAGCGAGACCAGTTCACGCTCGGCCTCGTCGAGGTTATCGAGACGAAAAAGGACGATCGCGAACAGAACCCGCACGACCGCCAGGTCCGGGCGGATCAGAAGAACACGTTCCAGCGTCGCGCCCGCACCGCGCACATTTCCGTCGCGGATCTGGGTCAACGCATACCGGACATTGAGTTCGATATTGTCGGGGTCTTCCAGGACCTGCTGGTACGTGACCGGTGGCCCTTTGCTGAAGGCCTCCAGATCGAGTGCGTCCTGGGCCGTGCGGTCGACCTCGCGCTGGGACTCGATCGATTCCCGGACATCGGTTTCACGCGATTCCGTATCCGACTGCTGGGCATGCGCAGGCCACGCGATCATGATCGCGCCGACAATCACCCATCCATAGCGGATACCGCACCGCGCGTGCTGAAACACACGCAATGGCAGACTTGGCACTCGAACCAACGAAACCCCCAACGTATCGGGGTATTAAGCATGATGCGCCAAATCGGGGCAAGCGCGAGAGGCGTCTCTAACCCCTTGAGAAATCATTTCATTTCTGCGACGTGAACGCCTTTCCAATCCTCGGGCGGGGGATCGAAGGAGTAGTGGAAAATACGCTCGGCATAGAGATCATAGAAACCCGTAATAGCCCCGGGCATTTCCACGCAAACATTGAGCAGGTCCTGCGCCTTGTCCCAGTCGCGGGCCCGATAGGCATCGAGCATACGCACATGCTCGCGTTGCAAGGCCTGAAATGCCTCGCTGGCCGCCTCGCGGGCATCCCCCACCAACGCATAAATGCGAACCGCCTCTCGCTTGCCCTTTACGGCGATCAGGTCGAGCTCAAGGAAGGCGAAACTGTCGGCCACCTGAGATTGCGTGGATTCACCGACAATTATCGGCGTCGCATAGGGCTGTGACTGCCCTTCAAGCCGGGCGGCGAGATTGACCGCATCGCCGAGCACCGAATAGTCGAAACGCTGATCCGACCCCATATTCCCGACAACGCATTCCCCGGTGTTGAGCCCAACCCCAACCGCTATGGCAACCGCATCAGGATTTTCCGCGAGGCGCGCCTCATTGACCCGATCGAGCGCGTCCAGCATGGCCAACGCGGCATCACAGGCATGGGCGGCGTGTGCCGGATCGTCAATCGGCGCATTCCAGAACGCCATGATGCAGTCGCCCATATACTTGTCGATGGTGCCGTCGCGATCCAGGATTTCGGCGGTCAGCGGCGTGAGCAGGCGGTTGATCAGGGTTGTCAGCGCCTGCGGATCATCACGATGTTCCTCGGAAATGGATGTGAACCCCCGGATATCGCAGAACAGCAATGTCATCTCACGGGTCTCGCCACCCAGCCTGAGCCGTTCGGGCTGATCGGCAAGCTGTTCGACCAGCGCCGGCGACAGATACTGCCCGAAGGCCGTGCGAATCTGGCGGCGCTGCGTTTCGGATTGCAGATAGGTGATGAGCGAACTCGACAGATAGACCATCAGCACAACCAGCGCCGGAAATACCGGGTCAATCAGAATTCCGGCGCCGGAAAAAGCGAACCACCCCGCCGCCACCCCGGCCGTGATCGCCGCCAGGCATACAACCGCACTGGCCGCGACACCGAGTTTGGGAAGCAAAAGCACCAGAAAAATACCCAGCAGCGCGAATGCCGCCAGTTCCGCACCCAGGGTCCAGTCGGGACGCGTCAGAAAACTGCCGTTCAGGATCTGCTCGACCAGCTCTGCATGGAAATCGACCCAAACACGATCAGCGTCGTCACGCTCAAACGATCCGTGGCATGATCTGTCTGGGCGGCCGTATCATCCTCCGCGGTCATCTGTTCGCGTTTCGGGACAAACCCGTTCCCCATCACTTGTCCACTCGACACCCCCGCCGAATTCTAGATATAGCTCTTGGGAAGGCATGTGGCTGTAACGTAATTGTCAACGCGCGTGGCATGATGATCCAACGCCCGAACTTGTGAGGGCGCACATAGAACAAGGCCCCAAGAAGATACGAGATCACACACCCGTCGAATGAACACCGTCCCCGCACACGCACAAACACTCGAGGCGCTCGAAGCGCGCGTCCGCCATGAGCTGACGCTGCTCGACCACCCGAAAGCCGAATGGGTCCCGCCGCGCAAAGACGCATCGGGAAAGCATGTCTACGACGTGCTGGTTGTCGGCGCCGGCCAGAGCGGCCTAGGGACCCTGTTCGCGCTGGGTCGCGAGAAAGTGACGAATATTCTGGCTGTGGACCGAAGCCCTGCCGGCCGCGAAGGCCCCTGGGTCACTTATGCCCGCATGCACCAGCTGCGCACCCACAAGGACATCACCGGCCCCGCGCAGGGCATCCCGTCACTGACACCGCGCGCCTGGTACACAGCCAAATACGGCCCCGACGCCTGGGAGGCGTTGGTCCGGATTCCACGCACGGACTGGCAGGAATACCTGAACTGGTATCGGCATATCCTCGACCTGCCGGTCTGGAGCGAGACCGAGGTCGGCCCGCTTACCGCGGCCGAACCGGACAATCCCGACAGCCTGATCCGGGTGCCCCTGACGGCGACAGGGCCGAACGGCCACACCGAAAGCGTCCTCGCGCGTGAAGTCGTGCTCGCCAACGGGCTCGAGGGATGCGGCGAGTGGCACGTCCCCAAGATCGTGACGGACAACCTGCCCGTCGATCGCTACACCCAGGCCAACACGGAATTCGACCTGTCGCCGCTTCGCGGCAAACGGGTCATCGTGATCGGCGCGAATGCCGGCGGATTCGATTCCGCCGCGGCGGCGCTGGAAGCCGGCGCGGCATCGGCCGACCTCCTCGTGCGGCGGGACGAAATCACCCGGGTGAACGCGCATAAACCCATCGATAGCGTTGCCTGGCTCAAGCATTTCGGCGATCTCGACGACGCCACGAAGTGGCGCCTGATGGTGCATGTGATGCGGAACAATCAACCGCCGCCGCAGGACACGTTCGACCGAGCCGCGAACATGCCGGGTTTCCGCATGCGCGAAGGTGCGGGGATGACGGCAGCGTATATGGCGGATGACGAGGTGATTATCGAAACGGCTGCGGGCGACAGGCTGCGGGCGGATTTCGTCATCGCCGCAACCGGCTTCGCCAACGATTTCAGCCTGCGGATCGAAACCTCCGAGATCGCCGACAAGATCGCGCTCTGGCGCGACAGCTACACGCCGCCGGACGGCGAGGACTGGGCGCCGATGGGGACCTACCCCTATCTCGGAAAATCCTTCGAGTTCACAGAGAAAACGCCGGGCACCGCGCCTTGGCTGCACCACATCCATTGCTTCTCCCTGGGCACCAAGCCGAGCCTCGGGCTGTCGGCCGCCTCGGCGACCGCCATGCGCTATGGCGTGCCCCGGCTGGTCCAGGCGCTAACGCGCTGCCTGTTTCTCGACGACGCGGCGCATCACGCCAACGCAATGCTGACCTTCGATGAGGAAGACCTGATCGTCACCTCCAGAGAGGCCGACAACGCCTAGCTCTGGTGCCTTTAGCCGGGGATATGGGCGAACGCTTCTTCGGGTACGAAATCGAGCTGACCCGAGCCGCCGGGCTTGAGCCAGTAGAGCTCCAGGGTCGAGGTGACGCGTTTCTCGAAGTAAAGCAGTTGCAGCGGATACCAACCCGGTGTCGTGATCTCGACGGGCGTGAGTTCCGAGAAACGGTCGCTGTGGACATCGGGATCATACACGACACGGACGCCGCCGATCTTCAGGTCAACGCCGTCGTTGGACCGCATGGCGATCGTATATGTGCCCGCCGCGGGAAAGTTGATGTAGCCGCGAATATCCGCGCCGACCTCGTCCGCGCGCCCGCTGGTCAGGACATCGCCGTCACCCACGAAATAGTCGAGGATCAGGATCGGTTCACCCTTCACCCCGTCCTTGTATTTCGCCCAATCCTCTATCTCGCGCGTGTCGTTGAACACGCCGAAATAATATGTGACCGCGAGCCCCGGTTTCAGGTCGGCTGCCGCGGGCTGTGGCGTAGCCGGTTGCAGCCCGGACACGAGATCGGCAGCGATCCCGTTCGACGCGCCAAAACCCAGACTACCGGCCATAAACGCTGCGGCGATGATACCGGTGAAACGAGCCCGCATCAGTGGCCCCCGTCAGGGTTGCCAAACGTCCAGTTCCAGGGACGAATTTCGACTTCCGTGAACAGACCGGCCAGGGAATAGGGGTCGTCGGCAGCGAAATCACGCGCCTTCTCAATGTCGTCCGCCTCGACAACGATGAGCGAACCCGTGACACGCGATCCGTCTTCGCTGGGGGTTGGTCCGGCCAGATGCAGCTTCACGTCCTTGCCGTGTGCACGCAGATAGTCGAGATGAGCCTCGCGCGTCTGGTTGCGCAACTCGATGCCGTCTTCCCTGTCGGTATTGACGATGATGAAATGCATGAAACCCTCCCTCTCCTGTCTGTCTCGCTCTCGTCGGTTTACTTCACCCGTTCGAGCACGGTCGCGATACCCTGGCCGACACCGATGCACATCGTGCAAAGCGCATACTTGGCATCGCGCTCCTTGAGCTCGTAGGCCGCCGTGGTCGCCAGACGCGCGCCGCTCGCCCCGAGCGGATGGCCGATCGAAATGGCACCGCCGTTGGGGTTCACGTGCTCTGCATCGTCGGCGATCCCGAGATCACGGGTGACCGCAAGAGCCTGCGCCGCGAAGGCCTCGTTCAACTCGATCACATCGATATCGCCGATCTTGAGACCGAGACGTTCCAGCAGCTTGTGGGTTGCCGGTGCCGGCCCAAAGCCCATGATCCGCGGCGGCACACCTGCGGTCGCCGTCCCGACAACGCGGGCGATGGGCGTGAGGCCATATTTTTCCACGGCGTCTTCCGACGCGATGATCATGGCGCACGCGCCGTCATTCACGCCAGACGCATTGCCGGCCGTGACGGTCCCGCCTTCGCGGAACGGTGTCGGCAACTTCTCCAGTCCGGCCATATCCGTGCCGGGTCGCGGATGTTCGTCCGTATCGACCACCACCGGGTCGCCGCGGCGCTGGGGCACCTCGACGGGCACGATCTCCTGCTCGAAGCGCCCGCGTTCCTGGGCCGCTTTCGTGCGCTGCTGCGACCGGAACGCCAGCGCATCCTGATCGGCGCGCGATACCTGGAATTCCTCAGCCACGTTCTCCGCCGTCTCCGGCATCGCATCGATGCCGTATTCCGCCTTCATCTTCGGATTGACGAAACGCCAGCCGATGGTCGTGTCTTCGACCTGATTGGTTGCGCGAGAACGCGCTGGTCGCTTTGGGCATCACGAAGGGTGCGCGCGACATGCTCTCCACACCGCCGGCAACGACCAGGTCGGCCTCACCGGTACGGATCGCGCGCGACGCCGCCGTCAATGCCTCGAGACCGGAGCCGCAAAGCCTGTTCACCGTCGCGCCCGGAACATCGGATGAATATCCCGCCAGCAGCAGCGACATCCGCGCCACGTTGCGGTTGTCCTCGCCCGCCTGGTTCACGTTGCCGTAGTAGACCTCGTCGACCTTGTCCCAATCAACGCCGGGATTGCGGTCGACCAGCGCCTTCATGGGAATCGCGCCCAGATCATCCGTCCTGACGCTCGACAGGGAACCGCCATAGCGTCCGAACGGCGTGCGTACCGCGTCACAGATATAGGCTTCCGGCATTGTTTCTCTCCTGTTTTCAGCCGCGAAACTATTGCATACGAGAATGCCCATACATAGGCCGCCAGGCCAAGCGCGGCCTGCCGGGGTTCGCCATGCGAACCCTCGATAATGGCCCTGGTTCCGGTATCTCGCGGTCTTGTGCCCAAGAGAATGTGATCACACGCGGCCCGGTGCCGACCCTATGTTGAGTACATGGGAATTGTTTCACGAATGCTGCAGACCGCCGCTCTCGCCGCGGCGATAACGCTCACATCTGCCCCGCCGTCCGTCGCCCAGGGCGCCAGCTCCCCTGTCCCCGGGTCCGAGCTCAGCAATTCCGAAGTCCAGACCCTCGCGCGCCAGATACTTCAACTCGGCACATTGGAGCGCAACGGCGTGATGGCGCGCCTGGTAGACCGGGGAGACACCGACGTGGTCCCCGCATTGATCCAATCCCTGCGGTTTCTGGGCCAGGACCCCTGGTCGATTGTAGACGCATTGAAGGTCCTGACCGGCGAAGATCATGGCACGCGCTGGTATGACTGGGTCCTGTGGCAGGAAGGACGACCAGACATCACCCCGTTCGAGGGCTTCGATGAGTACAAGTCCTGGGTCTACTCGCATATCGACCCGAACCTCGGCGCATTTCTCTATGCCGACATCCCGCACACGATCAGGCTCGAGGAAATCACCTGGGGTGGCGTCATCAAGGACGGGATCCCGGCGCTGGTCAATCCGACGCTGATTCCGCCTTCAGAGGCCAGCTACCTCACCCCCGACGAGCTGGTGTTCGGCGTCGAAATCAACGGCGACGTGCGGGCATACCCGCTTCGCATGATGGACTGGCACGAGATGTTCAACGACGTGATCGGCGGCGTTCCGGTCGCGCTCGCTTATTGCACCCTGTGCGGCTCGGGCATTCTGTTCGAGACCGATGTCGCGGGTCGCGAGGCACCGTTCGAATTCGGCTCGTCGGGATTTCTGTACCGGTCCAACAAGCTGATGTTCGACCGGGAAACGGACACGCTCTGGAACCAGTTCACGGGCAAGCCTGTCGCCGGGGAACTGGTGGGGTCGAATATCGAGCTCAAGGTCCGCCCGGTGGCCATCACGAGATGGGCCAAATGGTTCGCGCGTCATCCCGACACGACGGTCCTGTCGCTGGATACCGGGTTCGACCGCGACTACACGCCGGGTAGACCCTATGCGTCCTATTTCGACAGCCCCGACCTGATGTTCCCGGCCCGCGTCAACGATACCCGCCTTGCGGCCAAGGACTATGTCTTCGCGCTGCGCATGGGCGACGCAGAGAAGGCCTGGGCGCTCGACCTTTTCAAGGATAAGCCGGTGCTGAACGACACCATCGGCGGCCGCTCGATCGTGCTCGTCGGCGACCCCGACTCCCGCACGGTTCGGGCGTATGAGACAGGCGGCAGCAACTTCACGGCCCATGACAGCAGTACCGAGACCCTCGTCTCGCAAGGCAACGACTGGCGCATCACCGAAGCCGAACTGATCTCCGGCAGTGGTGAGACTCTCGCCCGTCTGCCTGGGCATATCGCCTATTGGTTCGCCTGGCAGAATCTCCGACCCGGCGCCGAAACCCGTTTCGAATAAGGGCTGATCACCAGGCAAAACCACATTGCATGGCAGGCCTCGCAGATCGCGACTCCCGCTGACCCAGGCTTTGGTCTAGGCTTTCCCCCAACGCGATGAAACAAGCGGGGGAAACCCATGAAAACCACGAATTTCACGCCCGAGGAAATGGAGGCGCGGGTCGCGCGCTTCAAGTCGCTCAAGCCCCAGAGCAGCAGCTACGACGCCGAGGTCGGCATCCCGCAGGAAGTCTACGAGATGATGACCGCGCGCACGCTCTATCTGCTCATGTCACCGGAAAACCAGGGTGGGCCCATGGCGCAACATCCGGCGGTGACAACGGAAGACAAGATGAGCGTGATCATCGCCGAATGCCCGCCGGGCGACGGCCCCCTGCTCCACGCCCACCAATTCACCCGCGAGACCTTCTTCTGCCTGAACGGCCGGTTCAAGATTCAGTGGGGCGACGAGGGCGAGAACGAGACTTTCCTCGACCCGCTCGACATGATCGCCGTGCCGCCCGGCGTGGTGCGCCGGTTCGAGAATGTCAGCGACGAGACCGCGCGCCTGCTGGTCTGGATCAACGGCGATTCCGAGGAAGCCTTCAACGACATCGACCACCCGCAGATCGAGGCGGACCGGCTGGCCGAGAAGTTCGGCGACGAGACGCTGGAGAAACTGCGCGGGATCGGCGTCAGTTTCGAGGCCGGCGTCGAGGATGGGCGCGACGCGGCCGAGTAGCAGCCGCCGGGAACCCAAAACAAAAAAGGGCGCCATATGGCGCCCTTTTCCATATCCACATCAGGGAATGATCAGCTCTCGACCCCGTCCCGGGCTGCAACCGGCTCCGCCGGAATACCCGTCGGGTTCTCCTTCCAGAAATCCTCATTGCAGTCCAATGTCGCGAACGGCATCACCATGGCCGGATTGAACGGTACGGGCTCTTCACCGGCGGCGATCTTCTGCGGCCATTCCGGATCGGCCAGCGCGCCCTTGGCGATGGCAACGAAGTCCCCCTCTTCCTCGACGATGGCGCGATCGGCCAATGCGGGATCATGCAGCTTGCCGTTGGCGAACACGGGCAGGCCCGAATGGCGTCGCGCGAGACCCGACAGGGAGTGATCGGTGCCGAACACATGGTCGAGGCCCAGATGGGCGCTGCAGTCGAAGAAGTCGATGCCGGTCGCGGCGATCGACCCGAACACCACCTTGGCGTCGTCATCTCCGCCCGGCCAGACATAGGTCAGATCGTTGACCTTGGTCTGTGAAATTCGCACACCCACCGGCACATCCGGGGCCGCATCGCGCACCGACTGCATCACCTCGCAATGATATCTCACGCGATTCTCGATCGGCCCGCCATATTCGTCCTCGCGCAGGTTGGTGTGCACCGTCAGAAACTGGTCAGGTAGATAGCCGTTGGCCCCATGGACCTCGATACCGTCAAAACCGACCTCGACCGCGCGCCGCGCGGCATGGCCGAAATCCTCGACCACCTGGGCCATCTCCTCGCGGGTGATCTCCCGCGGGGTCTGGAAGCCGGTGCCCGCGCCGCGGTAGCGCGGGATCTGCTCGCCGATGGGGGTCACGGCCGAGGCCGAGATCGAGCCTTCAACCCAGTTATTGCCCTGGTTGATCGCCCCGCAATGGAAGATCTGCATGAAGATCGGCACGCCCTCGGCATGCACCGCATCGACGACCTTGCGCCAGCTTTCGGCCTGTTCGTCCGTCGCGATACCCGGCTGGTAGGTGTAGCCCTGGCTGTATTTGAGGTCGATATAGACGCCCTCGGTCATCACCATGCCCCATCCACCGCGTGCGAAACGGCCGTAATACTCGGCCATCTGGTCGGTGACGATGCCATCTTCCGTCGCGCTGGTGCGCGTCATCGGCGAGACAATACAGCGGTTCGGAAACTTGACCCCCTTGAGCTCTCCCGCCTCGAAAATATGCGGGTGCTTGTCCACACCCGGTCCACTCAACGTCATTGTTCGTTCCCTCCGGAAATCTTCCTTGCGGCCGTTTAGTCTACTTTTCGATCGGTACGCCGACGAGGCTGCCCCACTCGGTCCACGAGCCGTCATAGCTGCGCACGCTGTCATAGCCGAGCAGCTGGGTCATGGTGAAATAGGCCAGGGTCGCACGGTGGCTGAGGCGGCAATAGGAGATCACGTCCTTGTCGGGCGTGGCCCCCCGCTCTTCCAGCAACGCCCGCAACTCGTCCTCGTCGCGGAACGTCATATCGTCGTTCAGGAACTCGTCGAAAAAGAGATGCTTGGCACCCGGGATACGCCCGGCGCGTTCGGCCCCCACATTGGGCGCGCCGATCATGTTGACCCGCTCGCCGTTATATTCCTCGGGGGAGCGGTGATCGAGCAATGCGGTCTTGCCGCTGGCCGCGACATCATCGAGGCGCTCGATAATCTCGGAGAAGCGCACCCGCATGTGATCGTTGCGGACGGAACCCGGCGTGTAGGCCGCAGGCGTCGGCGTCGGCACTTCGGTCGTGGTCGGGCGCCCTTCCTTCTCCCACAACACGCGGGCACCATTCAGAAGGCGCACATCCTTGTGACCCAGATAGGTGAAAACCCACCAGCCATAGGTGCCGAACTGCACCGGGTCGCCGTAACAGACAACGGTCGTGTCGTTGGATATCCCGAGTTCGCCGCAACGTTTTGCAAACAGTTCCGGGGACGGGAAGTCGCGGATGTCGTCGTCCCACAGAAAATCCTTCCAGAAGAAGCCGTGGGCGCCGGGAATGTGCCAGACGTCATAGGATTCCGTGCCGGTCCAGTTGAACTCCAGGATCACCACGTTCGGATCGTCGAGATGCTCCTCGAGCCATGCGGGCTCCACCAACCTGTCCGATGCCATCGGTCTATCCCTCGTGTATTTGCGCAATGTTAGACTGAGCGCGATGTAACAGCGCCCGGCGACGAAAATCAATCGCAGCGGCCCCATTGCCTTGAAGGAACATCAACATGTCGATCCAGACCATCGGACTTGTCAGCACCGGAGATATGGGCCACGCGGTCGGCCGCACCCTTCGTGAAGGCGGGTTTAGGGTCCTGACCGCACTGGACGGCCGCAGCAAACGGTCACGCGACCTGGCCGCACAAGCCGGGATCGAGGATGCCGGCGGCCTTGCCACCCTGGTCGAAGGGGTCGACCTCCTGATGTCGGTGATGCCGCCATCCGTGGCGGTGGAGTTCGCCACCGAGGTGGCCGAACTGATGACATCCACCGGCGCAACACCCTTGTTCGCCGACTGCAATGCGATCGCACCGGCCACGAGCCGAACCATCGCCGGCCTCATCACGGGTGCAGGCGCAGACTATCTCGACGCCGGTATCATCGGCATGCCGCCGGGACGCAAAAACCCGCCACGCCTGTATGTCAGCGGCGACAACCCGGAACGTCTCGAAATCCTCGACCGCCCGGACATGATTGTTCGCACACTCGACGGCGGGGTCGGCACCGCCTCGGCAATCAAGATGTGTTACGCGGCCCTGAACAAGGGCGGGATGACCCTGGAGACACTGGTGCTGGTGGGGGCCGCCCAGCTCGGCCTGTCGGCGGAACTCCACCGGGAACTCGCCGACGCCCAGCCCCAGATGCTGGCGCGGATGGAGGGCCGTGTGCCGTGGCTTGCCGCGGACGCCGGGCGCTGGTCAGGCGAAATGCTGGAAATCGCAAAGACCTTCGCGGAAGTCGGGCTAACGCCGCTTATCCATGAAGGGGCCGCGGATGTGTTCGAGCTATTAGCCGAATCATCCCTGGCGTCAGAGACCCGTGAGACCGCCGATCGGTCACGCAGCCTCGACGAGGCGATCGCCGCGTTTTCGGCTAGCCTTTCCGCCCGCGGCGCGACGGACCAGAACCCTTAGACGCCCGCCCGCCGCGCCCGCCGGCGGCACGTGACGCATTCGCCCGCGCCGCAGCGCCGCCGCGACCCGTCTTGCGCAGGAATTTCAGCAAGGCGTTCATCTCGCGTCGTTCGAAGCGCAGTTCCTCTTCCGCCTTGGCCTCGCCACGCACCGCGCGGATCTGCTGGTCGAGCTGGTTGATCACATTCTCGATCGCCCGGGTCACTTCATTCACCTGGCTCTTGTCGCGACAGCGGAGCACGACCTCCTGGTTCATCATCAGGTCGGAAAACGCATCCGCATCACTGTCCGCCAGCCGCGTCAGGGTGCGGTCGATCTCGGTCCAGGAGGCACGCCAGTCGGCATAGACCGTCGGCGCTTTCGCGCGGCCGCGCGCGCGGGCCACGGTCTCCAGCTGGACCATGATCCGGACAAACTGCCAGACGACGATGCGCAACTCGTTGGACGAGGCACCACCTTCCGTGTGGGACTTGTTCATTCGGGTGTTTCCTCGCGCAGGCGACCCCGGACGGGGCCGCAGTCGGCGCAGTAGCAATCCTTGAGACGTCGCCGGGGGCGGCGCACATAGTGATAGGCCTGCGCGCAACCGGTGCAGCGCCAGATGATTTTCGCATTGGCCTCGCGCGACAAATAGGGAATGCGATGGCGCACATTCGGCACTTCGCCGAGAAGACGCAT
Organism: Alphaproteobacteria bacterium; assembly: GCA_965261975.1. Lineage (GTDB taxonomy): Bacteria > Pseudomonadota > Alphaproteobacteria > UBA6615 > UBA6615 > UBA8079. The sequence continues at coordinate 65,767 of CBDHEC010000050.1, forward strand.
CATCTCGCGCCACGGGGCGCCATGGCGGCACGGGCGTTCATGGAAGAGATCCGCCAGCACATGGGCGCATTCATGCAGGAAAGTCGCATCGCGGTCTTCCTCGCAACCATTCTCCAGCAGGCGTGCATTCAACACGATCCGCCGATCGGCCGCATAGGCGGCCCCGGCCAAAGTCCGGGCGCGCCGGCTGACCACGACCACACAATCAAGCATCTCACGAAACGCCGGCCCCTTGTCGGCAGCCCGCGAGAGCCGCCCGGCCAGGCCCCAACGCTCGGCGATTTCGCGGACCGTGCCGATCTGGCGATGCCCGTTCACGCGCGCGGCAACGGTCGCCTCAAGTGCGGCATTGGCGGATGCATTAGCGGACAATGGAAATAACCCTCCCGGCCTGTTCCGGACGCGGCAGTTTATCATGCGTACCCGCGACCGCGTCGAGCCGCGCAAGCACCGCCTCGGGCATGGGCGCCGACCGCCGCGCGGTCATGTCCACATGCAGGCTGATCAGCTCGTTGGTCGAGGCGAGGTAGCCCTCATCGGCGTGATACATGAAATGAATGTAATGCAGTCGCTTGGCATCATGGGCCAGCAGTTGGGTTTCAAACCGCATGGGGGAGCCGGCCATAAGCTCGCGGTCATACGTGATGTGTCCTTCCAGGGTGAAGGTCGAGGCATTACTGGCTTTCAGATACTCCTCGCCGAGCCCGACAGAGTCGAAGAACGCATCCGTCGCATGGTCGAAGGCCAGCATGTAGTAGGCCAAATTCATATGGCCGTTATAGTCGATCCAGTCCGACTGCACGCTTTCCCGATGAAGGGCCAGCGGTGCCGGCATGTTCGCCAGTTCTTCGGGGGTTTGCGCGGTCATGGGCGGAGCATAATGGGTTGCTCGCGCTTCGCAAATGCCCGCCATATGCGGGCAAGGTGACGGTCACGGATGCAGGCGCAGCCGCCGCCCCATATCCGATTGGAAACGCCCCTTCGGGTCGATCCGGGCGAGCACGTCGCGGAACTCATCGAGGCGCGGGAACATCGCCGCATATGTCTCGGCGGTCATCAGCGCATCCTTGGCGATGTACAGTCGCCCGCCATATTCGAGCGTGACCCGCTCGATCTCCTTGTGCAGGGCCTCGACACCCGCGCGCCGCGGCAGATCGATGGCATAGGCCATGCCGTCCATCGGAAACGACAAGAGGCCTTCACCCGGCCCGCGCATGGGTTTCATGACCGCGGCGAACGAGCCAGCCCGCGCAGACGTGATCGCCTCCATCACCGCGACGATCCCCTCGCGCTGGGTCTCGCGCGGAAACCCGGTATGGACCGAATAGAAGCCGCGTCGTCCATAGACGCGATTGAAACCCTCGATATGGTCGAGCGGAAACAGGTAGGGGCGCAGGTGAAGTCGCGCGTCGCGCCCGCCCGCCGGCATCTTGCGGTATCGCCGATCGGTGAAACGACGCAGGATCGCCGGGTGGAGGAGGATCGACGGCGGCTGGATGCGAATTCGCTTGGTCACCGGCGCGGCGGCCACCCCGTCGTCCGACGCGGCCAGGTTGCCCAGTTCCAGAATGCCCCGCCCGAGACCCTTTCCCGTCGCCATCGCATCCACCCAGCCAAACAGGAACTCGTGGGTCTCGCGTGATGCCTCGATGGTGTCGATCATGGCATCGACGTCGGCCAGTGGCCGGAACTGCGCATCGGCCGAACGGGACGGCACCCGCATCAGCCGGAAACAGACACGCAAGATCGTCCCGGTCAGCCCCGCGCCGCCCAGGCTGGCGTGAAAAATATCGGCATTCTCGTCGCGTGAGGCACGAACCAGCTCGCCGTTTGCCAGCATGATGTCGATCCAAAGAGCATGGTCGCCGAAACTGCCGACCCGATGATGGTTTTTGGAGTGGATATCATTGGCAAACGCGCCGCCAACCGTGACGCTCGCCGTCGCCGCAGACACCGGAAAACAGAATCCGGCGGACAAAACCTCGTCGAGAAGCATGGAGAAACTGACGCCCGCCTCGCAAACGATCTCACCGGTATCGCGATCAAAGGCGACAATGTGATTGAGCGCCGACGTCAGGATCGTCTGGCCGCCGTCATCCAGGGCCGCGTCGCCGTAACAGCGCCCGCCGCCATAGGTGATCACACCCCTTGAATGATCGGCGACGACCGCGTCGCGGAGGGATGTCTCGTCGCCCGGCGCGATGGTCGAAGCGCGCGCAAAGCGGGATCGACCCCATGTCGTCAATGTCGTGTCGGTCCAGCTCAAACCGGTCACCCTGGTTTCCTTCAGCCGTCTAGTCGCGACGCGCAATCACAGGACAGTTTACCAGAATGCCGTCCGATCCGATTGCCGCTCCCCCGGGCCCGTGCACCTTCCCGGCTGCCGCGAGCATTCGGACCATTTCCTCGCTTGTGATCCTATGCCGCCGATCCAGGCTGTCCTCGGCCCAAAGCACCGGATGGGAGGCCCAGAGCGGACTGTATCCGTCGCCGAGAGTCGGGATATCACCCGTGATGTTGAGCGGTGGCAGACCGTCGGCCAACGCACTTGCCAGTCCCTGCCGGGCGGGCTCGGGCTCACCGGTGACACCGTTGATCACCACGTAGATCGGCTCGACCGCGCTCTCGGGGGCATCGTCCAGGTCCGCGGGTATGTCCGACAGCCGCGGCGCAAGCGTCGCGCCCTCGAGCGCCGCCACGAGCGCCACGTTGGCCTCCGTCGACACATACTCGATCCGCTTGCCGCGCGCGAAACCGCTGGTCAACCTGAGCGTGACGGTGCCTTCGCGCGGGCAGATTCGGGTCACATTGTCATGGACCAGCGCGTGGTCGACCGACCCGCCACAAAAGCGGTTCAGCGCCGTTTCGGCGACATCAAACGCCAGGACCGGAGCGTTGTAGACATCGGTGCCGCCAGCGAGCCGTACGAGCGGCGTGTATTCTTCATCGGCGATCGACCCAGGGCGCGCCTGCGCCGGTGGAAAGGGTCGCCCTGCGGGTCCGGCTTCAACACGCCGCGCGGGACCGAAGTCGACCGTGCCCGACGCGAAAACCCACGCCCCGTCCGCGGCGATAGTGGCGGGTCGCGCATCGTCCACGGCGTTGGCCAGCTTCCGCGACCAGTTGATGAGGCGCCGCCGGGCTTGCGCACGGTCGCTCGTATCGAGGACCACGAACCAGACCGCCTCGCCGCTGGCCATCCGCCCGCGCTCGAGCGGCAGGGTCACCTCGCCCGCGTCAAGATCAACGCTCGCCGCCGCAACGAGGTTGATTCCCGATTGCTGAGCCGTCGCGGTCGGCCCCGCCAGCAACAGGCCGAGCGTGAGTGCCACGAAAGCCGACCATCGTTCTATCCGGGCCGGAAAAATTGAAAGAATGCTCATGGACCGTTCCCCGTTCCGCAGGATCATACGAGCCCAACAGGACATATTCCCTTCGTGAACACCGGTGGGCGCAAATTGCTTCCCGTCGCGTATGCGCAGCACGCTAACGCAGTTCGAAGATAGCCTCGACCTCGGTCGCGACATCAAAGGGCATGACAGCCGCCCCCATCGCGGTCCGCGTGTGTTGGCCCGCATCGCCGAAGATGTCGATCAGAAGTTCGGACGCGCCGTTCACAACCGCTGAAATTGCAGTGAAGTCCGGCACGGCGTTGACGTACCCCTTGACGTTCACGACACGGACAATCCGGTCGAGATCACCATCGAGGGCAGCGCGCGCCTGGGCGAGGACGTTGAGCGTCGAAAGCCGCGCTGAGGCCTGCCCCTCCTCAAGACTGAACTCCCGGCCCACCTTGCCGATAAAGCGCAACTCACCGTTCCAATCCGGCACCATGCCGGAAACATAGAGAAGCCGGTCCACGATCATGGTGGGCAGAATCTTCGCCACGCGTGTTTGCTGCGGGGTCGGCAAGACAATTCCAAGGTCTGTCAGACGGGATTCAATAGTTCCGGACACGGCGCACCTGGCGGTTGTTTGATGCGCCACGTTAGTCAGCCGTCGGAGACCGAACAAGCCAATTCAGACCGCCTCGTCACCACGTTCGAACCAGGTGGTGACATTGCCATACTGGCGATTCTCGTCGAGGCGCGTGTCCTCGGCCAGGAGACGGGCCCAGGTGTCGGCGGGCATGAAACGCGGCGCCAGATATTTGTAGAGGTCCCGCAGAAGGGGAGCCAGGACATAGGGATCGGAAATATTGCCCGGCAGGCGCTCCCAGGCCCCCGTGATCTCGTCCCAGGGATTCAAACGGGCGAACATCTCATCGCGAATGTCGCGTATCGCAATTCGATGAAACTCGAAATTCTCGAACAGTGAAACGATGCTCGAAAGTCGCGCATCGACCTCCGCCAGGCTTCGCCCCATCGCGTGGATGGGGATGGAGATAAGGCGCGCGACAGGATCAACATCGCTGACAATACTCGCATGGTGGGCGAAGTCACGGCGCACCTTCTTCAACCGACTCCCGACCTGGCAAACCGCCAGGTAGCGTTCGCGCAATGCCTCGATAAAGGAAATCTCCTCCACGACGGCGTCCATGATTTCCGCGATGGCATCGCCGTCGATACAATCTCCAAGTTCAGATGCGATGCGGCCCAAAGCAACGCCGACGGCAACATCGTCCACATGGGCGGCGACAAAACGTTCGAGCTTGACCGGGTCACTCAATACGACCGGCTGTCCCATCTGCCAGGCGGTGAGACACGCACCTATTTTCTTGAGCGCCACGTCTCTGTGCAGCCGGCTAGGCTGCCAGGACGCATCTCCGGTCAAAATCTCGGGAGGGATCGGGTCGCCGATACCCAGCAGACTGACGAACCGCAAGCTCCGCTCCACCGTGTTGAGCATGACGGCGTCATGCCCATATTCACGTATGGCGAACTCGCGCTTGATACCCGCGAAGGTCAAGGTGACATTCTGTGCGCCCAGACCGAAAGAATAAACGGGAAAGCCCTCGCTCTCGTCGAGACGAAAATGCGCGTCGGGAAAGGACGTGAAAAAGCGGTGCTCAAACGTAACCAGGTCGGGTGCCTTGAAAGTTAGAAGCTGGCCCATATTCGATCATCCACAACAGGAAATACGCGCGCGCAACGCCACGCAGGCGTCGCGCCCCAGCATTCTTGCTCTGGTTGTTTAATGAATCATAAAACCCGTTTTGGGTGTCACCAGGTCATTTGGTCATTCGGCACTGGCGGCACAGTTCGGAGTGACGCCTAGGCTTGCGCCAGCATCCCGGCCGAAATTTTTTCCGCCATCATGATGGTCGGCAAATTGGTATTGCCCCGCGGCAGTGACGGCATCAGCGACGCATCGACCACGCGAAGCCCCTCAACCCCATAGACCTGCCCTTGCGGGTTGGTCACCGCTGCGGGGTCATCTTCGGAACCCATTCGACACGTCCCCGCCGGGTGGAACACCCCCGCGATACTTTTGCCGACGATTTCATCCAGCGCTTCCGGGTCTCTGGCGAGCGTTGCGATATCGATGCCGGGCTCGGAGAGGCCGGCCAGCACCGGTCGCCCCACAGCCGGCACCGTATCGAACATCCCCGCCAGGATTTTCGCGCGCAGGCTGTTGAACGCGTTGATGTCGTTGAGGGCGCGCATCTTGTTCGGGCGCGAAACGGGATAGGCACAATGCCAGAGAGGCCGCACCTCGGGCGACAACAGGATTTCGAGCGCTCGCTGCACACCGCCGGTCAGGCGAAGCCGGTCTCGCGCGTCGTCCAGATAGTTGAATTCGATGCGCGGACTAATGGCCTCACCATCACGGGCAAGTGTTACATCGCCCGACGACGCCGGCTTGAGCAGGGTCGGCACGAGCGCCCCGACCCGCCGTCCCAGGGCATGCCAGCCGATCTTGCTCGAAATCGACATGCTCATATCCAGCGGGCCGCAACCCTCGACGCCCGAAGAGAAGCGCTCGGTCGCGGTCGAATGGGACTTCATCGCAGCCGGCTGGGCGGCATCACGGCGCAGCTGGGCCACGATATAGACCACGGCATGGTTCAACAGGTTGGCACCGACACCCGCTCGATCAACCATCACAGGCACCCCGGCTTCGCGCAGCCCGGCTGCGGGACCGATACCTGCGCGCAACAGGATCACCGGTGATTGAAGTGCACCGGCGCAGACGATCACCTCGTTGGCAGAAAATTCCTGTGTCGCGCCATCGACCCGGGCTGCCACGCCCGTCACGCGGGCACCCTCCGTGACCAGGCGCTCGACATGCGCGTCGGTTACGATGGTCAGGTTTTCGCGCGCGCGTGTCGCCGCGTCGACATAGCAGATCGCCGTGGACGCCCGCTTGTCCGGAAACCGGCTCAACGGCAGCGCACCGACACCCTCGCGGAATTCACTGTTCAGGTCATCGATCGGGGCGACCTGACGGTTGCGGCTCCAACTGTCGACGCCGTTCACGAATGGCGGCCATTGTGTACGCGACACGCGGCGAATGGGGAGCGGACCATCCTTGCCGTGGAGCGGGTTCCCGGCCTCGCTGTCCACATCCGACTCCAGGTTGCGGAAATGCGGCAACACCGCGTCCCAGTTCCAGCCATCCGCGCCCATGGCGGCCCATTCGTCGTAATCATCGGGCGTCCCGCGGAGCGCGACCATGCCGTTGATCGAAGACGTACCGCCCATGATCCGGCCCTGGCGGAACGGCCCGGCCGAAGAATTATGGTGTCGGCGCGCATGCCCGCGGATGGCGCCCCAGGCGTAGGCCGGATTGAAGTAGGACATGGGATAGGTATCGAGCACATCCGCCGGCTCGCGCCCCGGTGCCGTGTCCTGCCCTGCTTCCAGCAGCAACACCCGATTCCCCGATCTCGCCGAGAGCCGGCTCGCCATCACGCAACCGGCCGAACCGGCCCCGACGATCACATAGTCGTAAACATTGCCCATCACGGGTCCTCGAAAGCACTATTCAACCAACCCGATTCATATCAGGAAGCGAACCGGATGTTTATGGCCCGACCGGGAGAAACCACCCGGCGCCGTTTGAACCCCGCCGCCACAGGTCTAGTATGGGCGCAACAGGAATAGGCGCGCCGAACGCGCAACAGCACGGGGGAACAATCATGCAGAACGACATCACCGGCGCATCGGCCTTCCTGGCATTGCTGCGCGACGAGGGCGTGACCCATCTGTTCGGCAATCCGGGCACGACCGAATTGCCGATCATGGACGCCATGCCGGATTACACCGACGACATGTCCTATGTGCTGGGCCTCCAGGAATCCCTGGTCGTGGCCATGGCCGATGGATACACCCGCGCCTCGGGGCGGCTGGCCGCGTGCAACGTCCATGTGGCGCCGGGCCTCGGCAATGCCATGGGTGCGCTCTACAACGCACGCTTCACCCACACGCCGATGATCATAACCGCGGGCCAGCAGGAGACCGGCCACGGTCTGACGGAGCCGTTGCTCTATGACCCGTTGGTTCCCATCGCGACGCCCGTGGTGAAATGGGCAACCGAGGTCACCCGACTGGAAGACCTCCCGCGCATCATGCACCGCGCCGGCAAGGTGGCGATGACCGCGCCGACGGGGCCCGTGTTCATCTCGCTGCCGGGCGACGTGCTGAACGACCGGAAGGGCATCGATCTTGGGTCGCGCACACGCGTGGACACCGCCATGCGCCCGACTGATGCAGGCCTCGAGGCGTTGGCCGACCGGCTGCTCGCGGCGAAACGCCCCGCGATCCTCGCGGGTAACGAGGTGGTGACGTCCGACGCGCTGGACGAGGTCGCGCGTTTCGCCGAGGTGCTGGGAGCGCCCGCGTTCCAGCAAACCACGGCCTATGGGTCCTTCTTCCCCTCCGAACACCCGGCCTTCATGGGCGCGTTGTCGCGCAACCAGACCGAGGTGCGTGGTATTCTCGCGGACTATGACCTGCTGGTCGTGGTCGGGGCGGATGTCCTGCGCATGTCGGTGATGAGCGAGACCGAACCCCTGCCCGACGGCATGCCGATCGTTCAGATCGGGCTGTTCGACTGGGAGATGGGCAAGAATTATCCCACCGACACGGCCGTGCGCGGCGACGTGCGCGAGACCCTGGCGGTCCTGAACCCGGTGATCGAGGCGCGGAGCGACCATGCGGAAACCGCCAAAGCGCGGATCGCAGCGGTGGCCGAGAACAACTGGTCGGCCAAGCGCGCCCGGCGCGCCGTCGAGCTTGCCGCCGACGCCGAGGCAACGCCGATCCGGTCGGACTGGCTGATGATGACCATCGCCGACGCGCTGCCGGCCGGGGCAATCACCGTCAACGAAGGCCTGACCACGACCTGGAACTTGCTCCAGTATCTGCCGTTTCGCGATCGCTACGACTTCCACTCCTTCGCCAGCGGCGGCATAGGCTGGGCCTTACCCGCAGCCGTCGGCGTACAGATCGCCCAACCCAACCGTCCCGTGGTCGCGCTCGTTGGAGACGGCTCGGCCATGTACTCGATCCAGGCGCTGTGGACGGCCGCGCACCTGCGCATCCCCGTCACCTATGTGATCCTCAACAACCAGGGCTACCGGATCATCAAGCAGCGGCTGAAGGCGTTTCACGGCAACGAAACCTATATAGGCATGGACTTCGAAGACCCCGCCATCGACTTCGTCTCGATGGCCGAGTCCATGGGTGTTTCGGCGACCCGCGTGACCGAGCCCGGCGCAGTGCGCGCCGCGCTGGAGGCCGCCGTCGCGAACCCCGGGCCGAACCTGATCGACATCTGCGTGGAGCGCGGCGTCTGATCATGTTGTCCGGCCGGGCGGAGACACGAGCGCCATGACCGCAGAAAGCCGGCCGTCTGTGCTGGCGCCCTTCTCCGTGCGCAGCTTTCGTTTCCAGTGGCCGGCGGACCTCGCGACGTCATGGTCGTTCGAAATGGAGACGCCTGATCCTCGGCTGGTATGTGCTGGTCGCGACGGATTCGGTACTGCTGCTGACATTGTTTGCGGCACTTCAGTATGGCGGCACCCTCGTGGCACCGATGTTCGGCGTCGCCGGAGACCGTGCCGGCGCACGAAGTGTTCTGTGCGCGATGCGGGCCTTCTACATGGTGCAAGCCGCCATGCTGACGGGCTTCATCTACTTCGACGCGCTGGGCCCCGTGCCGGTGTTCGTCATCGGGGCGATGATGGGAATCGTACGTCCGTCGGACAACGCCATCCGCTATTCCCTGGTGGGTGAGACCATACCCGCCAAACGCCTGGTCGGAGCGATGGGAATCTCGCGGACCACGACGGATTCCGCCCGCGTCGCGGGCGCGCTGGCCGGCGCAAGCATGGTCGCCACCCTCGGCATGGCACCGGCCTATACCGCCGTCACGATCCTCTACGCAGTCTCGGTTC
>CBDHEC010000051.1:0-210260 GCA_965261975.1 Alphaproteobacteria bacterium
CGCAGACGTGAATCCGGACGCGGCACAGGAAACCGCCGACATCATCGCGGGCGAGGGCGGCAGCGCCAGCGTGTTCGCGGTCGACGTGACGGACAGCGCCCAGGTCGAAGCTATGGTCGAGGCAGCCTGCGCCGAGTTCGGCCGGCTCGACATCCTGCACAACAATGTGGGCATCGCGGAGGTCGGCGGGCCGGTGGATGCCAGCGAGGAAAGCTGGGACCGGGTGCATGACGTCAACCTGAAGAGCGCCTTCCTGACCAGCAAGTACGCGATCCCGAAGATGCAGGAACGCGGCGAGGGGGCGATCGTCAACGTGTCCTCGATTGCCGGTGAGCGCTGGCTGAACGTCCCGTATCTTTCCTACGCTACAACCAAGGCGGCGATGACCCAGATGACCCGAGTCATTGCCCGGCAATACGCGCCCGAGAACATTCGCTGCAATGCGATCCTGCCGGGCCTGATGCAAACACCGATGGTGGCCCATTCCCTGCAGGGGGCTTACGGCGACGACGACGTTGACGAACTTTGGGAAAAGCGCGAGGCGCAGGTACCGTTGAACCGGGTGGGCGACGCATGGGACGTGGCCTACGCCGCGGTTTATCTCGCCTCCGACGAGGCCCGTTACGTCACCGGGGCCACGCTCCTGGTCGACGGTGGCATCACGCTGGGGATCGGCTAGGGCGCTAGTCTTCCTTGGCCATCACCGCGGTCAGGTTGGCCACCGCATCGTCATACCCGGTCGGATTGCGCATCTCGTGGATCTGTGGCCACAGCGCTGCGATCCGGTCGGGCGTCATGGGCTCACGCGGATCGACCCGCACGCCCTCGCTCTCCATGACCCGGATGCGCGAATAATAGCCCGCCGTTGCGGCGACGATGTTGCCGGAATCCGTGCAGTCCTCGCTGACCAGATAGGTGACCATCGCCGCCACGGCGTCCGTCGTCACCAGCTCCGGGTCGTAGACGTCGAAGATGCCCGACGGCTCGGCGATGCGCGTCGCCGCGAGCGGCGCCAGCGCGTTGACCACGATGTTGTTGCGCGCGCCCTCGAGCTTGAGGGTGTTCATGAAGCCGACAACGGCCATCTTGGCGGCGGAATAGTTGGTCTGGCCGAAATTGCCGTAGAGGCCGGAATTCGATGAGACCATGAGCACCCGGCCGTAATTTGCCTCGCGCATATGGGGGTAGGCGGCGTGTGTGACGTAGACCGAGCCCAGGTAATGCACCCGGGCAACGAACTCATAGTCCTCGAGGCTCATCTTGTGGAAGGTCTTGTCGCGGACGATGCCCGCGTTGTTGATGACGATGTCCACCTGTCCGAATGCGTCGATTGCCGTCTGCACGATGTTTGCGGCACTTTCGGGGTCGGCGACGCTGTCATAGTTGGCGACGGCCTCACCACCGGCGGCACGGATCTCCTCGACCACCGCATCGGCGGGCGTGCCCGACAGGCCGCTCCCGTCGATCGCACCGCCGATATCGTTGACCACGACACGTGCACCATGGGCTGCCAAGGACAGCGCATAGCTCTTTCCCAGACCGTTTCCCGCCCCTGTCACCACGGCGACCCGGCCATCAAATGCGATTGTCATGGTTTCCCCCTCCATCGTGAACTTGTCGGTGCCTGCGGCGTTTTTCTGGCGATGCGCAGCACGCGAAGTGATTCGTTTTGATTCAGTGTGTTTAGTCAAGCAAATCGCGATTTTCCGAGGCCCGTCGTCACCGAATTGCGCGTGGATTTTAGACGACGGGCGCGCTAGCTTGCGCCGCCCAAAGTGAGGGCGCTCACAAGTATTTCCCAACAGGGGAGGACCCGATGGAATTTCTCGCGGATCTCGACTGGACCCGATACTGGTTCATGTTTCCCATCTCGATGGCTGTCGCGACAACCGCGATGCTCAGCGGTATCGGCGGTGCGGCCCTGTTTGCCCCGATCTTCCTGATTATCTTCCCGCTCCTGGGAGCGGAATATATGCTGGCAGGAACCGCCGCGGCGATCGGGACGGCACTGATGACGGAAGTGTTCGGATTTTCTTCCGGCTTTGTCGGCTACTACCGCAAGAAATTGATACATTTCCGGAGTGCGATCCCGTTTCTCATGGTGGCCGTGCCGGTTGCCATCGTCGGCGCATTGCTGTTGGCGACCCTGCAGCACCAGGAGGCCTTGCTGAAAGGGGCCTATGCGCTGCTCATGCTGGTCTTGGCACCGATTATCTTCCGACATCACCCGCCACAAGAGATGGTGACGGATGGCGCGGACGAGATCGCGGGTTCGGGGCGCGAACCGGTGAGCGTAACCGCGGCGGACGGACAAACCTACAATTTCAGAAAACCCAAACAGGGCGTGAGTGTTGCCGCCACTACCAGCGTTGGATCTTTCCTGACGGGCTTGCTGGGGGTGGGTGTCGGCGAGGTGATCATGCCGCAGCTGGTCAAGCGCGACCATGTACCGGTGCCGGTCGCCGCAGCCACATCGGTGTTCATCGTGATCGTCACGATCGCCGCGGCAAGTTTTACTCAGGTTTCAGCATTGATCGCGGCCGGTGGCGCGAACGCCATTCCCTGGAACCTCGTTGCCTACACGATTCCCGGCGTGATCATCGGCGGTCAGATCGGGCCGCGCCTCCAGGGCAAGGTAACCCAGCGGACGATGGAAAAAACTATCGCGACACTGTTTGCGATTATCGGACTGGCCATGGGGTTCATCGCGCTGCGTGAACTCGGCGTGTTCGGTGCTTAACGGGAAGATAGCTCAACATGTCACTCGGCCTCTCAGATAACCGAAACCGCCTCCGCCGGCGGCGCCAGGTTTTCGGGTTTTTCTTTCGTTGGGGGTTGGTGTTGGCCGTCGGGCTCGGTGTTGGCCTGTGGGCAAAGGATATTGGAACCGAAGTCGCCAACCAGGAAGTCCGTGTGCTGGAGAGCCGTCTGTCAGAAATTACGTCGGAAAGTGCGACCCTGCGCTCGGAGATCGCCGGCCTGAAGGCGGCTCTCCACTCGGAACGTGATCGCGTCGACGAATGGCGGGAGCGCTACGAAGCCGATGTTCCCAATCCTCAGGAGGCGGAGATACTCGCCGCTGCGCGAGTGCGCATCGCCGAAGGCATCAGCACGGACCGGCTAACGGCCGTTGTCGGCCTGACGCGCGACGATGTTGCATGCGAACCTCTGGGCAGTACCAAGCGGTTCATCGTGAACAATGAAATTCAAAGTGGCGCGAATGGCTCGGTGTCCTTCGCCAATGGGGCGATCACCATAACGGCGCGCGGTGAAGCCGCTCGCAATGAAGCGGGTCAACCTGTCGGGTGGTTCGACCCGGCCAAGCCCGTTATCGCGACCTTCAGCCATCTCGGCGGCGAGACATTTCAGGCGGAGGGTGTCCTGCCGCTCCATCACGCCGTCGCGGTGGCGGATACGGAGTACCGGTTTAGCCTGGTTTCCGGGGCGCGGGCCTTTGTTCAGGTCACCGGCGAGGTCTGCCCGTTCCCCTAGAAATAAACGTTCAAGATCATGTGTTTGGCAGCGGTATTTTGCGCGTAATTCGCGTATGGTCCGCCCCGTTCTGATGAAACATATCGCGATCGGCAGATATGTTGTCGACCAGACAGTTGGTTTCCCGCTTGAAACGGTGGAGCCAATTGCCTAAATCGGTCGGCAATCGGCACGCAGGGAACCTGGAATGTCCCTGCACGCAACAAGAATGCCGGACATGGAACGGCAACGGCGAGTCCATCGGCCCCTGGGCCCAATATTATCGTCGTCGCCTGCTTGTCGTTCCGGATGTCCGAAGACAGTCATCTGGCTGTCTGCTGTGGAGGAAGAATCGACGTGACAACATTGCTCGATATTCGGGGCCTGACGAAGAATTACGGCCCCATAACCGCGGTCGACGACGTATCGTTTTCGGTCGACCAGGGCGAAGTGCTCGGATTTATCGGCCCGAACGGTTCGGGAAAATCGACCACGATGAAAATCGTGACCGGCTTTCTGACACCGACGTCCGGTTCGGTGCAGGTCGGTGGCCTTGATGTGACCAGCCATCCGTTGGAGATCAAACGACGGATCGGCTACTTGCCCGAGGGTGCCCCGCTTTATGGTGATATGACCCCGATCTCGCTTTTGAATTTCGTGTGCAAGGTGCGCCGGCTTTCGAAGGAAGAAACCAAGCGCGGGATCGAGTATGCGGTGGACAAGCTGCATATCGCGAACGTGCTGTATCAGCCGATCGAGACCCTTTCCAAGGGTTACAAGCGCCGCGTCGGCCTGGCGCAGGCGATCGTTCACGAGCCGGACCTGCTGATCCTTGATGAGCCGACGGACGGGCTCGATCCGAACCAGAAACATGAGGTTCGTGAACTGCTGAAGGAGATGTCGGGCAAGAAAGCTGTGATCATCTCCACCCACATTCTGGAAGAAGTGGAAGCCGTTTGCTCGCGGGCCATCGTGATTGCCAAGGGCAAAATGGTTGCCGATGCAGATCCGCTTTCGCTTCAGTCGCGCTCGCGTTGCACAATGCGGTCGGCATTCGGCTATCCGCGGAGAACGCACAAGCCTGTATCGAGATGCTCGACAGCCTTGGCGGCGTACAGCAGGTGCGCACGACTGTTGAAACGGCATCGACGGTCGAGCTGTTGGCCATCTCGACGGAGAGTTCCGAGATACTCGGGGCGGTGAACTCGGCGATCGACGAGAAGGGCATTCACGTGGACGAGATCTTTGTCGAACGTGGCCGCCTCGAAGATGTATTCCGCGACCTGACTTATGCCGTTGAGGGTCTGCAGCAGGATCCCGACGCGAACACGGAGGCGTCCAATGCTTAATACGTGGATCGTCGCACGCCGAGAATTGTCGGCCTATTTCACGTCGCCGCTGGCGTATGTGTTCATCGTGATCTTTCTGGCGCTCGCCGGGGGGCTCACATTCTTCTTCGGTCAGTGGCTGGAGCGGGGACAGGCGGACCTGCAGGTCTTCTTCATCTACCATCCGTATCTGTACCTGTTCCTGATCCCGGCCGTGGGCATGCGCCTGTGGGCGGAGGAACGGAAATCCGGCACGATTGAGTTTCTTCTGACGCTGCCCGTCACCACGGGCCAGATCGTCATCGGGAAGTTTCTTGCGGCCTGGGTCTTTGCGGGTATCGCGCTGGCACTGACCTTCCCGATGTGGATTACGGTCAACATGCTCGGCCAGCCGGACAATGGCGTTATTTTGGCAGCTTATATCGGCAGTTGGCTGATGGCCGGCGGTTTCCTGGCGCTCAGCGCATGCGTGTCCGCGATGACCAAGAACCAGGTGATTGCCTTCGTGCTCGCCTCCGCCCTTTGTTTCGTCTTCATGATGAGCGGGGTCGAGATCATCCAGTCCTTCTTCCGGGCATGGACGCCGCAAACTTTCGTGGAATCAATTTCGGAGCTCAGCTTCCTGACCAATTTCAATGAAGTCTCCCAGGGCGTGATCGATGTTCGCGATCTTGTCTTCTTCCTCTCCGTCATCGGCATTGCCTTGTTTGTGAACACGGCCATTGTCGAAGCCAAGAAGGGGGTCTGAGACCATGTGGGATCGCATTCGCAACGCGGACCGTCAGGTCCTGGCCTGGGCCACAATCGGCCTCGCCATCATCTTCTTCCTGGCGTTCAACGCGCTGTCCAACACGGTTCTGACCAGCACGCGTCTGGATCTGACCGAGGATCGTCTGTTCACGCTTTCGGACGGGACCCGCGAGATACTCGAGTCCCTGGAAGAACCGATCGATCTTCGCTTCTACTATTCAGAGCGTTTCGACGAGATCGGCCCGAATATCGCACGGCATTCCGACCGGGTCCGCGAACTTCTTGATGAATATGAGCGGCTGTCGAACGGCATGGTTCGCATCGAGGAGTTTGACCCGCAGCCATTCTCGACGGAAGAGGACCTGGCTGTCAGCGATGGTCTCCAGGGGCTGCCGTTCGATCAATCGGGAGCGCGCGCCTATTTCGGTGTTTCCGGCACCAACTCGACGGATGATTCGGATGCGCTGGGCTATCTGGCGCCGGAGCGCAGCCCGTTCCTCGAATATGATCTGACCCGTCTGATCGCAAATCTGGCCGAACCGGAGAAACCGGTGGTAGCGTTGTTGAGCGACCTGCCACTCCAGGGCACCCAGTTCGACAATTTCACCCCGTGGCTCATCGTGGACGGCATGCGCCAGTTCTTCGATGTGAAGTTCCTCGACAAGGACTCGACCGAGCTGCCGGAAGATACCGCGGTCCTGGTCATCGCCGGTGCGCATACGATCAAGGACGAGCTGCTCTATGCGATGGATCAGTTCACCGTAAACGGCGGTCAGGTTTTGGCTTTCGCCGATCCGCTTGCGGAATCCATGGCGCTGCTCGGGCCGGCGGCCGGTCAATTGCCGCCGCCGGGTGTGGGGCAGGCGGCGATCGAGCCGCTGTTGAACGCGTGGGGCGTAACGGTTGCTCGAGGCGAGTTTGTCGCAAACCTTGATGATGCCGTTCGTGTCGGCTTTCCGAACCCCGAAACGGGTCAGCAGGTGGCCGTTGATTATGTGGCCTGGTTGACCATGCAGGGTGACAGGTTCGCCAAAGACGATGCGGTATCGGCGCAGCTGCAGCGTATCGTCGTGAGCACCGCGGGTGCGTTCATGTCCGCAGAAGACGCAGACACCGCGCTCGAGCCGCTGATCTTTACCACGCCGGAATCGGATTTGATGAGTGCCTTTGAGATCGCTCAGCAACCCAATCCGATCTCCTTGCTCGACCGGTTCGAACCGCAAGATACGGTCTACAACCTCGCCGCGCGTGTTGTCGGCAAGGTCAAATCCGCCTTCCCGGATGGACCGCCCGAAAAGGTCCTCGAGGCGCTGGATGACCCCGCCGCCGCCGAGGCGTTGCGCGCGGCGCACAAGAATTCAGCTGAAACCGACGCCAGCATCATTCTGGTCGGTGATGTGGATATGTTGTCGAACCAGAACTGGGCGCAGGTACAGGATGTCGCGGGTGAGCAAGTCGCCATCCCGACGGCAAACAACGCCGATTTCTTCATCAACGCCATCGACAATCTGCGCGGCAGCCAGGGACTGGTCGGACTTCGTGGTCGTGGCTTCTCGATCCGCCCGTTCGAGGTCATTGAGGAGATGCGCAGCGAGGCGGACAACAAGTTCCGCAACAAGGAACAGGAACTCCTGGCGCGCATCGCGGAGATGGACGAAACAATTGAACGCCTGCAGCGCGAGGAACAGACGACGGGCGCGATCCTCACGTCTCAGCAACAGTCCGAGATCGATAATTTCCGTTTGGAGATGCTCGATTCACGCAAGGAACTGCGCGATGTGCAACGTTCTCTGCGCGAGGACGTCGAATCGCTGGAGCGACGGGTTCGGGTGTTCAATATCTGGGCGGTCCCGCTGGTAATTGCCGTGTTGGCGATCTTCCTGGCGATAATCCGCAGAATTCGCCGGTCGCGGTATCACCGCACCGTGCTGCACTAGGGAGCGAGATATGAGTCCGCGCGTATTCTTGGGCTGGCTGGTTCTCACGGCCGTAACGGTGGTCCTGACAATCGTCGTTGGGTTGGGCCGCGAGACGGCATCGTTCGACCTGATCGAACGGGCACCTGTTTTTGCTGAACTTCGTGACGCCCCGGAATCGGCCACGAAGATTGAGATCAAAAGTCGTTTCGGTGCATTCACGATGAACCAGAGCGGGGAGGGATGGGTCACCCCCGAGCGAGACGACTACCCGATCGACGACGCCGATGTCCGTCGACTGATTGTCGGCCTGTCGGACATGCGATATGTCGAACGCAAAACCTCGAACCCCGAGCGTTTCCATCGTCTCGAGGTTCAGGATATCGACGAGGAATTGTCCGACTCTGTTTATGTGAAAGTGCAAAACGCTCAGGGCGAGGTGCTGGCAGAGACGATCGTCGGCCGACCGAGTGCGCGTTTCTTTGAAGGCCGTGTGTCAGGCACTTATATCCGGGAGAACGACACCAACAATGTCTGGCTCGTCACCGGTGTCACCAATGTTCAGACCCGCCTGGTCCCGTGGCTCCAGCGCAATATCGTGGGTGTTCCGGCCAATCAGGTTGCCAGCGTTTCAATCGAGACCGACGAAGGTGACTACACGATTTCGCGTGATGCCGCGACGGACGAAGCTTTTGCCATCACCGGCGCGCCGGAAGGCCGAGAGCTCGATGGCGACAAGGCGACATCGGTGAGCCGGGCTTTGGCTTCGGTCGAGCTGGAGGATGTGCGTACGCGCACGGAACTGGCGCTGCCGGACGACGCTTCGACGGCGAGCGTCACGACGTTCGATGGCCTGACGGTGAATGTCCGCCTTGCGGAACTGGATCGCAAGAAGTGGGCGATTTTTAACGCCGAGTATACCGGCGACCCGGCCGATCAATCCGAGGGTGCCATTGCGGCACGTGCGGCTGTTGAAGAGATCAACGCGCGCGTGGGTAAGTGGGTTTACTGGTTGCCGAGTGCGACGTTCACAAACCTGACCCGACCGCTGGATGATGTGCTGGTGGCGAAGGAAGACGATAGTTCGTGATCTGATTTGCGACGTCCAAATATGGAACGGCCCACGGTGTTTCGTGGGCCGTTTTCTTTGGTTTCAGAGTAGGTCGCACGGTATTGTTGTCTGTATCTCTGTTTTGCTCGGTGTCAGATACGCATGGTTGCAATAGGCGCTCTGTTCGGCATACCGTGCCGCCCAGAGTGAACTGACGGTGTTGGAGTAGATCAATGGCCCGAAAGCCCAAAGACAAGAAAGAGCCCGCTGAGAAGGCAAAAGCCGAAGCGGCATCGGCTGACGCGGCTGCGGAGACCGCGAGACTTCGCGGTTCCCGTTATTCTATAAAGCGCCGCGCCCGGTGGAGGCGACGCGCCACGCCAAATCCGGTCTGGTCGAGGACATGGACGTCGGTTTTGCGGCTGACGCCAACGCAATTCCGATCAATATCGTCGAATTCGCTGTCGCGGCACGCCATTACCCGATCGTGTTTTCGACCGCCGAACCGTCGTTGCCCGTGGTTGTGAGCGGTCTTCGCACGGGGACGAATGCCTTTATCGGCACCGACAACACCTGGGCCCGCGGTTTCTATATCCCGGCCTATGTTCGCCGATATCCGTTTATTCTCATGGAGAACGCGGAAAAGGAGCAGTTCATCCTCTGTGTCGACGAGGAATCGGGTGCCCTGACCGACGGCGGCGAGCGCCAGCTCTTCAACGACGACGGCAAACCGTCGGAACTGACCGACCGGGCCCTTGAGTTCTGCCGGGCCTATCACGGACAGTATGAAGCCACGCGGCAGTTCGTTGCGGCCTTGAATGAGCATGGTTTGCTGACGGACAATTCGACCGAAATCCGCCTGACCGATGATCGCAAGATCCAGATGCAGGGCTATAAGGTCATCGACCGTGAGAAGTTCGAGGCGCTGCCCGATGATGTCTTCCTGGACTGGCGGAAGAAGAACTGGCTCCCGGTCGTCTATAGCCACCTGCTTTCGCTCTCGAACTGGCCGTCCGTTCTTCAGCGGGCCGCCGACAGGGCGATGGAAGACTAGACAGCCGCCGGTTGCGCTTTGAGCTTCTGCCGGCTGTCACCGAACCGCCCGTCCAGTTCCCTTGCGTCGTCAAACACGTATATGGACATAGGCT
Organism: Alphaproteobacteria bacterium; assembly: GCA_965261975.1. Classification (GTDB taxonomy): domain Bacteria; phylum Pseudomonadota; class Alphaproteobacteria; order UBA6615; family UBA6615; genus UBA8079. The sequence continues at coordinate 9,665 of CBDHEC010000051.1, forward strand.
CTCGGCGGCCTCGGACCTCGATCTCTTCGCTGCGAAGGCCTTCGGTGTCGAGCGCGCCGACACTGGAAAGCTGCTCAGAAACAATCAGTTGTGCCCCGAAGTCCTTGGTTTTGGCTTCGAGCCGGGCCGCGGTGTTGACGGTGTCACCGATCGCCGTCACGGAAATGGCCGGGCCGTAACCCATTTCGCCGACGATGGCGGGGCCGATGTGAATTCCGATTCCGATGCGCAGCGGTGATGGTAGGTCTGCTTCAAGCAAGCGGTTGAGTTCATCCAGTTGAGCCGACATGCCCTGTGCCGCGAGCAGGGCGGCGGTCGCGCCGTCTGCCGCGGTGCCGTCCACGCCGAACAGGGCCATGATGCCGTCACCGATGAACTTGTCCACGCGCCCTCCGGCTTGCTCGATGGCCTCGCCCATGGAGCGAAAATACCGGTTGAGGACAAACACGACGTCATAGGGAAGTTTCTGTTCGGAAAAGGAAGTGAAGCCGCGAATGTCGGCAAACAGAATGGCGATTTCCTGCTCCTGTCCCTGCATGGCCGCGGACTTGGCAAACCCGTCGCGCGGGCTGGCATTGGGCGGCAGCAGCGGCGTGACCGAGATGTCCTCGCTCGGGCGCGTCTGGCAGGCGAGCCGTACATCGGGTGCAGCACCGACACGACGCAAGACCTTGAGCTCGGATTCGTCCGGGGGCGGCAGATCGTCGAGCGGACCGTTGACGCGGACGCGGCAGGTGGAACAACGACCCCGTCCACCGCAGACTGATGCGTGGGGAATGTCGTTGAGCTGGCTGGCCTCGAGGATCGTCGTACCGGGCGGCACCGAGACGTTTCGTCCCTCGGGGTAGCGGATACGAACGATGCCGCGCCGCCGTTCGACATACAACCTAATGCCGCGCGCAAGCAGCGTCAGCAACAGAAGCGCAGCGAGGCCGAGCAGAATACGTGCCTCAAGGAGATGGAGAAATTCGATATGCTCGGCCGTTGGCGTGTTGTTCTCGATCTCGATGTCGAGGCGAAAGCCAGGGTCGTCTTCCAACAGGCGACCGACGGCTCGACCCCCCGCCGCGAAGCCGAGAAGGCCAAGTACGGGGACCAGGAGCGCAAGCCCATAGAGCCACGCCAGGCTTTGGGCAAACCAGGGTTTGAGACGCAGCCAGTAGTAGATGCCGATACAGGCATGCACCCACACAACGATGGTGGCCGCGGTTTGGCGAAGCCCGCTCATCGGATCGTCGACCCAGATCGACATCAGCACATAGGTGTATGTGTCGATGGTTTCGAAACTCTGGACGGCGGCGCGCGTTCCCAGAATATGGCCGATCAGCAAGACCGGCGCGGCAAACCCGAGGATGAGCTGTAGCGCTTCACCGACACTCATTTTCAAACGTCGGCGTGTGTAGACCGAATGCAGCGCGAACATCATGTGAACCAGCAGGGAACCGACGAAAAGGGTGGTTCCAAGCGGATTACGCCACATGAGCAGGAAATAGTGCCGGCCTGTTTCCATGGCCTCAAGGGAGATCAGGCCCAGCGCGTGATTCGAGAGATGGGTGAGTACGAAGACGAACAAAATCAGGCCGCTGCCGAGGCGCAAGCCACGCTTTGTGACTCTCAGCCGCGGAATTACGGTATTTTTGCCGGTGGAGCCGGATTCACGTTGCTGGCGGATGACATGATGTTGAACGGAGCCGATTTGTCACTATTTATGGTGGAAGGTTAGCATGACCCATGGTGCCGGAATACGCGAACGGGGGCGGCACCCGAATAATTGAAGACAGGGTAACGAGGCGCCCTGACAAATTAGCGGAGACAAACGCAATGCGTGCACGTTTAGCGACGGCAGTTCTAGTGACATTCATGGCTTTCGGTGCCAGCGGGGCATACGGCGCCGGTACCGATACCACGACAGCGCTCACCCCGGCGAAGTCCGCGCCGAGCTGGCAAATGCCGAAGGGTTGATCCGGCAAGAGAACTATCGCGATGCGATCGAGGTCTTGAACGGTGTCGTTGAGTCCAGCCCGCGGGAGGCCGACGCCTACAACCTGCTCGGTTTCAGTTATCGCAAGTCCAAGGATTTCAACCGGGCGGAACGCAACTACAAACGTGCCTTGCGCTTGAACCCCGAGCACAAGGGCGCGATTGAGTATTACGGTGAACTGCTCATCCAAACGGACCGCCGCGAGAAAGCCGAAGATATGCTCGCGAAGCTCGAGAATCTGTGTCCGAGCGGCTGCAGTGAACTCGACCAACTCCGCAAAGCGCTCGCGGGCAAGCAAACAAGCAGCACCTGGCCTTCAGACGGCAGCTGATATCGCTATCCATCACGGCTTTTAAAGAGATCCAGAAACGCCCGCACGCAATGGTGCGGGCGTTTTTCGTCGCTAACGGGTGCCTGCGTAGAATTGCTGGACGCGCTTGCGTGCTTCCTCGATTTCTTCCGGCGTCATGCTTTTGCGTAAATTATCCAGCGCCTTGCGTGCTTCCGGGCGGCCGCTGCGGTCGGCGATTGTCAGCCATTTATGCGCCTCGATCTTGCTGCGCGGAAACCCTTCACCGAGAATATACATGCGCGCAATATTAAACTGTGCAGCCGAGCTTCCCTTGCGCGCATGCTGATCCCAGCACTCGAACGCTTTTCCGTAGTTCTTCTGGCGGTGGAAATTGACTCCATCGCGTACCGAACATGTGGGTTTGTCTTGTGCGTGGACGCTCGGGATGTCGACCGCGAGCACAAATGCGCTCAGCGAAAGTGACACCAGCAGGAAACCTATGGTCTTCATGAATTCACCTTCGATCCATCTTCGGCGAGCCGTTCGAGCGCAGCAGGGGAATCCACATCCGTTAGTATTGCGTCGTCCGACATCGGTACTTCAATAACGGCGTCTTCGTAGTCACCGATCAGATGCTTGGCACCGACGTCGCCACCCAATGCGGCCATCTCTTCGAAGAATCGCCGATCCCAGAATACAGGATTACCGCGTTTTCCGTTCCGTGTCGGCACACAAATGAGGTGACCTTCATCAGGATCATGTGAGGAAACAAGCTGGCGCAGGTGTTCGGGCCCGACTTTTGGCATGTCGCCGAGGGCGATCAGTGCCCCGTCGCAGCTGTCCGGAACTGCAGCGATACCGGTGCGAAGGGATGTGCTCAGCCCCTGATCGAACTGCGGGTTATGGACAAATGTTACCTGAGAACCTGCTGCGACCTTCACTTCGTCCGGCTGATGGCCGGTAACGACGATCACGGGATCTGCGCCTGCCTCGCGTGCCGCGTCGACCGCGTGACGCATCATCGGTTTGCCGTCCACCTCGATCAGAAGTTTGTTGACGGCGCCCATGCGGCGCGACTGGCCTGCCGCGAGGATGATGGCGGCAAATTGAGGGGTTGCGGCTTCCTGTCGCCGCGCGCGCGGAGCTGCGTGAGTGCGGGGAAGGGGGCGGGAAGGTATTTCCTTGAGTAACCCACCGACGCCAAGCCCCATGATCTGTTCGCCGTCGACTGGTATGTCGGCCATAATCCGTTCGAGCACGAGATCATTGCCGCCAAGCCGGGGAGAGCGGGCCGAACCCGGAAGCGCCAGAACGGGGACAGCCGCGATTCGTGCGAGGACCGTCAGATTACCGGGATCCACGGGCATGCCGAAATGCTCGATGGTGCCACCGGCCTTTGTAATTGCGGCAGGGATGACATCGCGACGGTCGGTCGTCGCCGACGCGCCAACAATCAAGACCAGTTCCGCGCCGCTGCCCACGAGCCCATGAAGGGCCGCATCGATAGCGACCAGGTCGTGCTCGACCGTCACGACAGTCGAGAGCGTGCTACCGAGAGCCTCGATACGGTCCCGAACGACGTTCTCGGTCTTGGTTAAAACTTTGTCGGGCAGTCCCGGCAGATCGGTTTGGATCAACCCGACTGAACGCTGTTGGTAGGGGCGCACCGATACGAGCCCGTCATCTCCAGCAGTCATGGCTGCTGCTTCAGCCTCGACCAGATGGGCTTCGGAGACGGCGAAGGGGATTATCTTGATTGTCGCGACGATCTGTTCCGCTTCGACACGGTCGTAGGGATGCAGGGTCGAGATGGTGATGCCTTCATCGACCCGATTGATGCGGTCTATTGCGTCGGGATCGAGCATGGCCAGGCCGGCCTGACGAGCGAACAGGTTGACCCGACCCGTACCCGCAATCCCGGCGCGAATGCCGCTGCCGGTTGCGGCTTTGGCCAGGCGGCCGGCAGCGGTGTTTTCATCGATGTCGCCGGCTTCGAAGACCGCCACCGTGACTTCGGTGACGCCGGCAGTTGTGAGCTGTCTGATGTCCGCGGCGTCGAGGACGTGTCCCTTGCGGTAACGCTGGCCGCCCAGGGTCTGGCCATGTACGAGCATGGCGCCATCGGCCTGGTTCAATGGAACGGGGCCGAATTTCATGCGCCGTGCAGAACCTGCGTGATTTGCGCCATGATCGAGATCGCGATCTCGGCCGGGCTCTTGGCGTTGATCGCCAGGCCAACCGGCGCGTGAATGAGGCCGATTTCGGCTTCGGTGTAGCCTGCCTCGGTCAAGCGCTCGACCCGGCCGGCGTGGGTTTTCCGGCTTCCGAGTGCGCCGATATAGAACGCCTCGGACCGCAATGCGACATGCAGGGCAGGATCGTCCAGCTTCGGGTCGTGGGTCAGGGTCACGACGGCTGTGCGGTTGTCGACCCCCAGGGCATTCAGCGCGTCGTCCGGCCAATCCTCGCTCAGGGTGACCCCGGGAAAGCGGTCGCGAGTCGCGAAGGCACCGCGCGGGTCGACGATAACCACCTCATAACCCGAGGTTTGGGCAAGGGTGACCAGCGGCTGGGCAATATGCACCGCACCGACGATGATCATCCGCTTGGGCGGGTTGAAAACCTGGACGAACAGCGGTGCATCATCACGACGCATGCGACCGCTTTTGTCGTCGCGCAGGGCGATCCGGGCTGCTTCGATCGCGTCGTCATCAAGCGTGAGTGAGCCTTCGGTCCGGTCGCGATAAACGAGAGATTGTTCGCCGGTCTCGAGATTCGACACGAGTGCGACCTGTCGCTTGGCTTCGCGCGCTGCCAGGAGTGATGTCAGGGTCTCGGGGTGCATGGTCGGTCAGTCCAGCCGTTCAACCCAGACTTCGACCTTGCCGCCGCAGGCGAGGCCGACTTCCCAGGCCATTTCGTTGGACACACCGAAGTCGAGAAGCCGCGGTTTGCCGTCCGCCATGACTTCACGTGCCTCATGGACGACCGCGCCTTCGATGCAACCGCCCGACACGGATCCGGCCATGTTGCCGTCCTCGTCGATGGCCAGTTGGCTGCCGACAGGCCGCGGGGAGGAGCCCCAGGTGGTGACGACGGTCGCGATGGCAACGTTTTTGCCGGATTGGCGCCAGTCGGCGGCCTGTTCGACGACATCATCGTGATCGAGGGCCTGCAGATCGATGCTGCTTTCACTCATTGTGCTGCCTCCTTCCATGATTTGCTCTGAAAGGTCCCATGACCATCGGCCCGGGACAAGGCTTCTGCAAGCTGTTCCAGGCTTTCGAGATTGTGGATCGAGCGGAATTCATCCGTGTGCGGGAGCATGGCCCGCGCGCCGAGTGATTTCGGCTCGTATCGGTCATAACGTAGGAGCGGATTAAGCCAGATCAAGCGACGGCTCGACATGTGGAGTCGCTCGATTTCCTTGTCCAGGCCATCTGCTGCGTCACGATCCAGCCCGTCGGTGATCAGCAGCACCACGGCACCCTGACCGAGGACGCGCCGTGACCAGTCGGTGTTGAAGTCGTGCAGCGCGTGGCCGATACGCGTGCCGCCCGACCAATCGTCGACGGCTTCCGCGACCTTGTCGAGCGCCTCATCGACATCTTTGTAGCGCAGTTGACGGGTCACGTTGGTCAGCCGGGTGCCGAACAAGAAGGTATGAACGCGATCCCGATCATTCGTCACCGCGTGCATGAAGTGCAGAATCATGCGCGAGTAACGACTCATCGACCCGGAAATATCGCACAGGACAACGAGCGGCGGGTGGCGGCGCTGGCGCTTGCGATACTGAAGTGGAATGGTCGCACCGCCGCCGCGCAGGGCGGCACGCAAGGTTGTGCGCATGTCGATGCGCCGGCCGCGAGCGTCGCGGCGGAAGCGGCGGATCGGGACTTCCATGATAGGCAGGCGCATCCGCGCGATCGCGCGCTTGGCCGCCTCAAGCTCCTCGCTCGACATTTTTTCGAAATCGGTCTTCTGGAGAACCTCGTTGGCCGAGAAGGTCATCACCGCGTCGACGGTGATCTCGGGGTCTTCCTCATCCTGTCCACCCTCGCCCTCGCCGGGCATTTCCACCTGATCCTGCTTGAGGGCCTCTGCGAGACGCCGGTTCATTTCCTCGGCGTTCTGCTGGGCTTCTGGATCGACGAAGGACGGCAGGACGAGTGAGGCCATACGCTCCAGCAGCTTCGGGTTGCGCCAGAAGATGTGGAAGGCCTGATCGAATATCTCGCGCTGATCGCGCCGGTTCACGAAGACCGCGTGGAGGGCCCAGTAGAAATCTTCTCGATTATCAAGACCGACGGTCTCGACGGCGTTGATCCCCTCGATGACCTTCCCCGGCCCGACGGGCAGACCTGCCGTGCGCAAGACCCGCGCGAAATGCATGATGTTGTTGGCGATTTTGCCGCCGTCCGCATCACCGACATCGACCATGTCGTCGAGCTTCGCCTTGGCCTGAAGGGCCGGGCTGGCTTCATCCGGGATCGCTTTTTCCGACACGCGCCTAGTTCGCGACCTGGGCCTGCGCGACCTCGCTCTTGACCTCGTCGAGGATCTTCGCGGCCTCGCTGCCGCGGATCTTCGCGATGTCGTCCTGGTACTTCAGCAGGACACCGAGCGTGTCGTCGATGGCGTCGGGGGTGAGTTCGATAATATCCAGCTGCTGCAGGGCCGAGGCCCAGTCGATGGTCTCGGCAATGCCTGGAACCTTGAACAGATCGATCGTGCGCAGTTTCTGGACGAATTCGACGACCTGACGCGATAACCGTGCATCGGCTTGCGGCGCCTTTAGTTCCAGAATCTCGAGCTCCCGTTCGGCATCGGGATAGTCGACCCAGTAGTAGAAACAACGTCGTTTCAGGGCGTCGTGGATTTCGCGTGTCCGGTTCGACGTAATGATGACAATCGGTGGTTCCTCGGCGCGGACAGTACCGATCTCGGGAATCGTGATCTGGAAGTCGGACAGGACTTCCAGCAGATAGGCCTCGAAGGCTTCATCCGTGCGGTCGAGTTCGTCGATAAGAAGTACCGGCGGGCCGTCGGCGGACGGGTCAAGCGCCTGCAGGAGAGGGCGGTGGATGAGGAACTTGTCGGAGAAGATGTCGTCACCGAGGCGATCCCGGTCGCCGATGCCCTCGGCCTCGGCCATCCGGATTTCGATCATCTGCGCGGAGTAGTTCCACTCATAGACCGCGGATGCGACATCCAGGCCCTCATAGCATTGCAGGCGCACGAGCCGGCGGCCCAGCGTTTCCGACAGCACCTTCGCGATCTCCGTCTTGCCGACGCCGGCTTCACCTTCGAGAAACAGGGGGCGGCCAAGCTTCAATGAAAGATACACCGCCGTGGACAGGCTCCGGTCCGAGACGTAATTGCCCCCCGACAGGAGTTCCAAGGTGTCTTCGACGTTCTCAGGAATGCTGTTCAAGGGATTTCATCCGATGTTCTGCGCACCCTCAATGGCACGCGCATGTTCCAAAATATAATGGTCGGCTGTATCGGCGATTGATATAGCGCAGGACGCCCGGCCGGACCTAGAGTTACGGCCGGAGCGAAGCCCCGGCCGTATCAAGAAACTTCCTGTCGGTCGGAGTTAGCCCGCAGCGGTAACCGCGCGGCTGGCCATGACCGAAATCAGATGGGCGCGATACTCGGCGGAAGCGTGGATATCCGAATTCAGGTCGGCGTCGGACATTTTCACACCCTTTGCGGCATCGGCACTCCAATTGCTCGACAAAGCGCTTTCGATGTCGGCGGCCCGGAAAACACCATCCTGGCCCGCACCGGTGACCGCGACCCGCGTGTCGCCACCGGTCTGTGCGACCATGACGCCAACGAGCGCATAACGTGAGGCTGGGTTCGGGAATTTGGTGTAGGCCGCTTTCTCGGGAACCGGGAAACGCACCGCGGTGATCAGTTCGCCTTCCTCGAGCACGGTCGTGAACATGCCGTCGAAGTAATCCTCGGCGGCGATTTCGCGCTTGTTGGTGATCACGGTGGCGTTCAGGCCGAGAACCGCGGCGGGATAGTCTGCTGCCGGATCGTTGTTGGCCAGGGAGCCGCCAATGGTGCCGCGGTTGCGAACCTGCGGGTCGCCAATATTGTCGGCCAGGTCTGCAAGGGCAGGGATCTTGGATTTCACGACATCAGAGTTCGCCACATCGACATGACGGGTCATGCCCTTGATGGTGACGGAGTCGCCGCCATCCTCGATCCCCACAAGATCATCGATGCCAGCAAGGTCAATCAGGTCCGAGGGCTGTGCCAGGCGTTGCTTGAGCGTCGGGATGAGGGTCATGCCACCGGCCAGGAAGCGGCCATCTTCGGCGGCTGTCACGGCGCTTGCGGCTTCGTCGGCGGAACCCGCCTTCTGATAATTGAACTGATACATCGTCTATCTCCCTAACCAGACGTTATTCCGCCGCCTGGCGGACGTTGGATTCCTGAATGGCCTGCCAAACCTTCAAAGGTGTGGCGGGCATTGAAATATCTTCGACACCCAGAGGTGCCAGTGCGTCGAGAATGGCGTTGACCACCGCCGGTGGCGAGCCGATGGCACCGACTTCGCCCACGCCTTTGACTTCGAGCGGGTTCGACGCTCCCATGACGCTCTGGGTCGCGACCGAGAAGCTGGGAAGGTTGTCTGCCCGCGGCATGGTGTAGTCCATGTAAGAGCCGGTCAGCAGTTGTCCGTCATCGTCATACACGCAGCCTTCAAGCATCGCCTGACCCACGCCCTGCGCCAGACCGCCATGCACCTGGCCTTCGACAATCATCGGATTGACCACGCGCCCGACATCGTCGACTGCGGTGAAACCGATAACATCGATGTCGCCGGTATCGGGGTCGATCTCGACCTCGCAGATATGCGCGCCGCCCGGGAAACTGAAATTGAGCGGGTCGTAGAACGCATTCTCGTCCAGGCCCGGCTCGATTTCCTCGATCGGGTAATTGTGCGGCACATAGGCGGCGAGGGAAATTTCCCCGAACGCCATTTCCTTGTCTGTACCCGCCACGGTGAACTTCCCGTCGGCGAATTCGATGTCGGAGACATCGGCCTCCATGATGTGGGCGGCGATTTTCTTGGCCTTATCGATGACCTTGTTGCAGGCCTTCAGGATTGCCGGGCCGCCGACGGCGAGGGAACGCGAACCGTAGGTCCCCATGCCGAACTGCACCTGGTCGGTGTCGCCATGGCTGATTTCCACCTGATCGGCAGGGATGCCGAAGGATTCCGAGACCAGCTGTGCGAAGGTCGTTTCGTGACCCTGTCCGTGGTTATGTGTGCCGGTATAAACCGTTACAGAGCCGGTCGGATGAACGCGAACCTGAGCCGATTCATATAACCCCGCCCGGGCGCCGAGCGCTCCGGCAACTGCCGACGGGGCGATGCCGCATGCCTCAACATAGGTCGAAATGCCGATACCGCGTAGTTTGCCGGCCTTTTCGGCCGTGCTCCGACGTTTCTCGAAGCCGGCATAGTCAGCGGCGGCGAGGGCGCTTTCGAACGATGCGGGAGGATCGCCGCAATCATACTGAAGCGCGACCGGCGTCTGATAGGGATACTGATCCGGCTGGATCATGTTTCGTTTGCGCAGGTCGGCCGGATCGATGCCGAGCTGACGGGCGGCCTTAGTGACCAGCCGCTCCAGCAGATAGGTGCACTCCGGGCGTCCGGCGCCGCGATACGCGTCAACGGGAACCGTGTTGGTGAACACGGTTTGGACCTCGGCATAGATTGCGGGGGTCGTGTAAACGCCCGCAAGCAAGGTCGCGTAGAGATAGGTGGGCACGCTCGAGCCGAACGTCGACAGGTAGGATCCGACATTGGCCTTCGTGGCGACCCGCAGGCCCAGGAAGCTGCCATCACCGTCGAGCGCGAGTTCCGCATGGGTCTCGTGATCACGGCCATGCGCATCTGTCGCAAACGATTCCGAACGCTCGGCCGTCCACTTGATCGGCACATGGACCTTGGCCGCGGCCCAGGTCAGGATAGCCTCCTCGGCATAATGAAAAATCTTGGAGCCGAAACCGCCGCCGACGTCGGGCGCGACGATGCGTAGCTTATGCTCCGGAATCTGCAGCACGAAGGCGCCCATCAACAGGCGGATGACATGCGGGTTCTGTGTCGTGGTATGAAGCGTGTACTGCCCGGTGGAACGATCGAACTCCGAAATCGCCGCGCGGGGTTCCATTGCGTTGGGAATCAGCCGGTTGTTGACCAGATCGATCGACACGACATGCGCTGCATCGGCGAACGCGGCATCGACCGCATCTTTTTCGCCGATTTCCCAATCAAAGCATCGATTGTTCGGCACATCGTCATGCACGAGTGTCCCGCCGGCCAATGCGGAATCCATATCGATGACGGCGGGCAACACGCCGTAGTCCACCTCGATCAGTTCGGCTGCGTCGCGAGCGGCATCACGGGTATCGGCGATAACGATGGCAACCTGGTCGCCAACATGGCGTACCTTCTCGACTGCGAGCGGCGGATGTGCCGGCTCGGCCATGGGGGAGCCGTCCTTGTTGTGGATTTGCCAGCCGCAGGGCAGGCCGCCGACGCCGTCCGCGGCCATATCCGCCCCAGTCAGGACCGCGATGACACCTTGCGCCTTTTCGGCCTTGGAGGTGTCGACCGCATTGATCGTCGCATGGGCATGCGGCGAGCGTAGAATCCACGCATGGCTCTGTCCGGGCCGATTGATGTCGTCGGTATAGTTGCCATTGCCGGTGAGGAAACGCTGGTCCTCGACCCGCTTGACGGAAGCTCCGATTCCCGTGCCGGTCATCGCGTTAGCCCTTCAGTGCTTGGGCACCGGCGAGAATGGACTTAACGATGTTGTGGTAGCCGGTGCAGCGGCAGAGGTTGCCCTCAAGCCATTCGCGGACTTCCTGTTCGCTTGGATCCGAGTTCTTCTGAACAAGGTCGAGCGCGCTCATCACCATGCCGGGCGTGCAGAAACCGCACTGAAGGCCATGGTTTTCGCGGAACGCTTCTTGCATCGGGTGGAGTTCGTCGCCGTTTGCAAGCCCCTCGATTGTGGTCACGTCGGCGCCTTCGGCCTGGGCCGCCAGCATCGTGCAGGATTTCAGGGATTCCCCATTTACATGCACGACGCACGCGCCGCACTGGCTTGTGTCGCAACCGACATGTGTGCCGGTCATTCCCAGACTTTCGCGAAGATATTGAACGAGTAGGGTCCGCGGCTCGACTTCAGCCGATACGGACTTTCCGTTCACCGTCATTGATACGGTGGGCATAACGTTCCTCCCTGTTTCGGGTTGCCCCCTTGTGATCACCACGCGGGTCCCCGCGTGCTGATCCAATTATTACGTCATAAGAGTTTCATCCGCAGGGCGCGTTGCGTCAAGCCGCAGCACGCCAAATACGGCAGAAAGTATGTAGAAAAGCGTGCTGACGCCTAGCCGAACAGCGCATACAGCACGATCGCGGCCACAACGAGCCCGCTGACCCATGTGCCTGCCCCGACTTGCGACATCGCCGTGACCTGTCCGGCAGTCGCAGCCGGCGCTGCGGGGGCCGCTGTGGGGGCGGCCTCGGCGGGCGCCTCTTCTGCCGCACCTTCGTCACCATCAGAGACGGCTTCGGCGAAGTTCTCGAAGAACTGCGAGGCCATTTTCTTCGCCGTGCCGTCGATCAGGCGGGCGCCGAGCTGTGCCAGCTTTCCGCCGACCTGTGCATCGACCTCATATTTGAGGAGCGTCCCGTTGCCGTCTTCCTCGAGTTGCACGTTGGCGCCGCCCTTGGCAAAACCGGCAGCGCCACCCTTGCCTTCGCCGGAGATGCGATAGCCGTTGGGAGCATCGATGTCGGTCAACTCGACCGCACCGGAGAATTTGGCCTTCACCGGCCCGACCTTGGCCGTGACCTGGGCCGTGAACGACGTGTCGGAGGTCTGGTCGATTTCCTCGCAGCCGGGAATGGACTGTTTCAGGATTTCCGGGTCGTTCAACCCGGCCCAGACTTTTTCACGCGATGCGTTGATTTTGTACTCGCCGGACATTTCCATGGCGGTGATCCTTATCGGCTAGGAAGGGTTTCTCAGAAAATAGTCTGCGCCCGCAGGTTGGACAAGCAGTCCTTGGTGATTATGCACATCATGCACTAGTCACGGGTCATACTCTTGCCGATGAATGTCATGGCCGCAGCGCCGGCGAGTGAGCCCACGCCGATCGTCACGAAGCCGAGAAACCAGGCTGTCTGTGAGGCCTGCCCGCCGGCTGCATCAAGGACCAGGCCGACAGCCAATGGTCCCAAGAACCCTGCCGTGAAGCCGAAAAGGGAATGCACCGCCAGTGTCAGGCCGCGATAACCGGGTTCTGCTGCCTGGGTCGCGCCCGCGGTGAGCGAGCCGGAATCACCCATGATCAGTCCGCTGTAGACAAAGAACAGGACCACCACGACGGACAAGGGAAGTCCGGGGCTCAAGCCCATCAGGAGCGCGGCAACGAAGGACGAAAGCATGGCCAACCTGACCACACGCCGACGCCCGAAACGTTCGCACAGTTCATTGCCCCCGAGGCTTGCCGCGACCGCCGCGAGATTGGCCAGTGCGGCGATGACCGCGGCTTCCGCGTTCGCCGCACCGCCGCTTTTCTCGCTGGCAAAAACGAGAAACGCGACGATCCAGCCCCGCAGGGCAAACAGTTCCCAGGAATGACCCGCATAGCCGAGCATGTACCCCATCGCCGCGCGGTTGCGCAGAACCGGGCGAAAATCGAACGTGCCGGTCGGCGGACGTTCTTCGGGCAGTGGTGGGCGGGCGACCATGCAGATCCCGACGATGAGTGCCGCGAAGACGGGACCGACGGCAGCGATCCCGAACGCCCACGGCCAGCCGAACAGCGACCCGAGTATGCCGTTCATCGCAAATGAAACCCCGGCGCCGACGGAGAAACCGGCCGTGTAGATCGCGACGCCCCGTGATGGCACGGGCGACGGCAGCCGGTCGGTGAGCACCTTTAGTCCGGTCATATATGTGCCGCCCACGCCCGCACCCTGGATTGCGTTCCACGTCATCGCCGACCAGAAACCGTCGGCCAGCAAGGCGAAACCGCCGAGCCCGAGGGCCGATAACATCAGGCAGGCGAGATAGATGCGGCGCGAATCGATTCGGTCGGTCCATGGGACGATGACCGCGACCGCGAGCACATAGCCGGCGAAGTAGATTCCGCTAATCCAGCCGGCTTGCGTGTTGTTGAGGTTCCATTCTGCCTGAAGCGGCAACAGCAAGGCAGGGAAGGCGGCGAACCCGGTCATGCTCGCGACATGGGCGGCGAACATGACGGTGATGGTGCTGGCCGGCGGCATGCGGGGGATTATATCCCGCGCCCGTCAGTCGGGGTACGTGGCGTCGCGTTTGCCGGAGTGCAGGTCGGCCGTCGGTGTCCCGGCCAGTCGCCGCCCGTCGGCGTCGTACTTGTCCGCGAGTTCATCGATACTGGTTTCAGACCAGAGTTCTGCTCGCGACAGGTAAGCCGCGCGGCCGAGCAGGTGCGCGGCGACCGGCGCCGTGAGCAGCAGGAAGCCAAGGCCCGCGATCGCGCGGGTAATGACCCCCAGATCGTGGGAATCGACCGCGATGGCCAGCAGCACGAGCCCCGCCCCGAGCGTGCCGGCCTTCGTCGCGGCGTGCATGCGTAAGAAGATATCGGGTAGCCGGTACAGTCCGATCCCCGCGATAAGAGAAAACACGGCCCCGATCAGGATGATGATTCCGGCGACGAGATCGATCATGTCTCGCCTCCCGTGCCTTCGGTGGGGTGTTTGTGGTGCTCCTGGAGCGCGCTGCGGTAGACATAGCGCGCAAAGGCGACAGTCGCGAGAAAGCCGACCAACGCAAGCGCAATCGCCACGTCGAGGAACGCATACTCCCCGGTGGAGATCGAGAACAGGCCGATAAAACCGATTCCGAGCAGCGCCAGCATGTCGAGGGCGACCACCCGATCGGCAGGGGTCGGCCCGCGCAGCAGGCGGTATACGGTCAGCGCGAAGGAGACGATCATCGCGCCATAGGCGAACAGGATCGACCAGTCGAGAAAGCGTGCGCCGAATTCTTCCATGGTCCTACTCCAGCGCCTCGCGGATCCGGCGTTCGAACCCGTTTCGGATGTCGGCCCGAAGTGCGTCCGCGTCGTCGACGTCCATCGCGTGAATGTACAGCGTGGATCGGTCGGTCGAGACATCGACGCTCAGGGTGCCGGGGGTGAGGGTGATCAGGTTCGCGAGCAACATGATGCCGACCGGGCTTTCGAGTTCCAACGGGAAGGCGACGATCGCCGGCCGGAACTCCATGCGTGGCGATAGCGTGTCGCGGGCGACCCGAAATCCCGAGAGTGCCAGCTCGTAGACGAACAGCGCGATGAGCCGGAGGATTCGAAAGGGCCGGTAGAAGTTGTGCTGGTCGAACCGTTCGCGCACGATCCACAGGCACAGGAAGGCGAGAACGAAGCCGAAGATAAGGTTGCTTGGCGAGAAGCTGTTGGTGACAACGCCCCAGATCAGCGCCAGCACGATATTGAAGACAAGCAGGTTCATCGCGGCGCCTCCGTGCTCTCAGCATCTGCCGCGGCGGTCTGCGCCGTGTTTCCGAGCACCGCCTCGATATAGGCGTCGGGCGCCAGCAGCTCCGCGGCTGCACGCTTGGACATGTCGACAACGGGCGCCGAATAAACACCGATGACGAAGGTTAGAGCCGCCAGCGCGCCCAGCGAGCCTTTCAACAGGACGCCGTCGTTGGCAGGACCGACCGCGGCGGTTTCCGACGAGATGCTCCGCGCGTCACCCGCCGCCTCGCGCCAGAACACCAGTGCGAAAATTCGTCCGACCAGCATCAGCGTCAGGAACCCGGAGACGAGGACGCCGGCGACGATGGCGTATTCACCCGTCTGGAGGCCAGCCTGGACCAGGTAGACCTTGGGCCAGAAGCCGGCCAAAGGCGGCACGCCGGCCAGCGAAAGGCCGCTGATCAGGAACGCCACGGCGAGGAAGGGGGCCCCCTTGTAGAGGCCCGCGAGGTCAGCGATCCGGGTGCCGCCGCCGGCCCGCGCCACCATGCCCGCCGCCATGAACAGCGCCGCCGATACGATGATCGAGTGGATGACGTAGAAGGTGGTGCCCAGCAGCGCGAGTTCGGTCCCGATGGCCAGGCCGCCAACCATGACCCCGACGCCGCTGATGACGGTATAGGAAACGACCCGACGGATATCCGCTTCGGCCAGCGCACCCAGCGCGCCCACGATCATGGTCGCGACCGCGACCCAGACCATCGCGTCTCGGGCGATCTCCCCGCCATCGGGGAACACGATCATGAACACGCGCACCAGTGAGTAAACGCCGACCTTGGTCAGCAGGGCCGCAAAGATCGCCGATACGGTCGGCAGCGGCGTGTGATAGGCCGCCGGCAGCCAGAAATGGAGCGGGAAGAGCGCCGACTTCATGCCCAGCGAGACCAGGAAGAGAAGCGCTACGGTTTCGATCGGCGCGCCGGCCGGCAGGGCCTCGACCTTGCCGGACAGGTCGGCCATACTCAGCGTGCCGGTCATGCCGTAGAGCAGCGCAATGGCGATGAGCAGGAGCGTGGTCGCGAGCAGGTTGAGGAAGGCGTACTTCACCGCGCCGTCGAGCTGCACGCGACGCCCGCCCAGAACCATCAGCCCGAATGACGAAATCAGCGTGATCTCGAACCAGACATAGAGGTTGAAGATGTCGGCGGTCAGGAACGCGCCGGAGACGCCCATGACCAGCGCCAGCAGCAGCGGAATGATGCCGGCGCGGCGGTGCTCGATATCCGTGTCGGCGAGGCCATATACCAGGATTATCAGTGCAACGGCGCTGGCGGCGGCGGTGAGCGCTGCGCCCAGCGTGTCGGCGGCCATTGCGATCCCGAACGGGGCGGGCCATCCGCCCATGGACATGGCGATAGGCCCGTTCGTCCAGACATGGCCGAGCAGGGCCAGGCTCGCCACCAGTTGCAGGGTAACCGCAATCAATCCGATCGCACTTTGGGCGTTCGAACGTCCCCACATCGCGATCGCGAGCGAGGCGCCGATCAGCGGAATCGCGATCGGCCAGACGAGGAGCCAAGCTGCCATATCAGACATCGCGGCCTCGCATCGGTTGGGTTTCGGGTACCGGTTCGGCGATCCGCATTTCGTCGGTTTCGACGGTGTCGAGGGTGCGGTAGGTGCGGCGCGACAGCACCAGCAGGAACGCGAACAGCGAGAAGCTGATTACGATGGCGGTCAGGATCAACGCCTGGGGCAGCGGGTTGGCGATGCCGACTTCGGCGGCCTTGAGTCCCTTGTCGATCAGCGGCGGGCTCTCGCGGGTCAACCGCCCCGACACGAAAATCAGCAGGTGTGTCGCGTTGCCCAGGACAAACACGCCCAGGATCAACCTGATCAGCGAGCCCGACAGCAACAGGTAGACGCTGATCGCGAACAGGAGGCCGACGAGGATGGCGAGAATCGTTTCCACTATTCACGCCCCTGGAGAGCGAAGGCAATGCCGGCAATCGCGCCGACCACAACCAGGTAAACCCCGACGTCGAACAGCACGACAGTGGACGCGAGTTTCATATCGGGGGCGAAGGAAGGGAACCACCACTGGCCGGTCAGGAATGCGTCGCCGAACAGGATCGACACCACCCCGCTGAGCGCGGCCAGCAGCAGGCCGGTTCCGGCAATCGCGATGGGCTGGACCACGAGTGCGCGCCGCGCCGCGGCCAGCCCCTCGGCGATGGCATAGATCGCAAATGCCGACGCGCCGATCAGCCCGCCGATGAAACCGCCGCCCGGTTCGTTATGGCCGCGCAGCAGCACGTAGATCGAGAACAGAAGCATCAGCCCGGCAAGAAGCGGCGTTGCGGTTCGCAGGATCAACGAATTCATGACGTTTTTTCCGCGTCGCTGTTGGTCGATTTATCCTCGTTCTCGCGCCCGGTGATCGCGTATAGCGCCAGTACGGACACGCCGGCGATCGTGACCACCGCGATCTCGCCCAGGGTATCGAGGGCGCGGAAGTCGACCAGGATCACGTTCACGATGTTGCGGCCGAAGGCTTCCGTGTAGCTGCGCTCGCCGAAATAGGCACTCAGGCTGATGTCGAGCGGCGCCCCGGTGATCGTCAACAGCAGCGCCGTCAGCGCTCCGCCGACAGCCACGGCGATCGTGGTGTCGCGGGCCACCTGAAACGGGCTGCGACGGTCAGATCCGAATACCGGCAGGCGTGTGATAACCAGGGCGAGGATGACCACCGACAGGGTTTCGACCATCAACTGGGTGAAGGCCAGGTCCGGCGCGCCGAACAGGAGGAACACGAAGGCGACCCCGATGCCCATGATGCCCATGGACATGATTGCGATCAGCCGCGATCTGATGAGCACCACCGCGAGACCACCGCCCAGTGTGAGCAGCGCCACGGACCAAACCAGCAGGTCGACCGGCGGTGTCTGGAATGTCACACCGATACCATCGAACAGCTGCGGCAGCACGAGCGCGGCCGCCAGCACCAGTAAGGTGACCAGCATGTAGGTTCGCAGGATACCGGTCTGCAGTGCGCGCGAGACACCGCGGGCCATGGCGATAATGGCATCCATAAACTGGTCAAAGCCCTTGTCGGGTCCCCAGAGAGGGTCGATCAGACGGGCCAGGGCATCGCTCGCGCGCCGGCCCTGCCAGAACAACAGCGCACCGATGGCGACGGTGATGATACTGACGACGACCGGGGCCTTGAAGCCGCCCCAGAGGTAGAGGTCGACCTTCATTGCCTGCCCGGCGACCGCGATGGCGGCGGGGCCGACGAAAAGGCTCTCGGAGATGTTGCTGAACAGGCCGAAGAACAGGCTGAGCACGGCGAGCGTCAGGGCGCCGATCCACAGGCCCAGTGAACCTTCATGCGGCTTGTGGGGCGTGTCGCCCGGCTTGCCGAAGAACGGCTTGAAGCCGACCAGGAAGGCGACAGCGAACATCAGCGCGTTGCCGGTGATCGCGACCGCGGTCAGGACAAGCGGCAGGCTGCCATCGAGGGTGCCCTTGTAGACCCATTCCTTGGCGATGAAACCGAAGAAGGGCGGCAGCCCGGACATGGACAACGCGGCGAGCGCGCCGGCCGTTGCGGTGAACGGCATTATGCGTCCCAGGCCTGACAGGCGGTGTAGGTCGCGCGTGCCGGTCCCGTGGTCGACAGAGCCGGCGACCATGAACAGCGCGCCCTTGAACATTGAATGCGCAAACAGGTAGGCCATCGCCGCCTGGATCGCATAGTCCTCGCCGATGCCGATGAGGAAGACGAGGAGGCCGAGGCTTGCGACCGTCGTCTGTGCGAGCATCAGCTTGAGGTCGGTATTGCGCAGCGCGAGAATCGCACCGGCGATCAAGGTCGCACCGCCGAAGACCATCAGCACGACATGCCAGATCTCCGTCCCGCCGAGGCCCGGGTTCATGCGCGCCAGCAGATAGACGCCGGCCTTCACCATTGTGGCGGAGTGCAGGTAGGCGCTGACGGGTGTCGGCGCCTCCATGGCGTTGGGCAGCCAGAAATGGAACGGCACCTGGGCCGACTTCGTGTACGCGCCACAAAGCACCAGGATCAGGATCGCCAGGTACCACGGGTGTTCACGCAGCACGTCACCGTCGGCGAGCAGTGTTGACAGTTCCATGGCGCCGCCGGCCTGGGCCATCAGAAGCAGCCCTGCGAGCAGTGCGAGCCCGCCGCCGCCGGTGACGACCAGTGCCTGTAATGCGGCGCGGCGCGAGCGAGCCTTGTCATGATTAAAGCCGATCAACAGGAACGAGGTAATCGAGGTCAGTTCCCAGAAGACGAAAAGGCTAACCACGTTGTCGGACAGCACGAGCCCCAGCATCGAGCCCATGAACATCAGCAGGAACATCATGAACCGGCCGAGATCCACATGCCCCTTGAGGTACGCGCCGGCGTAAAGAACGATGAAGGTGCCAATGCAGCTGATCAAGAGCGCGAACAGCAGGCTCAGCCCGTCTACATAGAAAGACAGGGCGATGCCGAGCGATGGAATCCATTCGGTGGAGAAGGAGAGCGTCTCGCCGGCCGCGACGGGCCCGAGGAACTGCGCGAAGTAAAGGGTAAGCCCAGCCGGCAAAACGGCGAGCACCCACCCGGTATAGTCGCCGGCGAGCCGGCGCACCGTCGGTGCGCAAATACCCAGAACGAAAGGTGCAAGCGTCGCAGCAAGCATCGGTCGTACGTTCCTCCCATCTCCCCGGACGTCGATACCGTCGTTTACCGCGTCGGCGTCGTGCACGCCGCTTTTCACGGCTTTTTGTGCACCAGGCAGTCGCGGGACGATCGCGTTTTTCGCGCTATCGGCAATCGCGCGGCGAAGGGTATCGCCGACCGGGCTTTGCGGGACCGCCTCCGGGCCCGCGAACCAAGATCATCTAATTTACCTAAACGCTCAGGGCAAGACCCGCACAGCCGATATTTGAAGATTTTCGAGGGCTTGCACTGCCGCGGCCGTGTTCCCGAACTCCTGTGTGCAGATCGAAAAGGATTTCCGGCGCTCTTCTTCCTCGAAATTTTCCAGGCCTAAAAACACCGCCCATCTGGCCTTTGGGGCGTTCTAGGCTTAAATCATCGACTTATGTCGGGGCACAGACGCACATCAGAACCGGTTATCGAGGCGCCTGAACGTCGTTCGGGCGCGGAGGTGCGCGCTATTCGTGCACTCGCTCCGTATCTGTGGCCGAAAGGTCAGCTCGAGATGCGTGTACGGGTGTCGATCGCCATGGTGTTGCTCGTGGCGGCCAAGGTCGCGACAGTGGCCGTCCCGGCACTGTTTGGTATGGCCGTCGATGCGCTGGAAGCCGATGCCACCGGCGCTGCTGTTGCTGTCCCGGTGTCGCTCCTCGTGGGCTACGGGCTGCTTCGCGTGGGCCAGCAGGGATTCGCCGAATTGCGCGACTTCGTCTTCGCGAAGGTCGGGCAACGGGCCATCCGATCGATTGCGCTCAAGGTCTTCCGGCATTTACACGGGCTGGCGCTGCGCTTTCACATGGACCGGCAGACCGGCGGCCTCAGCCGCGCGATCGAACGGGGCATCAAGGGCATCGATTTCCTGCTGCGCTTCATGCTGTTCAATATTCTGCCCACGCTGGTGGAAATCGGGCTCGTCTGCGCCATTCTGTGGTCGCTGTTCGGCTTCATCTTCAGCGCGATCACTTTCGTGACGGTGGTGATCTACATCATCTTCACCCTGTCTTTCACCGAGTGGCGCCTGAAGTACCGGCGCGCGATGAATGACAGCGATAGCGAGGCGAACACCAAGGCCATCGACAGCCTGCTGAACTTCGAGACGGTGAAGTATTTCGGCAACGAGACCCATGAGGCCCAGCGATACGACGTATCGATGGAACGGTACGAAAAGGCGGCGGTCAAAAGCCTGACGACCCTGTCCCTGTTAAACGTGGGTCAGGGCCTCATCATGGCACTTGGCATGACGATCCTGCTGGTGCTGTCGGGCTTCCGGGTGGCGGACGGGGCGATGACCGTGGGGGCGTTTACCGCTGTAAACCTCTACATGATGCAGTTGTTCCAACCCCTTAATTTTCTTGGGTTTGTATACCGGGAGATCAAACAGTCCCTGGTGGATATGGAGCAAATGTTCGGGCTCCTGGAGCAGAACCGGGAGATCGAGGATGCGCCCGATGCGCGTGCGCTGGCCGTCGATGATGGTGTGGTGCGTTTCGAGCACGTTTCCTTCCAGTACGACCCGCGCCGGTCCGTCCTCAAGGATGTGAGCTTCGAGGTGCCTGCGGGCAGTACGGTGGCCATCGTAGGGGCATCGGGTGCGGGCAAATCGACGATTTCGCGTCTGCTGTTCCGCTTTTATGACGTGGCGGACGGCGCGATTACCATCGACGGACAGGATATTCGTTCGGTCACGCAAGACAGCCTGCGTGCGGCGATCGGGATCGTTCCCCAGGACACCGTGCTGTTCAACGATTCCGTCTTCTACAACATTCAGTATGGCCGCCCATCGGCCAGCCCGGCGGAGGTCGAGGAAGCGGCGCGGCTCGCCCAGGTCCATGACTTTGTCATGAGCCTGCCCGACGGGTACAACACGCGGGTCGGTGAGCGCGGCCTGAAGCTGTCTGGTGGCGAGAAACAGCGCGTCGCGATCGCGCGAACCATCCTGAAGGCGCCGAAGATTCTGCTATTTGACGAGGCAACATCGGCACTCGATACCCATACCGAGCGGGAGATCCAGGCGGCCCTTGAGCAGGTCTCGGCCGACCGCACGGCATTGGTTATCGCGCACAGGCTCTCGACGGTGGTGAACGCCGACGAGATCATCGTCCTCGATCAGGGCATCATCATCGAGCGCGGGCGCCATGATGAGTTGCTGGCGCTCGATGGCGCCTACGCAGAACTCTGGCGCCGCCAGCAGGCGGCCGCCCAGCGCGAGGAAGAGATCGCGGCTGACTTGGCCGACGGGGTCTTTATTCCCGCCCCCGCAGAGCAGAGCTAGCGTAGCTCCACGGCGTAGCTGTCGACCGGCGGGATGGTCTCGATGAGCCCACGTCCCTTAAGAAACTCCGCGAAGCGATCATACCGGCCCCTATCCAGGGCTGCCGGCCGCAAGGCGAAGCGGGGCAGGGTGTCGCGCCAGGCGCGGCGGTTCAGCTCGTCATCCAGATCCTTGCGACCCTTGATGAACAGCTCCCAGGCCTCGTTCGGCCGGTTGATCATGAACTGGGTGGCCGCTTCGATGGCGTCCAGGAACGCGGCGAATTGTGGCTCGGTCAGACGGTCATTCTTGGCGACGATGATCAGCTCGTCGTAGGCGGGCACGCCTTCTTCCTCGAGGAAAAACGCCCGGCCAGGCCGGCCGACGATGTCCATCTGGTTGAGTTCGAAGTTCCTGTAGGCGCCAATGACGGCGTCGACCTGGCCGCTCATCAGGGACGGTGACAGGGAGAAGTTGACGTTCACGAGCTCCACGTCGTCGAGTGCAAGGCCGTGTTTGGCCAGCATCGCGCCGAGCAGCGCGTCTTCGAAACCGCCCACGGAAAACCCGACTTTCCGGCCTTTCAGGTCGGCGATCGAGGTGATCGGGCCGTCTGCGAGGACCACCAGCGAGGCCAATGGCGTGGCGACCAGCGTACCGATCCGCGTGAGCGGCAGGCCCTGGGCGACCTGCAGGTGGAGCTGGGGCTGATAGGAGATGGCAAGGTCCGCGCGGCCCGCTGCGACCAGCTTGGGCGGATCATTGGGGTCAGCCGGGGCGATCAGTTCGACCTCCAGCCCGCGTTTCTCGAACTCACCTCGCTCGAGCGCGACAAACAACGGCCCGTGGTCCGGGTTGATGAACCAGTCGAGCATGACCGTGATCTTGTCGTCCGCGATCGCCGAACCGGCACTGAGAAATAGGATGAGGAAGACTGATAAAACGAATTTTTTCACGTTATTAGGTCCTGGTTCTAAGGTTGCTTCGAGGCGGCAGGGTCGATGTCTGTCTGCCAGGAGACGAGCCGTCTCAGGCCCGCGTCGATGAGGAAGTAGATCGCCACCGCGAGCAGCGCGAGGACGAAGAGGGCGGCAAACATCGCATCCGTCTGAACCCGGCCGTTCATCAACAGCATGTAGTAGCCGAGCCCGGCCGAGGCGCCGACCCATTCGCCGACGACCGCGCCGATGGGGGCCACCGCGGCGGCCACACGCAAGCCCGAGGCAAAGGCCGGCATCGCGGCGGGAATCCTTATTTGCCGCAAGATCGCGGCTTTGGACGCCCCCATGGTCCGGGCCAGATCGACCCATCCAGGTTCGGTGCGCCGTAATCCGTCGTAAAAGGCGGCGGTGACCGGGAAATAGATGATCAGGGTGGCCATCGCGACCTTGGGAAAGAGCCCATAGCCGAACCACAGCACCAGAACCGGCGCGAGCGCGAACACCGGCACCGCCTGGGACACGACAAGCACAGGAAGCACCCACGCTCGCGCGCTTCTGAAATAGGCCATGATCAAGGCGCTGATTGATCCCAGCAAAGTACCGAAAACCAGTCCGAGTACGATCTCGATCAGGGTCACCAGCGCATGGCCGGCGATCGTATCGGCGCGCGCAATGGCGACGTCGATGACTGCGAGCGGGCCGGGCAAAATAAACGGTGCAATGGCCAATCCGCTGACCAGGGCCTGCCAGGCCGCCAGGATGCCTGCGAATACGATGACCGGACGGAGAATTCTCACACCGGGACTCCTGCAGGTTCTGCGGGGCCACCGGTGAGCCGTTGCATGATCAATTGGTGCGATTGCCGAAGTGTCGGATCTGTCGGATCCCGAGGTGTTGGGCCGGGCGGCACGATCGGGGCGGTGGTGTGATCGGCACCGTTGCTCATCACGTGAATGCTGTCGGCAAGTCGCAGCGCTTCGAATGGGTCATGGGTCACCATCAAAACCGTGCGGTTGGCGAGGAGTTCCACGGCCAGATCCTGAAGGCGCGTGCGCGTGATCGCATCCAGCGCCGAGAAGGGTTCGTCCATGAGCACGATGGGCCGTTCCTCCATCAAGGTGCGCGCCAGTGCAACGCGTTGGCGTTCGCCGCCGGAAAGTTCTGCTGGCAAGGCGTTCGCCCGTTCGGCGACCCCGGCACGTGCGAGAATGTCGAGCGCCCGGCTTGCATCCGCGGGCTCACCGCGCAGACGTGCGCCCAGTGCGACGTTGTCGAGGGCGCTGAGCCACGGCAGGAGCAGGTCCTGCTGCGCCATATACGCAACCCGCGCATGGAGCGCCGTGCCGTCATGGGCAAGTATTTGGGTCGGCGCAACAGGGTCGATGAGGCCGGCGATGGTCCGCAGCAGGGTCGACTTTCCGACGCCGCTTTCGCCCAGCAAGCAGGTCCAGGAACCCGCCGGTGCGCTGAAGGAAAAGTCGTCCAGCAACACGCTCGCCCCCCAGGCGAGCCTCGCGTTGCTCACGTCGAGGCCAAGCATCTGTGTTGCTGGAAGAATACTTGGATCGGCGTCGGTCAAATCCACGTCCCTCCGCCGGTGTTAACCGGATCAGGTTCCAAGGGTCGTCCCGCACAATGCGAGACCTCTCAGCCGCAATGGCTCCCCATGTGGTGACGTTCAATATGATGTGTTGCGATGCGAAACGTCAACGCCTTCGATTGCCAATTGTGGCCCGTCACGGTAGGGAAAACAGATGAGCCAACCCGCGCGCGCCAGTTCCCCGGAACCCTTTCGCAAGCTTGCGCGGCCGCTGTTCATCGGCAACGAGATTTACCGGCGGTCCAATTTCGGCCCCAAGCACCCGCTTTCCGTGCCCCGCGTACCTGCGACTATCGATCTATGCCGGGCGATGGGATGGCTGCCGGAGAATGCCTACATCGAGAGCGCAGCGGCGAGTCCGGCCGAGATCGTGCGGTTTCATGACCCCGATTATCTGCATGCCTTGCGCCGGGGCGAGCGTTCGCTCGAGCTGTCGGCAGAGGATCGTGAGCGGTACAATCTGGGGCGTCTCGAAAACCCGATCCACGACACCATGTACAGCCGTCCGGCGACCTCCGCCGGTGCGGTGCTCGCAGGTGTGGAACTGCTCGGTTCCGTCGATGCCGGCGTCGTGTACAGCCCGGCCGGCGGGACCCACCATGGTCGCCCGGGCCGGGCGAGTGGATTCTGCTATTTCAATGACCTGGCCCTTGGCTTGCTTCGCCTGAAGGACCTCGGATTCAAGCGTATTCTCTATCTGGATTTCGACGCGCACCATGGCGATGGGGTTCAGGATGCATTTGCCGGCGATGCGGGCGTGTTTACGCTCTCCATTCACGAGGAGCGCCGCTGGCCTTTCACGGGCGGCCTCGATGACCATGAAGGGGGGACCGCCTGCAATATCCCCGTGCCGCGCGGACTGCGCGATTCAGAGTTTGAGTTGATCATCGAGGAGCTCGTGGTGCCGATCGGGGAGAAATACGGTGCCGAGGTGTTGGTCTTACAATGTGGCGCGGATGCGTTGGCGGATGACCCGTTAAGCCGTATGGAACTAAGCAATGGCGCCATATGGCGGGCCGTTACCCGGGTTGTGGGTCTGGCGCCGCGAATGCTCGTCACGGGGGGCGGGGGGTATAATCCGTGGAGTGTCGCGCGTTGCTGGTCCGGCGTATGGGCAACGCTGAATGGGCACTCCATTCCTGGCGAGCTGCCGGGCACGGCGCGATCGGTTTTGGAGAGCCTCGAATGGAACCGGGCGGGTGGTCAAAACCCGCCGGCACATTGGTTTGACAGCATCGCGGATATGCCCGGAGCAGGTGCTGTTCGCGCACCCGTTCGAGAGCTCGTGGCGCGAGCCCATCGTGCGTATGTAAATAATTAGAAAAGAGCAATAGGTAATTGAAAAATATATATAAAATAATCTATCCTCATGTAATGCTTGCATTGATTCTGGGCTCCCTCGCGGTCGGGTTGGCGCATGCGCAGGACGATGTTGTCTTCGAGCAATCTACCCTGAAAATCGAGACGTCAGACGGCGTGCACAGCTTTGATATCGAGGTCGCCGCGAACGACGCGCAGCGCGCCCGCGGCTTGATGTTTCGCAACGAGATGGCGCCGGATGCCGGCATGCTTTTTCTGTATCGCCGCGACCGTATCCTGACCATGTGGATGGCCAACACCTATCTGCCGTTGGACATGCTGTTTATCGGAGGCGATGGACGCATCGTGAGTATTGCCCGGAACACGATCCCGCTGTCCCGGACGACGATTTCATCGCGAAAACGCGCGCGTGCCGTCCTCGAGCTCAATGCCGGGACCGCGCGCAGGCTCGGTATCAACGCCGGCGACAGGGTTGTTTACGACGGCTTGCCAGGCCAATAGCCCCGGAATTCCGCTAGGTTTTCGACCCGGTCTTGATCGGCAACAGTGGTTCCCAATGCTCGCCTGAGGCGACGATACACGCCATGCCGTCGGGCATTGTGATGATGATCGACCAGGTCGATCCCGCGGGTTCGCTCAACACTTCAATCACACCACCATTGCTGGCAAGCCCGATGGCGACCGGCGCCTCGCTGTATTTCTTTGCCAGATGGGTGAGGGTACTCGTGCGATCTGTACACGAGTGATTGGGCTGGGCTGCTTCTGCAATGTTGCTTCCTGCAACGACCGACAGGACCAGCCCAGCAAACAGGCTCTGTGTCCTAAACATGTCAGTCTCCTTACGGTCAGGAATGCCGGAAAACCCGACATTGCAATATCGAGGTTAGGAGAGCACGGTTAAAACTTGCTGAATTAACAAATATTTAACTCGCCAGGCGGTCAGCGCGTCCGCGTCGGCGCATCCCGTGTATCCGACGTGGTCACGACGATTGCGATGATCAGGAGAGCGAGCCCCAGGGCAATTCGCAAAGTCACCGGCTCCGACAGGATCCACCCGCCCAGCAGAAGGGCGGTAACCGGGTTCAGCCCGACGGTGATCGTGGCCTGGGTCGGCGTGATCAACTGCAACGCGTGGCCCCACATGAACGTCATCAGGGCCGCACCCGGGATGGCGAGCAGGAACATCACGAACCAGCCTGTGAGATTGAAGTCCAGGGAGCCCGATAATGGCTGGCCGAATACCATGGCCAGGGCGACGAGCAGGAAACACAGATCGGCGAGGCGGGGGGCATCCTTTCCGGCGGTCAACGCCAGCGTATCGCCCTGGCGCGCGCGTTGTTCGGTGCGCCGACATTGCTGGTGCTCGATGAGCCCAATGCCAGCCTGGATCGGGTGGGCGAGCAGGCGCTCCTGGATACGATCGACGAGATGCGCCGCCGCGGCGTGACGATCGTGGTGATCGCACATCGTCCCAGCATGCTCGAGCATGTCGACAAGATCCTTGTTTTGCGTGATGGCAAGACCGAACTCTATGGCTCGCGCGACGAGGTGATGGCCAAGCTCATGGGGCGGCCGGAACCGGCGACGGTCACACCGGATCAAGTCGCAGCACAGACGCAGGCAATCAGTGGTGAGCCGTCTCCGATGGGCGAGTCATGAGTGATGCACCACAGAGGTCCGAGCCGGGCATGCAGGTCGCACCGCAGCAGGGCGCCCAGGCGCTGGCACAGCCCGATCTGACGGGAGGCGGCGGAATGCCGCCACCGCCCACAGGCGGTGGCGACAAGCTCGGGACCCGCAAACCGATCCTGATCGGCTCGATTATCATCGCAATATTCTTCGGCTTTTTCGGGGTTTGGGCGTTTTTTGCACCCCTCGACAGTGCGGCCATCGCGATCGGTACGGTGGGTGTCGAAGGCAATCGCCGGACGATCCAGCACCTTGAAGGCGGAATCGTGAATGAGATTCTGGTGCGCGACGGTGACAAGGTGAAAGCTGGCCAGGTGTTGATCCGTCTCGAGGAGACCCAGCCGCGGGCCCAGTTGCAGTTGATCACCGGCCAGCGCAACGCGGCACTTGCCCTCGCAGCCCGGCTACGCGCGGAGCGCGCGGCGCAGAGACCATCACGTTTCCCGAGGCGCTGACCTCTCAGGGGGATGACGTCGGGGTCCGGGAGACGATGCTGGGCCAACTAAGCATCTTCCAGGCGCGACGCGACGCAATCGAGGGACAACGGAAAATACTGGGGCAACGTGTCGGCCAGTTCCGTGAGGAAATCGAGGGTCTGCGCGCTCAGATTCGTTCGGCCGATGAGCAACTCGTTCTCATCAATGGTGAAGTTGCCGACCTGCAGATCCTTTTCGACAAGGGACTAACGCCGAAATCCCGGTTGTTGTCGCTGCAGCGCCGCGCCGCGGAAATCGAGGGTGAACGCGGTCAGAACCGTGCCGCCATCGCGCGGGCCCGTCAGAGTATCGGCGAATCCGAAATTCGCATCGTCGAATTGCGGACCGAGCAGGTAAACGAAGTCGTCGCCGAGTTGCGTGAGGTCGAGAGCCAGCTGCTTGATCTGGCCGAGCGCTTCCGTGCTGCTGACGATGTGCTGGAGCGGGTCGAGATCGTCAGTCCGATCGACGGCTTTGCCGAGGATTTACAGGTATTTACCAGCGGTGGCGTCATCCGGCCGGGCGATCGCCTGCTCGATGTGGTGCCCGACAGCGAGAAGCTCGTAATCGAGGCTCGAGTGACCCCGACGGATATCGACATTGTGCACGCCGGGCTCGAAGCCCAGGTGCGGCTGTCGGCGTTTAACCAGCGCATCACCCCGACGGTGGAGGGCACTGTCACATGGGTGTCGGCGGACCGCCTGACGGATGCGAGCACGGGCGAGGAGTATTACACCGCCCGGGTGGACCTGAATGAGCAGAATGACCCGCGCCTGAACGGGTTGACCTTGCAGCCGGGCATGCCGGCCGAGGTGTTGATCCGTACGGGCGAGCGCACGCTCATCCAGTATCTGGTGAGCCCGGTCGAGCAGTCGATCTCAAGGTCATTGAGGGAATAAGTCGTTGATGAAGTTACGATGGACAGCAGTGCTGTTTCTGGCGGTTGCACTCAGTGGCTGTGTCACGCCGAAAACAATACTGAAAGACAACGCATCACCAGTAGATGCGAGTGCTTTTCCGGCGAATGGGAAGAGCATTGTGATTTTGGGGTCAGGCTATGTGGGACTTAAACCAGCATACAATTTGTATGAGGTGCGCAAGCCGGGGATTATCGGCGTCCCTGCTGTCTGGGCAAGGATTGAACGGAGCGAGGACGTAAAAGCGCGGGGGGCTGAAAGGGTCGAATATTTTTTGAGCAACTCAGGCGAACCCCGCGCTTACATGATCGAGCCTGGCCGCTACATGCTCGATATCTACGCGGCGATAGATGACTTTGGAGCCTACCAGGGACTGGGCACTGGACTTTCGCCAGCAGATAAAGATGGTTCGATTGCTCCGGTGATCGAAGTCACGGCGGGGGAAGTAATCTATGCAGGGCGGCAGCTATTCTCTTTTCACGCGGACAAAGTCGACTACGAGATATCGGACCGGTCCGGAGAACTGCCTTTCTACCTTGAAAACATGCCGGAATTGAAAGGCTTAGAGGGTCGCATCGAGACCCGGCTCATGAAATTTGAAACCGTTCCGGAAGAAATGGTTCGGAAGGGTGAGAAAGACTATGAAGGCCGAATCTTAGCCGGCGGCTTGTTTATCGCGGTTTGGACGCAGAGTGCGAAACCACTTCCGGTTAAGTGAGACTTAGACTCGATCAGATCGGAGTTGCATCGGCCTGACGTCCCCGCCGCGATGTGAAGACAATCACGCCGACCACAAGCACCGCGCCGGCCACGTTCAGCGGCAGGTTCAGCGGGATGAAACACAGAACACCCCCGCCAATCAGCACCGGATAGAGCCAGAGCGCCAGCGGGCCCTCCGAGTAGCGCTGAATCATCGCGGTCATGGAATAGATGCCGAAAAGTGCGAAGCCGCCGATCTGGACACTGTCCCAGAAGCCCGATCCGATCAACGGCGTGAAGGCGAACAGCAACACCACGATGTAGAGGCCCTTGGCGATCTTCCAGGCCTGCACGCCCGTCGACATGGGCGGCGACTTTGCGATCCCGGCCGCGGTGAAGGCGGCGAGACAAACCGGCGGCGTCACATTCGAATCCTGGCTCAGCCAGAACACGATCAGATGGGCCGTCAACAGGAAGACAGTCAGGGTTTCCGTATCGATCAGGGCCGGGCGGATGACCAGGGCCAGTTCGAACGGCATGCCGCTGACGAGTTCCTTCGCGGCCTCCAGGCTCATCCCCTGGGCGACATTCGCCACATGGGGTGAATCTATCAGCGCGAACATGGCCGCCTGTGTGGGGTCGGAGATGCCGTTCACCAGCATATCGACCAGGATGCCGTCGGCCAGGAGCCCGGCAAGCGCCGGCGCGGACAGAATCGACAGCACGATGTAGGCCGCCGTCACGGGTAACCCCATGCCCAGTACCAGGGATACGATCGCGATCAGGATGACGGCGATCAGAATTGATCCCTGTGACCATTGGGCGATCATCAGGGCGAACCCGTTGCCCAGACCGGATGTGGTGACGGCGTTGTTGATCAGGCCGACCGTGACCAGCAACACAGCCGTCATGATCGAGGTCTTGATACCAAGGACCAACGCCCGCGAGATCTTGCGCGGTCCCATGCGATTGGGGGTGACCCAGCTGACAACGATCAGGGTACCGATGGCGAAGCAGGCTGCGAAACTCGGCGTGCGTCCGCTGACCAGCATGTAGGTCATGATGCCCAGAGGGAGGACGAAGTTCAGCGCGCCGCCCCAGAGTTTCTTCCAGTCGACGGCGGCGATCTGTTCGGTACCGATCCGGTGTTTCATGGACTCGACGCGCACCATGAACCCGACCGACATGAAATACAGGATCGCGGGGATGATCGAGACAATCACGATGGTCCCGTAGTCGATTCCGGTGAACGACACCATGACAAAGGCGCCGGCACCCATGATCGGCGGCATCATCTGGCCGCCGGTCGATGCGGAGGCCTCGACCCCGGCCGCAAATTTGGCGCGAAACCCGTTCGCCTTCATGAGCGGGATGGTGATGATCCCGGTCGAGGCCGTGTTGGCCACTGCCGAACCAGAGATGGTGCCCGTCAGGGCGGAGGAGATAATGGCGACGAAGGCCGCGCCGCCGCGGAAACGTCCGGCGATAATCTTCGACAACTCGATGACAAAGTCCGATGCGCCGGAGACAACCAGGAACGCACCGAAAATCATGAACAGGGTGATGTTGGCCGAGGAGATCGTCGCGATGATCCCGAGCATGCCTTCGTCGTTATAGAGTGACCGGAACAGGACATCGCTCAACGGCAGGCTGGCCGCCCGGAAGACCCCCGGCAGAATCCCGCCGAGGAACAGGATGTAACTGAGCGAGACAATCACCAGCGCGGGAATAATCCAGCCGGTCATCCGTCGGGTCAGTTCAATGGCCGCGACGATCATGATGATGCCTGCTGCCCAGTCGAGCGGCGTGAACTGCCAGGGCAGGCCGGTTTCGGCCAGTGTGCGGGTGTACAGGCCGGTCTCTGCGCCGGCGATCCACGCCGCGGATGCGGCGACGAGGAGGCCCAGGACGATGTCCAGGGTAATGGACCATGGTTTCTCGGCGTGCCGCTTGAATGTTGCCGAGGTCACGAAGCCGAGAAACCCGAAACCGCCATAGTGGATGGCGTTCTGCCAGAGACCCGGTTCGTTCCAGAACAGGTTGGTGCCGACATGCCACAGACCGAAGCCGCAGATGGCGAGCAGGGTGATCCAGTAGCGGGCAAGATGCGCCAGAGAATAGTCGAGATCGACGACACCCGCGCGGAACCCACTAACGGGCCGTTCGGTTTCGATCTCTATCGCGGCGGCGTCGACCATGCCGGGCAGGGGTGTCTGGCTCATCGCGTGTACTCCGGGCTTGGTTCCAAGCAACATGAAAAAAGGGTGGCCGCACAGCGCGACCACCCTTTGTTTCAGTCCTGATCAGGCAAGAACTACTTTGCCATCAGGTGGGCCGGGATATCGACCCCAACTTCTTTGTAGTAACGCGCGGCACCCGGGTGGAGCGGCACGGGGAGACCGGCGGTCGCTGCATTGACGTCCATGGCATTGGTTGCCTTGTGGATCGCCTGCAGGAACGGCAGGTTCTCATAGATCGCCTTGGTCAGCAGATAGACATGCTCTTCCGGAACATCGGCGTTCACCGCCAGGAAGTTCGGCTGGGCAATGGTCAGGAGATCCTTGGTCTGGCCCGGATAGGTGCCGGCCTTGATGGTGTAGGGCACCCAGAGGTTCCGGCCGCCATCCATCTTCTTGGCCTCATCGGGCGTCACTGTCAGCATCGTGAACTTGTCCGCATTGGACGCCATCAGCTTTGTGATCGCGCCGGTCGGCGGACCGGAGGGGGCACCGATACCAGCGACCTGGCCGTTGGCCAGCGCGTCGGCCGTCGGGCCATAGCCGCCATGCATCAGCTTAAAGTCCTTCGCCATGTCCAGTCCAAGACCCTTGAGCAGGACCCGATTGGAGCCGATGGTACCGGAATTCTGCTTGCCGAAGCCCATCGTCTGGCCCTTCATGGCGATCAGATCGGCAGCGGTTCCGGTCTTCGCGAACTCGTTGGCGACGACGAACTGCTCGACATTCTGCCAGAGCATGGAGACCGAACGCATGTTGGTTTGCGGTGCGGTCACCGGGCCCGTGCCGGTTGCCGCGTAGGAGCCGAACAGGCCCTGTACGATGGCAAACTGAGCGGTGTTGGCGCCGAGGGCCTGCACGTTGGCACCCGAACCGGCGGAGTTTACGGCCGTCAGGCTGAACTTCTGCTTCGGCAGGAGCTTAACCTTCGACAGGGTCGCGATCGCCGTGCCGACAGGGTGATAGGTACCGCCGGTGGAGGCGGTATTGAGGATGTAATCCTTGTTCTGGGCAAGCGCCGGCGTGGCGGCCAGAACGCCGACGGCGGTCGCGCCGACGGCAAGCGTCTTCAGTAATCCAAGATGTTTCATGGTTTTCTCCCTAGTGAGCGAAATGTTTGTTGTTATTTGCGCGGAGACTAATCCCGGCTCAGAAATCCCGCTATGAGCAAATATGCGTATAGCCACACTCAGCCCTGCGGATTTCCGCAGGGAAAGGTTGCGGATATCTCTCTACAGCAGGTCTTCCTTGCGCAGACCCAGCTTCACAATCTTCTCGTTTAGGGTTCGCCGCCCAATTCCCAATGCCTTGGCGACCGTGTCCATGCGACCTTCATGGGCCTGGAGCGCCTGAGCGATCATCTGACGTTCGAAAGCCGCCACGGCCTCGCGGAGGGTCTTTGGCAATTCGTCCGTTGTACTGTCCAGCTTGATCGCCTCGGCAACCGAACCTCGACCGCGTCTCGCGGCCAGGATGCGTCGTTCCGCGACATGCCTGAGTTCCCGCACGTTTCCCGGCCAGTCGTGAGAAAGAAGGGCCGCCATATCCTCGCTTGTCAGGTCGGGGCTTTCGGTCTCGTGCAAGCGGGCGAACATGGATGCGAAATGCGCGTAAAGGAGTGCGATATCGTCCCCACGCTCGCGCAACGACGGCAACCGGAAGATCACGGTGTTGAGTCTGTAGTACAGATCCTCGCGGAACCTGTTTTCGCGCATGGCAGTGTCCAGATCGGCCGAAGCGGCCGAAATCATCCGGGTTGTGCGCGCGGCCGGTGCCACGCCGTTCGGCTGGGGTTCGGCCACGAGCAGCAGTTTCGCCTGGATGTCGGGCGGGCAAGCCTCCAGCTTGTCGAGAAAGACTGTGCCGGCATCTTTGTGCGCCGTAAGGGCCGACTGGAATTCCAGTTCCGAAATCGCGGCGCAATTGACGCTCACAAACGGTCTGCCGGCCCTCGGGCCGAGGTCGTGCAGGGCCCGGGCGACCAGTTCCTTGCCGGTCCCGGTCTCGCCGAGAATAAGTACCGATGTTTCCGTCGGCGCGACATCGAGTATTTCCTCGCGAAGGCGACGCATATCGGGAGACTCGCCAATCAGCAGCCGGTCGAGACCGGACAACGTATTCAGCCGTTGCTTCAGATTCCGGTTTTCAGCACTCAGGCGTCCCAGTTTTGCGGCCCGTTGGATGGCCTCGAGCAGCCGGTGGGGCTGGAACGGCTTCTCGATGAAGTCTGTCGCGCCCGCCTGCATGGCGTCGACCGCCATCGGCACGTCACCATGGGCGGTAATCATGACGACCGGCAGGGCGCCGTGCGTCGACGCGATCTTCTCCAGCAACTCAAGACCGCTCATGTTGGGCATCCGGACATCGCTGACCAGTACGTCCGGCCGGTTGGTGGCAATAGCGCCCAACGCTTCCTTCGGCGTTGCATAGGTCGAGGTGAGGCAGCCGGCCTTGGCGAGAAACTGGCTCAGGGAGTCACGCATTTCCCGGTCATCGTCGACGACGAAAACCTGAAGCGAGGGGTCAGGCATTGCCAGTCTCCCTCGCGTCGGGCAGGGGCAGCTCGAGGATGAACTCGGCCCCGCCACTCATCCGGTTGCGTGCGGACAGGGTCCCGCCATGTTCGTTAACGATCCCGGCCGAGATCGCCAGCCCGAGCCCGAGGCCTTCGCCCGATGCCTTGGTGGTCACGAAGGGTTCGAAGATGGCGGTCTCCTGTCCACCTGACAGTCCGACCCCCGTATCGGAGACGATGATCCGGGCATGGACGTCGTCTGTCGCAAGCGTGATTGTCAGTTTTTTCCGGCTGCTCGATTGCATCGCATCCAGTGCGTTTCCGATCATGTTGATAAGCACCTGTTCGAGGCGCATGCGACCGCCGCGAACCGTGACGGTTTGCGTGACGTCGACGCAATCGAGCTCCGCACCCTCGGTCTTGATGGCCGGGTTCATCGTTTCAAGAGCACCCGTAATCACATCCGCCAGATCAATATCTGCAAAATCCTCACCGCCGCGGCGCGCGAAAAACTTGAGCTGCCGGGTGGTCTCCGCCATGCGGTCGACGAGGCGGTCGAGCTGGTCGAGCACCGGGTGTCCGGCGCGTTCGTCGACGACGACAGAGCCTGACGCTGCGGGCTCGGGAAGCCGGGCGCCCGCAATATAGGTCTTCATGGCCGACAGGGGTTGGCCGAGCTCATGGGTAACCGAGGCGGCGAGTTGTCCGAGCGCTGCGAGGCGCGAAGTCTGCCGCAATTCCTTTTGTGCCGCCTGCAAACGTGTTTCTGCCTCGATCCGCTCCTCGATCTCGCGACCAAGCTCCTTGTTCAGCCGGTTAAGCTGTTCGCGCTCGCGTTGGGAAGCGATCAACGAGTTACGAATTCGCTCGGTACGCAGGATCAGGAAGACCACCAGCAACAGTGACAACGCGACGACCGTTATGACCAGGACGATGCGGCTGCGTGCGAGCACACGCTCATAGGGCGACAGGAAGTGCAGGCGCCAGTCGAGCCGTCCCACATCGACGATATGCTCGACGAACCTGGCGCCGTCGATGGTCACGACCCGGCCGTCGCGAGAGGCGTCGATCGGGTTCAGCAGGGCTGTCCCGAACTGCCGGCGTGATGTGATGCGTTCGCGTGCTTGCGGCGAAAGCGTATCGAGTGTGCCGTATCGCCATGACGGGCGGGCCGACAAAACGATGATTCCGTCACGGTTGCTGATGAACACCGTGCCCTCCGGCGTCTCCCAATTCGCTTCCAGGCCGCGGAGACCGACTTTCACCGTGATGACGCCGATGGTCTGGTCCGCCCCGTCACGCACGGGGTGCGAGACGAAGTAGCCGGGCTGACCGGTCGTTGCGCCGACGGCGAAATACTCGCCGGTGTCGCCCGCCAGGGCGGACTGGAAGTAGGGCCGAAACCCGTAATTGTGACCGAGGAATGTTTGCTCGCTTTGCCAGTTGGAAGCGGCGATCGTCAGGCCGGTACTGTCCATCAGGTACACGGCCTCGGAACGGGTTGCCTCGGAAAATCGTTCCAGGCGGCGGTTCAGAATATCGGCCGGCGCACCTTGCGCGACGTCGATGATCTCGTGATCTTCCGAAAGTATGGGCGTGATGTTCTGATACCGCTCGAGAACAGAGGCCAGCGAGGTGAGGTAGGGGGCGGCACGCCGCGCGGAGGCTTCCAGTTCGCGCTGAACATAATACTTCTCGGCGAGCTTGAACTCACCGAAAGCGGCGAACAGGCCGACGATCAGCAAAACGATCAGGATCGTCGTGCGTCGGCCCGGTGCGTTGTCGAAAATGAAGCTCATGGCATCATGTTTAGCGAATTCTGGGCCCGATGTCCGCCGGTCAGGCCTGTTTTCACTTGACGGGCCGGTGGGTAAAGGCAGAGAAAACCGGGGTCGGGGCGTAGCTCAGCCTGGTAGAGCACCTGCTTTGGGAGCAGGGGGTCGCGTGTTCGAATCTCGTCGCCCCGACCATTTCCTTGCATGAGGTGCGCCATGCGTCTGCACGACCGTACAGCTTTCGTCACCGGCGGCTCAAAGGGCCTGGGTCGGGCCATCGCCGAACGTTTCGTCGAGGAAGGCGCGCGGGTCGTCGCCGCCGATATCGATCAGCCCGCACTTGACCAGTTCATGGCGGAAACGGAGGTCGATACGGGCTGTCTGACGCCGGTCGTCCTGGACGTTTCGGACTTCGAGGCCGTCAAGGCGGCGATCGACGGGGCCATTGCGGATTTCGGCGCGCTGGACATCCTGGTCAACAATGCCGGCTACTCGCCCAAGAAGAACTGGCTGGAATACGAGATTTCCGACTGGCAGAAGGTACTCGACGTCAATCTGAGCGGCGAATTCTACGGTGCCCGCGCGGTCGCGGAACACATGATGGAACGCAAGAGTGGGCGGATCATCAACCTATCATCCTCGGCCTGGCGCCATGGCGGCGTGGCCACGGGCGGCGGATTGCCCTACACCTCCTCCAAAGCCGGGGTGATTGGTCTGACCCGCGCCCTGTGCAAGGCGCTCGGGCCCTACAACATTACCGTCAACGCCATCGCGCCGGGCCCGACACCCACGCCGATGACGTCGTCATGGCTGTCCGACGCGGAAGAGGCCCTGAAAGAACAGATTCCGCTGCGCCGCCTCGGCACCGCACGCGACATCGCCAACGCCGCACTGTTCCTGGCCTCGGACGAGGCGGCGTTCATCACCGGCAGCTGTCTCGACGTCAACGGCGGCCTGACCATGAGTTAGGCGTGAACCGTGTTGACGGCGAAGCGCGCACACCTGTACGAAGTTGATGGCCCAACCAGATACTTGAGAGACCTGCCATGAAGGCCCGTATTTTTCAGCCCACCAAGACCGCCATGCAGTCCGGCCGCGCGAAGACCCAGAATTGGGTGCTCGAATTCGAGCCGACGCGCCGTCAGCAGCTCGACCCTCTGATGGGCTGGCCGGGCGCGGGCGACACGATGCAGCAGGTCCGGATGCGCTTCGAAAGCCGCGAGGACGCGATCGCCCATGCAGAGCGCCACGGGCTCGATTATGTGGTGCAGGAGCCCAAGGAAAGACAAATAAAGCCAAAGGCTTACGCGGACAACTTCGCGGTCGGGCGCAGGATTCCCTGGAGCCACTGACCGGCCCCAGGTTTCGCATTCGGAATTTGAGGTTTCGCGATTCCGGTGAATCCGGCGATGCTGGTTCATCCGAAGCGTTGCGCGGCGCCCGTAGCTCAGCTGGATAGAGCATCGGCCTTCTAAGCCGAATGTCGCAGGTTCGAATCCTGCCGGGCGCGCCAAACGCTACTTCTCTATCGAAAAACCGCAAGAATCGGGTGGATCGGCGGTCGTGCATGCGGCACGTGTGTGTCGAATTTTCTCCCGCGCCCGGGGCAGTACGAAGCCATGTCCGACACACCGAAAATTCTCGACCGAACCGACTGGGGACTGCTGGTCCTGCTCTCGGTGCTGTGGGGCGCAACATTTTTCTTTGCCGGCATCGCTGTTGCGGGAGTCCCGCCGCTGACCGTTGTATTTGCGCGGGTGCTGCTGGCGGCCTTGATGCTTCTGCCGCTGTTCTGGATGAAGGGGCTTCGTCTGCCGCGCACGGCCGGGGAGTGGGCGCCTTTTTTCATCATGGGGCTGCTGAACAATGTCATCCCTTTCGGTTTCCTGTTCGCGGCACAAACCCTGATTTCCGTTGGCCTGACATCTATCGTGAACGCGATGACGCCATTGTTCAGCATCGTGGTCATGGCGGCCTTCGGAGTGGAGCGGCTGACCGGCAACCGAATCGCCGGGGTGGTGCTTGGTGTCGTCGGGGTGGCCGTGCTTCGCGGCGTGGGCGGACCGCTGGGTGGACCCGAGACGATCGGAATTGCGCTCGGCCTTGTGGGCACCCTCAGCTACGGGTTTGCGGCACTATGGGCGCGGCGGCGTTTGCAGGGTGTCCCGCCGTTGCGGTCTGCGACCTGCCAGCTTCTGTCTTCGAGCCTCGTGATGATTCCCGTGGTCACGGTGTTCGATCAACCATGGACGCTCGGTATGCCGAGTATGAATGCGTTGATGTCGATCCTCGCGCTCGCATTCTTCGGCACCGCGATGGCCTATATTGTCTTCTTCCGCATCATCGAACGCGCCGGCGCCAGCAACGTGATGCTGGTGACCCTTTTGATACCAGTCAGTGCGATATCGCTTGGTGTCGCGTTTCTCGATGAGCCGCTACGGCTGCAGGAGGTTGCGGGCGCGCTGATCATCGGTCTCGGCCTGTTGTTCATCGACGGTCGTTTGCCGCGGAAGCTTGGCCTGGAAGCTAACCGGTCCAGGCACCGCCATTGACGTCCAGAACCGCGCCCGTCGTAAACGCTGCCCCCGGTGTGCACAGATACCAGATGGCGTGAGCCAGTTCCTCTGGCTTGCCCAGGCGGCCGACGGGGATGGCCTTTGCGCGCGCGTCGAGAACATCTTGCGGATGGCGTGTCACCCGCGGTGTGAGCACGAGGCCCGGTGCGATGGCATTGATCGTGATGCCGTCGGGTGCCAGTTCCTTGGCGAGGCGGCGGGTCATGCCGATGATTGCGGCCTCGGTCGTTGAATATTCGATGGCGCCTGCGCCTGCCGTGCGACCCGCGACCGACGAGATGTTGACGATCCGGCCGTACTTGTTGGCCTTCATGGTCGGCACCAGCTCGCGGGTGATCAGGAACTTGGCGATCACGTTCCAGTCGTAGCTGTGGTGCATCGCATCCAGCGTGATTTCCTCGAGCGGCGGCGCATCGATGAAACCACCCGCCGTGTTCACGAGGATGTCGGCACGGCCCCACGTATCGAGAATGGTCTTCGTGGCGGCCTTGACCTCGTCCTCGTCGGCGCATTCGGCCTTCACGAACATCGCCTCGCCGCCGGCATCGGCGATGCGTTTGACGACCGCGTCGCCCTTTTCTGGCGTGCGACCGATCACGGCGACCTTCGCGCCTTCTGCGCCGAAGCGCACGGCGGCGGCTTCGCCCATGCCGGCAGTTCCCCCGGTGACGACGGCAACCTGGCCGGTGATATCGGTAAGTTCGCTCATCGTTTCACGCCGCAATCGCGATGGTGCCGACATTATTCATGATCAGCGGCGCGTCCGTTAGGGCCTGGACCTCGTCGGCGGTTAACCCCGGCGCTACCTCGTCGAGCACCAGCCCGTCAGGCGTGACGGAGATCACTGCCATGTCGGTGAAGATGCGTGTCACAACACCGCCGGCGGTGAGGGGATAGCTGCGTTCGGCGACGATCTTGGCAGCCCCGTCGCGCGCGGTGTGGGTCATCATCGCAAACACCCGCTTGGAGCCGGCCGCGATGTCCATCGCGCCGCCCACGCTGCCGGAAGTCTGGTTGGGCAGGCGCCAGTTGCAGAGGTCACCGTTCGCAGCCACCTGGAACGCGCCGAGGACCGCGCAATCGAGCCGCCCGCCGCGGGCGATGGCGAAACTGTCTGCGTGGTGGGTATAGGCCCCGCCGGGAACCATGGTCACCAGTTCCTTGCCGGCGCTGATCAGGTCCTGGTCGGCCTCGCCCTCGGCCGGGGGCGGGCCCATGCCGATCAGGCCGTTTTCCGAATGGAACATCACATCGCGTTCGCCGGGGATGAAGGTGGGGATCATGGTCGGCATGCCGATGCCGAGATTGACCAGCCAGCCATCTTCCATGTCCTGGGCCGCGCGGGCCGCGATCTGTTGCCGGGTCAGCAGGTTTGTCTGTTCGTCGCTCATGATGCGTTGCGCTCCTTGCCGATCTCGTACCAGCCGGTGACATAGTAGGTATCCACGAAAACCCCGGGCGTCACGATGACTTCCGGGTCCAGGTCGTCGATCTCGACGTCTTCCTGCACCTCGACGATCGTGTGCCCGGCGGCCATGGCCATGATCGGGTTAAAATTCCGGCCGGTCTTGCGGTAGATAAGATTGCCGCGCGGATCTACCTTGTAGGCCTTGATCAAGGCGAAATCACCACGGAGTGGTTTCTCCAGCACGTAATCCTTGCCGTCGACATTCATCGTTTGCTTGCCGTCGGCCAGGTCGGTACCCACGCCGGTCGGCGTCAGGAACCCACCGAGGCCGGCACCCGCCGTGCGCATCCGCTCGGCCAGGGTGCCCTGGGGCACGATCTCGAGTTCGATCTTGCCGGCGTCGTATAATTCCTTGAAAACAAATGATTCCTTGGCCCAAGGGAAGCTGCAGATCAGCTTTCCAACGCAACCTTCCTCGATCAGCCGTGCGATGCCGCTATGGCCGGTGCCCGCATTGTTGGTGACGATGGTGAGGTCGCGCCGTTTCAGGTCGCAGACCCCGTCGATCAACACTTCCGGCACGCCGGGCTGGCCGAAGCCGCCGACCAGCAGGGTTGCGCCGTCGGGGATACGGCTGACGGCGTCTTCGAGGGTTTCGGCTTTCTTGTTTTTCATTTCTCGGCTCAGGCGGGAGTGAAGTATGGCGCGGGGCGACCATCGGGGCCGTCCTGGAACGTTACGGTGACCCGGTCGCCCACGGCAATATCGGTTTGCCCGACGAGCCCGCCCATCATCCTGAAACCTTCGTCCAGGTCGACCAGCAAGACGGTATAGGGGGCGTTGTCGGCAAAGGCGGGCGGAGCGCGGTGCACGGTGGAACAGGCATATACGCTGCCCGTGCCTTTGGAGACCGCCCATGCAGGATCGGGTGCGCCGCATTTCGGGCAGATGGCGCGGGGATAGAAGATCGAGGCGTCGCAGGCGCCGCATTTTCGATATCGCAACTCGCCCTCAGCGGCCCCCTGCCAATAGGGATCGCCGTCCGGATCGATCGGTTGGGTCTCGTCGGCCATATCGCTACTCCAGCCCCAGAATACAGGTCGAATTCGATGACAGCACACCACCGGTGCCGCTGATTAGCGCCATGACCGCATCCGCGACCTGGCGTTCGTCGCATTCACTGCGTAGTTGCCGCACAGCCTCGATGATCAGGAAGATGCCGTACTGCCCGGGGTGGCAATAGGAAAGCCCGCCACCGTTTGTGTTCAGCGGGAATTCGCCGCCCGGGCCCGTCCGGCCGTTTTCGAGAAAAGCACCGCCTTCGCCGGGTTTACAGAAGCCCAGGGATTCCAGTGTCAGCAACACGGTGATGGTGAAACTGTCGTAGATTTCGGTCACATCGATCTGGTCATGGCTCACACCCGCCATTTCGAAGGCGCGTTTGCCGGATTCCGCGGCCGGGCTGACCGTCAGGTCGGGCATTTCCGATATCTGGGCATGGGAAAGCGATTCCCCCTGACCGAGCAGCCAGACCGGCGGCTTGTCGAGGGTCTTGGCCACATC
The DNA here is from genome assembly GCA_965261975.1 of Alphaproteobacteria bacterium. Taxonomy (GTDB): domain Bacteria; phylum Pseudomonadota; class Alphaproteobacteria; order UBA6615; family UBA6615; genus UBA8079. The sequence continues at coordinate 51,171 of CBDHEC010000051.1, forward strand.
GGGGCTGACCACGATCACCGCACCGCCGCCGTCGGTGAACAGGCAGCAGTCGAGACGGTGGAGAGGGCTGGCGATCAACCCGGACTCCAGCACCTCGTCGCGGGTGAGGGGTTCGCGGCGATAGGCCCTGGGGTTGAGGCCCGCCCAAGCGCGGGTGGAGACCGCGAGGTCGGCGAGTTGCTCGGACGAGGTGCCGTATTCGGCGAAATGGCGCGAGGCGGCCAAGGCATAGGCACCGACGGGTGTGGGCAGGCCGTAGGGTGCTTCATACTGGTATCCGAGATCGTTGCGGATCTGGAAGATGTACTTGTCCTGCTTCGAACGCTGGGTGCTGCCATACAGAATCACCGCTACCTTGCAGAGCCCGGCCTGGATCGCGGCGGCGGCATGGCCGAGGTGGAACTCGAAGGACGCCCCACCGACCGACGTGCTGTCGGCATATTTTGGCTGGATGCCCAGATACTCGGCGATCTGCAGTTGCGGCAGGCGGCCCCAGGCACCGGAGACGAGAACCCCATCCACGTCGGATTTTTCCAGCCCGGCGTCGGCGAGGGCCGCTGCGAAGGCCTCGGCCTGAAGTGTGAGAACGGTTGATTCGGGGACAACGCCGAGGCGGGATTCCGCCACGCCGGCGATGGCGCAGGCTTTCTTCAGACTCAAACCGGTTCCCCCGTATTTCGGCGTACGCAGCGATACGCGCGATATCGGGAATTATCGCCAAGTGCGGGCAGATGTCCACGCGTGCGGGCGCATGGCGAGCACTCGATCCGGGCCGGTTGGGGCTAAGCGCCGGCCAGCTTCTGGATCAGCTGTTCGGCGAGCCAGTCGGTATAAATCTCCGAACCTGACCGAAGAACATGCCCGGCATCATGCCAGTGCTCGTCAGTCAGTTGTTCCGGCAGGTCGGAATTGGAGTACTCGATACAGCGGATGGCGGGTGTTCGCTCGCAAATCGCGGCCTGATGCGCCCGCCGGAAACTGTCGAGGATCGGCGGTGTGAAATACAGCGTATGCTTGATGCCGAGCTTGGGGAGGGCCGCGGCTTGTTCCTCGCGCCAGCGCAGGGTGGCGTTCAGGACATCGGCCTTTGCGACCAGGACCGGGAAATCCTTCTTCGATGCGCTCGGAACGGCCTCGGCGTCGAATGTGGGGTTTGGCTCGTCAAACGGTTGGTAGGCGTTTCGGGGCGGCAGGAAATTGCGGTGTTTGGCGGTTTTCGCCTAGGTTACAGGCATATCGGAAAAGGAATGATGCGATGGCGATGCTGGTCGACGGCCAATGGGTCGAAGAGAACGAAACCAAGAACAAGACGGACAAGTCAGGTGCCTTCAAACGCACCGATTCTACGTTCCGCAACTGGGTGACGACGGACGGCACGCCAGGACCGAGCGGTGAGGGCGGGTTCGTGCCTGAACGGGGCCGCTACCATCTCTACATCGCGATGAACTGCCCCTGGGCGCACCGCACGTTGCTGACGCGCACCTTCAAGGGCCTCGAAGACGTCATAAGCCTCGACAAGACCGTACCGCGCCGCAACGACCAGGGCTGGTACTTCGACGACGACCATGTCGACAACGTGATGGGCCTTTCGGCGCTGCATCAGGTCTATACCGCGTCCGATCCGAATGCCACGACCCGCGTCACCGTGCCAGTGCTCTGGGACCGTGAGAGCGAGAGCATCGTCAGCAACGAATCCGCCGAGATCATTCGGATGTTCAATGGAGCGTTCGATGCCTTCTCCAACAACGAGCGCGACTTGTATCCCGACGAACTGGCGGACCAGATCGACGAGTGGAACGATCTGATTTATCGGACCATCAATAACGGCGTGTACCGCGCCGGATTCTCGATCGCCCAGGACGCCTATGAGACCGCCGTTCGCGACGTCTTCGCGACATTGGACAAGTTGGAGGCGCATCTGGCGGAAAATCGCTACCTCTGTGGCGACCAGTTTACGGAAGCCGATGTGCGGTTGTTCCCGACGATGATCCGGTTCGATGTGGCGTATTACGGGGCATTCAAGTGCAACCTACGGCGCCTGATCGACTATCCGAACCTTTGGGCCTACACCCGCGAGATCTACCAGATGCCGGGGATTGCCGACACGGTCGATCTCGATGTCTACAAGCGCGGCTATTACTCGAAGAGCCCGCAGCGCAACCCGAGTGGCGTTGTCCCGCTCGGACCAGCGATCGACCCGAGCGTTCCGCACGGTCGGGGCTAGGGCGCGCGCCTAGCCGATTGCGCCGGATGCATGAGTGATGCCGCTGCTGATCTTCTGAATCAGGACATGGATTTCACGCATCGGCTTGAAGATCGTGATGTGTTCGTCGATGTAACCCTCGCGGCTGAGTTGGGCGTAAGTGGAGGGTTCGCCGAAATCCTCGGCCGGGCGTTGTTCCCCGGCGACGGGGAAGGCGCGTTCGAGAATAACCAGCGCGCTCGGGACTCCGAGTTGCAGCAACTCTGCGACGACGTCGTCGATTGTCACGTTTGGCTCCCGGCTGAAGCGCGGAACCTGGGTGATGAGCCGGAATAGTTGCCCGATAAGCGCAATACGTACCGCGTGAAGCAGCTCGATCGTCGCGGCATGGTCGGGTTCGCCCTCGGCCGGCGTGATATCGCCCTGACCCAGTTCATCGAGGGCTGATTGCCGGGTGATGCTGTCCTGCAGAAACAGGCGGAGCATGCGGCTCAACCGCTCGTGCCGACCGGCGCGCTGAAGAGTGCCGGCGAGGTTCTCCATCGGTTTGCGAAGGACAGGATCGTCGGTCGATTGCGCCCGGAGCAACCACCCGACCGGGTCGAACAGACCGACATATCCGCGGAACGCCGGCAGCGAACCATAGCTGTCTGCGCGCCTTGCAAGGTCGACGAGACTTCGCAGCCGCGGGGATTGATCGTAGATTCCGTGAAAGCGCTCCGGATCGATGGCGATCGCGCGTCCCAGCCCGCCGACCGTGTTCGAGAGATAGCCGAGCTGCTGCAGGATACCGTTGTTGGGGATGGCGCGTATCTGGGACGGGTGTGCGGAATCTGCCGGGCGCTGGCCCTCATGGGCGCGCTTGGTTGGACGCGAACCGGACTTGGGGAGCAGGTTTGTCGAGAAGGTACCGAGGAGCGAGGCGTAATCGGGATCCTCGACCAGCCGGTCGTGGAAGGTCTTTACCGCGAGGAAGAATTCAAGCGAGAAATCCGTGTCGGCATAGAAGCGGTCCGCTGTGGCGGTCTCGGCGCTTTCGGTATCGAAACGTTGCTCGACGAGGCGACTCATGGTCGCGAAGGCGATGTCGGGATTGACGAAAAACACATAGCCATCGCCACCCTGGAAGCTGAGTTCCTGCTTCGTGGTAACGCCGGCGTCGGCGAAGACCGCACGGCTGAACGGCGTGTCGACATAGTCCAGGCGGTCGCTGAACGAGACCGGATGAGCGCCGCGGCCCACGGACTCTCCATGGGTATCGAAGATCACAACCTCGATGTCGGTAAGACCGGCCGCCGAGAGCACGCCCGCGAGCTTGATACGGAATCGCTCGATGGCGAGTGACGCCGCGATCTGTCCCATAAAACGTCCGGCATCGGAGAAACCGGTCTGCACGCACAGCCGTTTCCGGCCCTGGATGTAGGCCCGGTAGTGCTCGTTCTCGACCAGTTCGGCGATCATGTCGTGGCCGTGCTCAAGCGCGTGGGGTGTCTCGAACAGCGGTGAGATATCGACCTGGGCGTCGATACCGAACAAGCGCGCGAAGTAGAGCGCCGTGAGAACCTCAAACGGAGATTCACACTCAGCGATCAACAGCCGGATCGGCGTTTCGGAATCCACGTGTTTGAGGATTTGCGAGGCGATCATGAACAGGCGCCGGGCCGAGGCGGATTCCGACACCACGTCACCGAAGTTGCTGGTGACGGGAACCGAACTGGCGATCAGCTCGTTCAGGGCGCGCATATGAGAGCGCCGGGTCGCCGATACATTTGGTGAATGCTCGAGGCCGACGTCGCGGCGAATTGCGTTCACCAGCTGGGAGGCGTTCAGACGGAGATGTACGTGGGCTGCCCCCAGCCCGCTGGTGGCCACGAGCGCGCGCAGGGCAGCGACGGAATCGGCGAGCGCGTCGGGTGCGATCGTGACGGCTCGATCGAGCGGTGCCAGTAGGGATGCAGCGTTGGTTTGACGGGTCTCGGTGCGTGAGGCGATGTGCCGGTTGAAACGCTGGACAGCATCTCCATCCATGGAATCGGCGCCGAGGATACCGAGGTCGGCGACAATCAGGTAGTGCAGATCGCTGAGGCGGGCTGCCACCAGCTCAATCTGGGCGCGGAACTCGTCGCCGGGTTCGTCGTTTTCGGCAATTTCGTCATTGATCGCGTTGGTGCGGTTGATCAGGAAATCGACCTGGTCGAGTTCGCTGCGCAAGCGCGCGGACATGGTGTCGGACCAGCCGATGTCCGCGCGGCCGTCGAGGTCGTAACCGACCCAGCTTGCCAGTGTGGCGATCTGCGGCACCAGATCGCGCCATTCGTCGGGGTAGGCGGCGCGGGCGACGGACAGAATGATTGCGTGGATCTGGCCACGGGCATGACGCGCGTTTGCAATGGCGCGTGCGGCGAATTCTTCTTCAAGGCGAAGATCGATCGATGGCGGCGGTCCGAACAATTCGCCGTCGGACAGGTGCTGGATCAACTGCTCCCGGTCGACACTGTCGACCGCGATGTCTGCGAGTGCTGACATCGCCTCGCGCGACATCGAGAAAGTCGGGTGCGCGGTAAACACGATCCCGAAGGTGGCGCGATCGACTCTGGCGCGAAAATCTCCGAAGGGCAGTGTCTTTCCGTAACTGTCGACAGTCAGTGATTCGAAAAGCTTGCGCAGGCCCGCTGCGTTGGCGTCGGGCGCGACCTCGCCCAGATAACTCCGCAGACGGCCGGCCCGAATTCGAAACGCGTCGCGCGTCAGGCTGTCGACGGCGTCGGCAAGATCGTCGAGGCCGAGATCCCCGCGGTCGAGCATACGCGTGATCTCGTCGGAGATCGTCTGAACATGGTTCGCCAACGGCTCGTCGCGTACCGTATGACGGTAGGCGCCATGGAGGATCGAGAGTTGGGTGGAGATGCCCTGTGTGGGGCTGTCGCTGCTCATCCCGCGGCGGCGGCCAGGCGGTCAAGGCCGGCTTCCAGATCCGCGATGAGGTCATCGGGATGTTCGAGGCCTACATGCAGGCGCAGCAGGGTCCCGGTCGATTCCCATTCGGTCGCCGTGCGAATGGGCTTCGACGGCAGGATGAGGGACTCGTATCCACCCCAGCTGGCGCCCATGGCGAACAATTCCATGCCGTCGAGCATGGCGGCCAGGGCCGCGTCGTCATGATGCGTGTCGAGGGTCAGGCCGAACAGTCCGCACGCCCCCTCGAAATCCCGTTTCCAGAGTTCGTGCCCGGGGTCGTCAGGCAGCGCGGGGAAAAGCACACGGGTGACTTCGGGCCTTGTCTTGAGCCAATTGGCGACCTTGAGCGCGTTTTCCTCATGTTGACGCAGACGCACCGCCATGGTGCGCAGGCCGCGCAGACCGAGATAACAATCATCCGGTGCGGCATGCTGGCCCCAATAGCGGAAGTTCATCAGGATTTTCTCGTAATGCTCCGCGGTCGTGACGATGATGCCCAGCATCGCGTCGGAATGGCCGACGATATATTTGGTCGCGGCGTGCACCGAGACATCGACGCCTTTCTCGAACGAACGGAAATTGAGTGGCGTGCCCCAGGTGTTGTCGTTGATCACGACCGCGCCGCGCGCGTGCGCCGCCTCGGAAATTGCCGGAATGTCCTGGACCTCGAAAGTCTGGGAGCCGGGTGCTTCTGTCAGCACGACCTTGGTGTTGTCCTGCAACAGGTCGGCGATGCCGCCGCCGATCAACGGGTCGTAGTAGGTGGTCTCGACGCCGTACTTCGCCATGACGTTGTTGCAGAAGTTACGGGTGGGGAAGTAGGCGCTGTCGGAGACGAGAATATGGTCGCCGGCTTCAACGAAAGCGGAAATGGCCGTCGTGATGGATGCCAGACCGGATGAAACGGCGATCGCGTGGTCGCCGCCTTCGACGAGGGCGACAGCTTCTTCGAGTGACTTCTGGGTCGGCGTTCCCATCCGTCCGTAGGTGATGTGCTTGGTGAAATCACGCGCGCGCCACTCGGCCAGTGTCGGGCTGGTGACCGTGGAGGCGTGATAGACCGGTGGATTGACGATCCCGTAGTTGTTCTCCGGATCGCGCCCGCCGCTGGCGAGCAGTGTCTCCGGGTGGACATTGTCCTTCTTGGTCATGCGGAACCCTTTTCCTTTACGGTTTCGTCGTGGCTGCCCCATTCGGTCCAGGAACCGTCATAGAGCGCCCAATTGTCGCGTCCGATCAAATGCATCCCGAGGCCCAGGATGCAGGCGGTGACCCCGGACCCACAGGTCGTGGCCACGGTGCGTGCACCGTCGGCGCCGACCCGGTCGAAAGCCGCGCGCAGCGTGTCGGCATCCCGAAACGTACCGGCCTCGGCATCAACAATCTCCGAATATGGCAGGTTGGTCGACCCGGGTATGTGGCCCGGCTCGACCCCGGGGCGCGCTTCGGGCTGGCTGCCGTCGAAACGGTTGGCCGCACGGGCATCCAGCACCAGGTCGGTGCCGCCTTCGATGTTGGCCTGAATCTGATCGATCGAACGCAGTTTCGAGGCGTCGAGGCTTGCGTTGAAGCTTGTGCCCTCAAATGACGGGATGTCGGTGGTCACAGGCTGGCCTTCTGCCTGCCAGTTACGAAACCCGCCGGCCATCACGGCGACGTTTTCATGACCAAACACCCGAAACATCCACCAAACCCGCGGGGCACAGAACAATCCATCTGCGTCGTAGACGATCACCCGTGTCTCATTTGATATCCCCATGGCGCCGACGGCTGCCGCGAAATCGTCCGCGCTGGGGAACATATGGGGTGAGGGGGTTGGGTTCGGGTCGCAGACGGCATCGATGTCGAAATGGAGTGCCCCGGGGATATGCGCATCGCGATATTCGGCCTTGCCATCCCGGCCGGTCGCCGCGAGGTGATAGGAACCGTCGATAATCCGAACGTTCGGATCATCGAGATGATCGGCCACCCAGGCGGTGTCGACGAGGGAATCAGAATTTACGTAGCTCATAAGAAATACTCCTTATGTCACTGTTTTAAATATCATTTAAGGCGATCGCAACGCGCCGGTTCTGGCGGCCCTTACTCTCGATTTTGGTAACGGTAACAGCCCCGATTTCGGAGGTGTTGGCCACATGGGTGCCGCCGCAGGGTTGCAGATCCTGGCCCGCGATCCGGATCAAGCGTACCTGGCCCGCGCCCATTGGCGGTTTAACGCTCATGGTCTTCACCAGATCGGGTTGGGCTTCGAGTTCGGCGTCGCTGATCCAGTCCTGATCGACCGCATGATTGCCGGCAATCAGCTCATTCAGCCGCTGTGTGATCTCGACCTTGTCCAGGTTACTCTCCGGAATCGCGAAATCGAGCCGGCCTTTGCCGTCGTTCACCTGTCCACCCGTGACAGGGTACTCAATGACGGCAGACAGCAGATGCAGGCAGGTGTGAACTCGCATCATTCGGTGACGGCGCTCCCAGTCGATGCTAGCGGTGACAACGCTGCCGGGTTCGGGCGCTGTCTGGCCTTCGGCCGGCACATGCACGATGACATCCGGGCCGCCGTCATCGTCGCGGCCCTTGACGGTGGTGGCGATCTCGATCCGGTCGCCGTTGGCGAGCTCGAGACTGCCGGAATCACCAGGCTGTCCGCCGCCCGTTGGATAGAACACCGTCCGGTCGAGCACGATACCGCCCAGGTCGTTCACCGAGACAACCGTCGCGCCACAGCTTTGTGCGTAGGGATCGTCGCGGAAGACTGTACCCGTTGCGGGGGTGCTCACTTGTCCAGCCATTCCGGGAAGGGCAGGCCTTTTTCCTTGAGGAACGCGACATTGAAGATTTTCGACGCATAGCGATGGGCGCCGTCGCAAAGGATGGTGACGATCGTATGCCCCGGCCCGAGCTCCTTGGCCAGGCGGATCGCGCCAGCGACGTTGATGCCGCTGGAGGTGCCGAGGCTCAGGCCTTCTTCGCGGATCAGGTTGTACATGACCGGCAGGGCTTCCTCGTCGGGGATCTGGAAGGGGAAATCGACCGGTACGCCCTCGAGATTGGCGGTAATCCGGCCCTGGCCGATGCCTTCGGTGATCGAGGATCCCTCGGACTTCAACTCGCCATTGGCATAGTAATTATAGATCGCTGCACCCATGGGGTCGGCGAGGCCGATCTTGACGTCGGGATTCTTGCTTTTCAGGTACATGCCGACGCCGGCAAGGGTGCCGCCGGTGCCGACCGCGCAAATGAAGCCGTCGAGTTTGCCTTCGGTCTGCTCCCAGATTTCCGGGCCGGTGGTGTCGAAATGACCCTGGCGGTTGGCGACATTGTCGAACTGGTTGGCCCAGATCGCACCGGCATCTTCCTTGGCGGCGAGTTCATCGGCCAGTCGGCCCGACTGCTTGATGTAGTTGTTCGGGTCCTTGTAGGGGACTGCGGGAACCTCGATCAGTTCGGCGCCGGCCTGGCGGAGCGCATCCTTCTTCTCCTGGGTCTGGGTCTCGGGAATCACGATGACCGTCCGATAACCGAGTGCGTTTGCCACATGGGCGAGCCCGATACCGGTGTTGCCGGCGGTACCCTCGACGATCACACCTCCCGGTTTCAGCAAGCCCTTCGCCTCGGCGTCCTTGACGATCGCCAGGGCGGCGCGATCCTTGACGGACCCGGCAGGATTGAGAAATTCGGCCTTTCCCAGGATGGTGCAACCGGTCTCTTCCGAGGCCCGGTGCAATTTGATCAGCGGCGTATTGCCGACCGCTTCGATGAAACCGTCGCGAACGTTCATTTCACTGCCTTTATGTGTAATTCCAGGGGAAGTACGCTTGCCGGGAATGTAGCTTCCGCCCGGTGCCCCTGCAAGCGCAGGCACGCCGGTTTTTGGCGTTTCATGACAATTCATCGGGCTTGATTGTTGCTGCATGCCAACGAATAACTGTGAGGGTCTCGGCGGGCACATCGTCCCGGCGCGAAATGGCAAGAATTGGCGACGGAGAATCTTATGGATCTAGGACTTTCGGGAAAACGCGCGCTGATATCGGGTTCGTCGCTTGGGATCGGCCGCGCCATCGCGGAATCGCTGGCGAGGGAAGGGGCAAGCGTTGTGATCAACGGTCGGAATGCCGAACGGTTGGGGCAAGCCGTGGAAGAAATATCTGCGATCGGCGATGTGCGCGGCCTCGTTGCAGACATATCGACCGCTACGGGAGCAGACGTTCTTGCGTCATTCGCTACCCAGGAAGGCCCCGTCGACATTCTGGTCAACAATGCCGGCATGTTCACGGTGAACGAGTTCTTCGACATCGAGGATGCTGACTGGCAGGCGATGTTCGATCTCAACGTCATGAGCGCGGTTCGGCTGTCACGGGCGTTGATGCCGTCTATGCTCGATCGTGACTGGGGGCGGGTGCTGTTCATCGGCTCGGATCAAAGTTCGAAGCCGAATCCCTCGATGGCCCATTACGCGATGACCAAGACCGCGCTCGTCTCGATCGCGCGTAGCCTCGCGGAACGCACGCGCGAGACCGGTGTCACGGTGAACACCCTGCAGGTCGCCCCGACCTGGACCGACGGGGTCGATGCGTTCATGAAGCAAATGGCGGAAATCGACGGCACGACGCCGGAAGAGATGAGCAAAAGCTATTTCGCCGAGGGTGAGGGCAGCACGTCGCTCCTGCAACGCTGGGCGCAACCGGAAGAGATTGCCGCGGTCGCCACCTTCCTTTGTTCACCTCAGGCCTCGGCCATCAACGGCAGCGCGCCACGTGCCGACGGCGGGATGGTGCGGTCGCTTTTCTAGGCCCTATTCAGGATAGAACGCGCCGCGCAGGCCTTCGGCGGCGAAGTCGAGGGCTTCGAAGGCGGCATCGACATAACCACCCATGCTGGGGAACAGGTGCGGGTAGCCCTCCCAGTTGCGCTGGCGCACGGGCACGCCCGCATCGGCGAGGCGTTCGGCGTAGGCGATACCCTCGTCACGCAGCGGATCATGGCTCGCGGTGATCACCGTTGCCGGCGGCAGCCCGGAGAAATCATTGGCCTGGAGTGGCGAGACGCGCGGGTCGTGGCGCAGCGCCTCATCGTCGAGATAATTCTCCACCCACTTCTCCTGCATGCGCCTTGTCAGGACGGGGCCGTCGGCGTTCTCCACATAGGAGGGCGTATCAAAGATCAGGTTGGTGATCGGGCAGATAAGCACCTGCGCGGTCAGCGCGGGGCCGGTATTGCGGAGTTGCTGGGCGGTGACAGCCGTCAGGTTGCCGCCGGCGCTGTCGCCCGCGACGGCGATACGCGTCGGGTCGGCGCCGATCTCGTCGGCATGTTCATGCACCCAGCGGACCGCCCACTGGCAATCGTCGAAGGCGGCGGGGAATTTATGCTCGGGTGCGAGGCGATACTCGACGGACACGAAAATGGCGCGCGCCATATTGGCCATGTAGCGGCACTGGGGCTCCACCGTGTCATGGCTGCCGATGGTCCAGCCGCCGCCGTGAAAGTAGACGACCACCGGCATGGGTTGGTCGTCGGGCACCGTTAGGGGCACATACACGCGCAGCGGCACAGGGCCGCCCGGGCCGGTGGGGTACAGATCCAGCACGCGGCGCAGGGGCGCGGGGACCTGGTTCAGGAGGGCGACCTTTTCGCGCAAGGTCGCGCGGGCCTCGCCGGGTGAGAGGTCCGGGAAGCTCACGCCGGCCATCATGGCCACGGCCTTTTGGACTTGCGGGTGAAGTTCCATGACGCTTCGTCCTTCGAAATTTGATCCTTACGGACAAGAGATGTGCCGAACGCGACGGGTTCCATAGTTGAACATCCGGGTTCCATTCTCAAATAGAAGCCGGTGCAGTTATTCACCTCGCCGCCGCGAGCCAACCTTGGAGAGAAGAATGCGTACAGAAAAATTCGAGTTTCCGGGACATTCCGGCGAGATGCTGGCCGCGCGGCTGGATGCGCCGGAGCAGGCCCCGCGGGCCTATGCGCTGTTCGCCCATTGCTTCACCTGCACCAAGGATATCTATGCCGCCTCGCGGATTGCCCGCGCGTTGACGGAAACGGGGATCGCGGTTGTTCGGTTCGACTTCACCGGCCTCGGCCATTCCGAGGGCGAGTTCGCCAACACCAATTTCTCGTCCAACGTGGAAGACCTTGTCGCGGCCGCGAACCATATGCGCGACGCGCTGGCCGCCCCCCATCTGATCATCGGGCACAGCCTGGGCGGTGCGGCGGTCCTCGCGGCGGCGGGTCAGATAGACGAAGTGAAGGCTGTGGTCACCATCGGTGCGCCGGCGGAACCGGCCCATCTGGCGCACATGTTTACGGACTCGGCCGAGGAAATCGAGACCGCCGGCGAGGCGAACGTGTTGCTGGCCGGGCGCGAGTTCACGATCAAGAAACAGTTCCTCGACGATATCCAGGAGCAAACGCTGAGCGAATGTGTGGGCAAGCTCGGGCGCGCCCTGCTGGTCGTGCACAGCCCGATCGACAACACGGTCGGAATCGAGAATGCCGCGGCGATCTTTGCGGCGGCCAAGCACCCGAAGAGCTTCGTCTCCCTCGATGATGCCGATCACCTGGTTTCCAAAAAGGAAGACGCCGAATATGCCGCGTCCGTCCTGGCCAGTTGGGCCAGCCGCTACATTCCAGCACAGGAAGAAACGGCAGAGTCCGGTGTGGCAGCGGGCGAGGGTGAAGTCGTGGTCGCGGAGACCGGCGAGAACCCGTTTGCCCAGGCGATCAGCGCCGGGGTGCATAGCCTGCGCGCGGATGAACCGCTCGATATTGGCGGCGGCAACACGGGACCCACACCCTATGGCCTGCTGCTCTCCGGGCTCGGGGCCTGCACCTCGATGACCATTCGGATGTACGCCAACCGCAAGAAATGGCCGCTGGAACGCGCGGTCGTGCGCCTGAAGCATGACAAGATTCACGCCCAGGACTGTGCGGACTGCGAGACCAAGGACGGGCGCATCGACCGGATCGAGAGGAGCATCGAGCTGATCGGTGAACTGGATGATGAGCAGCGTGCGAAGCTGCTTGAGATCGCCGACAAGTGCCCGGTCCACCGCACTCTGGAGAGCGAGGTGCAGGTGGAGACCGTTCTGGCGGATTAGCGGCGGATTATGTCCACCAGCGCCCGCTGGCGCCGATCACGACGATGATCAGGCCCAGCGGCAGATTGACCGCGATGATCTTGCGGATGCGATCCAGGTCCTTGCCCGCCTGTGGCCAGTCCTGACCGTCGACGGCTTCACGAAAATCGGCCCATGCACCCCAGTAGAGCCAGGCAAACAGCAGGACCATGACCCAGGCGATCCCCTGCATGATGTGAACATGGGCGCCGGCAAACGCGAAGCCGCCCTGGACCGTAAACAGCACCCAGTAGCCTGACGTGAACAGCAGGACGACCGACAGCCAGACCCAGGGGAAGAATTTCTGGAACACCGCCCGCATGAGCTGCAGCCGGGTTGGCGGCTCGGCGAGTGACCCAAGCGCCGGGCGCAGGCAGACATAGATGGCAAACATGCCGCCGACCCAGATGACGGCGCCGAGGATGTGAAGCGAGAGCGCGATGCTGGTCATGGAATCTCCGGCGGGATGGTGTGCGGCGCGCATTGTACGCGCCGCACGGCGTCGTTCAGTGAAAATTCCGTGACTTGATCGCGATGTGGGTGTTGCGGGGGTGTCGCCAGAGCGACGGTTTGGCGAGTTTGCGCCCGGTGCTGACGGATTTGCGCGGGTCGGGCCGCACGCCGTATTTGATTTCGTCGGCACGTGCCCAGGCGTTCTCGAACTCACGGGGTTCCTCGGCACTGCCATCACCGAGCGCATCGAGGCGGGCCGACAGGTCGGTGATTTCCTCGGCAATCAAATGGGTAACGATGCCCTCGCGCTGCAACTTGCCCCTGATCCGCACCAGCCGTGACGACAGCACCACCTTGCGGAACCGCTCAAACACATCCGGCCAGACGATGACGTTGGCGACGCCGGTCTCATCCTCGAGGGTCAGGAAGATCACGCCCTTGGCGGTGCCCGGTCGCTGGCGGACCAAAATCAGCCCGGCCGTGGTCAGGCGCTGGTCGTTGGGGCGCTCGCGCAGTTCGCGGGCGGGCACGGCCTTCATTTCGTCGAGTTCGCCACGCAGCAGCCCCACCGGGTGATGCTTCAGGGACATGCGGATCGCGGCATAATCGTTGGCCACGACCTCGCCGGCGGTCTCGCCGGGTAACGCGATTGGCGTCTCGGGAATGGCGTCGCGGGCTTCAGCGGCGGCAAACAGGGGCAGGGCGGCGGCGGTCTCGCGGCCGTTATGGCCGAGGGCCCGGATCGCCCACAGGGCCTCGCGCCGCGCCAGCCCGAGAGAATCGAACCCGCCGGCCTCGGCAAGGGCCACGAGGGCGGCGGTGTTGATGTTGGTGCGGCGCCAGACATCCTCGACCGAGACGTAGCCTTCGTTCGGGCGTGCGTCCACAACCGCCTCGGCGGCCTCGCGGTTAAGAGACTTGATCTGCCGGAAGCCGAGGCGAAGCGCGTGGTTGTCGCCAATCAGAGGCTCCAGCCGGTTGTCCCACAGGGAATAGTTCACGTCGGGCCCGCGCACCTCGACATCATGCTCGCGGGCATCACGGACGATCTGGGCAGGTGCGTAGAAACCCATGGGCTGGCTGTTGAGCAGGGCGGCGGCGAAAACGTCCGGGTAGTGGCATTTGAGCCAGGAGGAGACATAGACCAGCAGCGCGAAGGAGGCCGCGTGGCTCTCGGGGAAGCCGTATTCGCCGAAGCCCTCAATCTGGCGGAAGCAGCGCTCGGCGAAGTCGCGGTCGTAGCCGCGCTCAGCCATGCCGTCGACCATCTTGGTGTGAAAGGTGTGGATGGTGCCTGTCTTGCGGAAGGTCGCCATGGCGCGGCGCAGCTGGTCGGCCTCGCCGGGGGTGAACCCGGCGGCGACGATAGCGATCTGCATCGCCTGTTCCTGAAACAGCGGCACGCCTAGGGTTTTGCCCAGCACGTCTTCGAGTTCCTGTGATGGAAACTCGACCGTCTCCAGCCCGTCGCGCCGCCGGATATAGGGATGCACCATGTCGCCCTGGATCGGGCCGGGGCGGATGATCGCCACCTCGATGACCAGATCGTAGAAGTTGCGCGGTTTCATGCGCGGCAGGACATCGCCATCTGCGCCCGGCTCTCGATCTGGAACACGCCGACCGTGAATCCGCTTTCGCCGATCATGTCGTAGACCGCCGGGTCTTCCGCCGGCACGCTCGCCAGCTCGAGCGGGCGGTCATAATGATCGGCGAGCAGGGTCGAAGGCCTTGCGGATCGCAGGTCAGCATGCCCAGCGCGAGCACGTCGATCTTCAGGATGCCCAGCGCATCGAGATCGTCCTTGTCCCACTCGATCACCGTGCGGTCGTCCATCGCCGCATTCTCGATGGGCACCATTGCGTCGAGCCGGTCACGTCGCGTGATGACGAAGCCGCCGACATGCTGCGACAGGTGCCGCGGAAAACCGATCAGCTCGATCGCGTCAGGTTGAGTGCGAGGCCCAGCCGGTTGTCGCTCGGGTCGAGGCCCAGCTGAGCGCACCACCTCATCGCGCACGCCCTCGTTGGACCAGCCCCACCACCTGTCCCGACAAGGCGAGCTTGTCGACCGTGTCTTCTGTCAGGCCGAGTGCCTTGCCGACATCGCGCAGGGCCGAGCTTGCGTGCGGTAGGTGATGACCGTAGCGGCCAGTCCGGCCCGATGGCGGCCGTATTTCGCGATAGATGTACTGGATCACTTCTTCCCGGCGTTCATGCTCGAAATCCACGTCGATATCCGGTGGTTCGTTGCGCTCGGCGGAGATGAACCGCTCGAACAGCAGGTCGAGACGGTCCGGATCCACGGCGGTGATGTCCAGGCAGAAGCACACGGCCGAATTCGCCGCCGACCCGCGCCCCTGGCACAGGATGTCCCGGGAGCGCGCGAAACGGACGATGTCGTGGACCGTCAGGAAGTAGGCGGCGTAACGAAGCTCGGCGATCAGGCTGAGCTCATGTTCGAGCTGGGCGCGGACTTTCGCGGAGATGCCGTCGGGATAGCGCTTGGCCGCACCACGCCAGGTGAGCCGGGCCAGCTCGGCATCCGGCGTGCGCCCGGCGGCCACCGGCTCGGCGGGGTATTCGTAACGCAGCTCATCGAGGGAAAACCCGCATTTGGCGGCGATGTCGCCGGTCCGGGCGATCGCGTCGGGGTAATCGCGAAACAACCGTGCCATTTCGTTTGCGGGCTTCAGGTGGCGCTCGGCGTTAACCGCCAAGCGGCGGCCCGCATTGTCGATGGTGCAATGCTCGCGGATGCAGGTGACGACGTCGGCCAGTGCGCGCCGCTCGACCGCGTGATAACGCACATCGTTGGTGGCCACGAGGGGCGTGGTGCAGGCATCCGCGATGGCGGCCAGCCGGGCCAGCCTCCTTGTGTCGTCGCCCCGGTAGAGATGGCTGGCGGCGAGGTAAGTTTCTGATTCAAGTTCGCCGGATAGACGATTCAAAAAGCTGGAGAAAATGCCGGTGGCCGTTTCCGTCAGGTCGTCGGGTGGAAGGGCGAGGAGGATCTGTCCTGCGCCACATAGAAACACGCCCTCCGGATTGGTCAGGTCGGCGAGTGTTAAATGGCACTGGGCCTTTTCCGCGCGGCGCTTGCCCAGGGTCAGGAGTTGGGACAGGCGCGAGTAGGCGGCCTTGTCCGTCGGTAGGCAAATCAGGGGTGGACAATCGTCCATGAAGTCCAGCCGTACGCCGACGATCACCCGGATTCCGGCCTGTTTCGCCCCCAAATGCCCGCGTACCACCCCCGCCAGCGTGTTGCGGTCGGTGATGGCGACGGCCCGATGGCCCAGTTCGGCGGCCCGCGCGGCCAGCTCTTCGGGGTGGGCGGCACCTTCGAGGAACGAGAAGTTGCTGGTCACCTGGAGTTCGACATATTCGGGCGCGGTATTGATCACGTTCATCCGAACAGCCCGTGCAGGAACCAGCGGGGCAGGGTGTCGGCGGCTTTGCTGTCATACAGGCCCTCTCGATAAAGCCAGAAGCGGCGGCCGTCCGTGTCTTCCACCCGGTAATAGTCGCGAGTGTCGGCGTCGAGCAGGTCGCCGCCGGGTGCGCGCCACCATTCGGGCTCGATCCGCTCGGGCCCCTCGGCGCGGGTGATCCGGTGGGTGTGTCCGCGCCAGCGAAACAACACCGGTGGGTCGTCGGGCACCGGGGCCATGGCCTCGACCGGTTCGGGCCGGGCGAGTAGGCGCGGCGGCCGGGGTTGCGGGGGGTGCCATGAGGCAGAGCCGGGGGATTCCGCCAGGGCAGATGCGCCTTCCTGCACCCGCTCGGGCAGATGGGTGTCGCGGGCGGCAAAGCGCATCACATTGTCGGGGCCGAGACGCCCGGCCAGACGATCGACCAGGCGTTCCAGGGCGGCGGGATCACTGTCACGTTGCCCTCTTTCTCCTGTGGCAAGACGAGTCTGGGTGGCACGTAACGGCTCGGTGACCACCGCGGCGAGGGTCAGGGTCTCGACCATGGCCTCGGCGGCCGCACTCAGGGGGTCGGGCGCGGAGGTCGGCGGCTCGGGCAGGCGCTCAAGCTGTTCGTTGAGCAATCGTGCGAGATGATCGGGATCGTGGCTCGCCCGGCTGGTGCCGGCCATGATCGTGTCGACCCGTCCGCCGACCCGGTAGAGACACAGCTCCAGCCGGCGGGCACCGCGTTCGGCCCGGGCGAGGCGATTGCACAGCGCCTCGGTCAGGTTGCGGGCGGCCGCCGCGATGTGTTCCTCGCGGCCCAGCGCCTCGGCGAACGCGGTGCGCAGACGCCAGATGGGGGCGGGTGCGCGAGGGGAGATCGGCTCGTCGACCCGCCCCAGGGCCTGGTCCAGTCGGCGGGCAGGCAATTCCCCGAACCGGCGCGCCAGACCCGCGCGCGGCAGGTCCGCCAGATTGGCGATATTGCGCAGACCCAGCCGTTCGAGGCCGTCGAGAATGTCCGGCGGCAGACGCAGGGCTGCGTTGGGGAAGGGGGCGAGCCGGCCGGCGTGCTCGCCTGCGGGAAAGATCACGCAGCGCGCCTTGCCGGGTTTGCCAAAGCGCGCCGCGGCCCAGGCGGCTCCCGCCGTATCGGCGAGGCCGGCCCGCGCGGTGTAGCCGATGGTTGCCAGACGTGCAGTCATGTCGTCGAGCATGGCCGCTTCGCCGCCGAACAGATGCGCGCAGCCGGACACATCCAGCCAGATGCCCGCAGCACCACCGTTCTCCAGCCCCGAGGGGGCGGTCCAAGGCGTATAGCGGGTGCCCCAGGCCGCGATACGCTCCAGGGTCGCGCTGTCGCCCGCCGGGTCCGCGTCATGAACTGCGACATCGGGCATCAGCGCGCGGGCGTCGGCAAGGGTCTGGCCCGGGGACAGCCCGGCCTTCTGGGCGGCCAAAGTCACCGCGCTCAGGCGCACGGCACCCCCTTCGGGCATGGCCATGACCAGTTCAGGCCGTGCGGCGGTAGTTTCTTGCGCGCGGGATTGCCGCTTCATCCGGCGTTCCAGGTTCCGGTGGCAGCGGTCGGTCGCGAAGCGGGGAAACCAGAGCGAAACCACCCGCCGTTTGGGGTTTATCCTGTCCGTCATCGCTCCATTCCAGTTGCCAGGTCTTGGGGCGCCCACCCCGGGCGCGCAGCAGTTCGGCCCGCCAGCGTGTGACGCCGGGCAGGTTGGCGTATTCGGCGGGTCCGCCCGGCAGCGCGGCGATCCGCCAGCGGCTGACGCTCGCGGTCGGGGGCAGGGCACCCATATCCCGGCGCAGCAGCAGGCCGAGCCCGCCACCGGTTTCGGCGGCGAGTTGCAGGCGGCGGCTGGCGGTGAGATCCATATCCTCGATTTCCGCGCAGACCAGCCCGACTGTCGGCGCGCGGAGCGCCTCTTCCATGGCCCATAACGCCGTCGCGGCGAAATCGCCGCCCCCTGACGGCGGTATCCGCACCGCTATCAGATCGGAAGGGTCGAGACCAAACCCGGCGAGCCCCGGCGCGTAGAGACTTTCTCGCGGGCCAGTGCGGGGCGCGATCCAGACGACCGGCCGCGCGCGGGCTTGTTGGGCCTTGCCCGCCAGCGCGGCGGCGAAGGCCGTGACCGCGCCATTCAGGGCGCCGCCGATCTTGCTGGTGCTGTTCGAGGTGGGGGCGTCACCATCGAGGAGTTCATGAACCGCTCCCGTCGCCAGCCCGCGCCAGGGCAGATGTTCGTCGATCGCCGGAATACCGAAGGCAAGGCCTGTGTCATCACTGAATGGACTCCCGTCGCCGCCGCGCTCGATGGCGGCGATGCGGCTGCGCAGCCGCTGGAGGAGTTGGGGATCCGCCGGCACCGTTGCTGTGTTCCGTTCTCGTTAAGTGTTCTTATTTTGTTCTAGTTTTCGAGAACGGGGGAGTCAAAGCGGAGTGCAGGTGTGTGACCCGCCACCCAGACAACGTCCACCGTGATTGCGCCGGACCGGCTCGCGCAATAGGCTGCATACAAACAACAACGAAAATTCTGCGTGATACGCGCGCAGCGGGGAAACCCTCACATGCTTTACTTCGTCTACCGGGTGGACAAACCCGGCACCCATGATCTGCGGATGGAGACCCGCCCGGCGCATATGGAATATGCCGAAGAGATTGGCGACAAGCTGTTCTTCGCCGGGCCGACGATGGATGATGACGGGAACATGAATGCCAGCGTGTGGATCGTCGATGCGACCGACCGTGCGGAAGCCGAGGCGATCACGGCGGCAGATCCCTATGAGAAAGCCGATCTGTTCGAGACCAAGATCATTCGCAAATTCATCAAGACCGCCGGAACGGGCTGACCGTCTAACGTAAATACGGGGGAGAGAGACCATGTTTGTCGCCACCAAGGACAAGGTGTTGCAGACCACCACGACCGGGGCGCTGCCGCGGCCGAGCTGGTACACGGAAAATCTGCGCGGCGCGCCGCTGTCGACGGGCTTTGCCCAGCGCGCCTACCGGGAACAGCATTTCGACTGCCTGGCCTGCCACACGGCGGCCCAGAACCGCGCGGGCATAGACATCCTGGTCGACGGCGACACGCGGCTCGACGACGACGTGGCCGGGCGCAGCTGGGTGAGCTACGCATACGAGCGCATCGAGGGCTTCGGCCCGCCGGGCGTCGCCGTGCAGCCCTATGCCGCGATGGCCGACAAGGGGCCGGGGGACCTGATCTGGGAAGTCATCGAGACCCGCCTGACACCCCATGTGACGGGCCCTGTCGGCAAGACCGACCTGCAGCTCGACCGGGCCTACAAGGCCATGGCGGGGATGACCGACAAGCCGGTGAAGATCGGCTCGATCTCGGCCCAGGTGATCAGCCATATGTGCATCAACGATCACTATGACGACACCCGCGACCTGCTGATGGCGCTGTCCGATGCCTTCAACGCCGAGTATCACGCGCTGGCGGATGCTGGCGCGCCGCTGTTGCAGGTCGAGGAGCCGTCGATCCACCAGTCGATGCAGGTGCCCGAGCAGGAGGTCTCGGCCGAGCAGTATGTCGAGGCGTTCAACCGGGAGGTGGCGGGCCTGCGCGACAAGACGGAGGTCTGGTGCCACACCTGCTGGGGCTCGCCCGCGGCCCAGAAGATGTTTGCCGAGCACGCCTCCTACGAACACGCATTGCCCTATCTGGATCAGCTCGATGTGGACGTGATCACCGTCGAGGGCACGACCAACAACGGCATGGACTTGGAACATTTCGGCAAGCTGATCTCGAAGGACAAGAAGATCGCGCTGGGCGTGATCAGCCATCGCACCCTGCAGGTCGAGCGGCCGGAAGACGTGGCCGACCTGATCCGCCGGGCGCTCAAGCATATCGAGCCGGAGCGGCTGATCCTGTCGAGCGATTGCGGCTTCGGGCGCGGGGCGGCGAGCCGCATGCACGCCTTCTACAAGATGGTCTCGCTGGTGCGCGGCGCCAACATGGTGCGCAAGGAACTGGGTCTCGAAGAGGTGTATGTGCCGGCGACGGACCCGCAGATTTCCATGGTGCCGATCGCCGAGTAGGAGAGGCAAAAAGATGGCCAACGTCTATGCAAAAAGCCCGGGTACACGGCCCGAAGGCAACGTCGACACCAAGCGCGAACACGTGCGCGAACGGCGGAACTTCCGGCACATCGAGGTGCGGCCCTATGCGCCCAATCTCGGGGCGGAAGTACGCGGCATCGATCTGGCCAACGGGCTGACCGAAGACCAGTTCGCGGAAGTCCACCAGGCCCACCTCGACCACCAGGTGCTGTTCTTCAAGGAGCAGTCACCCATCGCGCCCGAGGTCCAGATCGCGATCGGCGAGATGTTCGGCGAGCTTCACTATCACCCGGGCAACCCGGGCAAGGACGGCTTCCCGGCGATCATGGAGATTCACGCCCACGGGGGTTCAAAGACGGCCAACGGGGAGTACTGGCATTCCGACGTGTCGTGCGACGCCGAGCCGCCCCTGGGCACCATGCTGCAGCTCCACATCCTGCCCGAAAGCGGCGGCGATACCATGTTTGCCGACAGCTATGCGGCCTGGGACATGCTGTCGGACCCGCTGAAGGCCATGCTCGACGGGATGTCAGCGACCCATGACGGCGAGCATATCTATCGCGGCCGCTACAAGGATTTCGGCGTGGACGACACCGGCAAGGTCTATCCGTCGGCGGTGCACCCCATCGCGCGGACCCATCCGGAGACCGGCCGCAAGGCGCTCTACGTCAATCGCGGCTTCACCACCGGGGTCGTCGGGCTCGAGCCGGACGAGAGCGAGGCGATCCTCGATTTCCTGCTGGACCATGTCGAGAAGATCGACTTCCAGATCCGCTACCGCTGGGAGCTGAACGATCTGGCCTTCTGGGACAATCGCTGTGTCATGCACCGCGCGCTGTGGGACTACTGGCCCGCCGAGCGCAAGGGCCACCGGGTGACCATCAAGGGCGATAAGCCGGTTTAGCTAGAGGTTTCGCGCGTAGAGCGCGAACAGCCGCTCCCAGTGGCGTTCCGCGGCGGGCTTGTCGTAGATCGGGCGTTCAGGAAACCCGAAACCGTGATGGACGCCGGGGTAGATCTCGATCTCGCCCTTCGTGCCGGCCCTATCGAAGAGTTCATGCAGTTCCGCGACCATGGGCAAAGGTGCCAGGTCGTCGATCTCCGCACAGGCGATGTAGGCCTCGCCCTTGATCTGGGCGAGGGTCCGGTGCGGGCTCTCCTCGACGTCGTTGACCAGCCATGTGCCATAGAACGACGCCGCGGCCGCGATCCGGTCCGGGTAGCGGGCTGCCGCAGCGAGTGCGAAAGGCCCGCTCATGCAGTAGCCATGGACGCCGAACGAACCGGGCCGGGCGATTTCTGGGTGGGCATCCACATAGGCGATCATCGCGCCGACATCATCGACCACTGGCGGGATACCGAGGTTGGTGCGGATCGCGCGCATGCGGGTCCAGTCGGCACTTTCCTTGACCAGCACGTCGGGCCCGAACTTGGTGTCGCGGCCGGCGCGGTAATAGAGATTGGGTAGCAGGACGCAGTAGCCGGTCGTCGCCAGTCTCCGGGCCATGTCGTAGAGCTCCTCGCGGATGCCGGGTGCATCCATGAGCATCAGGACAGGCGGGCAGGGATCGCCGCGCTCGGGCCGGACGATGAAGGTCTCCATCGCGCCGTCGTCGGTCGCGATGTCGAGGGTTTCCTCGATCATGGTTGTTTCTCCGGGCTAGAGGAGGTTGCGTACGCCGCTTGAGGCCGGAATCTCGCTGCCGAAGACGTAGGCCTCATGGTTCGTTTCGATCTTGGCCTTATCGTACAGGTAATTGACCATCGCACCGGCGGATTGCTGCATGCCGCGCGGCGAGATGTCAGCCAGCCAGTTGATCCGTTCGACCATGGCACCGTTCGACAGATGGAAATGAGCCACCGAATCCAGCGCTGTGCCCGTGGATTCACGGCGCTGATAGAGCAAATAGCCGGCTACCAGATGCATCAGGATCGGCTTGAGCGCCTCGGCGATCTGTTCATCCTGCTGCCAGTCTGTCCGGTCGAGCAGGTGCGTAAGCACGTTTGTTCCGTCGGCAAGGTCGCCCGTGACGGCGGTAAGCGCGTCTTCCTGCTCGTGGTTGAGGAGTTCCGCACCGTCGGCGATGCGCCGGTCGAGCCAGCGCTGGAAGCCAGGGATCGGCGACAGGGTCGCGAAGGTCTTGAGGTTCGGCAGTTCATGGGACAGGTGATCGACCACCTGCTTGATCAGGAAATCCCCGAAACTCACACCCGACAGACCCGGCTGGGCGTTCGAGATCGAGTAGAAAATCGCCGTGTCCGCGTCTTCGGCGTTTGCGATTGGCTGATTTTCGTCCAACAGGGTCTGGACGTTGTCGGCGATGCCCTTCACCAGTGCGACTTCCACGAAAATCAGCGGTTCGTCATGCATCGAGGGGTGGAAGAAGGCGTAGAAGCGACGGTCGGATTCCAGCCGGTTCTTCAGGTCGGTCCAGGACTGGATTTCGTGTACGGCCTCATAGGCGATCAACTTTTCGAGCAGATCGGCCGGCGCGCTCCATGTGATGCGGCGCAATTCCAGGAAACCGGCGTCGAACCAGCCGGACAGGAGATACTTCAGTTCGGCATCGAGCGGCGCGAGTTCCGGATGGTCGCGTAGCAGGCGACGAAGGTCGGCACGCATATCTACCAGAAATTTAACGCCATATTCCAACCCGTTGAACTGGCGCAATAATTTCATGCGCGGCGAGGAAAGATCCTCGCGCAGCTTCGACAGCGCCAGCGCGTAGGATTTCGGATCGTCGGTCGCGTTGCGGACCGCGTCCATTGCGTCGTTCAGGTGGGACGGCTCGATCCCGTATTCCTCGTTGAGCAGTGTCAGGAAACGCAGACGGCCGGTTTCGTTGAGCTCGAGATAGCAATGGCCGAGATCGGCGGCGTTGGTGCGCGCGGAGGCCTCGCCGCCACGCCCGGACAGACTGGCATCGATCTGCTGTTGCAGACGGGCCAGATCGTCATCTGGAAGGTCCGGCTTGACGTTCAGGCTCGAGCGGCTGGTCAGGCTGCTGGCACCTTCGACCACATCCCGCAGGGCGCGCCGCAGAATGCCGCGGGTGCGACCAAGTATTCCGGAGGAAACTGTGGTATCCGACATGATGGTGAGAATTTGGCGCTGGAAGGATGGTTAAGCAAGCTATGTGATACGAAATATTTGTGACACTGGCGTGATTTAACGGAATAGCTGACCATATTCGAACGGAACAATGATCGGTCTCGAAAGAGGCCCACAGGGGAGTAGGTTTGATGGCTGACAAGGAAGTGGCGCTGATTGTTGGCGCCGGCGAAGGATTGAGTGCGTCTCTGGCGCGGCTTTGCGCGTCCCAGGGCATGGAGATCGCGCTCGCGGCCCGTAATCCGGGAAAACTTGACGATCTGTGCAAGGAAACCGGGGCGACGGCCTACGAATGCAACGTGATCGACGGCCCGTCCGTGGATGCGCTGTTCGAGGCGGTTGTGGCGGAAAAGGGCGTGCCGAACCTCGTGGTCTACAACCCGAGTGCGCGGGCGCGCGGCCCGATTACGGATCTGGACCGGGAAGAGGTGAAGAACGCCGTCCTGATCACCTGTTACGGAGGGTTCGTTGTGGCCCAGAAGGCCGCTGAACTCATGCTCGAACGGGGCAGCGGGTCGATCCTGTTCACCGGAGCGTCGGCCAGCGTGAAGGGCTATCCCAACTCATCGTCCTTCGCGATCGGCAAGTTCGGCCTGCGGGGCCTGGCGCAGTCCATGGCCCGCGAGCTCCACCCCCAGAACATCCATATCGGCCATTTCGTGATCGATGGCGGGATCGTCAAGAAATCCGGTGATGACCGCGCCGCCGGGCGTGGCGAAGATGGCATGCTGGATCCCGATGCGATCGCCGAGAGCTATCTGCAGTTCCATCGCCAGCATCGCAGCGCTTGGGCATGGGAGCTCGAGGTGCGGCCCTGGGTCGAGAAATTCTAGGGACAAATATGCGGATTAGGTTGCTGCGCGGGGTGCGGGCCATCGTCATGGCCGTATTCGTCGTATGCGTGGCTGCCTTTGTGGGGTTGTGTGTCTATGCGGTGCTCCAGTTCGGGCTCTGGTGGCCCGGGCTGGTGGGCGTGGACGGCAGCAACCGGCTGCTGCTGGCCGCGGTGACCATGCTGCCGTTTTTGCTGCTGTTCACGAAATTCGACTGGTCGCGGCCCCTGGGCTGGCTGTCGGCGCGGTTCAACGGGTTGATCGAGCCCATTGACCGGGCGATCGCGCGAACGGATGAGCCTTAAGGCCGCTCGATGGTGGCGACAGCGAAGGCCGTCTTGAATGTGTCGCACCAGACGACGACGCTGCCCCAGTCGTCGAGCTTTATATCCTCGGGCACTGGATAGTCCTGATCGCCTGTGAGGCTTTTGAGTTTTCCCAGCGACTTGAACTTCGCCGTGACGTCCTCCGGGAACAGCGGATCGGGTTCTTCCACCAGATAAACAAGCAAATTGGGTCCGGGGACGATCTCCATGTCGAGGAGTTCGACGGTTCGGCTGCCGTGCGCAGTCCGGGTGATCTGCAAGTTGCCGGACCCTCGGTGCACCGGGTCACCGTCACGAAAGACACCGTTGGCGAGAAGCCCGTTCTGAGCGACAGCCAGGCTCGGGCGGCTGAGCAGGAGTGGGGCGGTCGCCGCGGCGACCAAAAACGCACGCCGATGGATCATGCGTCCGCGTTGGGCGTGATCACGACCTTGCCGTTCCGTCCGCCCTGCATGGCGTGGGTGACGGCGTCCTTGATCTGATCGAGGGGATAGGTCGCCTCGATTTC
Source organism: Alphaproteobacteria bacterium (assembly GCA_965261975.1). Lineage (GTDB taxonomy): Bacteria > Pseudomonadota > Alphaproteobacteria > UBA6615 > UBA6615 > UBA8079. The sequence continues at coordinate 76,196 of CBDHEC010000051.1, forward strand.
GGCGTGCATCCGGCCTTCGGCGATGTAACCCGCCAGTTCGCCATAGACAGCCTGGCGTTCCTCGAGCGATGAATCCCGACGGAGCCAGAGGGTGAGCCAGACACCCACGAGATCGATTTCCCTGAAGATGATGTCGTCGGGCCACAGCTGGCAGGGCTTCTTCGAGAGTAAGCCGTAATTCGCAATCTTGCCGCCGTCGGCGAGACAATCGGCGAGGTGCTGGGTCGCTTCGCCTGCCACCGCGTCGATAGCCAGCTTGATGGGCGCGCCGCCGGTGGCGGCCTTGACCCGTTCGCCGAGGTCAGGCCCGTCGACGACGCAAATATCGCCGCCGGCCTTGGCGACGAAGTCTTCAAGCCCCTCGCGCCGGACCACGTTGACGGTCTTGAGGCCGTAAATACCGGCCAGCTGCATCACAAACTGACCGACCGCCGAGTTGGCGGCGTTCTGGATCACCCAGTCACCCGGTTCGAGGTCCACGACTGTTTTAAGCAGGAGCCATGCCGTCGGCGGATTCGCCATGATCATCGCCAGCTGAATGGGATCACCATGTTCGGGAAAGATCACCAGAATGGCCTCGGCCTTGACCACGACCTGTTGGCGCCATGTGCCGGAGTAGGGTGGAATCATCACCCGGTCCCCCGGCTTAACGTTGGTTACATCCGAACCGACTTCGCGGATAATGCCGGCGCCCTCGGCCCCGGGAATGGCCGGCAACTCGGGCTGCACGCCGTAGCCGCCGGACAGGGTGAGCAGGTGCGACGGGTTGATCGCCGCCGCTTCCACGTCGATCAAGATCTCGTCGGGGCCAACGTCCGCCGTCTCGAGATCGATCAATTCCACAACATCGGGAGGATTGCCGGTCTCGGAGAACTGGACCGCCTTCTTCATGTCACCCACGTCGGTAATCCTTCCTGATTACGCGGCAGACTTGATCTGCCCAAGCTCGTTGTCGACGATCACCGGTGTTTCGAAGATCGCGATATCGGGGTCGGCGCCGCACAGATCGCGGATCGCCTGGCGCCACGGGCCGCCCTCGGCATAGACCTTTTCGGCCGCCTCGCGGCTTTCCCAGGTGTAAACGCCGCCGCGAATGCCGCGCTCGCCGTCATACAGGAAGTTCTTGCGGATCAACCCCGCCATCCCGTCGAACTTCCCGGCCGCACCCGCGATGTGTGCGATGACCTCATCCCGGGTGGCGCCGTCCGTGATGTTGAATTGAACAACGGCTGTGGCAATCATGGTTGGCGTCCTTCGGTCAAGCGGCAGTCTTGATTTCGCCGACCTCGTTGTCGACGATCACCGGGGTCTCGAAAATGGTGATGTCGGGGTCGACGCCGTAGAGACTACGGATCGCTTCACGCCAGGGACCGCCCTCGGCATAGACCTTTTCCGCCGCCTCGCGGCTCTCCCAGGTGTAAACACCGCCGCCGACACCGCGATCACCGTCGAACAGGAAATTCTTGCGGATCAGACCCGCCATGCCCTCGAACTTGGGTGCGACGTTCTTCATGTTGGTGAACACCTCGTCGCGCGTGGTGCCGTCTTTCACTTTGAACTGGACAAGTGCCGTGATCATCGGTGTTGTCTCCTCGTTTCAGCGTTAACCGTTACAAGGCATTTTGCGGCAATCGCCGCGGGCGTACAACCGACGCCTCCGCCGGAGTTCACTTAGTGATCCAAAAGAATGGCATGCGGCCAGCCTGGCTGACCGGAAACCTGCAAGGCATGCTGTGGATGCTGACGACAGCTGCGCTGATCGTGATCATGCACACAATGATCCGGTACCTCGCCGACGACGGGTTGCATCCGTTTGTGATCGGCTTCTACCGAACATTTTTTGGTCTGCCCGTCGTTGCGATCCTGTTGTGGAAATACGGCGCGGGAATCCTGCGTACCGATCAACTCAAGGTACATGGAATTCGCTCGTTCGGGCATGTGGTCGCGATGATGATGTTCTTCACGGCCTTGACGATGACCCCGCTGGCAACCGCGAATGCCCTGGCCTTTACCGCGCCGCTTTTTGCCGCCGTGTTGGCGGTCATAATATTGGGCGAAGTATTCCGCTGGCAACGCTGGGTCGCCTTGCTGGTCGGTTTTGCGGGGGCGCTGGTCGTCATCCGACCAGGGTTTGTCGAGGTCGATACCGGGCCGATCATCATCCTCGCCGCATCGGGAATCTGGGGGATGATACTGATCGTCATCAAGACCCTGGGGCGTCGTGACGCCACACCCACGATTGTGACCTATATGGTCTTGTTCATGTCGCCGCTGGCTCTGATCCCCGCGTTATTCGTCTGGGAGTGGCCAACCCTGCAGCAGCTGGGGGTTCTCCTGGTCATGGGGACCATGGGAACCGTGGGGCATCTGACGCTGACGCAAGCCCTGCGGGTCGGCGAAGCGGCGGTCGTGATGCCGATGGACTTCTCCAAACTGATCTGGGCCGCGGCTCTCGGGTTTCTGCTTTTTGGTGAACAGCCGGGCATATTCACCTGGGTGGGCGGGTTCATGATCTTTGCGAGTGCGACCTATCTCGCGCTGCGCGAACGCGCAGAAACAAAGCCACGAGGAACTTGATGACATTGCGTGCCCATATCTCGGCGGTCGCCACGGCCGTGCCCGAGCATGTTCTCGAACAGAAAGAAGTCATCGAACGGTCGCGCGAAATATTCGCACCGGGCGTCCCCGGGTTCGAACGGTTTACGGATGCGTATCGGAATGCGGCAATCGAGACGCGGCATTCCTGCATGCCCATTGATTGGTATGCGCAAGAACATCCGTTCTCCGAACGGAATGACCTGTATGTCGAACACGCCATCGAGCTGCTGAGCCGGGTCAGCCAGGATCTGTTTGAGCAGGCGGGCATTTCCGCGATGGATGTGGATGCGATCGTGGTTGTGTCGACGACCGGCGTGGCGACGCCCAGTCTCGATGCGTTGTTGCTCGAGAAGCTCCCGTTCCGGCGTGACGTGCAGCGCCTGCCGATATTCGGCTTGGGTTGCGCCGGCGGGGTAAGTGGTTTGGCGCGCGCGGCGCAGATGGCCGTGAGCCAGCCGAGTGCCTGTGTGCTTTACCTGGTCGTCGAACTCTGTGGTCTGACGTTCCGGGTCAACGACACCTCGAAGAGCAACATCATTGCCACCGCATTGTTCGGTGACGGGGCGGCGGGCGCGCTCTTGGGCTGTGATCGAGCGGGGCCGGCGGTTGCGGGATGGGGCGAGCACACCTGGGAAGACTCCCTCGATGTCATGGGCTGGGAAGTGGGTGACGACGGGCTCGGTGTGCTGTTCTCGCGCGATATCCCCCATCTGGTGCGAACCCGCTTGCAAGAACCCGCATATGCGTTTCTCAAACGCCACGGCCTGGGGCCACAGGACATCACGCGTCATGCGTGTCACCCCGGTGGGGCGAAGGTTCTCGATGCACTTGAGGAAGTCTACGGACTGCCGCCGGGCGATCTGGTTTTCGCGCGCGATATTTTGCGTCGTTTCGGCAACATGTCGGCGGCGACTGCCATGTTTGTCCTGGCCGAGACCATGGGCGAGAACGTGCCCGGTAACTGGCTGATGTCGGCGATGGGGCCCGGTTTTACCGCGTCCTTCGCGTTGCTGGAGGCGTCATGAGCATCTGGTACCTGCTGGTGGGGTTGATCGTCATTCAACGTCTCGTTGAACTGGCGATTGCCCGGATCAACACACGACGCTTGCTTGCCGAGGGCGGCGAGGAGGTCGGCGCGGCGCACTATCCTCTGATTGTTGGACTCCACGCGGCCTGGTTCATCTGCCTGCTTGTATTCGTCCCGGGCGACAGCTTCATCGACCCGGTCCTTCTGGGCGTATTCGTGCTGCTGCAACTCGGGCGGGTATGGGTGCTGACCAGCCTCGGCCGCTACTGGACGACCCGGATCATTACGGTGCCCGGTGCGCCTTTGGTCAGGCGCGGGCCGTTCCGCTTCGTGCGGCACCCGAACTATCTCATCGTCGAGGCGGAGATCATCGTCGTGCCGATGATCGCGGGAGCGTGGGAACTGGCGGTTATCTTCGGGCTGGCAAATGCCGCGGTTCTGGCCTTGCGGATACGTGTCGAGGAAAGGGCGCTATCTGGGCGCCGTCGCTAGAGGTATGGATCGGGGCGGACCCGGATCAACTGGCGGCCCATGTTCCGGCCGGCGTAGAGCCCGGCCAGGGCAGCACCGGCATTCTCCAGGCCATCGACGATATCCTCGCGGTACTGGATCTCTCCGTCGCGGACCCAGGTGCTGAGGTCCGCATGCGCCTCGCCGTAACGATCGGCGAAATCGAATGTCAGGAAACCTTCCATGCGGATGCGATTCACCAGCAAGTTACGCTCGGGGCGCAGCCCGCTGGGTTGGGGAATCCAGGCATCCGTGGAGGCCGTACCGCAAATGACGACGCGCCCATGCAAATTGACCTGGCCGAGGACGATATCGAGGGTCTCACCGCCGACATTGTCGTAGTAGACATCGACACCGTCGGGACAGGCTTGGCGAATCGCGGCATCCAGATCATCGACGGCCTTGTAATCGATGGCGCTGTCGAACCCGAAGACATCGGTGCAAAGCGCGGTCTTTTCCGCGCCGCCGGCGATGCCCACTGTCCGGCAGCCCTTGATCTTGGCGATCTGTCCAACGGCGCTGCCGACCGCACCGGCCGCTGTCGAGACCAGGACCGTGTCGCCGGCCCTGGGTTGGCCAACCTCAAGCAAACCGAAATAGGCCGTAAAGCCGTTGATACCCAGGATGCCGAGGGCGGTTGAAAGAGGTCCGTCGTTCGGGTCGACCTTTCGAAAGGTTGGGCGCGCGGGATCGGCAACGGCGTATTCTGCCCAGCCCGTATTGGCGGTAACGACGTCGCCTTCCTGGATGTCGGAGCTATTCGATTCTACGACGACGCCGACACTGAACGAATGCATGGTCGTGCCGGTCTCGACGCTCGCATAGTTCCGGGCCTTGCTGATCCAGCCCTTCATACCCGGGTCGGCGGTGACGTAGATGTTGTTGATCAGGACTTCGCCATCGCCGGGGACGGGAGCATCGCCCTCTGTCAGTTCAAATAGTTCGGGGGTGGGAAGGCCGGTTGCACGTTCCTTGAGGATGACGTGACGGTTTCGGTGCTGGGGCATGCGCATGGCTTCCTGTTGACGATCGAAGGGCGGCGATCTATGCGGTCGGTGGTGGCTATACTGCCGCCACCATCTGCCATCCTGCAATCCGGCAGATGGCCTGACGACGAAGGAAGCGCGATTTCATGCGTTCAACACTGCCGGGGCCGCTATCCAGACGCGCCCAGGGGTTCGATCGAATTCTTGGGCTGGTGCTTGTGTGTACGCTGGTGGCGTTAGTTGCCGGACTTCTGCTGCCTGCGATTACGGTCCGTTCGCTTTTCATCTCCCAGGATTTCTCGCTTGTGGAGAGCGTGCTGGCATTCCTCGAAGAAGGTGACTGGTTCCTTTTCGTCATTACCTTTCTGTTTTCCGTCGTGTTTCCCGTGGTGAAGATCATCACGGGTATTGCATTGTGGTTTTTCCTCGATGCGACCAGCAGTTATGCCCGACCGGTTCTGGGCTGGCTGGCGACATTCTCGAAATGGTCGATGCTCGACGTGTTCATCATTGCACTGATCGTGCTCGTCGCGGACGGACGCTTGCTGACGAGCGCCGATATTCAGATCGGTGCGTTCGTTTTTTCGGTCGCTGTGCTGGTATCGACCTGGGCGACGCGACGGCTGAGCGCGCTTGCCGGGAACGCTTAGTCAGCGTGCAGGCGTGACCTGAACCGGGCCTGCATTGCCGGCACCGACCGGGGTGCCCGATTGCCGCGGCGCGACGGTGATCGTCGTTGTGTTTCCGCCGAGTGTGCGATTTTCGATCTGAACGGTTGCCGCGCGCTCTCCGCGGGTAAATGACAGCACGCTGATACCGGCCTGCACGCTCATGATTGGATCCCATCCGAAGTTGGGCATCTGCGTCTGATAAAGCGCAAAAGTCGGCGTGGTGTCCTGCCCCACGTTCAGAACAATCCGTCCGGTCCATCGGTCGAGATCGCCGAGGATCAGTGACCGATCCACATCGAGCGTAGAGTCCGGCGGGATCGGTATGTCGGTCAGCAGCGAGAAGTTTTGCTCGATTCCCGATTTTCCATCGGCACTGCCCGTGGCCGTCGGCTGCAGCTTTGTGCCTTGAACACATGCCGCCAGTCCGAACAGTGCCGCGAACAGCAGCGCATTTGATCTGAGGTTGCGACGCCCGGAAATCATGAGGAATTCGTATCAATGCGCCATGAGTCGCGCCAGTCGCTGCTTGGCCTCAGCGCACCGGGGCAGGTTTATTCGCTGAATGCGTCGAATGCGGCCAGGGCGTCCGCGCCGTAAACCGTGGCGGGGCCACCACCCATCTCGATGGCCACGGCAATTGCGTCGCAAACTTCCTCGCGGCTGGCCCCGTGGGCGACCGATTGCTTGGTGTGATAGACGACGCAGCCTTCACATCGTTGCACGATGGCGATCGCCAGAGCCATTATCTCAGTCGTTTTCACATCGAGGGCGGCCGGTGTCTGTGCTGCCTGGGTCACGGTGCGGTGGCCGCGCATGATGTCGGGGGCGGCGCGAAACAATTCGGTCGCGCGGGCGTCTTGCGCGTCGGATATGGCTTGATAGTCCTTGGTCATAACGAGGTCCTAATGTCGGGAAGGGTTTGTGGGCCGGTTTGTGTTATTCGTAGCGTGCTCCCTTTTTCCGAATCTCGTCCAATAATTGATCCCTCGATTGGCTGCCAAATCTGATGTCGACAGCAACGTCCCGCCCGACAGATGCACCCATTCGCGGTGTCCTGATGATGTGTTTCGCGGTGTTGTGTTTCGCGACCATGAACGGCTTCGTCAAGGAATTGCGGGTTCAGGAATTGCCGCTCGTGGAGATCATCTGGGGCCGCTACTTTTTTCATACTGTGTTCATTCTGGCGATCTTCCCGCGCCGAATCCCCACACTCCTGTCCGGGTCAGACAAGGGGTTGCAGATTGTCCGGTCGATCCTCGTGCTTCTCGCGACCGCCTGCATGTTTACCGCCGTGGGCTTCATGCCATTGGCCGATGCCGTTTCGATCACCTTCATCGCGCCGCTGTTGATCACCGCGCTTTCCGTGCCGCTCCTCAAGGAGCGGGTCGGGTTGCGACGGTGGATCGCGGTATTTGTCGGGTTTGTCGGCATGATCGTGATCGTCCGGCCAGGTGGCGGCCTGTTCCAACTCGCTGCGTTGCTGCCGATCACCGTCGCGATTTTCTATGCCGTTTATCAGATCATCACGCGGATGATCAGCCATCGAACGGACCCCATAACCTCCGTGTTCTACGCCGCGATCGTGGGTGGCGTGCTGATGAGCGTGATCGTTCCGTTTTTCTGGCAAACCCCGACACTTGCGCAATGGGGCATGTTGATCGTCGCGGGTTTCCTTGGTGGCCTGGGTCATTGGGCCATTATCATGGCCTACCAACGTGCCGAGGCGCCGCTCGTGGCACCGTTTGCCTACAGCGAGTTGATCTGGGCAACCTTGCTGGGGTTGGCGTTGTTCGGCGATTCCCCCGATCTCTGGACGTTAGTCGGAGCTGGGATCATCGTGCTCAGTGGCATCTACATTGTGCAACGCGAGCGGCCGACGAAGGCTGGATAGCGATCGTTTGAATTGCCGGTCAGGCTTTCGCGAAATGTTCGATGAACACAAGCAACATATCCGGCGTGGCGCCATCTTCGGCCAGCGGTAGGATGACATCTTCCGCGCGGATATAGTTTTGATGTGGACCGACATATGGCGTGTCGCTGCGTAGTGGTTTTCCGGAAGTCGCGACGTCGACGCAGGCGTTGAATATCCGGCTCGGCGATGCCATGTGATCAATCTCTGACATCCAGCTTCCCGTCCAGTCCGTGGAAAGACGGTGCACGACATTGGTCCCGATCAATCGAAAACGGAAATCCCAAGGCTCGTTCCGCACATCCAGCAGGACGATCTGGGGAAGTAGAGTAGGAATATCGAGCGGATCGATATCGGAGCGCGCAGGAAGACGCCCTTCCTTGCGTTTGGAAGCCCAATAATTCTCACCCAGTTCGATAACCCGATCGCGAATCGACAGCGGCACATGGGTGCTCAGCGTGCTTTTTTTCACGGTCGTGTTGGAATTGAATGTCATCGGTTCGAAAGTGGAATTGGATGGCGTATTGGGCGGCAGTTTAAGCACAGCTGTATCAATGTGGAATACTTACTTCCCGGATTGGCAACCGGCTCGATACACAATTAGTTGAATGCGATAGTACGCATAAATCAGCGTGTGGGTCCACGCCGCGGGGGAGGTGGGCCGCGCCGGAAAGGTTCCTGACCGGGTCCGAACCCGCCTCCACCCGGACCACGGCGGTGCGCAAAACTGCGATCCGGTTCTCCCCGGAAACAGCGGGGAATGAATGGGAAATTTTCCGTCAAGAAATAGGCGTAAGTGCCATCCGGATAATCCGGTGTGATGGTGTCGCGACCGTTGCATTCATCCAGATCACCCGCGTCGGCGATAAACTCGAAATCCTCGACGAAGCTGCCGTCATATTCGCCGCCGGGGCCGCTCGGGCGCGTGCCGGTTTTGACGGGGTAGCTGGCGTGCAAGGCGGTGATGGGTGAGGCGGCATCGTTGGGGTCGGACAGTCCGTAGACCGCATAAATCGGAAAGCCGTCTGCCGCATAACCCACGATTGCGGAATGGGAGTCTCTTGACCAACCTTCTATCAGGCCCGTGGGAAGCCCGTGATAATGATACGTACCATTTGGCTGAACATGTGCGTTGTTCCGGTCGAGGCCAAGGTTGATGGCGCCACCGATGGCTTCGTACCGCCAGCCTGAGTCGCGATCCCGGTTCCAGAATTCGGCCGCGCCGGGATCAAATGGTACCCCGTTCACGGCGATCCCGAACTTGCCCAGCTCGAGGATATCGATCTCCGGCCGCTTCTCCGGCGCGACATTCACCCGAAAGACATAGTCCTGCGCGCGGATTGCGCTGGGATTGTTACGGTTCGGAAACCGGCCTGTTTCGTGTTGCGGGATGCCGTTTGCGCGGATGATCCGCTTGTCGCCGGATATTTTGATCTCGACGCGGTTCTTCAGCGACCATACTTGCGCAGTTTGGGTTTCATTCGCCTGCGTGAGCCCGATCAGTTGCAAGGCAGGCCCGCTCGTGTGTGAGGCAGCGGAACCTGCAGTGCCATGCGCGCCTGCGACCCCGGGTATTGCGCAAACGACCATCAAGAGCGCTGCGGTACGCGAACATCCAAATGTGAAAATCGTAAGGATAGGTGCCATCGCCGGGTTCCATGCCGTTTCGCCGTTCAAACATATCGGGAATGGGGGAATGAACAAACGCCCGCGAGCGGCTCATTCATCGGCGAAAATTTGGGTGATGGCCGAAACCAAAAAGGACCAGCCTGAGAGGCTGGTCCTTGGAATTGGCTCCGGCGGTAGGACTCGAACCTACGACCTAGCGGTTAACAGCCGCTTGCTCTACCAACTGAGCTACACCGGATCAGAGGCGCGCGGTTATAGCAAACCCCGCTCGATACGCAAAAGGTGAATCGTCATTTGTTGTCGGGAACAATCCAGGTGCCGGTCTCGCCGGCGATCGCGCGCCCAAGATTTTGCGGGTTGGTGATGATCCCGGTCGCACCGCCAGCCTCGATAAACTCTGTAATCGCATCGATTTTTGGTCCCATTCTGCCTTCGGGAAACTGACCGTCAGCCTTGTGGGCACGGGCTTCGGAGACGGTCATGCGATCGATCCAGCTTTCGTCAGGCTGGCCGAAGTTCACCGCCACTTTCTCGACTTCCGTCGTGATAACCAGAAACTCCGCATTGAGTTCATGGGCCAGTAGGCTCGAAGCACGATCCTTGTCGATGACCGCCTCAAGGCCCTGCAAGTCTCCCTCGGAGTCGCGATAAACGGGGATCCCGCCGCCACCGCAGGCGATGACGATGTGATTCGCATCGATGAGGGACCCGATCGCGCCGATATCCACTATGGACTGCGGGCGAGGGGAGGCAACAACGCGCCGCCAACCGCGATCACCTTCCTCGCGCACGTGCCAGCCGTGCTCGGCGGCGTGTTGCTTGGCAAAGGCTTCGCTCATATGCGACCCGATGGGCTTGGAAGGCTCGTCGAATGCCGGGTCTGCCCGATCTACCAGTACCTGTGTGACCACTGCGACCGCCTCGCGCGGGATGCCGCGGCGGCGCATTTCGTTCTGCATGGCCCGCTGGAACATCCAGCCGATGGCCCCCTGGGTGTCGGCGCCGGCGTAATCCATGGGAACCGGCGGAACTTCGGCGATTGCAATTTCGGAACGGCGAAGGATAAACCCGACCTGCGGTCCGTTGCCGTGGGTCAGGACGACGTCCCAGCCCTGTTCAATCATGTCGGCGACGTGACCTACGGTGATGGCGGCAGCGGCATACTGATCAGGGATCGACTTGTGGTCTGCGTCGATGATCAGTGAATTTCCGCCGGCTGCTACGACGGCGGTCTTCTGGCGTGGCGGCATGTCGACGCCTCCTTCCGAAGCCTCAATTGTCAGTCAACAAATGTCTCCGCGAGCGCGGCGACTGCCGCTGAAAAGCAAGTGAGTGGCGCGTGGGTAATGCCTGCGCCGACTTGTCCGATGCCAGCCTCTCGATGAGCGATGCCGGTGTTGATGACGGGCGCGATTCCGGTGTCGACGACCTTGCGGATATCGATGCCCGCTGGTGTTGCCATGAAATCAAGGGCGGGCAGGGTGAAGGCTGTATTGCGACCGAATGTGATGTGGGCCATACGCTGCGAATTCGCGAGCGCGTCGGACGCTGTCCCCCCGACAAACTGCACGATGGCGGGCGATGCGGCCATGGCGAAGGCCCCGATCCCGCAAGTCTCGGTGATCGAGCTGTCTCCCAGATCGGGATTGGCGTCGGCGGTGCTGTAGCCGGGGAAAAACAACCCGTCGATGATCGAGGCGGGCGCCTCGAACCAGGTGTCACCCAGGCCGCTCACCCGAATTCCGAAATTGACGCCGTTGCGCGCCATGGCCGTCACGAGGCTTGACCCGGGGACACCATGGGCAGCGTCGAGCATGGATTTGCATGCCGCCATCGAGAGGTTGAGAAAGAAATGATCGTTCGAATTAATGAAGGTGACCACCTCGGACAGGGTCTTCGGGTCGAGGCCAGCCTCCAGTGCGGCCGGTATTAGTCGTTTTATCAGTAACGCAGACGCCGCACCGTTGCGGTTGTGCACTTCGTCACCCATGTGCAGCGCCTGGGCCATGATGGGCTTGAGTTCGAGATCGCCGAGTGTCTCGAGCGTTGCGGCCAGCGCTGGTGCGAGCACGTCGCGCATCCATTCCAGGTGGCTGATGACATCGGGAGAGTTGGCGCCGAAACGCAACACCTTGCCAAGCCCCTCGTTCAGGTTCGAAAACGTCGTGTGATCATGGACCGGGTCCTCGATGATCCAGAGCGGCATCGACGGGCTGATGATGCCGGCCATCGGCCCTACGGCACCGAAATGGTGGCAGGGTGCGAAAGTGATTTCGCCCGACCCCGCGAGCGCCTCGGCATCTTCCGGTGTGTCGGCCCAGCCTTCGTAAACACAAGCGCCGGCAATCGCACCGCGAACCGGCGCGCACATGTCGTCCCAGCCAATCGGTGGGCCGGAGTGAAGGATCGTCCGTTCGCCCAGGCCGTCGAGTACATCGCGTGCGATACCAACGCCGCGCAGGGTTGGCTGCGCGGCGAGATAACGCGCGAAAGCTGTCTGGTTCGCGTTCTCGATGTCTTCCCGATTGGTGAGGCGGGCGAGCGCGCGCGCGATGTCCTCATCATGCGCAGGTGGTGCCCAGTTTACATCGACCACGCTGCTGCCGGCGGCACGAATTGGCTCGGCGAACTGCGCCAACCCGACATTGATCACCGAAAGCGGTGTTCCGAACAGATTGCTCATTGTGCGCTCTCCAGGATCGCAGCGGCGGTGCGGACCGCCTGGGCGTTGTTGTCGGCCACAAGAACGCCGAGATCGGACATTGCGTCACGCTGGCGTGCAAGGCCCTGGGGGTCGCCATCCGTGCCACAGACGAAGCCAAGCATAACGGGGCCGCCGGCTTTCAAGGCCGGCACCGATGACAGGGCCGGCGCCATGGCTGAGAGAGGATCCTCATGGGCCCCATGTCCGAGCACCACGTCAAACAGGATTACCGCCGTGTCGGCGTTCTGCGCCTCGGCCACGATACGGTCGTTACGCAGCCGGTGGTCGATCATGGGATGGGGCCGGCCGCGGGTGAAGATATCGTCGCCGAGATCAAGGATGGTGTGAGATGCGCTCGTCCAGGGGTCGTTCAGGACCTGGATTCCGGCACTGGACGTGTTCGAGTGAACGCCTTCAAGCCTCCCGGCCAGCATTGTTAGTGCTTCGTAACAAAAGGTACCGCCGCTATAGAGCGCGCGGACATGACGGCGCTCCCCGGACAGGCTGGGCAGCGGCGTATCAATCAGTTCGCTCGCCGCGGCGGCCGTGCTGCCGGAAGCCGCAATGGCGAGTTGCGCGGCTTCCTCGAGGGTGCTTGCGTAGGAAACACCTGAAAGCCCTGACCCTTCCGGCGTGTGTCCCAACAGACAGGCGATAACTGGCTTGCCGGATGCCACGGCATGCTCGATCACGTTCTGCGCGACATCGGCTGCGGGTGGTTTCGAGATCAACACGATGACCTGTGTGTCGGGGTCGGCGCCGAGCAAGGTTATGGCGTGTTTTGTCGTGCGGCCACCGATCCGGCTGTCGAGATCGCGACCGCCGGTGCCGATCGCCTGGGACACGCCGCACCCGGCGGCATCGACAAGACAGGAAACCTGCTGCAAGCCGGTGCCCGAAGCGGCGACAATCCCGATCGTGCCCCGGCGCACGACATTGGCGAAACCGAGTGGTGAGCCGTCGATGATCGCGGTACCGCAATCGGGCCCCATGACCATGAGGCCAGCCTGATCAGCCTGGGTTTTTAGGGCAAGCTCGTCTTCGATCGACACATTATCGCTGAACATCATCACATTCAGTCCGAGCCGCACTGATTTGAATGCTTCGGCTGCCGCGAATGGGCCCGGGGTGGCAATCAGCGTGAAATTTGCCGCCACATTCGCGTCCAGCGCCATCTCGATGCTCCGCAGTGGTTCGGTTTCCGCGGTACCACCGCCCACGATCTCCGGCTCGGCGCGCAACTCGGCTTCGGCGGCATCGAGCGCTGCGCCCAATGTCGCTTCGGAATCGGCCTCCACCGCGATCAGCACCTCGTTCGCGCGCGCGCCGGGATCGCCCTCGATCAGCCCTGCCTCGCGCAGCAGATCCAGGTTTGCCGGGGTTGCCATGATGCAGGATGCCTGGCTGATCCCGTCGAGAAGGGAGATCGCCGACGAGATTTTCATCAGGGCAAGGGAGTCCCGGTACATGTCGGCAATGATGCGTGTTCCCATAATCATCGGGTTACTTTCTCGTGCAAGTGAGCTTCGTTGAGTTTGTCGATGACCCGCTCGCGAAGTGCGGGTTCATGGACGGTCAGGCCACACAACAAACCGAAAACGGTATCGCGGCCCGAGCTGTGTCCCATGTCCGTGACGTCGGCAAGGCGTGCGGGAATGTCATCGGCATCGGTCGCAATGGCATCGGTGAGTTTTGTCAAAGGAGATGAAAACCTGCCGGCTGCGGCATGAGCAATGCAGGCGCGGGAGACGTCGGTGCTGTCGCACGATTTGACGAGCGCGGCCTGAATGAGCTGCCGGAGAAAATCCTTCTGTGCGGGCTCATTGGCGCCGTCCCGGAAGCCCAGAAAATAGCCGGTTGCGAAATCGTCACCGGAGGGGGTCAGGCCAGGCCCACGTCCAATTAGGCGATTCAAACACGCCGTGGAAACCGGCAGGTCTGCATTGGGGGCGGCGCGTATGAGTTCGGGAACCGTCGTCTGGACGCTGCGCGCAAGTGCGCGACCGTATGAGTCCCGTCGCGGATCGGGGGAGAGTGCCATCGCGAATCCGGCCGCACCATGGGCATCGATGAACAGCGACCATGCGTTGATCCAGCCGGCGATCAGCCTGGAGCTTTCCCGTTTTGTGGGTGAGGTTTGTTGCGCCCAGGCAATCGACGCGGCGGTACGGAAATCAAACGCCAGTTCGGTGCCTTGTATTCGCAGGATTCCGGCGCGCATGGCAAAACCCGCACCCGGGCGGACCAGTCGTGAAAAGTTGACCGTCGCGGGCGCGTCGATGCGCGCGGTGCCGGGTGCCAGGGCTGCATTGTTGCGCGCGTCGATGGTGACAAGCGTCCGCGCGTTGTCTTCCGTATCCACTGCCAGGTTCATGACGCGGCGGAACACACTCATGGTTGTCCCGTTCGCGATTTGCGCAGGGAAATGCTCCGGCATGTCGCTCACAGCCAAACGCATGTAGTTTCCTTATCGCTCTGCCCATTCGATACGGGCTTTGGAAATAAAAACCGGCGGGCTCCCGCTGGAAGCCCGCCGGTGTTCAGTTGGTCAATCAGTCCGCTTTGGCCTCGGTCTTCTCAAGACCGTCACACCAGAACAGGATCGCGGCGACAGCCAGATATGCAATCGTGATCGTCGGCGATATGCCGAGCCCGTTGCCGATCCCCACCGCGGGGCCGTGGATGAACCCGAAATAGGTCAGCACGGCAGCGCTCAGTGCGAAGGCGGCCGCAGGCTTGTAGTTGCGGTCAATGATGAAGACGGCCATGGCACCGAAGATGAGCCCGACGAGGATGGCGCCACTGCCCATGACCTCGAGGCCTCTGTAGAGCACGCCTTGATTGGCCAGTTTGTCCAATCCAACTGCCCCGGCGTTGGTGCCGGCCGCACCGAGCGCGCCATCGATCAAAACTTTGCCCCAAGCCGCAAGGTTGGGGATGAGTGCAAAGATGACCGCCGGTGCGTGTTTGGACGGCGTCGCCTGGAACGCCTGCGCACCGATCAGCATGCCGATGTAGAGCAGAATCGGGATGATCGCGACTTGCGGGATGACCGCAAGCAACAACCCGACAATCCCGAGCCATGTCACCACGAGCACGAAAATGCCGGTCACGGCGGAATAGCCGATCCGTCCACCCATCTCTTTCCAGCCGGGATGTCCGATATAGACGGCGTTGGCGAATGGGCTGCCGAACAGGGTGCCAACGAGGCTGATGATGCCCTCGGCACCGATCACCTGTTTCTCGCTGTACTCATCGCCCGCCACGGCCGCACTTTCGACATTGTCCATGGCTTCGATGAAGTCGTAGACGCCGAACGGGATCGCTGTCACCAGGATGAAGGCCCAATGCTGGTTGAGGCCGTCGAACACCTGGCCGATCGAGATGGCCGGCAAGGCGAAACCGATAGCACCGATCGACTGGCTCACGCTGTCCACACTCATAAGTCCGATACCGAGATCGAACCAGGTGCTGAGCCAGGCTAACGCCGTACCGACGCCGATGGCGATCAGGCCGGCGGGAACCTTGCCGGGGTAACGCACACCGCCGAACCAGCCGGCCAGGATGATGGCCAGCGAAATCAGACCGATCACCGGGCTTTGGAAAATCTCCATCGCCGGTTTCATCGAGATGAAGGTGATCGAGATACCCGCAAGCGTACCCAAAAGGGCGGCACGCGGCGTCAGGCGGCGGACATGCGGTGCCACGAACGCACCCGCAAACAGCACGAGGCCCTCAATGAAGACCCAGGCGAGACCGGCCTGCCAGGCCAGCAAGGGATCGCCGGTCTGGATCTTGATGGGCAGCATGATCGCCAGCACGACGAAGAACATGTGCGGGACGCTGGGCCCCGAGGGTAAGGCGGCGACGTCGCTGCGCCCGCTCTTGTCGGCAAGTTTCCGAGCCAGATAGGCGTAGAACATGTTGCCGAGAAAGATCATCAGCCCGACAGCCGGCAGAATACGGCCGAAGATGACGTCGTCGGGCAGTTGAATGACGAATTTCAGAAGGCCCGTGAGGACCAGAAGATTGACCAGGACGTTTGTCCCGAGGCCAAACAGGGCGTTCCAGTCTCCCGGAACCCACCATGAAGCTTTCGTTGTACTCATTCGCATTTTCCCACTATCGAACGTGTTTAATCAGAAAGGCTGTTATGGCCAGATTTCTCCTGTTCGCAGTCACCCCAGCGCCTGAACGGCGCGGGCGGAATCGCTTACCCATCCGAAGATTCCGCCCTGGGCCTTGATCATTTCCAGTCCGACCCGCTGAAACTCCGGAAAATAGGATCCCACACAATCGGCCAGCACCAGGCACTCATATCCGCGGTCATTGGCCTGACGAACGGTTGTGTGGACGCAGACCTCGGTGGTCACGCCGCAGACAATCAGCGTCGTGATGCCCCGGTTCTGCAGGATCAGATCCAGGTCGGTTTCGTAAAAGGCACCCTTGCCGGGCTTGTCGACGACCGGCTCGTGCGCACCGGGGGCGAGTTCCGGAATGATGTCATGACCCGGTTCACCCCGGACCAATATTCGTCCCATGGGGCCCGGATCACCGATTCCGACTTCCAGCCCGCCGCGTGCAAGTTTGCTGGGTGGCGCGTCGGTCAGGTCCGGACGGTGACCTTCGCGTGTGTGTATGACCGTCAAACCCGCGTTTCGTGCAGCTTTCAGGACTAGTGTGCAGGGTTCGATGGTCGTCCGTAACAGCGACACGTCATTGCCCAGCATCTCACCGAATCCGCCGGGCTCGAGGAAGTCGCGTTGCATATCGATGATAAGGAGCGCTGTCGCAGCCGGTTCGAACGGCAAGGGATAGGGCTCAGCTTCGAAAATATGGCTTTTCGTCACCAAATCGGTCCCCTATGGAGTCATGTAGCTCTATAACGAGTACAATATGCCGCTAACCCTGAAACGCTACACCGCTGCGTTCCGCGTTGGGAAGGTCCGGCGATGCCCAATACAGCGCCATGTTGCTGCAAAAGGCCTCGTTGGATTCTGTTCGCAAATGAAAAACACCGGCAATAGGTTGATAAATATGAATTTTAGCAGCCTGCGCGAGCAATATGATCGATCCCCCGCTGACGTAGATAAAGTCGTGCGTGAAGTTCTGGCGCGGGTGGAAGACGCAGATGACGGAAACATCTGGATCGCACGGGTTCCCGATGCCGAAGTGCTGGCGGCGGTTAAACGGCTGTCCGACTTGGACCCTGCAGATTTGCCGCTTTTCGGTATTCCATTTGCTGTGAAGGACAATATCGACGTCGCCGGTATGCCGACGACAGCGGGCTGCCCGGAATTCGCCTATACGCCTGACGTATCGTCACCAGTTGTGGAGCGCCTGATCGGAGCTGGTGCAATCCTGATCGGCAAGACCAATCTCGACCAGTTTGCGGCGGGACTGGTCGGCACCCGGTCGCCATATGGTGCGTGCCAGAACGCATTTGATCCGGCGTATGTTTCGGGTGGCTCCAGTTCCGGTACGGCTGTCGCCGTTGCACGCGGCTTGGTGAGCTTCTCGCTCGGTACGGATACCGCAGGTTCGGGCCGTGTTCCCGCAGCATTCAACAATATTGTCGGGTTGAAGCCTTCGCGCGGCGTGCTGAGCGCGCGCGGCGTGGTGCCAGCATGTCGCACGCTGGACTGCATATCCATCTTCGCCAACTGCACCGCTGACGCAGAAGCCGTGCTCGACGTGGCTGCGGGGTTTGATGAAGACGATGCCTACTCGCGCGATGAGACGGCCGTCTCGCAGGGCACCGCCATCTCTCCGGACGTCGCGAGAATTGGCGTACCGAAATCCGACGGTCTCGAATTCTTCGGTGATGCAGCGGCCGAGAGGCTGTTCCAAGAGGCCGTTATGCGGGCTGAGGGTCTCGGTGCAAAGATCGTCGAGGTTGATCTGGCGCCGTTCCTGGAGGCCGCGCGACTGCTTTACGAAGGTCCGTGGGTAGCCGAGCGCTATGTCGGGATTCGCGAGTTTTTCGATGCCCATCCGGACGCCGTACACCCGGTGACACGCGAAATCATCGGTGGCGGTGCGACCCCCAGTGCGGCAGAAGCGTTCGCGGCTGAATACCGGATGCAGGCCTTGCGGCGAAAGGTCGAACCCGTTTGGCAGGACATCGACGTCATGATGACCCCGACCGCTGGGACAATCTACACGATCGCCGAACTCGCGGCGGATCCGATTCAATTGAATTCGAACCTGGGTTACTACACCAACTATATGAACCTGCTGGATATGTGCGGTGTCGCGGTTCCGGCGGGATTCCTCGACAATGGCCTGCCTTTCGGGATCACATTCGTCGCGCCGGCTTTTCGGGACCGCGCGGTTCTTCCGTTGGCCGATGCCATGCATCGTGCGGCCGAAACGGGCATGGGCGCGGCCCGGGCGGCATTGCCTGAAACCGCGCCGGATGGCGGTGCTTCGGTCGACGGCATGATGTTGATCGTCGCCTGTGGCGCCCACATGTCTGGCCTGCCGCTGAATCATCAATTGACCGAGCGCGGTGCCAAGCTGGTGCGCTCGACACGATCCGCGGCGAACTATCGGTTCTACGCGCTTGAGGCTTTCGAGCCGCCGCGGCCGGGAATGATTCGAACGGAAACCGACGGGGTGGCGATCGATGTCGAGGTATGGGCCATTCCGCAGGCGCAATTCGGCAGCTTTATGGCCGGGATTCCGGCACCGCTGGGGATTGGAACCGTTGAACTCGAGGATGGGTCCCTGGTGAAGGGCTTCATCTGCGAAGGCTATGCGGCCGAGGGTGCGCTGGATATTTCCGACCTGGGAAGCTGGCGCGGGTATTTAGCGGCGAAGGGCTTACACCCGCAGGGGGTCAGAGCTCATAGCTGCGGACCCTGTCCACCGTATTCGCTGCCGCGTTTATGAGGACGCTCATGTCCTGGCCGGCCAGGACGAAACGTACGCCCATCGAGATGTACTTTTCCTGGAGCTCCGGGGACGGGACGCCGCCCATTCCCATCCACTTGCCGTGTTTCTTGCAAGCGGCGGCGACTGTTTCATAGCTCGCGACAATCTTGTCATGGCCCACCTGGCCGGGAATTCCCGATGCCGCAGAGAGGTCGTTGGTTCCGATCTGCACGATGTCGATCCCGTCGACCGCGGCAATTTCGTCAGCGCGTGCGATCGCGTCTGGCGTTTCCAGCATAACGACGAGCAACATGGACTTGTTCATCGCCTGCATTGCCGACGTCATGTCGGGATTGGCAAATCCGAACTGGGGAAGGCCGCCCACGACCCCACGCGAACCCTCGGGCGCGTAATACATGTGCACCACGATCTCGCGCGCTTCGTCTGCGGTTTCGCATTGGGGCATGATGATGCCAAGTGCGCCGCCGTCCAATGCGCGCGTCGCCATGGCCATCTCGCCACGCGGGACACGCACGAGTGGCGCGATGCCGGAACTGAGCGCGGCACAGGAAATCTGCGCGGTTTGGTCGAGGGAGAGAGCGCCATGCTCAAGATCGATGAACAGCCAGTCCATGCCGGCCGTTTTCATCATGCTTGCGATATCGGCGCTGCGCGCGAGGCGAATGCCGATACCGACTGAGACCTCGCCCGCTTCGAGGCGCTCGCGGGCGGGATTGCGTAACTCAACCATGATGAAAACCTTTCGAGACGTTTTGGGGCTACTCAGCCGACGCGAAGCGTATCCGCGCCGGGCTGGTAGGTCATGTTTCGCTGTTCGGGGTTGCGGTTTACCAACGGGCGCCCGTAGAGCGGGTGGTGCAGGCTGCGCACCTCATGCTCCACCTGAAAAACGGGCTTGCCGTTCTCCGGGTCGACGATGGTCTGAAAACGATACTCATGCTGATCGGTTTCCATGGAGATCAGCCCGCGCTCGAGCAGGCGTCGATAGGGGCCCGAGAAGTCGGCGAGATAGACCTGGATATGATGCCCGTCGAACGCCGCCTGGCGGCCGGCTTTCTCGCGGAAAATCAGCGTCTGGTCGACGCCGGCACAGACATGTGCGGCCGTGGCCTTTTCGTGCTTGCCGATGCGGGCCGGTGCGCCGACGATCTCGGCATAGAAACGGGCGATGGCGTCAGCCGAACCCTTCGGCACATCGAAGCAGACATAGGGGATGCCATGTTGCATCCGCCCGAATCGCTTGCCCGGCGGATAACAGCGAAAACGGTTGCCCCACGGACAGGTTGCGTCGATGTAGCCCCGTCCGCGCTTGAATGTGAATTTCGTGCCGCGAAGACCCTTGCGCACACCTTCGAGACGTTTTGCCAGCCGGTCATAGTCATTGATCACCAAGCCGGTGTACCCGCGGAGCTTTTGGGTGCCCCGGGTCGGGAGATGAAACTGCGTGCGCCCGATGTTGACCCACATGAGATCGGTACTGGTCATCAGGTAGGGGTCGCGGGTCAGGCCGAGGCCGCTGATGTAGAACAGGGTCGCGAGGCCCTGATCGGGCACCAGCAGATTGACGTGTTCCAGGCCGATGATGTTGCCGACGTCCTCCTCGGCGCGATTGTAGGAAATGGGTTTTGCCAAGTATCTAGTCCTCAAAAATAGCCACGGCGCGAATTGGGCTCGCCGTACCGCCCTTGATTTTCAACGGGAAGCCCGCGAACCGGAAGCGGCCCTTGCCGACGAGCTTGTCGAGATTCATCAGGCATTCCATGTGGGTGATGCCGCGTTCGGCGCAGGCCATGTGGGCAAGGTAGTTTGGCTCGCCCTCCGGGGCGGGGCTCACCGTTTCGACGCCGAACATCTTGATCTTGCGGTCCGCGAGCCAGTGCACCGCCTCGACCGATAGGCCCGGGAAATTATGGACGTAGTCGGGTGACCCGAAGAGGCGGTTGTGGATGCCCATGTGGATCATCACCGTGTCGCCAGGCTTGATCTCTTCACCCGATGCCGCCAGTGCGGCTTCCATGTCTTCGACCGTCGCCTCGTACTTGTTCGGAACGTCACCGAAATCCAGGCATATGGCCTCGGTATAGAAATCCTCCAGCGGCACCTCGTCGATCGAGGGCGCGCCGGGCGCGGGATTGAAGTGCACCGGCGCGTCCACATGGGTGCAGGAATGATCACTCATGGTGAGCGACAGGGACTTCGACGTGAACTCCGTATCGCCGGCGCGCTTGATCTCGGAATGGTCGTTCCAGACTGTGATGATGACCGGCGGATGGTTCGGATGGGCGGGTGCGCGATGATGAATTTCGCGGCTGAGATCGATGATGTGCATTGTTGAGTTCCCCCTGTCGTATCGCCCGAAGGCGGGCGGTCATTCCTCGCGCGCGATTATGGCACTTACGGGGACGTTGCTAAACCGGGGCGGCGGGAAGGGGCGATTTACCCAGGATCATGTCGCTGGCCTTTTCGGCGATCATGATTGTCGCGGCGTTGGTGTTTGCCGAGTGCGATGTGGGAATCACCGAGGCGTCGACGACGCGAAGCCCGTCGATGCCGTGGACCTTGAGCTCGTCGGAGACGACCGCGCCGGCGTCACTCGCTGGCCCCATCTTGCAGGTACCCATCAGATGGAAGATCGTCGTACCGCGCCGGCGGGCGAAGTCGAGCAACTCCTCGTCGCTCTGGACACCATCGCCAGGCGAAGTTTCGCGCATGTACCATTGTGCCAGCTCTGGCGATTTCATCATGCGCCGGGCGAGCCGTATCCCGTCGAGGAGCAGGCGCCGGTCCGCCTCGGCATCGAGATAGTTCGGCTGGATCAGGGGTTTGTCAGCGGTGTCCGCGCTGCGCGCGTGGACATACCCGCGACTTTCCGGACGCATCGGCCAGACCCCGGCTGTCATGCCGGGGAAGTCATCGAGTTCGTAGACCGCTGTTTCCTTGTAGCTGGCAGGGGCGAAAATCACCTGTAAATCGGGTTGGTCCAGGCTCGCGCGTGATTTGCACAAGGCGACCGCGATTCCCGGGGACTGGGCAAGAATACCCTTGCGGAACAGGCCGTATTTGAGGGCCTCGAGTACGAGTGCCAAACCACGGGTGCCTTCGTTGATCGTCCGGACGCCGGCGAGTTCGGCCGCGACACGAACCCCGAAATGGTCAGACAGGTTGGCTCCGACGCCGCCAAGCGCGTGGATCGGAATCACGCCGATATCTTGCAGGAGTTCGGGTGCACCGACGCCGGAGACCTGGAGGATCTGCGGTGAGGCAATCGCGCCGGCGCACAGAATTATCTCCCGGTTTGCGCACACCTCGTGTTCATTGTCACCCTGACGGTACCGAACTGCTACCGCGCGGCGGCCCTCAAAGACGATGCGCGTCACCTGGGTATGGGTGCGAATTTCCAGGTTGTAGCGGCTGCGCGCAGGATGCAGGAATGCGCGTGCCGCGCTCACCCTGCGACCCTTGTGAATTGTGCGTTGGAAGTATCCAACGCCTTCCTGGATCGCGCCGTTGTAGTCGAGGCCGCGCGGGATCCCCAAGTTGACTGCACCTTCAATGAACGCGTCCGAGATCGGATCACGGCGATCGACATCGGTCACCACAAGTTCGCCGTCGCGTCCGCGATAGGTGTCATCACCGTCACCGATGCGGCGCTCGCTGCGTCTGAAATAGGGCAGGACGTCGGCGAATCCCCAGCCGCGATTCCCCATCTGGGCCCAGGTGTCGAAATCCATTCGCTGACCGCGGTTAAAGATGTGGCCGTTGATGGAGCTGGACCCACCCAGCGCCTTGCCCCGTGGAGTCACGATGGAACGTCCCGCCGTGCCCGGGCTTGGCTCTGTCTCATAGAGCCAGTTCAAACGTGGATTCGAGAGGGTCTTGATGAACCCGGCCGGCATATGGATGAAGGGGTTGCGATCCGGCCCGCCGGCTTCGAGCAGACATATGCTGACGCCCGAGGCCGAGAGCCTGTTGGCCAGGACCGACCCGGCAGAGCCGGCGCCGATGATGACGTAGTCGAAATGCTGAACCATCAAAGTGCGCCTTGGTCGGGTGAGCTAACTTTCGGCCTTCAGAAGTCGGTTCCGGGTTTTCGCACACGCGATATCCGCGCCCGACAGCGTTGGACCAAACGGTACTAGCTCAACGTCAGCCCGAACAGTGAAACTGCATTGGTCCGGCCGATGGCCAACCGGTCGGCATCCGACAGTTCCGCCTGGTCAAACCAGCTGCTTTCTTGCTCCATCGATTCATAGGGATAGTCGATCGAGAACAATACCCGTTCCACGCCCATTTCCCGGATGGCCAGATGAAGGGGCGGATCATGAAATTGGCCGCTCGTGGAAACATGGACATTGGTTTGCATGTAGGTTCGCAAGGTCTCTTTTGCCGGTAATCCCCTGGGGTTCTTCTGTAAAACATTATCGGCACGCCACAGGTCGAACGGGATGCGTTCACCAAGATGGCCCAGTACCATCTGCAGGCGCGGATGGTCGTCGAAGAGGCCGCCACACATCAAACGCAAGGCATGCATGGCGGTTTCCAGCGCGTAGGCCCAGGCGGCGTAGGTCAGCCACGGATGCCCGTCGAAAAAGGGCATGTCGTCGAAAAACGGGTTTCGCGGGTGCAGATAAAAAGACACCTCCAATTTCTCGATCGCCGTCCAGAATGGCCGGTACTCGGGCCGGTCGTAGTAAAGCTGCGCCGTCGACCCATTTGATTCGCTGAAACCATTTACGTTGGCGCCCAGCAGGCCCAGGTCCACGACCGCGCGTTCCAATTCGCGAATCGCCGCCTCAGGATCCTGCATGGGTAACGCCGCGAAACCGCCCAACCGATCCGGACGCTTTACAATTTCTGTCGCCAACAGGTCGTTTGCTCGCCGCGCCATATCGATTGCCTTGGCCGTATCGGCCTCGGCCTGAACGGCTGGTCTGTTCAACGACATGATCGCAAAGGCGACCCCGCAACGATCCATCAATTCGATGCGCTCACCGTGAAAATCCTGCAGGCGCCGATGCAAATCCGCTGTGCCGGGACCGAGGGTCTCTGGCAGCGCAAAATGTTCCTCGATGGTAACCTTGCCGTCCATGCCGGGGCCTCCGTCGTATCCCATCATCGATCGAGACCAATAGAGTCGATCGGACGACGGACATCAAGCGCCCGAGCGTTAGCGTTTCTGCAGATAAATTGATCGACGTTTTGACTGCGAACAGCAAGGAATTGGAGGCCCGGGCCGGAATCGAACCGACGTACAAGGATTTGCAGTCCTCTGCATAGCCACTCTGCCACCGGGCCGGTCCGAGCGCGCAATTCAGCAACGGCGCTTCATATCTCAGAATTGGGCGTGGATTGGAAGTCCCCAACTGCATATCTGTGAATGGGTTTGTGCGATTGTCTTGCAGCGGGCCGGTATTTATAAGTTTGGGCGTCTATGACGAATGACGAGAATGGGTCTTGCGACGATGAGTGATTTCGAAACCGCGCGACGCAATATGGTGGACGGTCAGTTACGGCCCACAAAGGTTACGGATATCCGCATCCTGGATGCGATGGGCACGCTGCCGCGTGAGATGTTCGTGGACAAGTCGCGGCAGGGCATTGCCTATGTGGACGAGGATATCGAGATTGCACCCGGCCGCCACATGATGGAACCGGTGGTCCTCGCACGGCTTGTACAGGCGCTCGACATCAAGCCGACGGATTCGGTGCTCATAATCGGTGCGGGCACCGGTTACGACGCCGCGCTGATTGGGACACTGGCAGGACCGGTGGTGGCCATCGAATCGGACCCGCAACTGGTCGAGACCGCATCCATGCTGATCAACCATCTGGGAATCGATAACGTCGCCGTTGTCGAGGCACCTTTGGCGGAAGGGTATGCCGCCCAGGCTCCCTTCGATCTGATATTTATCGGCGGCGCCGTGCCGGAAGTACCCAGCCAGATTGCCGACCAGTTGGCATCCGGCGGCCGAATCGTCGCTGTGGTGGGTGGGGCCGAGAACGGAATTCTGGGCCGAGCCTGTCTCCTGACCAAGACCGATCAAAGTCTCTCCAGCCGGCCTATTTTTGACGCCGGAACCCAGCCATTGCCGGGCTTTGAAGCGGCGGCGGAGTTTGTATTCTAGTCTGCATTTGAGCTGGGGCTCGGGCACTTTGCATGTGCGTTTTACGTATGCGCGTCAGCATGTTGCAGCGCCGAACTCTAACTGTTGAGAAGAGTTTTCAAGCATGAACCTAAGGTATGGATTGAGTGCTGTTGCGATGTTGGCCTTCTTGGGGGTCAACGTCAGCATGGCCAATGCGGAAAATTTAATCGAGGCGTTGGCGCAGACTTACGAGACAAATCCCGATCTCGCAGCAGAGCGGGCCGGATTGCGCGCGACCGATGAAGGCGTTCCCCAGGCCCTGTCGAACTGGCGCCCGGAAGTTGAAGTCGATGCGTCCTACGGGGTGCGCAAACGCGAGCGCGAATTCGAAACCTCGGACGTGGACATCGAGAATGCCGATCAGCCTCAACAGGTCTCGCTCAGCATAACCCAGAACCTGTTCCGCGGTTTCCGTACGATTTCCGAAACAGACAACGCCCGGAATCTCGTGGCAGCGGGCCGTGCCAATCTTATTGAAACCGAACAGACCGTTCTGCTCGAAGCCGTGACAGCCTATATCAATGTCGTACGGGACCGCGTGATCCTCTCGCTTCGTGAAAACAACGTCCGCGTGCTTGAGCAGGAGCGCCAGGCGACGGCCGACCGGTTCGAAGTTGGTGAACTGACGCGAACGGACGTTGCACAGGCCGACAGTCGTTTGGCCCAGGCCTTGTCCGAACGCACCGAAGCACAGGGCAATCTCAACTCCTCCAACGCCAACTATGTCGAAGTCATCGGGACGATGCCGGGTGACCTCGTGCGGCCGTCATTGCCCGCGGGCCTGCCGGGATCCGAGGAGGCGGCAGTTGCGCAGGCGAAGACGAACAATCCGTCGGTTGTTGCGCAGGACTTCACGGAGCGTGCGGACCGGAGCAACGTCGATCTGATTGCCGGTGAATTGCTCCCGACGCTGTCCGTCGATGGCGAAGTCCTGAAGAACAAGGACGTGCTCGGAGCAGATACCGTCACGACCGAGCAATCGGTCACGCTGAACCTTTCGGTACCCCTGTATCAGTCAGGGGAGCGTCTATTCCCGAATCCGCGAAGCCAAGCAATGTGGCCAATCAGTCGTTTGCTCGCAATTCTCCGAGGAAGCGAACGCCAGGCGCAGGAATCAGGCGCGCTCAGAGTCCTGGGCGGCCCTGCATGTCGGCGCATCGTCGCGCATCACATCCGCTGAGGCCGAGGTCGCTGCACAGGAAATCGCGTTCGAGGGCGTCCAGCAGGAAGCGCAGGTGGGTTCGCGTACCGTTCTTGATGTGTTGGACGCCGAGCAGGAACTTCTCGATTCACGCGTCGATCTTGTGGTCGCACAGCGCGATGAAATAGTTGCGGCGTATGAACTGCTTCAGGCAGTCGGTCGGTTGACGGCCCAGGATCTCGGCTTGCCGGTTACGCTCTACGATCCGACCCGCAACTTCCGTGACGTCGAAAATCGACTCTTCGGCTCCGATATCTCGGACGAAAACTGATAATTCGCCCGAAACACGCAATAGCACCTCGAACGAAGTGTTTTGACTGGCCCAGACTCGCTCGCATTTCTAGTGTGCGTTTAGCTGTCATTAACCATTTTCTGCGGTCATAGGCGACCATGAGCGATACAAGTGCCGATCAGCAAGAACCGTCGATGGAGGAAATCCTCGCGTCGATCCGCCGAATCATTTCGGAGGATGGCGACGAAGAGGGCGACGGTGAAGTTGCCGCTGTCGATTCCGGCGATGAAGAACCGCCGGTCGAGGCCGTGAATGATGACGCCACTGAAGAGGTCGAGGAAATGCCGGAGGACGATAACGACGACGACATCCTCGAACTGACCGACGTGATCGAAGATGAGGAAGCCCCGGAACCCGAGCCGGAACCGGCCCCCGAACCAGAGCCGGAACCCGAGCCCGAGCCGGAACCTGAGCTGGAACCCGAGCCGGTTGAGGAAATCCTTGTCGCAGAAGACAAAATTGTCTCCGACGAAGTCGAAGAGGTTAGTGCCGCGGCGATGTCTGGTCTGACCGCCGTGCTCGCTGCAAATGCGGCGGTAGGTGATGGCAACCAGACCCTCGAACAGCTCGTTAAAGATGTGCTGCGGCCGGTCCTTAAGCAGTGGCTGGACGACAATCTGCCCGAGATCGTTGACCGTATTGTCCAGGAAGAAGTCGAGCGCATCGCCAAGCGCGCCAAGTAACCCGGACTCCCCGCAAATCCGTTTTGTTGCCGCAGGAGACCTGTAGGGTCTAGCCGCGACGCGCCTGCTTCGCTAAACCAGCGCGGACCGCATGATTGCGATCATCCGCGACTGATGCAAAGCCACGTGACCATGACCGATCTTGATAAGACATACGCGCCCGCTGAAATCGAGCCGCGCCTATATGGGCGTTGGGAGTCCGCCGACGCGTTCGCGTGTGGGCGTACCGAGAACGCGACCTACACGATCGTCATTCCGCCGCCCAATGTGACGGGTAACCTGCATATGGGCCATGCCCTGAACAACACGCTGCAGGATCTTCTCGTGCGCTGGCGGCGCATGCAGGGCTACGACACGCTCTGGCAGCCGGGAACGGATCATGCCGGTATCGCCACCCAGATGGTGGTCGAGCGCCAGCTTGCCGAAGACGGTATCCGTCTCGATCGTGGCCGGGCGCTTGAAGATGCCAATGAGAATCTCATCGGCCGCGAGGACTTCCTCGAAAAGGTCTGGGCGTGGAAGGAAGAGTCTGGCGGCACAATCATCAACCAGCTCAAGCGGCTGGGTGCATCATGTGACTGGTCGCGCGAGCGCTTCACCATGGATGAGGGCCTGTCAAATGCTGTCCTCAAGGTGTTCGTGGAACTTCACAGCCAGGGCCTCATCTTCAAGGACAAGCGACTGGTCAACTGGGACCCGAAGCTGCACACCGCGATTTCGGATCTTGAAGTGGTGCAGAAGGAGGTGGACAGCCATCTCTGGTATTTCCGCTACCCCATCGAGGGTGAACCCGATCGTTTCGTGACCGTCGCGACAACGCGCCCCGAAACCATGCTGGGCGATACCGGCGTTGCCGTGCATCCCGACGACGAGCGTTTCCAGGACATCATCGGCAAGAACGCGATCCTGCCCATCGCCGGTCGCAAGATCAAAATCGTCGCCGATAGCTATGCCGACCCGGAGCAGGGGTCCGGTGCGGTGAAAATTACCCCCGCCCACGATTTCAATGATTTCGAGGTGGGCCGACGTGCCGGGCTGGACACCATCAATGTGCTTCGATGCGTCCGCCGAACATCGCCATCGATACCGACGAGTTTCGAATGAATCCGGCACCAGCGCCAATCGGAGTGGGGCGATCCGGAAGCGGCGATTGCCCGCCTACAACGGCCTCGACCGGTTCGAAGCGCGCGACAAGGCGATCGTGGCCGAGATGGAAGACCCGCGGCCTGCTTGCTGAAATCGAGCCGCACAAGCACACCGTTCCGTTCGGTGATCGCTCGGACGTGGTGATCGAGCCCTGGCTGACCGATCAGTGGTATGTGGACGCCGAAACTCTGGCCAAAGCCCGCCGTGGAGGCGGTCGAGAAGCGGCAAGACCCGAAGTTTGTGCCGGAGAACTGGTCGAAGACCTATTTCGAATGGCTGCGCAACATTCAGCCCTGGTGTATTTCGCGCCAATTATGGTGGGGCCATCAGATTCCGGCCTGGTATGGCCCGGACGACGAGATTTTTGTCGCCGAGAACGAGGAAGCCGCCGCCGCCGCCGCGGAAGCTCATTACGGCAAGAGGGTTGAGCTGACGCGCGACCCGGACGTGCTCGACACATGGTTCTCGTCGGCGCTCTGGCCGTTTTCCACGCTCGGCTGGCCGGACGAGACGCCGGAGGTGGAGCGCTACTATCCCACCAGTGTACTCATCACCGGTTTCGACATCATTTTCTTCTGGGTCGCCCGGATGATGATGTTCGGGCTCCATTTCATGGACGAAATCCCTTTTTCCGATGTCTACATCCACGCGCTGGTCCGCGACGAGAAGGGCGCGAAGATGTCCAAGTCGAAGGGCAATGTCATGGATCCGCTGGATGTCATCGACGAGTTTGGTGCTGACGCACTGCGCTTTACCCTGACGTCAATGGCGGCGATGGGGCGCGACATCAAGCTGGCCAATTCGCGCGTACAGGGTTACCGGAATTTCGGCACGAAGCTTTGGAATGCCGCGCGCTTCTGCCAGATGAACGAATGCGCCGCACCCGGCCCGGAGTTTGATCCGGCGAATGTCGAGTTGACGCTCAACAAATGGATCACCGGTGGGGTCGCCGAAACGACTGCCAGCGTGACCAGAGCCCTCGAGGAGTATCGCTTCGATCAGGCGGCGGGGGCGATCTACCAGTTCACGTGGCACACCTTCTGCGACTGGTATGTCGAATTCGCCAAGCCGGTGTTCCAGGGTGATGACGAAGCGGCCAAGGCAGAGACCCGTGCTGTGGCCGGCTGGACCCTGCAACAAATCCTCAGGATCCTGCATCCGTTCATGCCGTTCATCACCGAGGAGCTCTGGCAGCATTTCGGCGATGACGAGACCATGCTCATTCACGCCGCCTGGCCGGCAAACGACATCGCACCGGTCGACGCCGGCGCAAAGGATGAACTCGACTGGGCGGTTCAGTTCATCACCGAGGTCCGCACCGTACGCAACGAGGTCAACGTGCCGGCCGGGGCAAAAATTCCCGCGATCCTGCGCGACGCAACCGAAGAGACCCAGGCTCGCCTGGGAAGACATCGCGACCAAATACTGCGCCTCGCGCGCCTTGAAGATGTTGTCGTGGATGGGGACGTCCCGGAGGATGCGGTGCAGATGGTACTCAATGAGGCCACGCTGGCCTTACCGTTGGCCGACGTCATCGATCTGGGTGCAGAACGCGATCGTCTGTCGAAAGAGATTGCAAAGCTCGACAAGGACATTGCGGGCATCGACAAGAAGCTTGCGAACGAAAAGTTCCTCGCCAATGCGCCGGAAGCGGTGGTCGCCGAACAGCATGAGCGTCGCGCCGATGCGGCCGACGCGAAGGCAAAGCTTCAGGGCGCACTCGAACGATTGAGCGCCGCCTGATACGATCAGTGCTCGGTAACGTCATCAATGCCCAGCTGACAATGACCCACCGCCGGTCGATATTCGTTGTGCCTGGCACAAGGGTTGGGCCGTCGGCAAACACGCTGCCGAATAGCGCTGCACTGGCCTGTTTGAAGACAGTGACAACAAGGAAGAACGATTATGAGATTTTGCCGCCAATCCCTCTTCGCCCTGTTAATGCTGTTCAGTTTCAGCGGTGTCGCATACGCCCAGGGCAACACGCAGGAGGACGAGGAGCTTTTCCACCCGCAGGTTGTGATCGGTTTGCAGGATGCAAAAAGCAATATGAGCGCCGAGGCCTATATCGGATGCTTCGTGACGGGACTTTTCGTGACCGACTTCGCAAAGCGCGCAAAATCGGGGGACGGCAGCAAAACATTGGGCGATTTGCTCGAGGAATTTGTCTGCGCCGAGTCCGAGATTGTTGGTGGGGAACGCTACTACGTTTCGGGGACCTTGACCGTGAACGGCGAGACCGGGCCCATTGATTCTGAAGTCATCGAGGTACCCGATGGCAGCATTGGCGCGACACAGGGTGCCGAAACGAGCTGGGCACTCGGTCGGTTTTCGATCGCCGGCAACGAGATATTTCGCGACCGGCGTTTCAGGCCCGCTTTGAATCGTTGATCTTCTCGCCGACCGGGTGTCGTAAACCCTTACGTCGGTTTCGGAACCATCCGCAGGTCAGTTCCTTATATCTCTGGAATCTGGCTTACACCCGCCGGCGCAGTTATGCTCCGCAGCGAATTCTCAATTATGGGCTTTTGGCCCGCATCAGACGAAGGAATCAGGTCATGGACGGCAACACACCCGGCGGCGAATGGGACAAATCGAAACTGCCGAGCCGACACGTCTCGGTCGGCAATACCTCAGCCCCGCATCGCGCGTTCTATTACGCGATGGGGATGACGCCCGAGGAAATCAGCCAGCCCTTCGTTGGTGTCGTGACCACCTGGAACGAGGCAGCACCCTGTAACATCGCCTTGTCGCGCCAGGCCCAGGCGGCCAAGGCAGGCGTGCGCGATGCCGGCGGCACGCCGCGCGAGTTCACCACCATCACCGTGACCGACGGCATCGCCATGGGCCACGACGGCATGCGCTCGTCGCTGGTCAGCCGCGAGGTGATTGCTGATTCGACCGAGTTGACCGTGCGCGGCCACTCCTACGATGCGCTCGTCGGGCTGGCGGGTTGCGATAAATCCTTGCCGGGCCTGATGATGGCGATGATCCGTCTGAACGTTCCGTCGGTGTTCATGTATGGCGGCTCGATCCTGCCGGGCAAGTTCAAGGGCAAGGATGTCACCATCATCGACGTGTTCGAGGGTGTCGGCGCGAACGCCGCCGGCTCCATGTCGGACGAGGACCTGCTCGAGCTTGAATGCGCGGCCTGTCCGTCTGCGGGCGCATGCGGAGGCCAGTTCACGGCCAACACCATGGCGTGCGTGTCGGAAGCCATCGGCCTGGCGCTGCCCCATTCCGCGGGAGCCCCGGCTGTCTACGAGACCCGGGACGAATATGCGGCCGCCAGCGGCAAGGCGGTGATGGAGCTGATCAAGACCCAGCTACGCCCGCGAGATATCGTCACCCGCAAGGCGTTCGAGAATGCCGCGGCTGTCGTAGCGGCAACCGGCGGCTCGACCAATGCCGGCCTGCATCTCCCGGCCATGGCCGCAGAGGCCGGCATCGATTTCGATCTGATGGATGTCTGCGAGATTTTCCGCAAGACGCCCTACATCGCCGACCTCAAGCCCGGCGGGAAGTATGTCGCCAAGGACATGTTCGACGTCGGTGGCGTCGGCCTCGTCATCAAGGAATTGCTCAATGGCGGCTACATGCATGGTGACTGCATGACGGTGACGGGCAAGACCCTGGCCGAGAACTACGCCGACGTGACACTCCCCGAGGGGCAGGACGTGGTGCGGCCGATCACCGACCCGATCTCGACCACTGGCGGTGTCGTCGGCCTGATGGGCAACCTTGCTCCCCAGGGTGCGATCGTGAAAATCGCCGGACTGGAGAAAATCCAGTTCACCGGTCCCGCACGGGTGTTCGAGCGCGAGGAAGATTGTCTGCAGGCCGTGCTCAACCGTGAATATGAGGAAGGCGATGTGCTGGTCATTCGCAACGAGGGGCCGAAGGGCGGCCCGGGCATGCGCGAGATGTTGTCCACCACGGGGGCGCTCTACGGCCAGGGGATGGGCGACAAGGTGGCACTGATCACCGACGGTCGCTTCTCCGGTGGAACGCGCGGTTTCTGCATCGGCCATGTCGGCCCCGAGGCCGCGGTCGGCGGCCCGATCGGCCTGATCAAGGACGGCGACGTGATCTCTATCGACGCCGACGCCGGGACCTTGAGCGTCGATCTTTCGGACGCCGAGCTGGAGGAGCGCCGGAAGAACTGGACACCGATCGAGACCAACTACCAGTCCGGCACCCTTTGGAAATACGCCCAGACGGTGGGGGATGCGCGTTACGGCGCGATCACACATCCGGGAGGCAAGGCCGAAACTCACGTGTATGCGGACCTTTAGGTGCTAGGGTCACTGCCGAAATAGCGGGAGCCTGTCATGCTGCGACGTTTGTTCGAAGGTTTCATCATGCTGGTCGTCATCTGGGCGGTCCTGAACAAGGTCGATTCGGGAATTGTATCGGTGGTGATCCTGGTCGGTGCCGTGTTTGCGCTGACGGCATGGCGCATCCACAAGGTCTGGCAGCGCTATCAGATGCACTTGTTTGTGCAGTCGCGCCCCCGTAACGAGCCCATCGCCGCCAATTCCGCCATCGAAAACGAGATGCTGGCATTGCGCTGCAAGCAACATGGTCGCGGGGTGGAACTCACCTTCTGGACCGGCTTCGTGATGGGCGGTGCGATGACCCTCGATGCGCCAAACCCGGCCCATGCGGGCGACATGTACGACCTCGACAGCATCGGCGGAGCTGACAGCGGCGGGGATATCGGCGGCAGCATGGGTGGCGGTCTCGGCGGAGACATGTAGCCGGGCGTTGGGTGCTCAAGAGACTCCGAATCATCGCCTGTGTTCTTGCCTGGACTTGTCTGGGCCCGGGCACGGTGGTTGCGCAGTCCACATTGCCCGACTTGTCCGGCCTGGTTGTCGATGCGGCCGACCTGTTGGCACCCGACGAAGAGACGCGCCTCAAGGCCTTGCTCGCACAATATGAGGTGGATACCGGCGGCCGGGTGATCGTCACGACGCTCACAACACTCGGGGGGCGGTCAATCGAAGCCTATGGCGCCGATCTTGCCCATCACTGGAACATCGCGAAGTATCCAAACTCGGCGATCCTGATCGTCGCCGAGGCCGAGCGCCGCGTGCGCATGGAGTTCGGCCCGCCGGTGCGGGGCACCATGATCGACGTGCGCTCCAGCCAGATGGTCCAGCGGGTGATCCTGCAGGCGTTCCGCGCCGGGCAGTTCGACATTGTCCTGGAGACCGGTCTGCGCGAATTGTTTGTGATGCTGGAAGAGGGGGTCGACCAGACATCTGACGAGGCCCGGCACCTGTCCGAGATCATCGTCGATAAGCGGGTGTTATTGCCCGTCGGCGCGCTGCTACTCGTTCTCGTCTTTTGCGGGTTGGGTCGCTGTCACGCGCGGGGTTAGTTCATGCCCTCAAGAGCGTCATGCCCGGGCTTGGCCCGGGCATCTCGGCGAACTGCATCGGAGATGGCCCGGTTAAGCCCGGCCATGACGGCAACGGCCTATTGAACGTTGGATTTCTTGTTCGGGACGATCCGCTGGACCTGGATTTTCTCGCGGAAAATCAGTTTGCCCACGCGCGGCGCGATCTCGCTCTGCCAGTGCGGGTCTTCATACACCGCCTTGTAGAGCCGCTCGCGTTCCTTCTCGGAGTTGAACCGGCGCATCCACACGAAAACGGAATCGTCCGTCTCGCCGTGCCAGGACCCGCAAATGACCATGCCCTTGCCGATCTGGAAGGGGGCAATCTCCTCGTCGAAGATCTTCAGCCATTCCTTCATCTTGTTGCGGCGGATCTTGTATTGCCGGAGTTCGAAAAATGCCATGGGGATACTCTCCTCGGAGGTTGGTTCTAAATCTGGGATTGCCGAAAACTATATCACCGTTTCGGCGCGGCTGTTTGCGCCGTCAGTTGAGCCCCAGCAATGGCATCCCTGCATAGAGCCTGATGAAGCTCGACACGAACAGGGTCAGGTAGAGCGGTGCCAGCACGCCGACGATGGTCGGCTCCATGATCCGGCGGAACTGGGAGCGTGGTCGCGTGGTGTCGGTGATCTTGAAGGCGCAGTAGATCACCGGGTAGGTCATCAGGATCAGGACGATGAGGCCGACGTTGATCAGGATGGCACGCACGATCAGCACGAAGGTTGACTGGGCCTCCGGCCAGGACAGCCATATGGCCACCCCGACGGCAAACAACCAGAATCCCACGCCATAGGTGATCAGCGATGCGCGGTAGCCGTGTCGACCGAGATACAGGTCGAGGAGAAACCGCAGGACATTGTTGGAAGGGTTCATCTGTATACGTTTCGAGACGGGAGAACCCGGTGCGGCTCAGGCCGTGACATTGACGTTGTTGTCGCCGTCGGCCTTGAGCTTGCCGTAATGGGTGTAGGACCGCTTCATGTACCAGTCGAAATACTCCCAGTAGGTCATGGGTTCGTATTGCGGCGGGTTATCCGCGCTGACGCAGGTCGGCAGGGCGTTACCCGGCGTGTCGAAGCCAGGGTTCACGAAACAGGCGAAGGAATATCGGTCGTGGTCCGTTGGCGGCACCACTCGGTGGGGTGTCGCGCGGAATCGATTGTTGGTCCAGCGCTCGAAGAAGTAACCCATATTCACCATCACCGCGCCGTCGGGCAGGTCCGGCCAGAACCAGGTTTCGCCATCGGAATCGAGGATCTGGATGCCTTCCTCCTTCGCCGGCGGCAGGTAGGTGTTGAAGCCCGTGTCGCAATGGGCATTCGAGCCCATCTCGCCGTCATCGAGATCATTCTTGGGCGGGTAGTGGGCGACCCTGAAATAGGTGTAGCTCTGCTCGAAATACGGATTGAAGAAGTCGGCTTCGAGCTCAAGTGAACGCGCCCAGACCGGCAGCATGGATTTCCCCAGCTCGGTGATGCGCGCCATGTAGTTCTGGGCCGTGGCCTTGAAGCCCGGCACCATGTCGTCGGGTAGCCAAGGGCAGGCGCCGTAGAATTTCTTTCCCGCGATCACGTCGGGATGGTCGGCGGGATAATCCGTCGCCAGCACCAGGCACTCGACGGTGTTGAGTTTCTTGGAATCATGAAACTTCGAATGGGTCGTCAGGCCGCCGCGGGCCGGGACGTAGCCTTTCTGATCCTGGGTGACCTTGATCTGCATCTTAGTTTCGAGCGGCAGGTCGTGGAACTGCTTGGCCGCGTCATGCATGCCGTCGATCAGCTCGGGCTCGAGGCCGTGATTGACGATGGCGACGAAACCCAGATTCTCCCAGACATCACGCCACTGGACAGCGATCTCTTCGATGGCGCCAGCGTCACCCAAGCGCGCCTTGCCCACATCGATGACGGGCAGCGCCTTGCGCGGGACGTCGCGCACGGATTTGGCGAATTCGGATTCGTTGTGGGCGAGTGACATTGGATCCCCCTGATTTCGTGCCGACTATAGCGTCAGGCCGTCAACTCACACCAGACAGGCGTGTGGTCCGAGGCTTTCTCCTTGCCGCGCGGGCCCTTGTCGATCTCGCAGGCGGTCAGCCGGTCGGCGGCCTGGGGCGAGAGCAGCAGATGGTCGATGCGGATGCCGTTGTCTTTCTGCCAGGCGCCTTTCTGGTAATCCCAGAAGGAATAGACATGGGTCTCGTTGTGGAGCGTACGCCAGGCCTCGGTGTAACCGAGGTTGAGGATCGTGCGGAACTTGGCCCGGGTTTCGGGCTTGAACAGCGCATCGTCGGCCCAGGCGGCTGGATCGTAGCAATCGCCGTCGGCGGGGATGACGTTGTAGTCGCCGCCCAGAACCACCGGTTCTTCATCGTGGAGCAGCGTCTGGGCGCGTGCGGCCAGCCGGTCCATCCATTTGAGCTTGTAGGGATACTTGTCGGTGTCGACCGGATTGCCATTCGGCAGATAGATCGATGCGACGCGCACGCTGTCGTCGCCGGCTTCCACCCAGGCCTCCACATAGCGCGCCTGATCGTCGTCCTTGTCGCCGGCGAGGCCGGTGGTCACGTCGCTCAGGGGGTGTTTCGAGAGGATCGCCACGCCGTTGTAGCTCTTCTGGCCATGGACGGCGCAGTTGTAGCCGCGTTCCTCGATCTCCATGACCGGGAAGTTCTCGTCGACGGTCTTGATCTCCTGCAGCAGCGCGACGTCGGGCGCAGCCTCCTCGAGCCAGTCGAGGACGTTGGGCAGGCGCGCCTTGATCGAGTTGACGTTCCAGGTGGCTATTTTGAGGGACATGGACAGAACCGGTTAAGGAGATAGAGCACCAGTTTAGGGCCTGCCGCCGCGGATGCACACTATTGGAGTGCCGCTTTTATGACTAAATCCGTGATCAGTTCGATGACCAGCGCATCCTGCCCGCCGAAGCCGTGGGGATGCTTGCCCTGGCAGGCCTGAACGCCCGAGATTCCCGTATCCGCTGCCGGGCCTCCCGTGACGACGACCATTTCTTCCGTGTTCCCGTTCGTTCGCGGAAGAATATCTCGCGCCTTGATCGGCGGAGTGCGGATGCACGCGTCGCTTTCATGGGCCACGACAAGGATCGGTTGGTGAATATTACCAAGTGGCAGGTCGAACACCGTCTGGGCGACCCAAGCCTTGTGTCCGCCAACGCGCCCGGAGGTTACGGGTGAAAACAGGATCACGCCCTTCGGGGCGAACATGCCGGTCAGAACCGATGCGGCATTCACCGCGGAGATCGTCCCACGGCTGGAGCCGACGACGAGGACAGGCAGTGGCGAGCGCCCGCGCAGATCCGCGATCATCGCGCCCAGATCGTCGGCATGGTCCGATGTCGTGCGAAACCCGCCGAGGCCATCGCGGCCATGATGATCGGAAGGCGCGTCGACGAGTGCGGTCGTGAAACCGGCGGCGCGGAGCCGGGCGACATTGCGGGTGAGGGTGTTGCCCTTGATTTGGCGCGCGCAACCATGTTCGTCGAGATCGAGAAAGCCGCCACCGCCGGCGAGCAAGACGAGGGCGGCGATGGGC
This sequence comes from Alphaproteobacteria bacterium, assembly GCA_965261975.1. GTDB lineage: Bacteria > Pseudomonadota > Alphaproteobacteria > UBA6615 > UBA6615 > UBA8079. The sequence goes on from CBDHEC010000051.1 coordinate 113,550, forward strand.
GCCGCGCTGTTGTCGGCCCGCCCGAAGCTGTAGGTCAGAGTTTCACCGTCGCGGATATCAACGGTGATGTTTTCGCCGCATGTTTCCTGAGCCGACACAGGGTGCCCCGTCAACGTGGCGACAAGAATTGCGAGAAACGTGACGGCGGTTTTCATCCGCGCACTATTTCACAATCGAATGCGAACGGAAAAGGCCGGGAAACCCGTCGTCTAAAGACGAAAAGGCCCGCTAGTAAACCGAGAAGGACGAGCCGCAGCCACAGGAGGACGTGGCGTTCGGGTTTTCCAGGGTGAAGTGGTTGCCGCCGAGGGATTCGATATAATTGAGCACGCTGCCGTCGATGAATTCCAGGGAGGCGTCGTCGACCACGACCTTCACGCCCTCGGTCTCGAAGGTCTTGTCGTCGTCCTTGACCTGGTCATCGAAATCGAAGCCGTAGGTGAAACCCGAGCAACCGCCGCCGTTCACCACGATGCGAAGCATCAGGTTTTCACGTGCTTCGGCCTCGAACAATCCCGTCAGCTGCGCAATGGCGCTTTCGCTCAGGCCAACGCCTTTGGGGGCGGAGTCGGGTTGCAATGTGGTCGTGTCGCTCATGTCTGCCATTTCAGCCTAACGATATCAGCTATTTAGTGATGTCACAGAGTTTGTCAATTTTCCGTTGCATTCAAGGCGCGCACACGTAGTTTGCCGAATATGCCCGCAACACCCGCAGACCTGAGGCTGTCGCCCGCCGGACCCGAACAATTCGGGGCCGTCCTGGCGCCCTATGCTTGCGACCCGCTGGCCACACGCGGGCGCCTCCATGACGAGCCCGAGAGCGGCTATCGCAGCTGCTACCAGCGCGACCGGGATCGGATCATCCATTCCAGCGCATTCCGGCGTCTGAAACACAAGACCCAGGTCTTCGTCTATCACGAGGGCGACTATTACCGGACACGGCTCACCCATTCGCTGGAAGTCGCGCAGATCGCCCGCACGGTGGCGCGCGCCCTGGGGCTCAACGAGGATCTGGCCGAGGCGCTGGCACTGGCCCATGATTTCGGTCACACGCCGTTCGGACATGCCGGCGAAGACGCACTGGATACGGCGATGGCGCCGTTCGGTGGGTTCGATCACAACGCCCAGACTCTGCGCATCCTGACGAAGCTCGAGGAACGTTACCCGACCTTCGACGGGCTCAACCTGACCTGGGAGACCCTGGAGGGCGTGGTCAAACATAACGGGCCGCTGACCGGGCATTATGCCGACAGCGACCGATCGATGCCTGCGGCGATCGAGGAATATGCCGCCGACCATGACCTTGAGCTCCACACATATGCGGGCGCGGAGGCACAGGTCGCCGCGATTTCGGACGATATCGCCTACAACAGCCACGATATCGACGATGGCTTGCGGGCGGGCTTGTTCGATCTGGCTGACATTGCGGACGTGCCGCTCGTGGGACCCGCCTTCAAAACGGTGATGGAAGAGCATGGCGATCTGGACCGGCCACGGCTGATTCACGCGGGAATAAGCCAGATCATCGGCACCATGGTGTCGGATGTTCTCGCCGAGACCCGTCGCCGCCTCGCGGATGCCGACCCGGGTTCGCCGGAAGAGGTCAGGGCGCTCGATCACGCGGTCGTCGCGTTTTCACCCGAGATCCAGCAATCCGACAGGGCGGTGAAATCCTATCTGTTGGAAAACATGTACCGGCATCACCGGGTAAACCGCATGACATCCAAGGCCCGGCGCGTCGTCGCAGAGATGTTCGAGCTGCTCTTTCACGAACCGGAACTGCTGCCGACCGAATGGCGCGCACGGGCCGAGGCCAAGGACGAGGCGGGGCGCACGCGGATGATCGCCGACTACATCGCCGGCATGACCGATCGCTATGCGCTTGAGCTGCATCGAAAATTGTTTGATCCGGAAGTTCTTTGATGAATGTTTTCAGCGCCTTCAAGGCAATCGTTGAATCAGAAATTGAATCTCTCGTGGCCGACGGCACCCTTCCCGAAGGAACCGACGGCGCGCGGGTGAGCGTCGATCCGCCGCGCGATGCGAGCCATGGTGACCTGGCGACCAACGCGGCTATGGTGCTGGCCAAACCTGCGGGGCTCAAGCCACGCGATCTCGCCGAGACCCTGGCTGAACGGCTCCGCGGACAGGATTCGGTCGAATCCGTGGACGTTGCGGGGCCCGGGTTCATCAATCTTCGTTTGAGCGATGCCTATTGGCAGGCGTTGCTGGTCGGCATCCTCGAGGCCGGCGAATCCTTCGGCGAAAGCGACCTGGGGCAGGGGAAGCCGGTCAATATCGAGTATGTTTCGGCAAACCCGACAGGCCCGCTGCATGTGGGACATGCCCGTGGCGCGGTGGTGGGCGACGTTCTGGCCTCGCTGCTCGCCAAGGCAGGATACTCAGTGACCCGCGAGTATTACATCAACGATGCGGGCTCCCAGGTGGATGTGCTCGCACGCTCGGCCTATCTGCGCTACCGCGAGGCGCTGGGCGACGATATTGGAGAGATTCCCGAGGGCTTGTATCCCGGGGACTATCTTGTGCCTGTCGGTCAGGCAATGGCCGCACGCGACGGTGACAAGTGGCAGGGCATTGACGAGAGCGCGTGGCTCCCGGCGTTCCGGGAATTCTCTGTCTCGGCGATGATGGATCTGATCCGCGACGACCTTGAGGTTCTGAACATCCGGCATGACGTGTTTTCATCCGAACGCGAACTCGTCGAAGCCGGCGGCGTGGATGCGGTGATGCAGACCCTCAACGATGCCGGTCTGATCTATGAGGGCGTACTGGAACCGCCCAAGGGTAAGCTGCCCGATGATTGGGAAGAACGGCCACAGACGCTATTCCGCGCCAGCGACTTCGGCGACGATACGGATCGGCCGCTCAGAAAGTCCGACGGATCCTGGACCTATTTCGCCAGTGACCTCGCTTATCACCAGGACAAGTACCGCCGCGGTTTTCCCAACCTGATCGATGTCTGGGGTGCGGATCATGGCGGTTACGTCAAACGCGTGGGTGCCGGCGTGAACGCGCTGACCGACGGTGAAGCCGAAATCGACGTGAAGCTTTGCCAGATGGTGCGGCTGCTGGAAGACGGTGAGCCTGCGAAAATGTCCAAACGCTCGGGGAATTTCGTAACCCTGCGCGATCTCGCCGATGCTGTCGGCAAGGACGTCATCCGCTTCATCATGCTGACGCGCAAGAACGATGCGCCGCTGGATTTCGACCTGGTCAAGGTGCGCGAGCAGAGCCGCGATAATCCGGTGTTCTATGTTCAATACGCCCACGCGCGGACTCATTCCGTGGCCCGGATGGCTGCCGAGGCGTTTCCCGATGCGGATTTCGGTGTCGAAGCGTTGCAGGCCGCTGACCTGGCTCGCTTGACCGACTCAGATGAGCTTGCGTTGATCAGGTTGCTGGCGGCATGGCCCCGCACCGTGGAAAGCGCGGCCGAGGCCCACGAACCGCACCGCCTGGCGTTTTATCTCTATGACCTTGCCGCGGCGTTTCATGCGCTGTGGAGCAAGGCCCGTGGAGAGCCGGGATTGCGGTTTGTCGTCGCCGACGATGTGGATGTCACACGTGCTCGCATGGCGCTGGTTCTCGCCGTTCGGGCGGTTGTGGCATCGGGATTGGCGGTCATGGGCGTGACCCCGGTCGACGAATTGCGCGAATGAGGCATGAATGAGCGATCCAGAGATTATCGGCCCGGGCGACATTTACATGGAACCCCGGCGAGGTCTGGGTCCGCTCGCGAAACTGTTTGCCGTGACGGCCATCGCGGCCGGGGTGGTCGCGCTCGCCGGCGTTGTCTGGTTTGCCTACAACCAGGGCATCCGGTCTGGTGCCGAAGATGCAGCCCCGGTTATCACGGCCAGCGAAGACCCCATCAAACGGCAGCCGGCAGACCGGGGCGGGCTCAATGTGCCCCATCAGGACAAGCTGGTCTTTGGACGTCTGGCCCCGGGCCAGATCGAAGAGCCCGTCGAACGGTTGTTGCCACCACCCGAAGAACCGGCCGAGAGACCACCGGCGCCGGTCGTCGAAGCCGCACCGGTTGAGGTGCCTCGACCGGCGGAGCCCCCTGAAGTGGTTGCAACTGTCGAAACGCCCGAGACGGTCGTGGTCGAAACGCCCGAGACGGTCGTGGTCGAAGCACCCAAGGCAGAGCCGGATCCTGCGCCGACCGTTCCCCCGAAACCCGAGCCGGTGGTGACGGCTCCACCACCGCCGCCGCCGCCGGCTCCGCCGGTCGTCGCGGCCAAACCGCCAGCACCGCCGCCCGAGACCGCTCCAACCACGCCTACAGTCACCGCGCCGGCGGCGCCTCCGGCCGCCGCACCAAAGCCGGCGGCGGGCGCATGGCGCATACAGCTTGCGGCAGTTTCCAGCCGGGACCGCGCACTTGCCGAGTGGGATCGCATTAAGAAGCGAAACACCGATCTGCTCGGCGCGCTCAACCTCAATGTGCAAAACGTAAATCTCGCCCGGGGTACATTCTTTCGGATCCAGGCAGGACCTTTGGCAGACCGCGCCGCCGCGAGCGGGTTATGCGGCAAGCTGAAAAGCCGAAACCAGGATTGCCTCATTGTTGCGCCCTGACAGGCGCATCCCGGCATGACAACGCCCAACGCGGTCATCTTCGGTGTCTCGGGAACCCGCCTGACGGACGATGAGAAAGTCTTCCTGCGTGATGCCGATCCGCTTGGATTCATTCTCTTCGCCCGCAATTGCACGGACGGGCAGGGTATTCGGCGCCTGACGGCGGAACTGCGTGATGCCGTGGGGCGAGATGACGCGCCCATACTCATTGACCAGGAAGGCGGGCGGGTCATGCGCCTGCGCCCGCCCGACTGGCCGTTCGCACCGGCCGCGCAAGAAATCGCAGGCCTGTATGACCGAGAACCCGAATTGGGAATTTCTGCGGCTGAGGATGTAGGCCGGATGTTCGGCGCCATGTTGGGCAATCTCGGCATCGACGTTGATTGCGCACCTGTGCTCGATCTGGGCCTGCCAGAAACGACGGCGGCGATCGGAAACCGCGCTTATGCGGCGGACCCGCAAACCGTTGCCGCGCTTGGCGGCGCGATGGCGGAAGGGTTGATGCGGGAAGGGTGCCTGCCGGTGATCAAGCATTTGCCGGGCCATGGGCGCGGCGCCGTCGACAGCCACAAGGAACTGCCGCGGGTCGACGCAGCTCTGGCGACGCTTCGCGATCAGGATTTCGCTGCCTTCCGGCACCTGAACCATCTGCCACTCGGCATGTCAGCCCATGTCGTGTATTCCGCGATCGACGCGAAGCACCCCGGGACTGTATCCGCGCCCGTGATCGAGACGTTGATCCGCGGAGAGATCGGTTTCGACGGCTTCCTGTTGACCGACGACATAACGATGGAGGCGTTGGATGGCACGCCGGCGGCGCGCGCCGAAGCGGCACTGGACGCGGGGTGTGATGCCGTCTTGCATTGTTCGGGCGTGCTTTCCGAGATGATTGACGTGTCCGGCACTGTGCACGGCCTGTCACAATCGGCTGAAAGCCGCTGGACACGGGCACGGGCAGCACGTCAAAAGCCTGAAGGTGCGGATATCGGGGCAATCGCCGAGACCCTGGCCGATAAATTCGATAACGGGACCTGACAGCGTGGACTTCGACAATATTCTGTTTCTAGCGTCGATCTGGGTGATCCCGGTCTTGCTCGCGATCACGATGCACGAAGCCGCCCATGGCTGGGCCGCGTGGAAGCTTGGAGACGACACGGCGAAGCGCTTGGGGCGCGTCACATTCAACCCGCTGGCCCATATCGATCCCTTCGGAACGATCGTCCTGCCGGCGATGCTTATTCTCGCGCCAGGTGGTGTCCTGTTTGGCTGGGCGAAGCCGGTTCCAGTCGTTTTTGGCCGACTCGGCCGCCCGCGACGCGACATGGTGCTGGTTGCAGCCGCCGGTCCGGCGATCAATATCGCGCTCGCAATCGCCTCCGCATTGGCCCTTCATTTACTGCCGTTCGTCGGCCCAACATTCGGTGATTGGCTCGGTAGAAACTTGATTAATTCTATTAATATCAACCTTTTGCTGGCGATATTTAACATGATGCCGCTGCCGCCGCTGGATGGCGGCCGGGTGGCCGTGGGGATACTGCCCCGGCCGCTTGCCATCCAGCTCGCCCGGCTCGAGCGCTACGGTTTGTTTATTCTGATCGGGCTGATCTTTATTCTTCCGATACTCGGACGGCAGCTCGGGACTGACCTCAACATTTTCCGTTGGCTCGTTCTCGGTCCGCTTGAATTCCTGTTTGGGATATTACTGCATGGCGTCGGCCTGATATGAGCGAAACCAGCGAAAACTTCGAACAGCCGGTCCCTGACCACCAGGCCGGGCAGATCGAGGCGTCCGACCATGCGCTGGTCGTCAACCTCGAAGGATTCGAGGGGCCGCTCGATCTGCTTCTGTCGCTGGCGCGCGACCAGAAGGTCGATCTGACGAAGATCTCGGTCCTGGCGCTCGCGGAACAATATCTCGAGTTTATCCAGTCGGCGCGCCAGCTGCGGCTGGAGATCGCCGCAGACTACCTCGTCATGGCTGCCTGGCTGGCCTATTTGAAATCCCGTCTGCTGTTGCCCGCAGAGGAAAGCGAAGACGAGCCGACAGCTGCCGAGATGGCGGCAGCGTTGAAGTATCAGTTGCAGCGAATAGAGGCGATGCGAACAGCGGCCGAAACCCTGTTCGCGCGACCGCTTCTGGGACGCGACGTGTTCGATCGCGGTGCACCCGAGGGCATCCGTGTGATCACCCATCCCGTCTATGAGGCCTCACTCTTCGAGATGCTGGATGCGTATGGCGCGATCACCCGCCGCGGCAAGGCGGAAACCCTGACGATTCAGCAATTCGAGCTGTTCTCGATGGACGATGCGCTCGGCCGTTTGCGCGGCGTGTTGGGCCACGCACCGGAATGGGCCACGCTGATGAGTTTTCTGCCCGAAGGCCTGCACGAGGGGTTGCCGAAACGTGCCGCGATCGCCGCAACGTTCGCCGCCAGCCTTGAACTGGTCCGCGACGGCCATGCCCAGATCCGCCAGGACGGCCGGTTCGGTCCGATTTACTTCCGGCGACGTCCCGACGAAGAACTTCCCACCCCAGCCAACGAAGGGGGCGAGACCCTTGACGATCAATCCTGAATTGGAGCCGGACGCACACACCGAGCTTCTCCGGCTTGCCGAGGCGGTTCTCTTCGCCGCAGTCGAACCCCTCGACGAAGCATCAATTGCCGCCCAGCTGCCGAAAGGCACGGACACTTCCGCGCTTCTCGATGAATTGCGCCGGCTCTATGCCGGGCGCGGCGTTAACCTGGTCAGTGTGGCGGGCAAATGGGTCCTTCGTACCGCCTCGGACCTTGCCGACAAGCTCAAGATCGAACGTGAATCCCAGCGCAGGCTATCGCGCGCCGCGCACGAGACCCTGGCCGTAATTGCCTATCATCAGCCTGTGACCCGGCCGGAGATCGAGGAGATCCGCGGTGTCAGCCTGAGCAAGGGCACCATGGATGCGCTGTTCGAGGCGAACTGGATCAAGCCGGGGCGTCGGCGTAATTCACCGGGACAACCCCTGACCTGGGTCACCACCGAGACTTTCCTTTCCCATTTCGGTCTCGAAAGCTTGAAGGAGTTGCCGGGAATCCAGGAACTGAAATCGGCCGGGTTGATCGATTCCCGCCCCGCGGTCAGCATTTACGCTTCATCGGCGCAAACCGATGAACTGCCGTTCGATTCCATGACAGGCCAGGATGAATCCGAAACCGAGATGGATGAACCCCTGGACGTGGAAGACGACGCCGAAACCGAGTTCGAGGCGCCTGCAGAAGACGAAGACATCCGTGAGGACGAAACCGGCACCTGAAGCTAATCGAGGCCCACTCGGTTGCGGCTGAAAACCGTTTTCAATAGGCTCCGCCAAATTTTGCGAGACCGGTCCACAGGACCGATACCCCAAGCAGGAATATGGCGCGCGAACTTAACGACCTTGCCCTTGAGCATGTAACGCACCGGTTCGATACCACGGTGGCGGTCGATGATTGCAGCCTGACGGTCGGTGCAGGTGAAGTCGTTTGCCTGGTCGGCCCGTCTGGTTGTGGCAAGACCACATTGCTGCGTGTGGCCGCGGGCCTGGAGCCGTTGCAACAGGGGCGTGTTCTGATCGGCGGCGAGGTCATGGCCGACGGCCGTGCATCGGTGCCGCCGGAAGACCGCAATGTTGGCCTCGTGTTCCAGGATTACGCACTATTTCCACACTTGACGGTCCGCGGAAATATCGCGTTCGGGCTCAAGCACCTCTCATCCGCCGCGCGCGATGAACATGTAGCGCATGCGCTCGAACGAACTGGCATGTCTGGTTACGCTTCGATCTATCCGCACCAATTGTCGGGCGGTCAGCAGCAACGTGTGGCGCTCGCGCGGGCACTTGCACCCCGACCCCGCATCGTTCTGCTCGACGAGCCGTTTTCGGGCCTGGACACCTCGCTGCGCCATCTGGTCCGTGATCAGGCCGCCGAAATATTGAGGGATGCCGGCATCGCAACGTTGATGGTGACCCATGATCCCGAGGAGGCGATGTATCTCGCGGACCGGATTGCCGTCATGGATCGAGGCAAACTCCGGCAAATCGGCAGCCCTGATGAAATCTATCTCGAACCGGAGAATGCGTTTGTTGCCGCGTTTTTCGGCGACGTAAACCGGTTCACGGGGCAGGTCGCGTCAGGGCAGGTCCAGATCCCGCTTGGTTCCGTTCCGACCAACGGACATGGTGAAGGCCAGGATGTCGAGGTTCTGATACGGCCGGAGGCGTTGAATATCTCTGTCGTCGGCTCATCAGAACCCACGGAGGGTGTCACCGGCACCGTCATTGCTGCCCGTTTTCTGGGCCGCAGCAGCCTGGTTGACGTTTGCCTGGCCGATACCGCGGCCACGAATGTGCGCATTCATATGTCCGGTCGAATGCTGCCCGACACCGGTTCGACGGTCTCGGTTCGCCGCGACGATGCCCAGACCTATGTTTTTGCCGCACCAGACCTGGCGAATGCCCGGGTCGAATAACGCTGCGAACCCAATGCGGTAGGGAGCAATTGGGCGTGAGGCACCATTGCGGGTAAAATCCCTTTCTGCGATAGTCCCGCCGATTGGCCCCTGGCATTCGGGGCTCGAAGCTACACACTGGAGCGCTTGTACATGGGCACGTTTTCAATCTGGCATTGGCTCATTGTCCTCGTGGTTGTGCTGGTCCTTTTCGGCGGACGCGGCAAGATTCCCAGCCTTATGGGCGACGTCGCCAAAGGCATTAAGTCCTTCAAAAGCAATATGAAGGACGAGGGTGCGAATGCTGAATCGACCAAGATCGAGGAAGACACCACGTCGACGACGGCCACATCGGCCTCACGCGAAGACGAAACGGCCAAGAGCTAGTTCGGCCTGCATTCGAAGGCCTGACGCAAGTTTGGCCCTGAACGGACCCCGCGATCATGTTTGATATCGGTTGGCCAGAGCTGTTGCTGGTGATGGTCATCGCCCTGATAGTGATCGGCCCCAAAGAGCTGCCGAATGCGATACGCACGGTCATGATGGTCGTGCGAAAGCTGCGTGGTGCGGCGCGTGAGTTCCAGAGCGGCCTCGACGATATCGCTCGTGAATCCGGTCTCGACGACGTCAAACGTCAGATGGACGACATCGATTTCTATGATCCCGGCGAAGCGCTGAAGAACATCGCGGATTCGGATTCGGACCTGCTCGGTCTTGATGATGACCCCGACCTTCCCGCCGGCAACAGCATTCTCGATAACAACAACACCTATTCGCCGCCTGAAGATAACGTACCACCGCATGGCGATGCTGCGGGCCCGTTCGACACAACCCCGGCAGACAGCGCCGATGGGGTGAAAGCAGAAGGACCGTTGGAAGAGGTACCAGATCCTGGATCCGAGAAACCGAAGGTCGACGAGACGAAACCCGTCAAGAGCGGCGACAACGCATGACCTCCGATACGCAAGAGCCGGAAGAAACAGCTGCGGAAGATGATTCCGGGGCCGGGCCCGACGACCGGAAAATGTCGCTGATCGAACATCTGACCGAATTGCGTCGTCGGTTGATGTATGCAGCGCTCGCGTTCGTTTTGGTGTTTCTTGTCTGCTTCTACTTTTCCGACACGTTTTTCAATTTTCTGGTCGAGCCGCTGGCATCGGTCTGGAGCGGCGGTGATCGGCGCCTGATCTACACCGCCCTGCACGAGAAATTTTTCACCAATATCAAGGTCGCCTTCTTCTCCGCGGCCTTCCTCTCGTTCCCGATTTTCGCCGCGCAAATTTACATGTTCGTCGCGCCGGGGCTCTACAAGAACGAGAAGGGTGCATTCCTGCCCTTCCTGATCGCGACCCCGTTCCTGTTCTTCGGTGGCGGCGCGTTTGTCTATTACATCGTGATGCCGGTCGCGTGGCAGTTCTTCACGAGCTTCGAACAACTGGCTGCCGGTTCCGGGGGGCTCCCGATTCAGTTGGAGCCCAAGGTCAATGAATACTTGTCGTTGGTGATGCGGCTGATCTTTGCATTCGGGATCAGTTTCGAATTGCCGGTTGTCCTGTCGCTGCTGGCCAAGGTGGGCATCGTCACCGCCGACGGGCTCAAGAAGAAACGCCGCTATGCGATCGTCGTCGCCTTCGTGGCGGCAGCCATACTGACGCCGCCGGACCCCCTCAGTCAGCTCGCGCTCGCGATCCCGATCATCGTGCTCTATGAGGTCTCCATCTACTGCGCCGTCCTGATCGGAAGACGGAAGGACGAGGACGCGGCGGAGAATGAGGCAAACAGCTAAGTCCGCAGAACTGGACGCGATTCGCCCCGAGTCCCTATAAGGACGCGACCTTAGTCCGGCGGATTTCCCATGCTTGATCTCAGATGGATTCGTGAGCATCCCGACGCGTTCGACCGCAGCCTTGTCCGGCGCGGTGACGAACCCTTGTCGGCACAGTTGCTCGACCTCGACGCGCAACGACGCGACGCACAAACGCGACTGCAGGAGATGCAGGAACGCCGCAACGCGGCCTCGAAGCAAATCGGCGCGGCGATGCAGGACGGCCGCAAGGACGAGGCCGAACAACTCAAGGCCGAGGTCGGAGACATCAAGGGGCAGATGGATGTCGTCGAGACCGAAGAGAAAGAGGCCTCTGACGCCCTGAACGACCTGCTGTCGGGCATTCCGAACATCCTCGATGACGATGTCCCCGACGGCGCGGACGAGGACGACAACCGCGAAGTGCGCGTCGTCGGAGATATTCCGGCGTTTGAATTCGAGGCGAAAGAGCATTTCGATATCGGCGAGGCGTTGGGCCTGATGGATTTCGAAACGGCGGCGGAATTGTCCGGGTCGCGGTTTGTCATCCTGAAGGGAGCGCTCGCCCGCATGGAGCGTGCGCTCGCGGACTTCATGCTCGACATCCACACCGAAGAATATGGCTATACCGAAATCAGCCCGCCGCTCCTGGTCCGCGATGACGTGCTGTTTGGCACAGGCCAGTTGCCGAAGTTCGCCGACGATCTCTTCCGGACCGAAGACGGCCGCTGGCTGATCCCGACAGCCGAAGTGCCGCTGACCAACATGGTTGCGGGCAAGATTCTCGACGCCGCGGAGCTGCCGGTTCGGGTGACGGCACACACCTCATGTTTCCGGGCCGAAGCGGGGGCCGCGGGGCGGGACACGCGCGGCATGCTTCGCCAGCATCAGTTCTACAAGGTGGAGCTTGTCTCCGTTGTCGCGCCGGATGAATCCGACGCCGAGCTCGACCGCATGACTGGTTGCGCCGAAGAAGTCCTGAAACGGCTCGGGTTGCCGTACCGCCTTGTCATCTTGTGCAGCGGCGATACCGGGTTCGGTGCGGCGAAGACTCACGACATCGAAGTCTGGATGCCGGGGCAGGCCACCTACCGCGAGATTTCGAGCTGCTCCAATACCCGGAGCTTCCAGGCGCGCCGCATGAATGCGCGATACCGCCCGGCGGGCGACGGGCAGGGCCCAGAGCATGTCCACACCCTCAATGGTTCGGGGGTCGCGGTCGGTCGCGCTCTGATTGCCATCCTTGAGAACTATCAGAATGAGGACGGTTCAGTGACGGTCCCGGAAGCGCTGCGGCCATACATGGCCGGGCTGGAAGTGATCCGCGACGATGTATGAGTTTCCCAAACGGACCGACAAGCTTCGTATCCTGATTTCCAACGATGACGGCGTGCGCGCGCCAGGCATCAAGGTGCTGCACCGCATCGCGCGCGAACTCACCGACGATGTTTGGATATGTGCACCGCTGGAGGAACAAAGCGGCGCGGGACATTCACTCACGCTGCGGTATCCGATCTGGCTTCGGCGCCTCGCGACCCGACGCTATGCCGTCGAGGGAACCCCGACGGACAGCGTTCTGGTCGGCATTCACCAGGCCCTCAAGGACCGCAAGCCAGACCTCGTCCTGTCGGGGATCAATCGCGGCAGCAACATGGGCGAGTTCATTACCTATTCGGGCACCTGCGCCGCCGCGATGGAGGCGACGATTCTTGGTGTGCCGGCCATTGCGCTCAGCCAGCAGACAGACTTTGACCGCAGCTTCACACACTGGTCGACCGCCGAGCAGCACGCGCCGGGGGTTATCCGAAAACTGCTGCGCACGGGCTGGCCGGACCGGACCTTCATCAACATCAACTTTCCCGATTGCCTGCCCGAGGAAGTCGCGGGTGTCGAAATCACCGAACAGGGCACACGCCCCATGGGAGATTCCCTCGTGGAAAGCCGCCACCCGCGCGGTGGACGGTATTTCTGGGTCGGTGCGTTGCCGACCCATGCAAAGGGCAAGAAAGGTACCGACCTTGCTGCGGTTGAGGGAAAGCGGATCTCCGTAACACCGGTCGACCTGAATTTCACGAACAAGCGGGCCATGAAGCCACTCGCCGAAGCGTTCAAGGGATACCGGAAGCGATGAGCACGCCCGCGCATCGCGCGCGCCTGATCCTCGCGCTTCGTAGCGCCGGTATCACCGATACGAAGGCGTTGTCTGCGATTGAGAGTTTACCGCGCGAAATGTTCGTGCCCGACGCGTTTCAGGACCGGGCCTATGAAGATACAGCGTTGCCCATCGGGTATGGCCAGACCCTGAGCCAACCGCTCGTCGTGGCAACGATGATCCAGGGGCTGGAACTCGGAAACCGCGAAAAGCTTCTCGAAGTTGGCACCGGCTCGGGCTATCACGCCGCAATTTTGTCCCATTTGTGTCGCCGGGTGTACACGATCGAGCGTCACAGACCGCTTCTGGTCGAAGCGCAGGCCAAGTTCGAGGCGCTCGGCCTGAGCAACGTTGTCACTGTGGCAGGGGATGGGATGAAGGGTTGGCCCGAACAGGCTCCGTTCGATCGGATCAGCGTCACGGCGGCCGGTGACGCGCCGCCGCAGCAACTGCTCGACCAACTAAAGGTCGGCGGAATCATGATCATGCCGGTCGGTGGGCAGAGCCGGGTCCAACAGCTCGTGCGCTATCGGCGCACAGAGACGACCGTGGAAAGCGAGGCGTTGATGGATGTGCGTTTCGTGCCGTTGTTGCCGGGGGTCGCCGAGGCCGCGGAGGCCTGAGCATGGCGACAGCAGCCCTGCGTACCACCCGATTGCGCTCAATTACCTGGCTGGTCCTCGCAGCCGGCGCACTGGCCGCATGCGCGGGCCCGGGTGGCAGGGCGGAGGTCATCGACAGGAGCTACCGGAGCGACAACAAGCCCGCCGTGCCGTCCGGCGCCTATGTCGTGCAGCGCGGTGATACGGTCTATGGCGTGGCCCAGCGAAACGGAGTCTCGACCCGGGCCCTGATCGACTGGAACAGGCTTCGCCCGCCATATTTGCTCGTGCCGGGACAGGCACTACGCCTCCCGAGCAGCCGCACATACACAGTCCGGCGCGGTGATTCCGTCTATGCCATTTCCCGCCGGTTCGGCGTCGACATGACGACCATCGTCCGGCTGAACAACATCCCGTCGCCCTATACGATACATGTTGGCCAACGCCTGCAGTTGCCCGCCAACGCGGCGCCGGAAACGCAAGTAGCCGGTACATCCACGACGTTGGCCGGAAGCACAACCGGCAGCAAACCGGCGCCAAGGCCGGCGACGGGCTCGTCTGCGGGCCCGGTGGCTAAACCGGCAGCACCGCGCCAGGTCGTGTCCGTCCCGCGCCCGCCGGCACGTGCGGGTGACGGTTTCGTCTGGCCGGTGGAGGGCCGGGTCGTCTCGTCGTTCGGGTCGAAGAGCGATGGGCGGCATAATGACGGCCTCAATATCGCGGCCCCGAGGGGCGCCCCGGTCCGGGCGGCCGAGAACGGCGTCGTTGCTTATGCCGGGAAAGAAATTCGGGGCTTCGGCAACCTTCTGCTGATCAAGCATGATGGGGGCCTGATTACCGCCTATGCCCACGCGGATTCACTACTGGTGGCCCGCGGTGACGTGGTCACCCGCGGCCAGGTCATCGCAAAGGTCGGAAAGACCGGCGGCGTCGATAACCCCCAACTACATTTCGAGGTTCGGCGCGGCACCAAGGCCGTGGACCCCGGACAGTTCCTGCCGAGCTGAGGCCGGCTAGTCGCGCAGATCGATCGGCTTGCCCAACCGGCCGGCGACTTCCTGCACAAATTGCCACGCAACACGACCCGAGCGTGATCCGCGTGTAACCGACCATTCCTTGGCCTCGGCGCGCAGCTGATCCGGCGCGATATCGAGCTCGAAATGATCGCAATAGGCCAGCACCATGGCGAAGAAGGTGTCCTGGTTGATGTTGTGAAACCCGAGCCAGAGCCCGAAACGGTCCGACAGGGAGACTTTCTCTTCAACGGCTTCGGACGGGTTGATCGCGGTTGAACGCTCATTTTCCATCATGTCGCGGGGCAGGAGGTGCCGGCGGTTCGATGTGGCGTAGAAGACAACGTTATCCGGCCGGCCTTCAATGCCGCCTTCGAGCACGGCCTTGAGCGACTTGTAGCTGCTGTCGGAGTTATCGAAGCTGAGATCGTCACAAAAGATAATTGCCTGACGCCCGCTGTCGCGGAGCGTCGTCAAAAGCGCGGGCAGGGACTGGATGTCCTCGCGATGGATTTCCACTAGGAGCAGTCCGTTTTCGGCCTCCTGATTGATTTCCGCATGGGCGGCCTTCACGAGGCTCGACTTGCCAGTACCGCGCGCGCCCCAAAGCAAGGCGTTGTTGGCGGGCAGGCCATTGGCGAAACGCCGGGTGTTCTCGATCAAGGTGTCCGCCTGGTCATCGATACCCTTCAGGAGGCCCAATGGCACCCGGTTGACCGCCGGAACCGCCTCAAGATGGCCGGCATCCGGGCCGTCTGCGTGCCAGATATAGGCGTCGGCGGCCGACAGATCTGTCGTTGTTTCCGTTTGCGGCGCGATGCGGTCCAGCGCGTCGGCGATACGGGCCAGTAGCGGCCCCAAATCCTGATCTTCCATGGGAATTCGTTCCATAGGTTTGAGCCCAAATGGCTGGGCACGAAAGGCGGGCGGAACCTAAGCCCGGACAGGTTCCCGGTCAACGGAGATCACATTTTTGGTTTTCATCGCCGAGAACCCGCATTGTGCCGCGATTTCAATGCATTTTGCTGCAAGCCTTCATTGCAATTCGATCCCGCGTCGCTATCATCCGGCGACTTCGAGATAAGCGCCCTGGAGGGGACATGTTCATTACGCCGGCCTATGCACAGGGGGTGGGTGGAGGCGATGCGTTCACATCGTTCCTGCCGATCATCCTGATCTTCGTGGTTTTCTATTTCCTGCTGATCCGTCCGCAGCAAAAGAAGATGAAACAACACCGGGCCATGCTCGGCCAGGTCAAACGCGGTGACCGCGTGCTGACCGGCGGCGGCATTATCGGCACCGTGACCAAGGTGAAGGAAGAGACCGACGAGGTTACCGTCGAGATTTCCGATGGCGTGAGGGTCGATATCCTTCGCGGGACGATCTCCGATGTCTTCACCTCGGCACCGGCATCCGGTGGCGGGCAGACGCCGGGCAAGGGCGGGCCGACAGTCGTGGGCCCGGCTGCCAATGACGGGCAGTCCGGTGGCGGGCTTCTTGGCGGTCTCTTCGGCGGCCGCAAGTAACCTGTTGCCTGTTATCTAACGGGAAGGACCCGCCAGGATGGTCAATTATCCGCGTTGGGCGATTGTCACGACGGTTGTGATAGCGCTGCTCGGCCTCATCTACGCATCGCCGAACTTCTTTCCTCAGGGGGAAGAAACGGTCGAGACGTCTGAGTCATTCGGGGTGCTGCCGAGCAACCGCATGAACCTGGGGCTCGATCTTCAGGGCGGCTCCTCGTTGTTGCTTTCGGTGGGGGTCGATACGGCCATTCGCGAAACCCTCGAAGCCGTTGAATCGTCGGTGCGTCGTGAACTGCGCCAGCGTGGGTCGCGGATCGGTTATTCGGGGCTCCGCGTGGAGGGCAAGGCGATCGCCTTCACTCTGCGTGACGCCGCGGACAGCGAGAATGCGAGCGACCGCCTGAGCAACCTCGAAGAGGGGTTCGATCTCGAGGTGGAAGACGGTGTGCGCTTTCGCCTCGTGATGACGGAAGACGCCGAGGCGGCGCGACGTCAAAGCGCGGTTGAACAGTCCATCGAGATCGTGCGACGCCGGGTGGATGAAACCGGTGTGGCGGAGCCCGTGATCCAGCAACAGGGCCAGGACCGAATTCTGGTCCAGCTTCCGGGTATCAAGGATCCGGAGCGGATCAAGCGTCTGCTTGGTCAGACTGCAAAGCTGAACTTCCATATGCTGGATGAGTCGGTTTCCATCCAGGAGGCGGAGAACGGCGATTTGCCGGCTGGATCGATGCTTCTCTACAGTCCCGAGGAAGAGGGGCGGATACCCTATGTCGTTCGTCGCACCGTCGAGGTCGCGGGTGACAGGTTGGTAGACGCACAACCGACATTTCAGGACGGCCAGCCGATTGTTTCGTTCCGGTTCGACGCTTCGGGCGGGCGCCGCTTCGGTGAACTGACAGCAGAGAATGTCGGCAACCGTCTCGCCATCGTGCTGGACCGCGAGGTTGTCAGCGCACCTCGCATTCAAACGGCGATCCTCGGCGGCAGCGGCATCATCACCGGCCGATTTACCGTGCAGCAGGTCAACGATCTGGCACTCGTACTTCGGGCGGGTGCCTTGCCGGCGCCGCTCACGGTGCTCGAGGAGCGCACGGTTGGCCCGGGCCTCGGCGCGGATTCGATCGAGGCCGGCAAAATTGCCAGCGTCATCGGTTTGGTGGCTGTGGTCGTGTTCATCGTCGTGAGTTACGGACTGTTCGGCCTGATGGCGTCCATCGCGTTGCTGTTCAATCTGTCTCTCATTGTGGCGCTGCTCTCTGTGTTGCAGGCGACCCTGACGCTCCCGGGTATCGCAGGTATCGTGTTGACCATCGGTATGGCTGTCGACGCGAACGTGCTCATCCTTGAACGGATCAAGGAGGAAGTTCGAAACGGGCGAACGCCAATATCAGCGATCGATGCGGGCTACCGGCGAGCCCTGACAACAATCATCGATTCGAACCTCACGACCCTCATCGCGGCCATACTGCTGTTTCAGTTCGGTACTGGGCCGATCAAGGGCTTCGCGGTGACGCTGTCCATCGGGATCATCACGTCAATGTTCACGGCCATGATGCTGACCCGCCTTTTCATCGTCGTCTGGCTTCGTCGCCGGCGGCCGCAAACCCTGCCGATCTAGGGGAAATATCGTGCGCCTGAGCATCGTTCCCGCAAATACCAGTTTCGATTTCGTTAGCCGGCGCCGGCTGGCGTACCCGCTGTCGGCCCTGCTGATCATCCTGTCGGTGGGCGCGTTCCTGACTCAGGGCCTGAATTTCGGTATCGATTTCCGCGGCGGCATCCTGATCGAGATCAAGACCGAGGGGCCGGCGAATGTCGCCCAATTGCGCGCCACGGTCGGTGGCCTCGGGCTCGGCGAAGTACAAGTCCAGGAATTCGGCGCCCCCGATGACGTGCTGATCCGGGTCCAGCAGCAGGACGGTTCGGAAGCTGAGCAGATTCAGGCCATTAACATTATCAAGGACGCGCTCGGCGGCCAGGTCACGGAGTATCGGCGGACCGAGTTTGTCGGCCCCACCGTCGGCGCCGAACTGATCAGTTCGGCCATCTGGGCTGTCCTTCTCGCGATCGGTGCGATCCTGATCTACATCTGGTTCCGTTTCGAATGGCAATTCGGGATCGGGGCTGTCTTTGCGCTGACCCATGATGTGCTCACCACGATCGGGCTGTTCGCGATTACCCAGCTTGAATTCAACCTGGCGACCGTCGCCGCCATCCTGACCATCGCGGGTTATTCGATCAACGATACCGTCGTGATCTACGACCGTGTGCGCGAGGAACTGCGTCGCTACAAGAAGCTGGACATGCCCGCTGTTCTCAACATGGCGGTGAACCGGACCCTGTCTCGAACCTTCATGACGAGTGTCACCACGTTGATCGCCCTGGTTGCGCTCGCCATCTTCGGCGGCACGATCATTCGCGACTTCGCCTATGCGATGATCTGGGGCGTGGTCATCGGCACTTATTCTTCGGTGTTTATTGCGGTGCCGGTGCTGCTCGGTTTGAAATTGAGTCGCGAAAGCCTGTCGGCAGGCACGGACGAAAGTGATGAGGGCGACGCCGCCACGGACGACATACCGGACGCGCCGTCGGACAAGTAATATGCCCGCCGATCCAACAACAGACGCCGCCGTTCACCAGGTTGTCGAGCGTTACGGGGCGGGCAAGTTTCAAATTTCCGGACTGACCTACCAAAACTCGGTCCTTGTATTCCCCGAACGGACCGTGGACTGGTCCGTCTCCACATTTGCAGACATCGACGCCGACGCGCTCGCACCGGTCCTGGCTGAATCAGACGCGTCGTCGGGGATCGAACTTCTGTTGCTCGGGTGCGGGCCCAGAATGGAGTTGGTGAGCCAGGCCCTGCGCGCGCCGCTGCGTGCCGCAGGGATCGTCATCGAACCGATGGACACAGGGGCCGCAGCACGGACATTCAACCTGCTGTTGTCGGAAGACCGCAGAGTGGCGGCGGCGCTGATCGCGCTTCCCCAATGAAAACGGGGCCCCGAAGGGCCCCGCAATCACTTACTGCCTTTACTCGATCAGAATGGCGAGTTTTGTGCCGCCACCATGCCGTAGAGCATGGGAATCGAAAGCAAGGTGTTGGTGCGTGAGAACAGCATGGCCCGCCGTGCCGACGCCGGTTTGGCTTCGGCCGGTGCGTCCACGATGCCCAGCGCGATTTTCTGATTTGGCCAGATCACGAACCAGACATTGAAGGCCATGATGAGGCCGAACCACATCGCAATTCCGATCATTGCGCTGACAAAGCTGCCGTCGGTCAAACCGATGGCGAGCCAGCTGCCGAGCGTACCCTGCATCCATGCGAGGATGAGGCCGAACAGAACTGTCGATGCCGCACCCCAGCGAAACCAGAACAGGACCGCCGGAGCAATATGCTTGCCGATGGCCGGTTTCATCTCGTCGGGAATTTTCGGCATTGTCGGCACCTGGACAAAGTTCAGGTACCAAAGAAGACCAATCCACATGACGCCGCTGATGACGTGCAACACACGGATTAGATGTAAGAGGAAAGGATCAAATTCCATTTTTCTATCTCCCTTCCGCGCCTAGCTGGCGATCGCTTGTGCCACGAGCACCATGATGACGGTCATCACGACCCCCAGCACGACAGTCATATGCAGTGATTCCAATGGGTTTTTCATAGTATCCCCCTGTGCAAGAACCCGAATCGGACTATAGCAAATTCAACGCGTCGATCCTACGCGAGACACGAAACGCCCAATCAGCGCGGGCGAGGGTACCCATGAACCTCACGGCGAGCGATCAATATTGTCTGGATGAAGTGCGTCGGCATGATCATGACCGCTACCTGACGGCGCTGTTTTTGCCGCCAGATCGCCGCAAGGCAGCCCTGTCGCTATATGCCTTCAGTCTCGAGATCGCCCGCACCCGTGAAATCGTCAGCGAACCGTTGCTCGGTCAAATTCGCCTGCAATGGTGGCGCGAGACGATTGAGGGGCTGTATGCGGGCTCACCACGTGAACACCCGGTGGTCGAGGCGCTGCAAAACTCGATCCAGGTCCACAAGCTGCAGCGCGATCACCTGGAAGCCCTGATCGATGCCCGTGAAGCGGACCTGGAAGACGCCCCGCCACGCGACCTCGCAGCACTTGAAGCCTATGCATGCGAGACATCCGGCGGTCTGTCGGCACTCGTCATGCACTGTCTCGACGGTGGCAACCATACCGCCATCGACACCGCTCGGCTTGTCGGCACCGCCTGGGCGATCATTGGCCTGGCGCGCGCGGTCGGGTTCCACGCCCAGACCCAACGCCTCTATATCCCCGAAGATCTGCTCAGCGAATATGAGGTCGAGCGCCGCCGGCTGTTCGACCTAAAGCCGTCACCGGGTCTGAACCAGGCCATCGAAACCATGGTCTCGCGCGCAGACGAACTGCTGCGTGAGGCCCGTGCGCAGTCCGGGGGAATTCCCAAATCGGCGCGACGGGGATTGATGTTGGCTGGTCTCGCCGACAGGCATATCGCTGTGATCCGGAAAGTCGGGCACGATCCGTTCGCGATTCCGGCGGCACGCCCGGCGCCACTCCTGCGATTGACTTTGCAAGCCTGGATGGGACGCTATTAATCGGTCGGCGGACCTTTGAGTTCGACGATATTGCCCTCGGGGTCTTTCAGGTAGACGCTGGGCCCGGTGCCGTCGGCCCCGTAACGCGGGCCTTCCTCGACGATCTCGATATTATGCTCCGCGATATAGGCATGCAGCGCGGCATCGTCGAACCGGTCGATGCGGATGGCGAAGTGATCTAGGTTTCGGCCTTCCGCGCCCGGTGCCGCACCGCCCTTGCTGCCCAACACGCCGTCGACCGTCACCAGGTCGATCAGCTGGCGACCGGCACGCAGTTGCAGCAGGTCGAACTCCTTGTTGTGCCGGTCAACCGTGCAACCCAGCAGGTCGCAATAGAAATGCTGCATGGCGTCGAGATCGACGCAGCGGATCACCAGATGATCCAGGCCTTCCATTTCAAACGGGGGCGTTGTCATGATCAATCATACGCCGGGTCAGGCGGTCCCTTCAGTTCGACCGTGTTGCCTTCGGGGTCCTTGATGTGAATGCCCGGACCTTCGCCTTCCGCGCCGCCGCGAATGATGGTGGCTCCCAGATCCACACCGCAGCCAGAAAGGTAGGCGCGGATCGCATCGTCGTCATAGGGCTCCACCTGGATCGCGAAGTGATCCATGTTATGTCCGTCCTTGCTAGGCGCGGGTCCACCTTTTAGTCCGGAAGGTTCATTGACGGGCATCAGGTCGACGATGTGATCGCCGATACGCACCTGATAGAGGCCGATGTCGGTGTCTTCCTCCTGCATCGTCCCGCCCAGCACATCGCAGTAGAAATGCTTCATCGCCGCCAGATCGACACATCGGATGACGACATGATCGAGGCCCTTCATTGCAAACGGGGCATTGACGCTCATTCGCTCTTCCTCCGGGCGCGCAGGCGGATCACGCTCGCCGGGCCGCCGTGGCGCTCGCTCGCTGGCAGCTCTGTCTCGAGCGCTTCGAGATGTTCGAAATCGAGCAGGCCTGCGAAGTCGTCTCGTAGCCGGTCTTCGGTGAACATCATTCGCGTATCCTTCGGTCCCCCTTTGCCCCGGCCCAGATGATCGGGCGTAAAGCCCTCGAGAAGCAAGAGGCCGCCTGGCTTGAGTGTGCCCGCAAGCTTGCGATGTATTTCCGCGCGATCATCCGGCCCGACGTGAAGAAATGCCGAAACGACAACATCAAAGGCGGCCTCAGGCGCGTTCCAGTCGCGCAAGTCAGCCATCTGGATGTCGAGATCGACATCGCGTTCCGCGGCGAGCTTTCTGGCCTTTCGGATCCCGACAGCCGAGGCGTCGACCGCGGTGACGATAAGCCCGTGCTGCGCCAACCACACCCCGTTACGGCCTTCGCCGTCACCCGGCACCAACGCCCGCATCTTCGGTTTCAGGAGTGCCGCATTCTCGGCCATCCAGACATTCGGCTCATGACCGAAGACATAGTCATCGCCTTCGTAGCGTTGATCCCAGAAGGAGCCGGGGGTGTCGCCGGGATTGGGCATGGCTACTCCGCCGCCAGCGGCGTGTCGCTGAACCAGACCGCGATGTCCGAAAGCGCGCGGCGCGACATCAGCCGGCGACGTTCCTTCTTGCGTTCCTTGCGCTTGATATCGGCCAGCGCGCCATCTTCCAGCGGCGGGATCAGCCCGAAGTTTACATTCATCGGCTGGAACGTCTCATCGTCGGCGCCGCCCGTCACATGTGCCAGCAACGCGCCATGCGCCGTTGTTTCGGGCGGCGGCGTGACGGCTTCTCCATGGCGTTCGGCGGCGGCGAAACGTCCGGCCAGCAAGCCCATGGCCGCACTCTCCACGTAACCCTCGACGCCCGTCACCTGACCGGCGAAGCGCATGCGGGGCTGCGCCTTCAGGCGCAGGGACCGGTCGAGCAGGCGTGGGGAGTTCATGAAGGTGTTCCGGTGGATGCCGCCGAGACGGGCAAACTCCGCATTCTCCAGCCCTGGAATGGTCCGGAATATCTCCTGTTGGGGGCCGTAACGCAGCTTGGTCTGGAAGCCGACCATGTTGAACAGCGTGCCCAGCGCGTTGTCCTGGCGCAGCTGAACGACGGCGTGGGCGCGGGTGCCCGTATTCGGGTCCGTCAGCCCAACTGGCTTCATGGGCCCGAACCGCAGGGTGTCCCGGCCCCGCGAGGCCATCACTTCGATCGGCAGGCAACCCTCGAAATAGGGCGTGTTCTTCTCCCATTCGTGGAAGTCGACCTTTTCGGCCTCCAGCAACGCGTCGATGAAGCCCTCGAACTGGGCCTCGTTCATGGGGCAGTTGATGTAATCCTTGCCGGTGCCGCCGGGGCCCGGCTTGTCGTAGCGGGACTGGAACCAGGCGATATCCATGTCGATGCTCTCGGCATGAATGATCGGCGCGATCGCGTCGAAGAAGGCCAGGTTCTCCTCGCCGGTCAGGTCGAGGATCGCCTTGCTGAGGTCCGGTGAGGTGAGGGGGCCCGTCGCGACGATGACGTTGTCCCAGTCCTCGGGCGGCAGGCCGGCGACCTCGCCGCGCGCCACCTCGATCAGCGGATGGTCCTTGATCGCCGTCGTGACCTGTGCGGCAAACCCTTCGCGGTCGACCGCAAGGGCGCTGCCGGCGGGCACCCGGTTCGCATCCGCCGCAGCCATGATCAGCGATCCGAGTATGCGCATTTCTGCATGGAGGATGCCGACCGCGTTACCCTCGGCATCATCGGAACGAAACGAGTTCGAACAGACCAGTTCGGCGAGGCTGTCGGTCTGATGGGCGTCCGTGGCCCGGTCGGGGCGCATCTCGTGCAGGATGACGGGAACCTGCGCGCGCGCGAGCTGCCAGGCCGCCTCGCTGCCCGCGAGACCGCCACCAACCACATGTACGGGGGAAATATCTGACTTGCTCATGGATCAGGACATAGCGAGCCCGGGTGGTGAAGGCAATTGCACGTTGTGTACATCAAACGCTTCGTGAATTGACGCGGCGCAGGCCCGGTGCGACGGTTTGGCCGAAATCCACGAACAGGAGGCTCCGATGCGTTATTTCGGTCTGATCGCTGCATTTGCGATTCCCTTGCTTGCCGGTTCCATATTTTCGTCTTCGGCGCAGGCCGAGCCCCAGATGCTCGGGGTGGTGCAGACCGCCTCGGCCGTTCCCCTGCATTGCGCCAACGGCAACTGCACGGCCGAACTCTCTTCCATTTGTCTCCATGAACAGCGCGCAACGCCCACATCGGGCTATCCCTATACCGCGCACAACAGCGACGCGATCACCGTCACCGGAACTCGCGCCGACGGTTCGACTGTTTCCCTGCAGGCCGCCGAGGTCGTCAAATTCGCAGCCTCCCGTGGCTTTCACACGGTACGCGTCGATGTTCCCGACGCAGTCCGACTGGCGCATGGGCTGACATCCCTCGTGGTGAAGGTCGAAGCGCCGCTGACACTCATCCCCGGCAAGACAAGTTTCGACAGTGACGACCCGCTGACGGACGCGGATATCGCCCTCGGCTCGGGACCGATGCGCGCCACGGCCGCCGCCATTGTCGACCGTAACACCGACACCATGCATGCGGGCCAGATCCTCGCGCGGATGATTGATGCGTTACCGCGCCATGGCCGCGCCGCCACCGATGCCCGCGCCGGGCTCTGGGACAATGCCGCCGTGAGCCATGTCCCCAGCCACTCGAAAACCGGCGTCCACAAGGCGCGTACAGCCTATAACCGGTGTTATCGCCAGACCCGGATCGGCGACAAGAATCTCCGCGGATGCCTGGCCGAGGCCCATGATGGCCTGATCCTCGACCTCAACGAAACCTATTGGGATGCGGTAAAAGCCGGCAGCTGAACCTCACAAACACAGGTCTATTCACATGAAGTTCGGATTGTTCATGCTGCCCTGCTTTCGCGAGGGCGTCGCGCCGTCGCTGGCCGATTTTTACAACGAGATGTCGGAACTGGTGGCCGTGGCCGACAAGACCGGCTGGGACCGGGTCTGGATATCCGAGCATCATTTCCACTACTACGGCGGCGCATCGCCGAACCCGGCCGTCCAGCTTTCGGCCTGGGCACGCGAGACAAAAAACATTCGTCTCGGCCCGGCGATCTCTCTCACGCCGCTGCGTAACCCGCTGCACATCGCGGAAGACTATGCCGTGGTCGACCAGCTGTCGGGCGGGCGGCTCGATTTCGGCATCGGGCGCGGATATCTGCCCCACGAGTTCGCCGGTCACAACCTCGACCCCAATGCGGTCAGCGGCATGCGCGAGGAGGGGTTCGAAATCATCCGCCGGGCATGGTCGGGGGAAACCTTCGCCCATGACGGCGATCACTACAGTTTTCCGAAGCTGAGGCTCCACCCGCTGCCCCTGCAGGACGAAGTGCCAATCTGGGTCGGCGCCTCGCGCACCCGCGACAGCTTCGACTGGGCCGGGCGCGAGGGCTTCAGGATCATGATGAACCAGTACCCGATGACGCCGGAGGAGGCCCACGAACGTTTCGGCTGGTATCTCGAAGCCCGCGAGGACGCCGGACATCCGGAGGGCAGCCACGAGGCCATGATGTCGGTTTTCCTGCACATCGCAGACACCGAGGAACAGGCCATCGACGAGGCGAAACGCGCCGTCCAGGAGCATGCCAACCTGTTCCGGCTGCTATTCTCGGGCGACCAGTGGAACGAGGACTATGCGGGCGACGAAAGCGTCTTCGACTTCCTCGCGCCCGATGGCGACCTGCCGCGCATGTTCCGCGAGCGCACCTGCATCGGCACGCCCGAGCAGGTGATCGAACGGATTTCCCGCTACCGCGACTGGGGCTTCACGGAGATGAGCTTCATCGTGCGCACGGGCGAGATCGGCCAGGAACAGGCGTTACGCACCATGGACCGGTTCAATAACGAGGTGGCGCCGGCGTTTCGGGATAAGCAGGCGGCGGAGTAGGGCGCCTACATCCCGTCGACGAAGATCACTCGGTCGTTCGCCGCCTTCAGACGCAGTGGCAACACGGCCTGATACTCCGGCGAGTTGTACCAGGTGCGTGCCGCGTCCATGTCCGCGAACTCCAGGATCACGATCCGCTTGGACGCCCAGCCGCCCTCGACCATGTCGATGGTCGAGGAGGCGGCCAGGAGTTTCGCGCCATACTGCTGGAGTGTCGCAGGTACCTTTTCCAGATACTCGTCCATTGATGACGTATCGTGGATGTCGGCATCGAAGATCGCGTAGGCGGTCATGAAGGCCTCCTAGAGCCCCGGCAGGACAATCAGGCTGTCATTCGCGGCGCGCTGACGCAGCGGGATAATCTCCTGATATTCCGGCGAGTTGTACCAGCCCTTCGCCGCCGCTTCGTCGGCGAATTCGAGAATCACGACCCGTTGCGGGGCCCAGTCCCCCTCGAGGGTTTCGGGGCCGTTGTTGGCGATCGGCTTGCCGCCATGGGCCTTCAGGGTGGCGCCGACTTTCTCGGCATAGGCCTTGAAGGCTTCGGGATCGTGAACGTTGGCATCGACGACGATGTATGCGGACATGGTTCAATCCTTGGGTTTGATGTTGAGTAAATAGAATATCGAGCAGTGTGGCTCGACGACAAGGCTGTAAGAGACCAAGCGTTGTGCGGCACCGGCACGTTTGAGTGAAGGTCAGTCTGCGGGTATCTCGAGCCGGGGACTCAGTGTTTACGGATTACGGAATAAATTCCGTCTCGCGAGCTCACAGGATCACTCGATAACGGCGCGTGAAGTCGATGGTTTCTCGAGTTTTTTGAGTGCTTCTGGTTTACCCGCAAAAATGTCGACTTCGCGGAACTCCCCGGATGAAAAACGAAATTTGGTCAGTGCCTCACGAGCACGTGCAGATTCCAAGCTGTAGCGTTTTACAGCATCTCCGATCCAACGAGCCCCGAAAACGCCGTTCCTCATCTTTAAGTCGGCACGGAAAGACCCGATATAGAGCGTCTCACCTTCTCTCAGTACAAAGGTCGGCGTCAGGTCGTCGAGAATAGCGGTCGATTTGCCGTTCTCGGACTTGCGCACCGCCTTAATGAAGTTCGTGACTTTCGTATCGCGCCCAAAACTTATCTGTTTATCAGCCGCATTCTCTATCACGGAACGCAGGAAGTATGTTCCGGGGTCGAGAGCCAAGACGAGCCATGTGGTGTCCGTGTCTCTGTCCAGATGGTAGGCCGAACTCCCACCGTCTTCGTCCTTACCGCCAATCCGGATCGACATTCCATAGACGTTACTGGCGGGAACCTGCAGGAACGATTTTTCAGAGTCAGGCTGAAGTTGAATGCTGGCAATGACGACCGACTTTCCCTGCTTGGAAACTTGGTGGTCGATCGTTGGCGCACAGGCGGCGAGCAACAGAACGCCGAGAACGAGCAGGCGGGGAGAAAGCCGAATATTCATGGAACTATCCTAACCTTGTTGACCGTGAGCCAGTTCGCCGTTGATCACGAACAATTCCCTCGAAATCCGCCCGTTTCTTTGCCAGTGACGGCAGGTAGGGGCCAACCGCCCACTAAGCCGAAGTTGTCTGCGCACCCACCCCAAATCGACTCATTCGTCGATCGGAATGGTCGTTATCGCTCGCTCGTAAAGTGTACGTGCTTCTGCTCGCCCCGCAAAAACATCCACTTGCTTAAAGGTCGCGGGCGGCAGCGAGAGATTTTCCACCATGCGCTTCGCTTCGGTCGTCTGCAGAAGATAGCTCTTGCGCGCGTCCACAAATTTTCTGCCGATCGGGTCGGCCTCTCGCCTCATAACGTCGGATCGGAATGTGCCAATGTAAACAATCTCGCCCGACCCTACCTCGTAAGTCAGCGGGCCTCCGGCCTTCGACAGGTCCGTGGTCCGTGTAGGAGGGCGCCCAAAAAGAACGGCTCCGTCGCGGGTTTCGACTTGGTCCCTAAAGCCGGTGATCGAGTAGGTTCCCGGTGCGAGGACGAAGGCCAACCACAATGTCTGATCATTGTCCGAGAGATCGAATGCTTTGCGGTTACCTTTGAAGGGCTGCTCGTCTTCATCGAACATTGGGGAGAATCGGTGAAGTTTGTTTGCAGGAGCGAGCCAGATGCCCGGATCGTAGTCCCCCACCGTCTGAAGCGAGAGAAGAACGATCGATTTGCCTTCTTCCTTGATCGAATGTTCGAACGAGGCAGCGCAGCCCGCGAGAAAAAGTGCCAAACCAGCGGTCGCTGCGATTTTCGCAACCCATCTTCTCGTCATCGAATCTCTCCCTCGTCTCACGCCCGTTTCTTCGTTTTCTTCGCCAGTGACGGCAGGTAGGGGGCGAGGAAGTCGCCCGTGAAGCTGCGGTCGACCGCGCAGATGTCTTCCGGCGTGCCGGTGGCGACGATCTGGCCACCCTTGTCGCCGCCCTCGGGACCCAGATCGATGATCCAGTCGGCGGTCTTGATGACCTCCAGGTTATGCTCGATCACCACCACGGTGTTGCCCGTATCCACCAGCGCCTGGAGCACCTCCAGCAGCTTGCGGACATCGTGATAGTGCAGGCCGGTTGTCGGCTCGTCGAGGATATAGAGGGTCTTGCCCGTGGCCCGGCGTGACAGCTCCTTGGCGAGCTTCACCCGCTGGGCCTCGCCGCCCGACAGGGTGGTGGCGGCCTGGCCAATCTGGATGTAGCTGAGGCCCACCCGTTCCAACGTCTCGAGCTTGTCGCGGATCGACGGCACCGCCTTGAAGAACTCCCGGCCTTCCTCGACCGTCATCTCGAGCACATCGGCGATGGACTTGTCGCGATACAGGATTTCCAGGGTCTCGCGGTTGTAGCGTTTGCCGTGGCACACGTCGCACTCGACATAGACATCCGGCAGGAAGTGCATCTCGATCTTGAGGACGCCGTCGCCCTGGCAGGCCTCGCAGCGCCCGCCCTTGACGTTGAACGAGAAGCGACCGGGCTTGTAGCCGCGCGCCTTGGCCTCGGGCAGGCCGGTGAACCAGTCGCGGATCGGCGTGAAGGCGCCGGTATAGGTCGCGGGGTTGGAGCGCGGCGTGCGGCCGATGGGCGACTGGTCGATGTCGATGACCTTGTCCAGGTGATCGAGGCCCTCGATGGCCGTGTGGGCCCCCGGGGCGGGGCGAGAGCCATAGATATGCCGCGCCGCGGCGTTGTAGAGCGTATCCAGCACCAGGGTGGACTTGCCCGAGCCGGACACGCCTGTGACGCAGGTGAACGTCCCCAGCGGGATCTCCGCCGTCACGTCCTGCAGGTTGTTCGACGACGCGCCGATGACCTTCAGGACCTGGCCCTTCTTGCCGGGCCGGCGTTCGGCCGGGACCGGGACCTGCTCGATGCCGGTCAGGTATTTGGCGGTCAGGCTCTTATTGACCTGCTGCATGACCTTCTTCGGCGTGCCGTGGGCGACCACTTCGCCGCCATGCACGCCCGCGCCGGGGCCCATATCCACCAGATAGTCCGCCGTGCGGATCGCATCCTCGTCATGCTCGACCACGACCACGGTGTTGCCGAGATCGCGCAGGCGCTTGAGGGTCTCGAGCAGGCGCGCATTGTCGCGCTGATGCAGGCCGATCGACGGTTCGTCGAGGACGTAGAGAACCCCGGTCAGGCCGGAGCCGATCTGGGAGGCGAGGCGGATGCGCTGGCTCTCGCCGCCGGACAAGGTGCCCGACTTGCGGTCGAGGGTCAGATATTCGAGCCCGACATCGTTGAGGAAGCCCAGGCGTTCGTTGATTTCGCGCAGGATCCGGTCGGCGATCTCGCGTTGTTTGGTGGTCAGGTGATTCTCGAGGTCCAGAAACCACTCGCCGGCCGCGGCGATAGACATCTTCGTCGTCTCGCTCACATGCTTGCCGTTGATCCGCACGGCCAGCGCCTCCGGCTTGAGCCTTGCCCCTTCGCAGGTCTCGCAAACGGATGTCACCTGGTACTTGCCGATCTCCTCGCGCGCCCAGCTGCTCTCGGTCTCGCGGTAGCGGCGTTCCAGGTTCATCACCACGCCCTCGAAGGGCTTCTTGGTCTCGTAGGTGCGCAACCCGTCGTCGTATTTCATGGTGATCGAGGTCTTGCCCGAGCCGAACAGCACGGCGCTCTGCACCTTGTCGGGCAGTTCCGACCAGGCATCGCTCGCCGAGACCTTGTAGTGGCGGGCAATCGCATCCAGGGTCTGGGCGTAGTAGGGGCTGGATGAGTTGGACCAGGGCGCAATCGCCCCGTCACGCAGGCTCTTAGTCTTATCGGGCACGACCAGATCAGGGTCGACCACCACCTTGGTGCCGAGGCCATCACAGGCCGGACAAGCGCCGAAGGGGTTGTTGAACGAGAACAGCCGCGGCTCGATCTCCTCGATCGTGAAGCCGGACACGGGGCAGGCGAATTTGGACGAGAAGATTGTCTGTTCGCCGGTGTCGGCGTTTTCGGCAAATACGAGGCCATCGGCCAATTCCAGGCCGGTCTCGATGGAATCCGCCAGACGGGTCTCGATGCCTTCACGGACCACAATGCGGTCCACCACCACGGCGATATCGTGCTTGAAATTCTTGTCGAGCGACGGGGCGTCGGCGATCTCGTACATCTCGCCGTCGATCTTCACCCGCTGGAACCCGCGTTTCTGCAAGCTGGCGAGTTCCTTGCGGTATTCGCCCTTGCGTCCGCGCACGATGGGCGCGAGCAGATAAAGCCGCGTGCCTTCGTCCATCTCCAGCGTGCGGTCGACCATCTGGCTCACCGACTGAGCCTCGATGGGCAGTCCTGTTTTGGGAGAGTAGGGGATGCCGACCCGGGCATAGAGTAGACGCAGATAGTCGTAGATCTCGGTGACGGTGCCCACGGTCGAGCGCGGATTACGGCTAGTGGTCTTCTGCTCGATGGAAATCGCCGGCGACAGGCCCTCGATCGAGTCCACATCCGGCTTCTGCATTAACTCCAGGAACTGGCGCGCGTAGGCCGACAGGCTTTCCACGTAACGGCGCTGGCCCTCGGCATAGATCGTGTCGAAGGCGAGGGACGACTTGCCCGAACCCGACAGCCCGGTGATCACCACCAGGGAATCCCGCGGCAGGGAGACATCGACGTTACGCAAATTATGTTCGCGGGCGCCGCGGACAACGATTTTCTTCTGCATTTGTGCCTTACGGGCGAGGGTTCAGGACCAAATTCAGCCGTTCCGAAGCTGGTTTCGAATATGGCGCGGTGGGGATCAAAAGACCAGTGGACACGCGTTGGTTGACATGAGAACAAAACATGAATATCATGGGGATAAGTCACCGTCCAGACCGCTTGTGGGGCAACGGGCCCCATGCCAGTGTGAGCGTGGATTTGCGCCCCGAGTCGCAGCCTTTTCGAGGCGCATGATGATCGATTCCCAAGTCTAGGAGACACACCCCATGTCAGGCAGCGTCAACAAAGTCATTCTCGTCGGAAATCTGGGTCGTGACCCGGAAGTTCGCTCCATGCAGTCGGGCGACAAGGTGTGCAACCTGTCCGTCGCCACATCCGAACGCTGGAAAGACCGTAATTCCGGCGAAATGCAGGAGAAGACCGAGTGGCATCGGGTGGTGATGTTCGACCAGAAACTGGTCGAGGTCGCCGAGAGGTACCTCCAGAAGGGTGCCAAGGTTTTCCTGGAGGGTCAGCTCCAGACCCGCAAATGGACAGATCAGTCCGGCCAGGAGAAATACACGACGGAAGTTGTCCTCCAGCGCTTTCGTGGTGAGATGGTCATGCTCGACAGCCGTGGCGGCGGCCAGGGTGGGGGCGGATACGATGCACCGCCGCCACACGAACAGCAGCCTGCGATGGCCGCAGGTGGCGGTGGCGGCATGGGCGGCGGCGACGATCTGGACGACGAAATTCCGTTCTAGACGACAGTTCCGCGGTATTTATTTCGAATTCCAACCCCTTGGAATCTATCCGATATATCGTACCGCCATACTGGTGTAGGTGGAAAAAGCCCGGAAAAGTGCCACATACTGGCGTAACGTAGATCTCAGTTTGCAGGATTGAGGGGCATTTCATGGAAGCGTTTCTACCGAGCGGATTTCTCACATTCGTCATCGCGGTCGTCATCCTGGCGGCCGTTATCATCAAGTCCGGTGTCAAGCAGGTGCCGCAGGCCCAGGAATGGACCGTGGAGCGGTTTGGGCGCTACACCCGCACACTTTCACCCGGCCTGCATCTGATCGTTCCCTTCGTCGACCGGATCGGCTTCAAACTGTCCCTGCGCGAAACCGTGCTGGATATCCCGTCCCAGGACGTGATTTCCTACGACAACGCGACGATTACGGCCGATGGCGTGGCGTTCTACCAGGTCGTGGATTCAGCCCGGGCCGCCTATGAGGTCAACGATCTCGAACGCGCCATCACGAACCTGTCGATGACGAATATCCGTACCGTGATCGGTTCCATGAGCCTTGATGACGTGCTGTCCAAGCGCGACGACATCAACGAGCGCCTGTTGCGGGTCATTGATTCCGCCACCAACCCCTGGGGCATCAAGGTGACCCGGGTCGAAATCAAGGACCTCACACCACCGGTGGACCTTGTCGAGGCCATGGGCGGCCAGATGAAGGCGGAACGCGAGAAACGCGCGGAAGTCCTGACGGCGGAAGGCGAGAAACAGGCCGCGATCCTGCGCGCCGAGGGCCTGAAACAGTCAACAATCCTGGAAGCCGAAGGGCGTCGTGAAGCCGCCTACCGTGACGCCGAGGCCCGCGAACGCGAGGCACAGGCCGAAGCGAGCGCCACAGAGGCCGTCTCGACGGCCATCGCGGCCGGCGACATGCAGGCGGTCAACTACTTCGTCGCCCAGAAATACGTCGAGGCGATCGGGCAGTTGGCGTCCGCCCCCAACCAGCGCGTCGTGCTGTTCCCGATCGAGGCGTCAAACTTCATCGGCAGCCTCGGCGGCATCGCCGAGATTGCCAAGTCCGCGTTTGGCGGCGACGATGTGGGCCCCGGCAGTGCCAATGGCGCGGGACGGGGCGGTTCCGTGCCCATGACCCCGCGTGGCGACGCAGACTAGCCGGAGTATTTCGAATGGACGAATACGTCGCGTTCTTCTGGGACATCGAGTTCTGGCACTGGTGGGCCTTCGCCGTCGTGCTGATTTCGATTGAGGTTTTTGTCGCCTCCACGCTGTTGCTCTGGCCCGGCATATCCGCCGCTGTGCTCGGGTTCGTAGTGCTAGTTCGCCCCGATTTAGACTGGCGCTATCAGATGCTGTTATTCGCGGTCCTGGCCGTGGTCAGCACGGTGTTTTGGCTACGCTGGCTGCGCAAGCGTCCGATCAAGACCGATCACCCGAACCTGAACACCCGCGGGCGCAGCTATGTGGGCCGTCGTATTACCCTGTCAGAGCCCCTCAGTGACGGCCGCGGGCGGGTCCAGATCGACGACACATGGTGGCAGGTGCGCGCTGACGGGCCACTCGACAAAGGTGTCGAGATCGAGGTGACCGACACCGATGGTGCGACCTTGCTTGTCCAGGCATTCGACACCCCGAAAACCGCCTGATTCAGCGCATTTTCACGATCGCGACACGGGTCGCGTTTCCTTGCCCGAATCCGCTGTTTCGGGTAGTCTCTGACGATGAAAATGCACCCGATTCGGCACCTTCGAAATCACTTGAATTTCGCGCCGTACAGCGTTGATAAAAAACGATGAGTGACCAATCCGCAGGGCTTCCGCCGGACGGTTTTGATATCGCCCCGGTGACCATCGAGGACGAGATGAAGTCCTCGTACCTCGATTACGCGATGAGCGTGATCGTATCGCGCGCCTTGCCCGATGTGCGCGACGGCCTGAAACCGGTGCACAGGCGCATCCTGTACTCGATGAAAGAGTCCGGTTTCGAGTACAACCGGCCCTATCGAAAGTCGGCGCGTATCGTCGGCGAGGTCATGGGTAAATATCACCCCCATGGCGACAGCGCGATCTACGACGCCATGGTGCGTATGGCGCAGGATTTCTCCATGCGCCTGGAACTGATCGACGGCCAGGGCAATTTCGGCTCTATGGACGGCGATCGGGCCGCGGCCATGCGTTACACCGAAGCACGCATGTCGAAGGCCGCACATTCGCTGATCGCGGATATCGACCGGGATACCGTCGATTTCCAGCCGAACTACGATGAAAGCATCAACGAACCGGTGGTTCTGCCGGCTCAGTACCCGAATTTGCTTGTCAACGGCGCCGGCGGCATCGCCGTGGGCATGGCGACCAACATTCCGCCCCATAACCTGGGCGAGGTGATCGACGCCTGCTGCCTGTATATCGACAACCCCGAAACAACCATCGATCAGATGCTCGAGGTGATGCACGGGCCGGATTTCCCGACCGGAGGCATCATTCTGGGCACCAGCGGCATCCGTGCGGCCTTCCACACCGGCCGCGGGTCGGTCGTGATCAGGGCCAAGACAGCCTTTGAAGAGGTTCGCGCCGGGCGCAACGCCATCGTCGTCACCGAGATACCCTATCAGGTGAACAAGTCCCGGATGATCGAGCGCATCGCCGAGGTCGCCCAGGAAAAGATCATCGAGGGCATCTCCGACCTGCGCGACGAGAGCGATCGGGACGGGGTGCGGGTCGTCATCGAACTGAAGCGCAACGCCGAACCCGAGGTCATCCTCAATCAACTGTTCCGCTATACCCAGCTGCAATCCTCGTTCGGCGTGAACATGCTGGCGTTGAACGGCGGCCGGCCGGAGCTCCTCAACGTCAAGGAGATCATTGCCGCGTTCGTGGCCTTCCGTGAGGAGGTCATCACCCGGCGTACGATCTATGAATTGGCCCGCGCGCGCGATCGCGCGCATACGTTGGTCGGCCTGGCCGTCGCCGTGGCCAATCTGGACCCGGTGATCGAGCTGATCCGCGCGGCCAAGGACGCAAACGAAGCCCGCGAGCAGCTCTGCGGCAAGATGTGGCCCGCGAAGGACGTCGGACCGCTGATCACGTTGATCGACGAACCCGGGCGCGCGGTGGACGAGAAGGGCAACTACCAGCTGTCCGAAGAGCAGGCGAAAGCGATTCTGGAACTTCGCCTGCATCGCCTGACCGGGCTCGAGCGCGACAAGATCGCCAACGACCTCGTGGAGCTGGTCGAGCAGATCAAGGAATATCTCTCCATCCTCGACGACCGCGAGAAACTCTACGGGATCCTGCGCGACGAACTGCTGGCCATGCGCGAGGAATTCGCCGACCCGCGACGCACCGAGATCATCGAGGGCGAGTTCGAGCAGGATATCGAAGCACTCATCCAGCGTGAGGACATGGTCGTGACCGTGACCCACAATGGCTACATTCAGCGGGTCCCGCTCTCGACCTATCGGGAGCAGAAACGCGGCGGCAAGGGCCGGGCAGGCATGAAGGCCCGCGATGAGGACTTCATCAGCTCGGTCTTCGTGCTCAACACCCACACGCCGGTGTTGTTCTTCTCGTCACGTGGCATGGTCTACAAGACGAAGGTCTACAACCTGCCCGTCGGCACGCCCCAGGGCCGCGGCAAGGCGCTGGTCAATGTGCTGCCGCTCGAGGAAGACGAGACCATCACGACCCTGATGCCGTTGCCGGAAGACGAGTCCGAGGCCGAGAATCTGTTCGTGATGTTCGCGACCGAAAGCGGCAATGTGCGACGCAACCGCCTGTCGGATTTCGTCCAGGTAAAATCCAACGGCAAGATTGCCATGAAGCTCGACGAGGGCGATCAACTCGTCGGCGTGCAGCCTTGCGAGGATACCGATCACGTTCTGCTGGCGACCGCCAAGGCCAAGTCGATCCGCTTCGAGGCAACCGACGTACGCGTGTTTGCCGGCCGCAACTCGACGGGCGTTCGCGGTATTCGCCTGGGCCCGGACGATAACGTGATTTCGATGTCGATCCTGTCTCACGCGGAATTCTCCGTCGATGAGCGCGAGGCCTACCTCAAGCGCAGCCGCGCGGAACGGGCCGATGGCGACAGTGATGTGACTGCAGACGCACCCGCCGCCGACACAGACGACGGCGAGGCGAACGAGGCGCTCGTGCTTACCGACGAGCGTTACGCGGAGCTGGCCGCGCAGGAGCAGTTCATCCTCTCGGTGACGGCCAACGGCTTTGGCAAACGGACCTCGGCATACGAATATCGGATCACCAACCGGGGCGGACAGGGCGTGGTCAACATCACCTTGTCCGACGTCAAGGATAACGCAGTCGTCGCTTCGTTCCCGGTCGAGGAAGAAACGCAGCTCGTCATGGTCACGGACGGGGGGCAGCTCATCCGCACGGGTGTGGGCGACGTGCGTATCGCCGGTCGCTCCACACGCGGCGTGACATTGTTCCGTGTCGCCGATGATGAACGGGTTGTGACTGTCGCCCATTTGCGCGACGATGATGAGGAAGACGAGACGGATGAAAATACCGAACAAGATGCCGAAAACGGCACGGCTCGGGAGAGCGAGACGCCAGACGTAGAGACCGGCGAAGTGTCGGAGAACGACGATGCAGCCGGCAGCGACGAAACGGCGCTCGAGGATGAAAATGGCGAAGACTGAACGCGTCGGGGTCTACCCCGGCACCTTTGACCCGACCACGAACGGGCATATGGACATCATCAAGCGGGGCGCACGGGTGCTCGACCGGTTGGTGATCGGCGTTGCCGTGAATGCCGGGAAGGGACCTCTGTTTTCGCTCGACGAGCGTGTGGAGATGGTGCGCGATGAGGTTGCCTCGATCGACGACCCGAAGATTGGCACAATCGACGTAAAGCCCTTCGATTCACTTTTGATGCAGTTTGCCGAAGCGGAGAATGCCGACTGCATCCTGCGCGGCCTGCGCGCGGTCTCGGACTTCGACTATGAATTCCAGATGGCCGGCATGAACGCCCGCCTTAATGCTGACATAGAGATTTTGTTTTTGATGGCCTCGGAACGACACCAGTTCATCGCCTCTCGCCTGGTCAAGGAGATCGCGGCACTCGGCGGTGATATCTCCAGTTTCGTTTCGCCCACCGTTGCCCGGCGTGTGAATGAACGCTTCGGGCGGCTCGACCTGCAGGCCGTCAACGAGTAAACACCCATGATGAAACGTCGAATCTTTCTGGCCGCGCTGGTTGCAGCGTTCGGCTTTTTCACAACGGACGGGTTTGTGCCCCATGCGGCCCAGGCTCAAAAAAGTGCACAGGAGCGTGACTTGGAAAATACTCTCTACATCGATCTCGAAGGCGGACGCGTCACGATCGAGCTGTTGCCCGACGTCGCCCCCAATCATGTTGCGCGCATCAAGGAACTCGCCCGCGCGGGTTTCTATGACGGCATTGTCTTTCACCGCGTGATCGACGGCTTCATGGCCCAGACGGGCGACCCGACCGGCACCGGCACGGGTGGTTCCGAGCTCCCCGACCTGGAGGCGGAGTTCTCCGACGTCAATCACGGCCGCGGTGCTGTCTCGATGGCCCGCGCGCAAAACCCGAACAGCGCCAACAGCCAGTTTTTCATCGTCTTCGATGACGCCTCGTTCCTCGATGGCCAGTACACCGTCTGGGGACAGGTGACCGACGGCATGGAACATGTCGACGCGATAAAGCGCGGCGAGGGGTCGAGCGGCGCCGTTCAGGACCCGGACAAGATGATCAAGGTCCAGGTCGCAGCCGACGCGCAGTAAGGGTCGGCAAACAAGTCCGAAAACACGCGCGTCGGGCATTGACCCGGCGCGTGTCGGTTTCTAAATAGACGCATTCCGCACCTCGCTGCCCAATTCCAATGGCCGCGTGTGCCGTGTGGGCACTTAGCTCAGTTGGTAGAGCATTCGACTTTTAATCGAACGGTCGTAGGTTCGAATCCTACAGTGCCCACCATTTTCCCATGCCAGGTCTTACTCGGGGCAGGTGCGCCGAACACGAAAATGCGGAAGCATTTTCCGTCGGGTTATGCCCTACTCAGGCTCCAGGGAACCGAATGCCACGCAAAGACAAAGCAGCCCGATCAAACAAGCTGATCTGTGATTTCACGGGTGGGGCGGTGCGCCATCGGTTTCGGTTTGGCGGTGGCCGTGGCCAGGCCTTGCCCAAGGCTGTCGGGATGAAGGGCGGCAACACCCCGGCCGTGGTGGATGCCACCGCCGGTCTCGGCCGGGATGCCTTCCTGCTGGCATCGCTGGGCGCGAACGTCACGCTGATCGAACGATCTCCGGAAATGCACAACCTGTTGGCCGAAGGCATGGAACGTGCTCGAAAGGCGGGCGGTGACGTCGCTGACGTCATCACCCGCATGACCTTGCTTCACGGGGACGCACGGGATCTGCTCGCCGGCCTCGCCCCGGAAGTGGTGCTGGTCGACCCTATGCACCCCCCGCGCAGTAAATCCGCACTCGTGAAGAATGAAATGCGCCTGATCCGCGAGATCGTTGGCACGGACGAGGATTCGGCCGACCTCATGAGTGAAGCCTTGGCCACCGCCAGCAAGCGGGTGGTGCTGAAGTGGCCGCTGCGGGCCGAGCCGATGGACGGCCTCCGGGCCCCGTCACATCAGATCAAGGGTAAATCCACCCGCTACGACGTGTACATGCTCGGCTGACGGCGTGTTGGGTAACGCCACGCGCAGGGCCAACGGCACAATACGTATCAGGTTATGCAAAGGCCGGCCGCAGGTTGCGGGTGCGTAAGATCAGCCCCACGATGATGGCGAGATTGGCCAGATTGAACCCGACACCAATGAGAAACGCGAGCTGGTAACTGCCGGTCTGATCGAAAACGTGCCCGCCGAGCCACGAGCCCAGGGCCATGCCCCCACCGGCACAAAGCAGAACGAGGCCGGTCCGCCGCCCGGCCTCGGCGGCAGGCAGGAGCTCACGCACGATCACCGGATAGCAAGGCAGAATGCCGCCGTAACCGAGGCCGAACAGCGCAGCGGCCAAGTAGACCGTCGACAGGTTGTCGACAAAGGCGAGGACGAACAGCAACGTCGCCTGGGTCGCGGAAAACAGAAAAATCGCCCGCAACCCGCCATAGCGTCCACCAAGAAACCCGACTCCGAAGAAGCTTGCCAGCGCTGAACAGCCGAGCATGACCGACAACACCTCCGCGCCGCGTGCGGGATCGTATCCGAGGTCACTGACATGGCTGACGATATGGGCGAGGGGCAGCGACATCGCCACGCAGCATCCGATCGATGCGGTCGAAAGCAGTGCCTGGATCGTGCGCGGTGCCAGCGGTGCGCGCACGGACGCAACATCTCCGCCCCGCGAGGCGTGGTATGGACCAGAGTGTTTCGAAGCGGGAGGCCGCTGCCGCAAGATCAACGCCAGGGGCAACATCGTGCCGAGTGCGAACAGGCCATAGAGCAAAGCCGTCTGGCGCCAGCCGACGGCGGCGATCAGATAGTGGAACACCTGCGGCCACATCAGGCCTGCCAGCCCCTGACCGGACCCGACGACACCCACGGCGAGGCTGCGATTGTGCTCGAACCAGCGCGTGATGTTTGCCGTCAGCGGCGCGAACAGGCTTGAGCGGCCAAAGAAGCCGAGCATGACCCCGTAGATGAAGAACAGCTCCCACTGGGTTTGGACGAAGCTGGTCAGGATCGCGCCAAGTCCAACCATCGTGGCCCCGATGAAGGCGGGCAGCATCATCCCGCGGCGGTCGAGCAGCCAGCCCATGAAAATACCGCCGATTCCCGCGCCGCCATATTGCAGGGCATAGGCAATCGACGGCACAGCGCGCGGCCAGGCAAACTCGGCGCTGATCTGCTTCAGGGCGACGACGATGAAATAAATGCTGCCGGTGCCGATCAGCATGAACAGCAGCGACGCAATCAGCACGATGCTCCGTTGCCGAACCGCCGGTTGCCTCAGTGCCCCGAGAATGTCCGTCATGATTCGTCCCCTTCAAAGACGGACAATAGCCGGTCTCTCGCCAGGGCCGGGGAACATTCGACGGGTGCCATGTTGCCTTGATGCCTTGGGCCAGGTGGTGGAATGGGGATCAGAAACACACGGAGATTTGGTGGATATCAACGAGGGGACCGCATTCAGGCACAGTCCGAAGCCGATCCTTAGCCGGCGCGTATCCGCAAGATGAAATGAAACGTATACGCGTTGCAGTTGCCTCGCGGGGCAGTGCGGTTGCGCTTCGACGTACCACCCCGTCGAAGTGCCCTGATCAGGCACTCAGCTCCTTTTCCCAGGCGACGCGCATCTCGACGAGGCGCGTGGGCGGTGACACGAGCAACGCGCGCGCGACCCTGCGCACCCGGTCCCGTTGATCATCCTCGGTGACGTACTCGACAGGCGACTTTCCGTCCACCCGCGCCAGAAACAGCCCCGGCAGGAGGCTCGCCGTCCGAGCTTCCATCTCGTCGGGCGATTCCCAATCCACACCGGCCAGGTAGGCGTTCGTCATCGCATCGAAGCAGTCGAGGAAGTCGGGCCTGGCTGCCGGCGTCCAAAGGCACTTCAGCAGATAATGGTTGAGGCAGAAGGCCAGATCGAATGCCGGGTCGCCGATGCAGGCACATTCCGCATCGAGAAACACCGGTCCATCGGGCCCGACCAGAATATTCTTGGGACTAACGTCGCCGTGGATCATCGCCAGGCGGGTCACATGGGTCCGATCGCTCAAGGTATGGAGTACGTCGTGCAGATCGGGGTGCGGGCCCGCAGTCGCCTCGAGATAAGGTTCGAGGCGGATGGCGTGGAAAATGTCGTTCCGCGGGAAGGTTTCCTTTAGCTCCTCGCGCCCGGCAGTACCGGCATGTATCGCCGCGAGGCGGCGGCCAACTTCCGCGGCGATTTCCGGGTCGGCACGTCCGTCGCGCAGTTCATTCTTGTAGAGCTTGAACTCCGACGGATCGAGAAACTCCATGGCGAACAGCATGGCGTCTTCGTCATGCGCTAACACTTTCGGCGCAGCTCCCGGGATGATGCCGTCCGCGATCCGATACCAGTCGACCTCGAAGCGGTTGCGCTCTACCGGGACCTGCCACTCGACCTCGACGGCGAGCTGGGGCAGGGCGCGTTTCACACAGAAACTGCGGTCGGGTCCCGTCACCTTCCAGATATCCGACGAAATCCCGCCCGTGAGACGCTCGAAGGCGGCAGAATCGTCGATCAGATTTGCCGCACGCAGCGACGCAACAAGCTCGCCATCCGGTTGCGGGGATTCACTCACGCCTTGCCCTCATAGACCTCGATGACCCGTGTCGCGTCGTCTTTCGCCCAGCCGGCATCGGCGGCACGCTGGAACATGGCGCGGGCAGCGGGCACGACGGCGAGGTCAATGCCGTTGTCTTTCGCAAGGTCGATGGCGATGCCCATGTCCTTGACGAAGATCTCGACCGCCCCCCGGGCCGTGAAGTCACGTTCGGTGAGGGGGCCGATGGACATGTCCAGCATTTTGCCCTGCACCGACCCCTTCGGCAGACAATGGGCCATCGCTGCGTGAGACAGGCCGGCGCGTTCGCCGGTGATGATAACCTCGGCCAGCAGCGCCGTGCTCGCATTGACGAACAGGTTGGTCACAACCTTCATCACCGCGCCCGTACCCGACGCACCGGTGTGGGTCGCGTCAGCCGACAGGCTGGTCAGAATGGGTTCGACACGTGCGAATCCCGCGTCGCTCCCACCGACCATGAAGGTGATCGAACGGTCATCGACCTGCGGCGTGGAGCCGGAAATCGGCGCGTCGAGCATGTCGATGCCCTGTGCGGCAAGCTTGGCGCACAAATCCTTGCTGTAGGACGGCGGCATGGTGCTCATCTCCACATGGATGAGATCGGTCTTGCCCGCCTTGTTGATGCCGTCGGGGCCGAACAGGTTTTCCTCGATATGCTCGGGCTTCAACAGAATGGAGAAGGTGATGTCACTGGCATCGGCGACTTCACGGGCGTTCGCACAAGGCGTACCGCCTGCGGCAGCCAGCATGTCCATACGCGCGGAGTCGATGTCGTAACCAGACACGTCGTGGCCATCGGCCATCATCTCCCGTGCCAGTGCCAGGCCCATCTTCCCCAGCCCGATCATTCCCAGCTTTTCACCCATCGTTTGCCTCTCCAAAAATCATCACCTGCGCTCGAACTCGCGACACAAATATACCGGAGATGCCTCCAACTTTAAGCATTCGGTAGCCTGCAAATTTCTGATTTCCTTGACAAATCGCTGATGTGGGCCCACATAGCGCCCATCAGTTGTCTCGCGATTGCGCGAAGCGCCGCACCTAGCCGGCGCATATCTTGAGAATAACAATCAAGAAATAGAGCCGATCCGGCCGCGCCCGGAAGCGGCAGAACGCCAAGGCGAACCTGCGTCGATCATTCGACCGGGCCTGTGGCGATAAAGGAATTCAAGTGAACGATATTAAGTTTACGGATCTCGGCCTGGCCGATCCGATCCTGCGGGCATTGGCTGACCGCAACCACGATACCCCGACGCCGATCCAGGCCCAGGCCATTCCCCGACTTCTCGAAGACGTCGACCTCCTGGGCGTCGCGCAGACGGGTACCGGCAAGACCGGCGCCTTCGCGCTGCCGATCCTGCATGTATTGTCGCGCGGCCACGGTGACGGAAAGCGCAGCCATCCGCGCGCGCTTGTCCTGGCACCGACCCGCGAGCTGGCTATCCAGATTGGTGACGATTTCCATGCCTATGGCAAATATCTGCATCTACGCCACGTCGTGATTTTCGGTGGTGTCTCGCAGCACGCCCAGGTCACCAAGTTGCGCCGTGGAGTCGACGTGGTCGTCGCCACACCGGGACGTTTGCTCGACCTGATGGAGCAGGGGCATGTGAACCTCAAGCATGTGGAACATCTCGTCCTCGATGAGGCCGACCGCATGCTCGACATGGGTTTTATCCGCGATGTGCGGAAAATTCTCGCCAAGCTGCCGGAAGACCGTCAGTCACTGCTGTTCTCGGCCACCATGCCGGCGGAAGTCGTGAAACTGTCTCACGACATGCTCTACGAGCCAGAGCGGATCGATATCGCGCCCAAGACGATCACGGTCGATGCGATCCGCCAGTCCGTGCACTTCGTCAATGCCAAGGAGAAGCAGAGTCTCTTGCGTGAACTCCTGGCCGACAAGGACATGAAGCGCGTGATTATCTTCACCCGCACCAAGCACCGGGCCAACCGGGTCTCCGACAATCTGGTGAAAGCAGGAATCCAATCTGCCGCCATTCACGGCAACAAGTCCCAGGCCGCGCGCCAGAGGGCGCTGGATGCGTTTCGCAAGGGCCAGGTCCGGGTTCTGGTCGCCACTGACATCGCCGCCCGCGGCATCGATGTGAAGGATGTCACCCATGTGATCAACTTCGAGATGCCGGGTGACGCCGAAAGTTATGTGCACCGAATTGGCCGCACGGCGCGGGCCGGTACCCAAGGCGTGGCCCTGTCGTTCTGCGACGATACCGAGTACGGTGAACTCAAGGATATTGAGAAGCTGATCGGTCGACCCGTTGAGACCGCCAGCGGCGAACGCCCGCAGCGTGCT
Source organism: Alphaproteobacteria bacterium (assembly GCA_965261975.1). Taxonomy (GTDB): domain Bacteria; phylum Pseudomonadota; class Alphaproteobacteria; order UBA6615; family UBA6615; genus UBA8079. The sequence goes on from CBDHEC010000051.1 coordinate 156,711, forward strand.
GCGGCGAAAGCACCCAGGGGCGGCCGTCAGGGCAAGTGGGCCGGCAACAAGGGCGGACAGGGTCGTTCGGGAGGTCAGAAAAGACGTTCCGGTCGCAACCGCCGGCCAACCCGGCGCGCGGCCTGACCTTGATCGAACCGCACATCGTTCATTCGTTCTGAAGGAGAAATAAGCATGGCACGTAAGACGAATTACAGTTTTGAAAAACGCCAACGCGAACTCCAGAAGAAGGAGAAGAAAGCCGCCAAGGCCGAGGCCAAGCGGGCCGCACGGATTAGCCAGGGCGAACTGACGCCTGATGGCGAGGCGCCCGACGGCGCTCCTGCAGACAGCACTCCGCGCGAGCCGAGCGAATAACACCAACGAAACCGAAATCAGAAGGGCGCCCCCGGTGGGCGCCCTTTTTTTCGATGCCCGGTTTTCCTGCAGCCGGGTTTTGCTGTACCAGCATGCGCATGTCTCGAACCCGATACATTCTTGCCATGGTACCCGGGCTCGGCCTGGCGTTTATCCTGAGCCAGTTCCTGCGTTCGATCCCGGCGGTCATCGCACCCGATCTCCGTATGGAGCTGGAACTAACCGCCGGCCAACTCAGCGCATTGCCATCGGCACTATTTTTCGGATCAGCCATCATGCAACTGCCCGCGGGTGTTCTGCTCGACCGGTTCGGGCCTCGCATCACGGTTGCGGCATTTCTTCTGATTACAGCCACAGGGGTTTTTGGCTTCTCCGTCGCCACGACGACCATCGGACTGACGGCATGGCTTCTCGTGACCGGATGGGGCATCGCGCCGGTTTTCATGGGCACCATCGTCCTTCTGTCACGCTGGGTACGCCGGGACCGGCTGGCGACCATGACGGCTCTGACCGTTGGTGTCGGGGGAACCGGCATGCTCTTGTCCGCATCGCCTTTCGCCGCCGCGACCGAAGCCTTCGGCTGGCGCGATACGTTGACTGCGGTCAGCGTCTTCGCGGTCGCGCTGTTTGGCGTGATACTCCTGACCGTCCGTGACCGACCGCCGGACAGCCCGGCGCCACCTGGCCCCAGTGAAAGCCTGATCCAGGTCGTCAGCGGTCTGGCGGTGGTGTTCCGGGAGCCCAAGCTCTATGCGATCGGCTGCATCGGTGGCATTACCGTGGGGTCCTTCCTGACCTTCCGCACACTTTGGGTCGGCCCCTACCTCAACGACGTCTTCGGGTCCGACCTGATCGCCCGCGGCAACATCATCTTTCTGATTTCTCTCGCCTGGCTCATCAGCGCGGTCGCGATAGGCCCCCTCGACCGGGTTTTCGACACGCGACGCATGGTCGTCGCCGTTGGCGCCACTTTCATGGCGATCTGGTTTGCGTTGCTGGCGTTGGCCGACGACAGCTCACTGCCGTTTACCGTGGGTGCGATGGTGGCGCTCGGGCTTTGTTCCGGTCTGTCGTCGCCAATTTTTGCCCATGCCCGCGCACTGTTTTCCGATCGCTATGTCGGTCGCCTGGTTACCGCGATCAATCTGTTCATCTGGGGTGGTGTCTTTCTCGTCCAGGTCGCGACGGGGCTCTTCATCGACGCGTTTCCGGCTGATGCCTTGGGCCGCACGCCGGTCGAGGCCTATCGCTGGAACTTCGCCATTCTCGCGACACTCCTTCTGACGGCCGTGTTCTTCTACCTGCGCGTAGACGACGTGCCGCCGTCGCGGGATTCGGACGACCGGGAAACGCGTTAGTCCGCGCCTGGCGAGGGGTAAAAGCGGCCCCAAATTTTCAAAATGAAATGAGCCACGATCAATCCCAGAATGACGCCTGCCGTATTTGACAGGGCATCGGCCAGGCTACCGTTACGCCCCGCCCAGCTCGCCTGCGCAATTTCCAGGAAAATACCAATACCGATGGCCGCGAGCCTCGCGCGTACTCGCCCGGACCAACTGGCGAAGCCCAACCCGGCGCAACCGGCAATGACGCCGTAAGCCAGGAGATGAAGGGCCTTGTCCGTGCCTTCGGGTGTATCCATCTGTGGTTGAGGGATTAACGACAGCACGATCACCAGAAGGATGAATGCGAGATATCCCAGGATGAAGACCCGGTGGGGCAAGCGAATCACAGTTTCAAACGCCCTGGTTCTGCGTCTTTTCGATGTACAGATCATCGAGGCTGCGGAACTCGCACGAACCCTTGTTGATGATCCGGGACAGGCCCAACTCGACCGTCTCGACATAACGCGAGCCATCTGCGTTCGCGTCAAAAATCCCCACACCGCCAAATGTAATCCTGACTTGGTCGTCGGCTCGCTCGACAGACGGGAGATCATAAACCGAGCAAATATGCTGATCGCAGCGACGGTAGGCATCCTCGATGAAATCGATCTGGATTTGCGGGTGTTGGGGGTCGTCGGGCAGGCAAAACCATTGCCCCGACGCATCGGAAATAGCCGGGTCGGCAGCAGCTGTCGCCACCAGACGAGCCGTTATCAGAACTGAGATTGCGAACGTGGCGCGCATGGCCTCTCTTAGCATATTCAACGTGAGAATCCGGGGTCTTCACGAAAGGCTCGAAAGATTGACTCCACCCCACATCTGTCGGAAGTCTCCCTCGTGAACGACTGGCGAGCCTATCCATGACGAATACCCCGCAGATCGCATTGTTTCATGTCCACAAGGACGCGATGAACGCCGCCGTGGCGGCCTTCGAACGCGATTGGCCCGAGGCCCGTGTGAGCAACCTGCTCGAAGACGGTCTGTTCGAATGGGTGCGCGAAACCGGTGGGGTCGTGCCCGAGATGTATGAGGCGTTTCAAACCCTCACTGCGTATGCAGTCGGCCGTGGCGCAGACGGCATCCTGTACTCATGCTCGGCATTTCGTGAATGCATCGATGCCTGCATCGAGAATTACGAGCTGCCCATGCTCAAGCCGAACGACGCGATGATCGAGGCGGCACTGAACAGGGGAAGCCGTATCGCGGTTCTGGCAACGGTCGGGCCCACCATTACATCCATTTCCGCCGAGATCGAAGAGATGGCACAGGCAACTGGCCGTGACGTCATCCTGTCTTCGCATATGGTCGACGGTGCCTTCGACGCCATGGCAGCCGGTGACGGCACCACGCATGACCGTCTGGTGGCCGAAGTTGCTGCGCAAATATCCGATGCCGATGTGATCGTGCTGGCCCAGTTCACACTGGCCCGGGCTGTGCCGGCAGTTGCCGCCGTCACCAATATCCCTGTCCTGGACTCGCCCGGTGCCGCCGTAATGAAAATGCGCGAACTGCTAGGGCAGGGCTAGACCCTCAATCCTTGGTCCTGTCGTCGCCGAGGCGAAGCGAGAAGCCACCCTCCGCCGGGACGGAGCCGCCGGGGTCTCCCGACGGATCGGCCGCCGTCTCGGGCGGTGCACCGCCAAACATGGAGCGAAGCTTGCGATAGACCGCGCGGATGGCGCGGAATATCTTCGGCAACAGCCATATCATCAGCAGAATGAACAGGCCGAGCAGGACCAGGAAAACAATCGGATGATTGAGCGCGGCCCAGAGGCCAGCGATCACCGCGATATCCTCGAGGATCGATGCCGTCCAGTTGGTCACCGGTTCCGGCGAGGTGTTGATCGCAAGCCGGGTGCCCGCCTTTGTAAAGTGAGAGGCGCCCGCGAGCGACCCGCCGGCAATCGCCGCCGCCAGTTCCGCTCCGGCCCCCACATCACCGACCGCGCCGGCCGCGAGGATTGCACCGGCCGGTATCCGGATGAATGTTTGTATCGTGTCCCAGCCCGAATCCACGCCGGGAACCTTGTCCGCGAAGAACTCTGCCAGGAACATGATCCCGGCCGCGCCGATAACCAGCGGGTTGGACAGCACTTCCAGATCCGGCGGCAGATCCATATTGCCCGTGGCATTCATCAGGCCAAGGGTCAGGATCGCGGCATAGAGGTTGATGCCACTGGCCCAGGCCACCCCCATGGTCAACGCAATGGTTTCTACCGGCCCCATGGATCACTCTCGCATTCGTGAATACCGCCCCCTGCACGTTGGGGCGCACAAGGTGTGTGTCAATGGGCCGCGAATGGCGCCCCATAAACGTCATATTCGCAAAATGCCTGATTCAGGCGGTTTTCGGAAGCTTTCGAAGGCCGCTGACGAGACAGACCAGTAATGGCTTGAAGGCAAACTCGGCACGCGCCTGAGCGCCAATTGTCATCAGGCTTTCTTCCATGACACGTCCCGGGACGCGTTGGCCAAGACCGATATCGCACAACTGGTCGAACATGCCGACGGCAATGTCCCAGTAACGATTGTCTTCGAGCGGAACGTCGGACAGGCGGGCGCAATCCACCAGCGTGACCGCGGCGGCGCTGGCCACGAATTCCGTGCTGCCACGGGCACAGGCGCGCAACAGGTAACGGAAGTCCGCAAGTCGGCTGCGTTCCATGCCGTAGTGCCGGCCGATTACCTGAAGTTCACTCGACAATCTCTTGAAATCAAGAGAACTATCGATTTCCAGAGGCATGCGCGGAAGGTCCGCAATGACCGAAGGAGGCGCACCGACATCTTCCATCTGATAGGCGAAGACCTGGTTCACGCAAATCCGGGCAAGAAGCCAGGCGCGCTCTGCGTGACGGCCATCATTCGTCCCCATGATCCGCGTCGCCAGCAGCTTGAGGCCCTGGCGGGCATCGCAATCGAGGGTGTCGTTGATCTTGATGGCGTAGGACGCAATGACGGGGCAGGCCGTCACGGGGCGCTCCGTATGCCGTTCGCCGGCCAGAAGAGCGACCAGCGACATGACGCAAAGCTCACTTTCCCGTCGCTCGCCGACACGCGGCACGAGGTCCAACTGGCGAAATAGGGTTTCGACTTGTCTGTGACCCGGCATAATGAAAACCGTACTCCAAGAATCGAATATCGTCCATCGGGGTCGTATCACGAGTTCTTGCACACTGCCCCGTTAGCGGGACGAGGAGCCAGGAAATGTCGGAAATTGAGCGCGGCACCGTTAAGGCGAACGGTGTGACATTGCATTATCGGGCCAGCGGAGAGGGGGCACCGATGGTTTTGCTGCATGGTTGGCCCCAAACCTCGTATTCCTGGCGCAAGATGCTCCCGCGCCTGGCACCGCATTACCGATGCATCGCCCCGGATTTGCGGGGATTTGGCGATTCCGACAAGCCGGTTGGCGGTTACGACATGCGCACGGTCGCAAACGATATCCACGCCCTGTGCGAGGCGCTCGAACTGGAGAATGTGTACCTCGTCGGGGCCGACTGGGGTGGGTTGGTCGCGCGGCGTTTCGCGCTCGACCGGCCGGGCGTACTCGACCGGCTTTGCATCGTCGATATCGTGCCGCATGACCAGATATTCGCGAATTTCACGCCCGCCTACGCGCGCGGCGCCTGGCATTACTTTTTCAACGCCGTGCCCGACATGCCCGAGCAACTCGTTGCCCACGACATCAAACTGTTCCTGCAAGCGATGTTCCGGCCGAAATATCACAATTCAGAACATATGGATGAGGCGATCGACGAGTATGTCCGGGCCTATTCCAAGCCCGGCGCGTTACGCGGCGGTTTCGCCTACTACAAGGCCATGTTCGACGAGAACCCGGCACTCGATGCGGAACAACCTGACGCTCAGATCGTCGAGCCGCTGCATTGCGTTTGGGGTAACAGCGGCGGCATGGGTGGCCCCTTCGACGTGCTCAAGATGTGGGAAGGCGTCGCACCAAAGCTGACGGGCCGGGGACTCGACGCATGTGGGCATTATGTCCACGAAGAGCAGCCGGATGCTCTTGCCGAGGAGATTATTGCCTTCGGCAAGGTTTGACCGGCCGTGTAGCCAAGGAGCCCGTTACACATGAGCGACAGCATCATTGAGGATTTGTCGCCCGGCGAACTGGCAACCGTCGTCGAATTGCAACGGGTCGAGCTTGATCGCCTGTTGTCGGAACAAAAGCGCCTGAACGACCGGATAGACTTGCTGCTACAGCTTCAGGAGCGCGAACAGGTGCTGCGTCAACAGATGCAGGCGTCGCTCGAACAACTCGTGGCTCAACGTGGGGCCCCGCAGGCATCAACGTCGCTAGACATGCCGGACGAAGTGCCTCTGCTGAGTGACCGGCTGGACCGGGCGGAACGAAGGTTTCGTGCGCTCCGCACGGCGGTGGGACAGCTTGTCGTCGCGCTCGAGCGACAGATTACGGGGCAGAGAGCCTAAACGGGCGGACATCGACCCGGCTAGTGCGCCATCAGCACCGGTATCTCGGCGTTCGCGAGGATCTGGCTGGTCGCACCCCCGAAGATCATCTGCCGCAGACGGCTCTGGGTGTAGCCACCCTTGATGAGCATGTCGCCGCCGACCTCCATGGTCTCCTTCAGGATAATGTCACCCGCATCCGCCGCAGAGCGCCGCCCGGGAATTTCGCGCACGTCCACGGCGACGTCGTCCCGCTGCAGATTGACCTTCACGTCTTCCGCGCTGGGGCCCGGTACCATGCCGCCTTCGACGGCCAGCACAGTGATCCGGTCCGCTTCGCGCAACACTGGCTTGGCGAATGCAATCGCGCGGGCAGTCTCCGTACCGCCGTTCCAGGCGATCACCACATGGCGACCGATGTCCTGAGGGATCGTCGGCGGCGCGATCAGTACCGGACGGCCGGATTCAAACAGTACCGTCTCCAACGTGTTCATCGCCGGTGTCATGGCGCCCGGCATCGGTCGACCGACGACGGTCAGATCGAAAACCCGGGCGCGCTGCCCGAAGATACCGATCCCTGAAGCCTCGTCCTCGACCCATCTGGCACACAGCTTGGTCGAGTTTCCCTGCGCTTCGGGAATATTGTTCTGGGCAACGAATTCCTGGAACTGCGCCTGCAGACGATCCGCGCGCATGCGCTGTTCCTGCTCGAATTGTTCCTCCGTCCCCGACAGGGCCGCCGCACCGCCTTCAAACCCGACGGCGACGGCGCCGGCCAGGGTCGGACGGATACACAGGCCCTCGATATAGCTGTCGTAGCGCTTCGCAAAAACGAGCGCCGTCGCCAGGACCGATTCCAATATCTCGCTCTCTTCAAGCGGAACCAAGATTGAGCTAAACGCCATAAGTGCCTCCCAACGCGTATGGCTTTTTCTTGATAATGCGCCTAGTCGACGCTTTCGGGCAACCCGGCAAGAATTCCTTGCGCCTATGGTTGCCACGCCGGTGGCGTTCGGGTAAGAAATCGCGCTTCCGAACGGAGCGGCAGTGGCGGAATTGGTAGACGCGCAACGTTGAGGGCGTTGTGGGCGCAAGCCCGTGGAGGTTCAAGTCCTCTCTGCCGCACCATCATTCGGGAACAGACATCGGGTCACGCGGCAGTGGCGGAATTGGTAGACGCGCTAGCTTCAGGTGCTAGTGATCGCAAGGTCGTGGAGGTTCAAGTCCTCTCTGCCGCACCACCCGAAAGCCTCACCGAAAAGGGCGTCTCCAACCGGAGACGCCCTTTCTGCTTTTCCAGCCCCCATGGATTTTCACCATTCGATGCGATCGAGCCCATCGAAATTGATGACGCTGCCGTCATCCATGGTGACGGTTCCGGAGGCATCTTCCGTCAAAGTAAGAAAGTCGCTGCCGGTCGCCTCGATCGCTGAACCGCTATCGAGCGAGATGGTCCAGTCGCCGCCATCCGGCGCGCCGTCGACCACGTTGCTGAGGTCCATCGTGTCCGTCCAGCCATTGCCACCGTGGACAGCTGTATCACCGCCGGATTCCAGCACAAACAGATCGTCTCCCGAACCACCATAGAGTTGATCATCACCGTTCCCGCCGGTGATCGTATCGTTTCCGCTGCCACCGCGAACCGTGTCATCACCCGCACCGCTGTTCAATCGGTCATCACCGGCACCGCCGTTAAGGTGATCGTCACCGGCGCCGCCGTCGAGACGGTCATCACCAGTGCCACCATTAAGGCGATCATCTCCCTGGCCACCGATCAGTCGATCGTCACCGGCACCGCCGTCAAGACGGTCGTCACCAGCGCCACCATTGAGGCGATCATCTCCGCGACCACCGATCAGTCGATCGTCACCGGCACCGCCGTCGAGACGGTCGTCACCAGCGCCACCATTGAGGCGATCATCTCCGCGACCACCGATTAGTCGATCGTCACCGGCACCGCCGTCGAGACGATCGTCACCGGCACCGCCGTTGAGGCGATCGGCGCCAGCGCCGCCGTCGAGACGGTCGTCACCAGCGCCGCCGTCGAGACGGTCGTCACCAGCGCCACCATTGAGGCGATCAACTCCGCGGCCACCGATCAGTCGGTCGTCACCGGCACCGCCGTTAAGTCGATCATCCCCGCGACCACCGTTAAGGCGATCAGCACCAACGCCGCCGTCGAGACGGTCGTCACCAGCGCCACCATTGAGCCGATCATCTCCGCGGCCACCGATCAGTCGATCATCGCCGCCACGCCCGCTCAGGCGATCATCACCATCTCCGCCGATGAGACGGTCATCTCCACGCCCGCCAACACGATTTACTGACGGGGCTTCAGGAGAATTTTCCGTTTCCGTATTTGCTGTTTCTGAAGCGACCGCGTCAGTTTCGTCGAACGGAACCTCCATCTGTGATTCGGCAGCTTGCCGGGGAGGTATGACGGCATCGGCCGCGGCACTTGCCGGTGAAAACGCCGGCGGCACCACATTCTGATGCGGCTGTTCTTCTGCTTCATTCACCTGGGGCGCGGGAGCCTCGTTTACCGATTCAGCGGACCGAGCGTCGATGTTACCCGCGGGATTATCCGGGGTGGAAATGTACGCTTCCGGCGCGACGGACCTACTTTCGTGCGCCTAGATCGCCTCGCTTTCCACGCCTCGATGCTCGGCAGATTCGGCTTCCTCTGAAGTCAGGCTATCGACGGATGAACTGTCGTCGGGCTGGGTATTTGATACCAAAACACGATCCCCGTGAGGCTCTTGCCCGTGGGTGCCGGTATGCAAATTGGGATTGGTCGTGTCGACGGGTGGACGCGCCTCATTCGCGTTTCCTATCCCTGCATCCCGCGCCTGGGGACTGCGGTATTTCTCTCCGTCACCGAAGTCATGATCGCCATCGAGGGGCTCGGAAAGCCCATTTACGTTTGCTTCATCAGCCATCCTGGCCCTCCAGCGTTTCTTACTCGGATCAGCGTGGCGCACAGCCTAGGCGGAGAGCGTTTACAGAAGGTTTCGGATCACACACCCGTGTATGTCCGTTAATTATTGATCAACCATATCGCTCGATGATCACACGAAGTTTGACGAGAAGCTCTCATGGGTGGGGTTCAAGTCGACACCTGTGCTGGGAGCGGACATGTCGGTTCGTCCATCGAAAGTGTTTGTTGCGAAGAAGCCACGCGCCTTGCGTTCGCTTGCACGTTCCGCATTCGGACGTGCCGATGTTCTGATCTCTTCTGTGCTGATCAACATACTCTCACTGGCACTGCCCTGGTCATTCTGCAAACGTTTGACCGCGTTATTCCCAATGGCACGAGCGCAACCTTCGTCTATCTCCTGATCGGGCTTGGCGTCGCGGTCATGGCGGATGGCGGCATGCGCATGGCGCGCTCCTATATCACCGCCTGGGGTGCCGCACGGTTCGAACACGCCGTGGGATGCCGGACGATCAACCACATGCTGAATGGGAGCATTCTCAACTTCGAGAAGGAACCAACCGGCACACAGATTGCCCGCGTCAACGCCATCGAAACCTTGCGCGACCTGTATGCCGGGCAGGGCATGCTTGCCCTGATCGATCTTCCCTTCGTGGCAGTATTCCTCGCGCTCATCGGTATCGTCGGCGGCTGGTTGGTGCTCGTTCCTGTCGGAGTGATTCTTCTTGTCGGGGGAATTGCCGCATTGATCGGTGTGCAGCTGCGAACCGCGTTGGATGACCGTCACACTGTCGACGATCGACGTTACAGTTTCGTCATCGAGGTTCTTGGAAGCATGCCTCTGATCAAGGGATTGGCGCTCGAAGGGCTCATGCTTCGACGGTATGAACGTTTGCTCGGCAGTTCTTCGGAGGCCGTACACAAGGTCATTCTCAAATCGGGCCTTGCCCAGGCACATGGTGCGATTTTTTCGAATCTGACGATGATTTCCGTCGCGGGCGCCGGTGCGCTCCTGGTCCTGAACGGACAACTGACCCTGGGTACGCTTGCCGCCTGTATGCTGCTGGCAGGCCGATCGGTACAGCCTGTTCTGCGGGCCATATCCGTGTGGGTACAGTTCCAGAATGTTCAAGTCGCCGAATCCCGTTTGCAGAACGTGATGGCGTCACCGTCCGAGGGACAGAACCAAACGCGCGAAGCACCGGATATTTCGGGGGCCGTCCGGTTCAAGGACATGGGTTTCATCTATCCCGGAACCGACAACGCACTTTTTCTCAACGTCGACTTCCAACTTGATGCAGGCGAAACCGTGGCATTGGTCGGCGACAATGGTTGCGGGAAATCGACGCTCCTCTGGCTCACGATGGGGTTGCTGAGCCCGACGGCCGGTTCTATCGAGCATGACGGTGTAAGTATCGCCGACGTTCCGCCGGCCGATATACGCAGGCAGATTGCCTATCTTCCCCAACGCAGCACCCTGTACCGCGGAACGATCCGGGGAAACCTGACGATGTTCGCCGGGGATGATCGACTGGACGCCGCGATGGAGTACGCCCACGCCCTGGAACTCGACACTGTACTGGCGCGTCTGCCCGATGGGCTCGACACCCAGCTCGGCAGTTCAAGCAACGACATTCTGTCCGCCGGTGTTCGACAACGAATTTCGATCGTCCGGGCACTCGCTGCGCGCCCGAAATTGATGCTTTTCGACGAGGCGAACTCCGCGTTCGATTTCAGAACGGACGACAAACTGCGTGATCTTCTCGAGACCATGCGCGGGTCTGTTTCGATGCTGCTCGTCAGTCATCGCCCATCGCTGATCCGCATGGCCGACCGGGTCTGTGAAATCACGCATCGTCAAATCCACGATCGCCGTTCCGCCGAGCATGTCGGGACGCCGCAGAATCCGCCCCGACAGGAAACTGCGGCCACGCCGTCAATCATGGAAAGTGCGCACGCATCATGACCGCACTACTGGCAGCCCTTCCTCAGGCCAGCGAACAGGTAGAGCAACTCGAAGCCAACCTGAAGCGCGCAGACCCCGACGCCACCTTGCACGGCGCTGCGGGGTGTTTGGTCCCCATTCTCACCGCACTGAGGTGGCGCGGGGACCCCGACCAGCTGGTCGAATCCCTGCCGCATTTTGTCGGTGCGCTCGGCCTGGATGATCTGCGCGACGTTCTCGCCAGGCTCGGCTTTCCCACCAGCATGCTGAGAGACCAGGTTTCCAGCCTCGACGAGCGCATGTTCCCTTGCGTATTCGTTACCGACAAAGGTCGATTTATTGTCGTCCTCGAACGCGACGGCGAGCAATTCAGAATCTTCGACCCGGAACGCGGCGGTGAATCGCGGGAACGACTTTCAGGTGTTCACGGCCAGATTGTATTCGTTGGTGACCCATCCACGGCAAAGGCAAACGACGACAATTCCGGCACCGCGTGGTTCTCGCAAACAATGGCTCGCTTTCGCCGGACCGTTGTCATCATGTTCGTCACAACCTTTGCCATCAACATGCTTGCGATCGCGGTGCCGCTGTCGATCATGGTGATCTACGACCAGGTCATTGGGCGACAGAATGGCAGTTTCCTGCCTTATCTTGCCGCCGGCGTCGCCATTGCGATGGCGATGGAGTTCGCGCTGCGCATCGTACGCACACGAGGACAGGCGTATCTGAGCGCACGTCTTGAGTTTCTCATTGGCAGCAAGGCGATGGCACACATCACGCATTTGCCTTACGCGGTCGTCGAGCGGGTACCCGTCGGCAAGCAACTCGCGCGCATCAAAGAGTTTGAATCGCTACGCGATTTCTTCACCGGACCCCTGGTAACAATCGCCTTCGATCTTCCCTTCGTGATTGTCTTTGTCGCCGTTATCGCGCTGGTTGCCGGGCCTGTCGCACTTGTCCCCATTGGCCTCATGATTTTGTACGCCATCATGGGATTACTGGTGTTTCCCGCCATGCGCCGACGGGTCAAGCTTGCAAGCGCCGAACGCTCGGAGCGGCAATCCTTCATTGTCGAGACGCTTTCCGAAATGCGTTCGATCAAGGTCATGGGCGCCGAGCAACTCTGGCTTGAACGCTTCCGGAATATATCGGCCAGCGCGACGATGCGAACGTTTCACGCCAACCACCTGACGAGCCTCGTGCAGACAGCATCCCACATGCTGATGGTCCTTGGCGGCGTCGGTGTCTTGGCACTGAGCGTATTTCGCATCGAGACCGGGGCGATGACAATGGGTGCCCTGATTGCCACGATGGCCCTGACATGGCGCGTCCTGGCGCCCATCCAGACCGGTTTCAATCAGGTCTCGAAACTGGAGCAGGTCTTGCTGAGTATCCGCCAGCTCAACGACCTCTTGCGTTTTCGCCTTGAACGCGGACCCGATCAGTTTGTCTGCGAACGCAAATTGTTTTCCGGCAATCTGGCGTTCCACCGCATCAGCCTGCGTTACCTCCCGCGCCACGAGCCGGCCTTGATGAATGTGACGTTCGGCGTTCGATCCGGCGAAATACTTGCCCTGGCCGGGACAAGCGGGTCGGGGAAATCCTCACTCCTGCGCGTCGCTTTGCGCCTGTATGAACCGCAGTCGGGGTCGGTGACCCTGGACGGGATCGATACACGACAACTCGACCCCGCCGAACTTCGCCGCGCCCTTGCATATGTGTCACAGGACACACAGGTGCTTTATGGAACAATCGCGCAAAATCTGCGGTTCGGGAATTACTCGGCCACCGACGAAGAACTGCGCAGCGCCTGTGCAATCGCCGGCTTGCTGGAGGAAATTGAAGGGCTCCCGACGGGCTTCGAGACCCGTATCGGTGACAACCTTACGGCAAGTTTGCCTGCCGGCTTCCATCAACGCCTGGCGCTGGCGCGCGCCTATCTGTCTGCCGCTCCCATCCTGTTGCTGGACGAAGCCGCAAACGCGCTGGACGACGCAGGGGACGAGAAATTCCGAAACGCGCTGGATGCGATGCGCGGCTCCAGAACGATCATCCTTGCAACCCATCGACCAAGTCACATGCGTGTCGCCGACCGTGTTGTGGTGATGGCCAACGGCACGATGGTCGCAGAGGGAACTCCGGATGAAATTGTCCCGAAACTGCTCCGCCGAGCCATATGACGCGCGAAGGTAAAGAGGTCTCCATGTCGAAGACAAACCATCAGACACCGGTGCCAGCCGCACAGAAGGCCGAACTCCTCGCGCCCGCGAAACCACGGCGCGGTGCCACCCGGCACAAGCTCAGGTTTCTGTCGCATGCCGCGCAGTTGGAAGAGGCGGGCCCGCCGCGGTTCCTGACGACTGTCATCGTCGTTGTGGCACTTTTTGTCGTCGGCGCCGGTGCCTGGGCTGGCGTGACCAACGTGACGTCTGCGGCGCAATCGTCGGGAACAGTTGTTCCAACGGGCACGATCCATACCGTTAAGCATCTTGAAGGAGGCATTGTTCGCGAAGTTCTTGTGCGCGACGGCGACCATGTCGCTGCCGGCGATCTCCTCGTCCGGCTCGATGATGTTGCCAGCGGTGCGGATCTCGATCAGCTGGAAACCCGACGCCTCACACTCACGGCAAAGTCGAAACGGCTTCGCGCCGAACTCGGCGGATATCCGGAATCCTTCGCCGACCTGGAAGATCAGGAACCGACGTTGATTGGAGACCAGAAGCGGCTCCTCGGCGTGGCACGCCAAAGCTATGACGACGAGCAGAATATTCTGGTTAGCCGGCTCGCCCAGCGACGTCTCGAGGTCGCGGCCTTGAAGGAACAGACATCGGGGCTGACCGACCAGCTTGCCGCAATTCGGGAGCAGGCAGACATTCGCGAAGGCCTTTTCAAGAAAGGCATCGGTTCACGCATTACGCTGCTGGAAACCCAGCGCGAAGTCGCCCGCCTGCGTGGCACTTTGGGCGAGAGCAAGTTCAGCCTGCGTCAGGCCGAAAGCGCCGTTCTCGAAGCGCAAGGCGCAATACGTGAGCATCGCTCACGCTGGCAGAGTGATCGGGAGCGTGAGCTCGAGACCGTCATGGCGGAGCTAAGCGAAGTGCTCGATACGCTGGCCCTGTTCCGCGACCGGGTCGAAAGACTGGAAATTCGAACACCGGTTCGGGGTACCGTGAACCTTCTATCTATCGCCGGCGCCGGCGCGGTCGTAGCCCCCGGCGAGAGCCTGATGGAAATTGTGCCCAACGACGAAATGTTGATGGCCTCGGTCAAGGTTGATGCCCGTGACGTGGGATATCTGTCACCCGGTCAGGTGGCGGATGTTTCGATCAGCGGATTCGATGTTGCACGATACGGAACCATTCCAGGCCGTCTCGAATGGGTCTCCGCCACCAGTCATGCGGACGAGCAGGGCCGGGTTTTCTACGAGGCGCGTGTCGCCTTGGAGAACACCGAACTCAACTACGCGCAAGACAGCCGCCGCGTCATCGCAGGCATGTCCGTGCAGGCAAGCATCAATACCGGGACCCAGTCTCTATTCAGCTTCCTCGTTCGGCCCGTTGCCGCATCATTGCGCCTGGCGTTTGCCGAAAGATAGGCAACCTGCATTAAGTGCCTTTCCAGGACCGTCAGTAACCTGGACACGCACAAAACACTCCGTGTTTTCGCCATATTGCGTTGGTACCTTCACGCTCAGCCCTTATATGTGTTGCGCAGGATGGAGCACCCATGGCGAACGACGATAGAAAACCGAAAAAGCGCGAAGACCGGTTAGGCCTCGGCGGCAAAAAGCGGCACGGCATCGTAGCCCATCTGCGCGGATACTTTCTCGCCGGCCTGCTGACAGTCGCGCCGATCGGGCTGACCATCTGGCTGTTCTGGGTGCTGCTGAAATTCGTCGACTCGCGCATCACACCGCTGATCCCTCAGAATTATAATCCCAACACCTACCTGCACGCGGTCGTGCCGTTCGAGATCCCCGGTGTCGGCCTCATCGTCCTGATCGTGGCGCTGATTATTATCGGAGCGCTCACCCGCGTGCTGCTGGGCCGCACGCTCATCCGGATTGGCGAAAACCTGGTCAACCGCATGCCTGTGGTCCGCAGCGTTTATGGCGCCACCAAGCAAATCGTCGAATCTGTCCTCAAAAGTCAGTCCGACGCGTTTCGCCAGGTGGTGTTGTTCGA
Organism: Alphaproteobacteria bacterium; assembly: GCA_965261975.1. GTDB lineage: Bacteria > Pseudomonadota > Alphaproteobacteria > UBA6615 > UBA6615 > UBA8079. The sequence goes on from CBDHEC010000051.1 coordinate 171,942, forward strand.
GTATCCCCGCCGCGGCAGCTGGGCAATCGGGTTCGTTACCGGTGCGACCAAGGGCGAAGTTCAGGCCCTGACCGACGACGACGTCGTCAATGTGTTCCTTCCGACCACACCGAATCCGACATCGGGCTACCTCCTGTTTTTGCCGCGCCGGGAACTGATGCCGCTTTCCATGACGGTGGAAGAGGGGATCAAGATGATCATTTCCGGCGGCATCGTGACACCGGAAGACCGGCGCCCTCCCGAAGAGCGGGAAATCAAACGCATCTCCTCGGCCGACGGCGACAAGCCGACGATTGGACCGAACGCGGCCCTGACAGCGGCCGCCGACGACGAATGATCGAACGCCCGGCCTAACCCGAACGCGCGTAGCGCACGGCGGCGTCTCTCTCGAACAGATACAACAAGGTACGCAGCGCATCGCCACGTGCGGATTCGAGCCCGGGATCCCGGTTCATGATCAACCGCGCATCGTCACGGGCCATCGCCAGCAATTCTCCATGGGCTTCGAGATCGACCATCCGGAACTCCGGCAACCCTGACTGGCGCGTTCCCAGTACGTCGCCAGCGCCGCGCAAACGCAGATCCTGCTCCGCGATCTCGAACCCATCGTCGGTATCCCGTAACACGCGTAGCCGTTCGCGCCCGGTCTGGCCGATCTCATGTCCATAAAGCAGCAGACAGGTGGGCGTCACGCTCGCCGCGCCCGATACGCCCCCGCAGTTGATGCAACTGGGCCAGACCGAAGCGCTCGGCATGCTCGATCACCATGACGGTCGCCTCGGGGACATCGACGCCCACCTCGATCACCGTGGTCGCCACCAGAACATCAATCGCCGGCTCGACCCCGTCGGCAAACCGGGCCATCACCGCGTCTTTCTCCTTGCCCGCCATCTTGCCGTGAACGAGCCCGACCCGGTCGCCGAAACGTTCACGCAACGCGCTGTGGCGCGCGGTCGCGGCCGCGACGTCTATGGTCTCGGATTCTTCAACGAGCGGGCACACCCAGAAGACCTTGCCGCCGGCATCGAGCTGTCGCTGCACGCCGGCGACCGCGTCTTCGAGGCGGTCCACCGAAGCCGTCGTCGTCTTGACCGGCTTGCGCCCGGCGGGCTTCTCGCGCAGTTGGGATTCTTCGAGGTCGCCATAAGCGGCGAGCATCAGGGTGCGCGGGATCGGCGTTGCGGTCATCAACAGCACATCGACCGCCGCGCCTTTCTCGGCCAACAGGAGGCGTTGATGCACGCCGAACCGGTGCTGCTCATCAACCACGGCCCACCGCCAGGTCGTTGAATGCGATGTCACTCTGAAACAGTGCGTGGGTGCCGACCACGAGGGGGATGTCGCCGGATGCCAGGTTTTCTAGAATTTCGGCGCGCGCCTTGCCCTTGTCCCGACCGGTCAGCAACACACAAGATACGCCCGCGGCCTCGGCCAAGGGTGCAATGGTGGCGTAATGCTGGCGCGCGAGGATCTCGGTCGGCGCCATGAGTGCCGCTTGTCGTCCCGCCTCAACGGCCGTCAGCATGGCCATCAGGGCCACCACGGTCTTCCCGCTGCCGACATCACCCTGCAGCAGCCGCAGCATTCGATGCGCCGAACCCATATCCTCCTCGATGTCGACGATCGCCGTTTTCTGGCTGCCCGTGAGCTCGAAGGGCAGGGCATCCAGCACTCGGGATCGCAGGCGCCCATTGCCGGTGATCGGCCGGCCCGCCTGTTTGCGGACATGTGAACGGACCAGCATGATCGCCAGCTGGCTCGCCAGAAGTTCGTCATAGGCCAACCGCATACGCGCCGGTGATACCGGATCGAGATCCGTGAGCTCGCCCGGCGTATGAGTTGCCGTCAACGCGTCATGCCAACCTGACCATTCACGTTGGATTACAAGCGACGGGTCGAGCCATTCCGTCAGATCCGGTGCGCGCTCCAGGGCCCCGGCCAGCGCCTTGCCGAGCACGTTTTGCGACAGGCCTTCCGTCAATGCGTAAACCGGCTGCACCCGCATCACCTTGTCCCGCTCGGACGGCTTGGCGACGATGTCCGGGTGGGTCATCTGCAGTTTGTCGTCATAGAGTTCCGCCGACCCGCTCACGAGCCGGATTTCGCCTTCGGGCAACGCTTTTGACAGGTAGTCGGCCCGGCCATGGAAATAGACCAGGGTGATTTCGCCGGTGTCGTCCCGGCAATCGATACGGTAGGGGATTCGGCGATTTGCCACCGGTGGCGCATGATGTTTAACGACGGTGAGCTCGAGCGTGGCGATGCGCCCCGTTTCAAGGTCGACCAGGTTGGGGCTGTAGCGGCGGTCGACGATGCCTGTCGGCAAGTGCCAGATCAGATCGACAATCTGCGGGCCGACCAGGCGCTCGATATGGGCACCGATCCGCGGCCCGATGCCTTTCAACGCCGTCACCGGTGCGAACAGGGGAAACAATATCTCTGGGCGGGCGCGTTGGGGCACGGCGGGACCGATTGTGGGGTTCGTGCGGCTGACAGCAGTTCACAGGAAGGCTATATCCTACGGAGCAAGAGCGCCCGAGTCAGCATCGGGCAGACAGGACCGGAAAGATGACTGCCGAGAAGACCACGGAATCACGTGATGAGCGGATCAAACGCCTGATCTATCGCAGCATCTATACCGGCACCCTGGAGACCGACCTGCTGATTGGGAATTTTGCCAAACGGAACCTCGACAGCCTCAATGACGAGCTGCTCGATGAGTATGAAGCCTTGATCGATAACAGCGACCCGGATCTCTACATGTGGATCAGCGGACGCAAGCCGGTACCGGATGCCTGGGACGGCGAGATCATAAAGCGTCTCCAAAACTTCAGGCTCGAAGACTAACTTGTTGCTAAATCACAATTTTACATGGGGCGAACCAGGCTCTGTGACGCGCTTTACCGGCGTGCCGGACGGCTGCGATGCGCTGCTGCTCGCCGAGCTTCTCGGCCAGGCCAAGCAGCCGCTACTACATGTATCGAGCGACGATCTCGGAATGAACCGGTTGGCGGAATCAGTTGCCTTTTTCGCCCCGGATGCACGAATCCTCAAGTTTCCGGCGTGGGATTGCCTGCCCTATGACCGGGTGCCGCCGCGCGCCGAGCTCGTTGCCGAACGGATGGCGACACTCGGCACCCTCGCACGCGGCGGCGAAACCGATAAGGATACCGACGAACCGTCACTGATTCTCACCACCGTTGCCGCCGTGCTGCAGCGTGTTCCACCGCGCGATCATATTCGCGACAGCCATATCGAGCTGATCCCCGGCCGCACGGTGGATTTCAGCCTCGTCATGGCGTTTCTCGCAGCGAACGGCTTCCACCGGACTGAAACCGTCCGCGAGCCGGGCGAATTCGCAAGCCGCGGCGACATCATCGACCTGTTTCCACCCGGTTACCCCGAACCTGTCCGCATCGATCTGTTCGGTGATGAGATCGAGGGACTCCGGTGCTTCGACCCCCTGAGCCAACTGACCACCCGGTCCCTGGACCGTCTGACACTTCTGCCCGCCAGTGAAATTTTGCTCGATGAGGCGGCGATCGCGCGGTTCAGATCATCCTATCGCAGCCGTTTCGGCGCGGTACGTGGTGACGATCCCCTGTATGAGGCGGTCAGCGAAGGAGTGCGCCATCCCGGGATGGAACATTGGCTCCCGCTGTTCTACGAGGCGCCCGAGACACTGTTCGACTATGTCGAGGGGCCGGTGATCCTCGGTGCCCAGACACCGGACGCCATGACCGACCGGTTCGATCAGATCACGGACTATTTCTCGGCCCGGGTAAACGCGCCCGATCGCGCGGAGGGCGAAGCACCCTATAACCCGCTCCCGCCCGACGCGCTGTATCTCGGGCCCGATGAATGGGAAGACCTGCGCGAAACCAGGCACGCCATCGATTTCGATGTATTCGAAGCACCGGTGAGCGGGATGGAATCCAATTCCGTTGGCGGCCGCCGCACAGTCGATTTCGCCGAAGCTCGCAACCGGGCGGATACGAACCTGTTCGATGCCGTGCGTACCCGCATCACCAACGAGCAGGGTGAAGGCCAGGCGATCGTGATCGCCTGCTACTCCAACGGCTCACGTGACCGGCTGACCCAACTCCTGATCGACCACGACGTCGACCGTGCAACACCGGTATCGAATTGGGAGGCCGTCTTGTCAGCGGGCCCCGACCAAATATCGGTTTGTGTGCTCCCCGTGGATAACGGCTTTTCGGTGCCCGGGCGGACGGTCTACAGCGAGCAGGACATTCTGGGAGATCGTCTCGTCCGACGGCGACGCGCCACCAAACCGAGCGAACATCTCATCTCGGAGATGTCGAGCCTGTCGATGGATGACATCGTCGTACACGCCGACCACGGAATCGGCCGCTATGACGGGTTGGAGACGCTCGAAATCGGGGGCGCACCTCATGATTGTCTGCGGCTGGTCTATGCCGGCGACGACAAGCTCTATCTGCCGGTCGAGAATCTCGATCTGCTGTCGCGCTACGGCTCCGAAGAAGCCGGTGCCCAGCTCGACAAACTCGGGAATGCCAGCTGGCAGGCGCGGCGTGCTCAGGTCAAAAACCGTATCACCGAGATGGCGGATAAACTGATGGCACTTGCCGCCGAACGGGAGCTGCGCCATGCACCGAAGCTCACACCGCCGGCGGGTCTGTATGAGGAGTTTTGCGCGCGTTTCCCCTTCGCTGAAACCGAGGACCAGAACCGCGCCATCAACGATACCGTCGAAAGCCTCGGAGCCGGCAAACCCATGGACCGGCTGGTCTGCGGTGATGTCGGGTTCGGCAAGACGGAAGTATCCCTGCGCGCGGCATTCGTCACCGCACTGAACGGACGCCAGGTCGCCGTGGTCGTCCCGACGACACTGCTCGCGCGGCAGCATTATCAGACATTCAAGGACCGGTTTGCCGGGCTGCCGGTCAAGGTCGCGCAACTATCGCGTCTGACCGCCGGCAAGGAAGCGGAGGTTGTTCGTACCGGGCTGGAAGAGGGTCAGATCGATATCGTCATCGGCACCCACGCCCTGTTGTCCCAGTCCATCGCCTTCCGTGATCTGGGCCTGCTCGTCGTCGATGAAGAGCAGCATTTCGGCGTCGCTCAGAAGGAACGTCTGAAAGGGCTCGGCAGCGACGTCCATGTCCTGACCCTGACGGCCACGCCGATCCCGCGGACCTTGCAGCTGGCATTGACCGGTGTTCGCGAGCTCAGCCTTATCGCCACACCGCCGGTGGACCGGCTCGCCGTGCGGACATTCATTTTGCCCTATGACGGTGTCACCATCCGCGAAGCCATCATGCGCGAACATTTCCGCGGCGGGCAGAGCTTCTATGTTTGCCCGCGGCTTGCGGATATCGAGCGTCTCCAACAACGGCTGAAGGACCTGGTGCCCGAAGTCACCGTCGGGGTCGCCCATGGCCAGATGCCGGCGCGCGCCCTCGAGGACGTGATGACCGCGTTCTACGATCGCAAATACGAGGTGCTTTTGTGCACCAATATCGTGGAATCTGGGCTCGATGTTCCCTCGGCGAATACGATCATCGTCCACCGGTCGGACATGTTCGGACTGTCCCAGCTCTACCAGCTGCGCGGGCGGGTCGGCCGCTCGAAATCCAGGGCTTACGCCTACCTGACATTGCCGAACGATCGCACCCTGTCGGAGACGGCGCGACGCAGGCTGGATGTCATGCAGACACTGGATACGCTGGGTGCGGGCTTCAGCCTGGCCAGCCACGATCTTGATATCCGCGGTGCCGGCAACCTGCTGGGCGAGGAGCAGTCGGGCCATATCCGGGAAGTCGGCGTCGAACTCTACCAACAGATGTTGGAGGACGCGGTTGCGGCAGCGCGCGAGGCCGGCGCGGGCACGCTCCCTACCGACGAGTGGACCCCTGTTATCTCCATTGGCGCGCCGATCTTGATCCCCGATAACTACGTGGCCGATCTGGGTGTTCGGCTGGGCCTTTACCGGCGCATCGCGTCCCTGGTGCAGCCGGAGGAGATTGAGGGATTCGCCGCCGAGTTGATCGACCGTTTCGGCCCGATCCCGAACGAGGTCGAGAACCTGCTTGAGGCCATCACCCTGAAGGGTCTGTGTCGCGATGCGGGTGTCGAGAAACTTGATGCCGGCCCCAAGGGGGCAGTGGTCACATTCCGGGACAATAATTTCTCAAATCCAGCCGGACTCGTGGCCTTCATTGCCAAGGAATCCGGAACCGTCAAACTCCGTCCCGACCACAAGCTTGTTTACCGCCGCGACTGGACGGACCCGAACAAACGTTCGGTGGGCGTGCGTCGTTTCATGCGAAACCTGTCCGCCGTCGCGGCGGCCCCGGAAGGCACGACAGGCGAGTTGTCGGCGGGTTAGGGCAGCTATTCCGCCGCCAGACCGACACCGGCCAGATCGAAAAGCGGAAAAAACGCTTCGGGTTCCTGCGCACCGGAAATCGCGTAGTCACCATTCACCACATAGCAAGGCACCGCGTTGATACCCATGCGCCGGGCACGCAGATCCTCTGCCAGTACGGTGTCGCGATCATCGTCGCAGGCCAGAAACGCTGCCGTGGCGTCTCGGTCCAGCCCGACCATAAGCGCGATCCTCAAGAGGGTCAGATCATCCCCGATATCTTCGCCATCGAAGAAGAACGCCTGGAACAGGGCTTCGACCACGGCCTCCTGCGCCCCGAACCTGTCCGCATAGCACACGAGCCGGTGTGACTGGATCGTGTTCGGCATACGCGGAATCGCATCGAAATCGAACGCGATGCGTTCGGAATGGCCCGCGCGCGCGATCGTTGCGTAGACGCCGGCAGCACGATCCGGGCCGCCGTATTTCGTGGCGAAATAACGCTCGCGCTCCATGCCCGCCAGCGGCATATCCGGGTTGAGCTGGAACGCATGCCATTTGATCGTCGCGACAACGTCGTCGCGCGCCGCCAACGCACGTTCGAGGCGTCGCTTGCCGATGAAGCACCAGGGGCACACCGTGTCCGAATAGATATCGATCTGGATCATGCCGGAAATCTGCGACGCCGACGACAGCGGGTCAAGTACGGGAGCGGTCGGCCTCGCCACGAACTAGACTTCTCTGGCTGTGTCGCCATGGGCCATAATCGGCCCGAGGGAAGGGGAGCCGACATGATTCTCGAACATCGTGCCTACACCATGAAGCCCGGCCTGCGGGAACGTTTCTACGAAACCCAGGTCGAACGGGGATTCGACGCCGTGCGCCCCGTCATCGACCGGGTCATCGGGTATTTTTCGACCGTCAGCGGACCGGCGGATCAGGTCGTCCACCTCTATGCGTTCGATTCCCTGGACGACTGGCAAACCCGGCTGCACGGGCTCTACGGCGTGCCCGAGCTGGAGCCCTACTTCCTCAACGTTCGCCCGCTGATGCTAACGCAGGAGAACCGAATACTCCTGCCGGCCCCCGTGGCGGCGCTGACCCCGCATTTCTCGGCAGAATCCTACTGGACTCCCGGCGACCCGCCTCTGGCCGACCCGACGACGAACCGCGACCTGCTGATCGAGGAACAGATCGTCAGCCTGACGCCCGGCTCTCTGGGCCGTTACTGGGAGCTGATCGAACGATACGGTGTTCCGGCCATGTCGCCGCTGGAGACCAACATGATCGGCAGCTTCCACATGATGGCCGGGCCCCTTCACCAAGTTTACCACTACTGGTTCTTCGACGGTTTCGACGACCGGACACGTCGGCACAACGCCGTCCGCGTGAACCCGGACTGGATCAAGTTTCAGGATGAAATCCGGCCCAATGTCGCGAGCCAGGAGAGCAAACTCATGGTTCCGGCGCCGGTCGCGGAAATGGTGCCGCTGTTTCGTGTGCCGTAGTGACCGATTTGTCACGGGTTCGTAACAATCCCTGGGTAACCAGAACCAAACATGTATCGGCCACCCATGGAGCGTGACGGTGAGCAGCAAAACCTACAATGTACTCTTCATCTGCACCGGCAACTCGGCGCGCAGCATCCTTGCTGAGGCAATCCTAAACCGGGCGGGCAACGGCGCCTTCAACGGATTCAGTGCGGGGAGCCACCCAACGGGTGCCGTAAACCCTCACGCCATGGAGTTGCTGAAGAGCCTCGACCATCCAACCGAAAACCTGCGGTCAAAGGATTGGCAGGAGTTTGCTGCCGACGACGCACCCGCACTCGATTTTACGTTTACGGTGTGTGACAACGCCGCCGGTGAGGTCTGCCCTGTCTGGCTCGGCCGACCGATGTCGGCGCATTGGGGACTGCCGGATCCCGCTGCCGTGACCGGCACCAGGGCCGAAATCGCCGCAGCATTCACAGAAACCTATCGCGCGCTCAGCAATCGCATCGAGACCTTCATTAACCTACCGATCGCATCCCTCGATGCACTTTCCCTGAAAAATCACCTCGAGGAGATCGGTCGTGATCAACCGGAATCGGCGTAGTATTTGATCATGAACGATCACGATTTGCCGCGGCGGCTGGCCGCAGAATTTATCGGCACAGCTTTTCTCCTGGCGACGGTAGTTGGCTCCGGCATCATGGGAGAAACCTTATCCGGTGGAAATGTCGCCATCGCACTGCTCGGCAATACGATCGCCACCGGTGCTATTCTCGTTGTCCTGATCCTCGTTTTCGGCCCCATATCGGGTGCGCACTTCAACCCGGCGGTAACGCTAACTTTCCTGATTCGACGTGAAATCACGCCCGGTCACGCGGTGATCTATGTGGTCGTTCAGATCGTGGCCGGCTTGGTTGGCGTCTATGTCGCGCATGTGATGTTCGGCGAACCGGCGTTCTCCGCATCACTTCACGCACGCGCCGGGATCGGCCAATGGACCGGTGAGTTCGTCGCCACATTCGGCCTGATCGCCGCGATACTTGGTTGCCTGCGTTTCCGGCCCGACGCCGTTCCCTATGCCGTCGGGCTGTTCATCACCGCCGGCTACTGGTTCACGTCTTCCACGTCCTTCGCCAATCCCGCCGTCACGATTGCGAGGTCTCTCACCGACACCTTTGCCGGGATACGGCCCGAAGACGCGCCGTTTTTCATCGCGGCGCAACTGATTGCTGCCGTCGTGGCGACGCTGGTCTTCACTTGGTTTGCCGCGGGTGACAGCGACCAGCCGAATTCAAAATAGGCCAGCGCGCAATTCGATCGGTTCTGCATCCGTCAACCGGGCCGTGTCCGTCGGCGCCAGTTGATTGAATTCGATCAACGCGCGTACTTCGTCGACATACGCCTCGCGCCGTTCGGAGTAGGCAATCAATCCCTGGACGAGCGCCAATCCGCGCGGCGTGGTTCCGGCATTGCGCGCATCCCTACGCAATTGCCGAAGGACCTTATAGGCCGGATTCGAGTTGAGGTTCTGCGCGTAACCACGAACGGAATCGAACGGTGTTTTGAAGCTCGCGATCCGGTAATCGCCCAGCGCCTCACGCTGCTCTGCGGGTTTGAGACCCTTGCCATAGCGCCATTGGCCAAACAGCGCATTGCCCTCGACGGCGAACCGCGACAGGGCGTAGGCGCTCTCGATCGCACCCTGGGCCAGGGCCAGTGAGGGCGGGATCACATCGACCCGCGCCTCGAGTGTCGCGAGCTGTGCCGCCGTGAGAGGTGTCTTTGCATCTGCCTTTTCCCGGTCGACGACGCCATAACGGGCCGCCAGATCGAACAACCATTTTCGATCTCCGGAGGCCAGGGCAGCCCCGGATTGCTTTTCGCGCAAGCTTTCAAGCCGCGCCCGGTCGTCACGAATGTCACGATTGACCTGCAGGACCAGTGGCAGCAGCGTGCGGAAGAAGAGGCTTTTCTTCTGTTTGACGTCCAGCCCGTCGGCCCAATCATCCGGCACGGACGTGATGAACACAGGCGGCACCGATGCGTTGCCCGCGCGCAATGCCTGCATGGTGTAACCCTGTTCGATGAAATAGCTATGGAGCTGCTCCGGAGACTTCAGCCGAACCGTCGAACCTCCCGCGGGGCCTACGGTAAACCAGGCCACGCCACCGAACGCCAGCAACACGCATGCAGCGAGTGCCCAGCGAACCTCGTTCCGGGCAAAAACCCGGGTTAAGTATCCAGAAAACACCAATGCCAAGACCGCATCCTTTTCGGGGTTCGCAATTCGCCTCATTGAGCGGATTCAATTTGGCGTTTTTGTGTCTGATTGCCTAAAGTCTGCCCCTCTGTATTCCGGCGACCAACCGTCGTCAAACAACCAAGAATATCCAATGGGAGGATTCCAAGATGGCCGACGGCCCACCGACACGCACACAGATTCTCGAAGCCAGCGGCGACATGCTCAAATGGCAGGTCTATGTGGTTCACACGTTCCCGACCGATGGTCTGGGGCCCGTTATGGAGAATATCGGCCCGCATCTCGCCCATCAGGCGAAGATGGAGGAGGAAGGCATCTTCGTTGCGGCAGGTCCTCACTGGGCCGATGACGAGGAAACCTGGGAAGGCGAGGGCATGTTTGTCGTACGCGCCCGCGATCTCGCACACGCGAACGAGATTGCCGCCGCCGATCCGATGCACACCAGCGGCGCGCGCTCGTATCGGGTCCGTCCCTGGCTGATCAACGAAGGCACCATCACGGTGAAGGTCAACTTTGCGTCTGGTGCACGCGAAGTTTCCTGATTTGAAACAACGGTTTATACCGCGCAACGGCCGTCCCCAAGGGGCGGCCGTTCGTATTTTCGCCGCAAATGACGGAAAAAATGCTGGTATATGGCCAACTGCCAAACTTCTTGCGTAGTTCGGGATGAAAAATTCATTCCTCACGCAAAACGAGACAAGGCAGGCACACGATGAAGAAAATTTTGATCGGACTGGGCGTACTGGTGGTCATTGTGGCGGTCGGGATATTTGTATTCCTCGGCAATCTCAACGACATCGTCCGCGCAGCGGTGGAAAAAGTCGGCTCCGATATGACCCAGACCAACGTGGTTCTGAATGAGGTCGATATCGAACTGACCTCCGGCAAGGGCGCGCTGCGCGGCTTCCGGGTGACAAACCCGAGCGGCTTCAGCGACGACGATGCGTTCAAGTTCGACGAGGTAAGCGTCAACATCGACCTCGGCTCGGTCCGCAGCGACCCCGTGATCATCAAGGAGGTCATCATCTCCGGCCCCGAAGTCGTCTACGAGTTCGGCGACGACGGCGACAGCAGCCTCGACAAGCTGAACAAGGCGGTTCAGTCGAAGGCCGGCGGCGGCGGAGAGAAAAGCTCCGGCGGCGGCGATGCCCCGAACATCGTGATTGAGAACCTGGTCCTGCAGAACGGCAAGGTCGCCGTGATAGCTCCGCTCCTCAACGAAAAACTGTCTGTGCCGCTCCCGACAATCCGCATCAAGGACATCGGCAAGGACGGCAAGGGGGCCACACCTGAGGAAATCGCAACCCAGATCATGGATGCGGTTCTGAAAGGTGCCCAGAATGCGGTCGCGAGCGCGAAGATCGATGTCGACAAGCTGACAGGCGCGGCCATGGAACAGGTCGAGAAGGCTGCGGACGATGCGACCAAGGCATTGGAAGACGCCACCGGTGGAGCCGGTGGTGCCGGCGACGCCGTGAAGGGCCTGATCAAAGGTTTCGGCAAGTAGACGCCGACAACTTTCAAGTTAAGCAAGGTGAGGGCGGTCTTCGGGCCGCCCTTATTCTTTGGTCGGAGCGCGATTCCCTGCGCATTTGCCTGACACCATCACGAAGCGTCCTGTAGATTTCGGGCAGGCTCTCGCTCGAATCAGACAACCACCCCGATCACCATGGCGACATGACTGCTGCCTCTGAACAGATTCTCAATTCGACCTTCGGATTTCCCGAGTTCCGTCCCGGCCAGCAGGAGATTGTCGACCGCCTGCTCGCGGGTACCCACACCCTGTCTGTCATGCCCACGGGGGCCGGGAAATCGCTTTGCTACCAAATTCCGGCCCTCATCGCGGATCAGTTGACCGTCGTCGTCTCGCCGCTGGTCGCCTTGATGGACGACCAGGTTGCCGGTTTGCGTGCGAACGGTGTCGCGGCAGCGCGTATCCATTCGAACCGCCCACGCGAAGACAATGTTTCCGACTGGCGGCGCGTTCAGGATGGTTCGATCAAGCTGTTGTACCTGTCGCCCGAGCGGCTGATGACGGAACGCATGCTCACGGCATTGCAGGCCCTCGACCCGGCGATGTTCGTTGTCGACGAAGCCCATTGCATCTCGAAATGGGGGTTCAGTTTCCGGCCGGAATATGAGGCGCTTGCCAGCCTGCGCGACCATTTCCCCAAGGCCACGCTCAGCGCATTTACTGCCACGGCCGATACCGCGACCCGGCAAGACATCGCGACCAAGCTATTCGGCGGGCAGGGCGACATCGTCGTTCGGGGCTTCGACCGTCCCAATCTGAATCTGGCCGTCACGCCCAAGACCGACCGGAACAAGCAGCTCCTCGACTTCGTGGAAGCCCGGCGAGACGGCGCAGGCATTGTCTACTGCCTGTCGCGCAAGCTGACCGAGGAAACCGCCAAACTACTCCACGAAAAAGGCTTCAAGGCGTTGCCCTATCATGCCGGGTTGGATCAGGAAGTCCGCCGGGAGAATCAGGAAATATTCATGGCCGAAGACGCGGTCATCATGGTCGCGACGATCGCCTTCGGAATGGGGATCGACAAGCCGGACATCCGCTATGTGTTCCACATGAACATCCCGGGCAGCATGGAAGCCTACTACCAGGAAATCGGACGCGCCGGGCGCGACGGTAAACCCGCCGATGTTCATATGTTGTATGGGCTGGACGATATCCGCCTGCGCCGCCAGTTCATCGCACAGGATGAGGGCAACGAAGATCACAAGCGCCGCGAACATAAGCGCCTGGATTCGCTGCTGGCCTATGGCGAGGCAATAAGCTGCCGAAGGGTCGCGCTCCTCGCCTATTTCGGTGAAGAAACTCAGGCCTGCGGCAACTGCGATATCTGTCTCGACCCACCGACGCTCATTGATGGCACCAAGGAAGCGCAGATGCTTTTGTCCGCCGTCTCAGGTACCGGGCAGGTTTTCGGGGCGGCGCATATCGTGGACGTGCTGCGGGGCAGCGCATCGGAGAAAATTCTTGCGCGTAGGCATGACGCGTTACCGGTCTACGGAGCCGGGAAGGATCATCCAAAAAACTTCTGGACCGCCTTCATCCGCCAGGTCGTGGCCTCGGGTCATCTGTCTATCGATGTCGAAGGCTATGGCGGCTTGCAGCTGACCCAGAGCGCCGAAGCGATTATGCAAGGCGAGCAGGGTTATGAGTATCGCGACATCCCGAAGCCGAAAGCCAAGGGCACAAAAAAGACCCGCGCGGCCGAAGCGGCTCTGGACGATGCGGACGCCGCGCTTCTCGCCGGCCTGAAGGCGTTGCGCCGCGATCTCGCACGCGAACGCAAGGTCCCGGCCTATGTGATCTTCTCCGACGCCACCTTGCACGACATGTGCGTGCTGAAGCCGAATGACCTGGATACACTGGCGCTGGTCAACGGCGTCGGGCCGAAGAAGCTCAAGGATTTCGGCGAGATGTTCCTGGCGGCCTTGAAGGCTTGAGTTACTCCGCCGGGTCCGGACGGTCGAACATATAGTCGCGAACGACGGACATCCCGTCACGCTCGCGCGAGATCATCAGCTGGAACACCATGTTGGAGCCGTGCAGGAAGCCGAGTTCAACCGCGGAAAGATAGAACTCCCACATCCGGCAAAAGCGTTCGTCATAAAGCGCACACGCCGCATCGCGTTCGCCGCGAACCGCTCCCGCCAGTGCCGGATCGTGTGATAATAGTGCAGCCGCAGCACTTCCATGTCGGCCACCCAGAGACCCAGACGTTCGGTCACTTCAAAGACTTCCGACAGCGCGGGCACATAGCCGCCAGGGAAAATATATTTGCGAACAAAGGGACCGGTGGTTCCCGGCGGCGTCATCCGTCCCACCGAGTGGACGAGGGCGAGGCCATCCGGCGTCAACAGGTCTCGAACCTGCCCGAAATACTCATCGAAATGTCCGATCCCGACATGTTCCATCATGCCGACAGAGACAACCCGGTCGAACTGGCCGGAGAATTCGCGGTAGTCCTGCAGCACAAACCGCACATTCGCACCGACCCCCGCCGCATCAACCCGTTGTTGGGCGACGGCCATCTGGTCCGGCGACACATTCAGCGAGACAACGTCGGCCCCCGCGCGCGCCAGCTCGATTGCCAGGCTGCCCCAGCCGCCGCCGATCTCGCAGACCCTCATGCCCGGCTCGATCGCGAGCTTGCGAACGATGCGGGCGAGCTTGGCCTTCTGGGCCTCTTCCAGGCTGTCGTCGGGTGAATGGAAGAAGGCGCAGCTGTAGTTCATGCCTTCGTCCAGAAACAGCCGGTAAAGATCCTCCGACAGGTCGTAGTGATGCTGCGCCTGGTTTTTCGCCCGTTCGACGGAGTTTTGCTGTTGCCGCCGCCGCCGGGCGCGCCAGATCCGGCGCAGGGTTCCCTGTACCGGGTGCGCACCAAGCGCCTTACGGTTGATCGAGAACAGGAACAGCAAGTCGTGGATGGTCGTGCCGTCCTCGCAGGTCAGCGTGCCAACCATATAGGCTTCGGCGGCGACCAGTTCCGGGTTGAAAAACAACTGCCGCGCGACGGCCCGGTTGTGCAGGCGCAGCGAAACCCGCACCACATCGTTGCCATCGCCGAATTCATGCGTCGCGCCTGAAGCATCCTGAATGACCAGCGTGCCACGGCGCACGAAAGACCGGAGGAGGTTAGCGAGAAGACGCACAAAGCACCTGCGTGTTGTGATCCTTCGAGCCTAGCCGAAATGCCGTGGATCGGGAACGGTCATCGGAGAAACCGAATGGTCGAAAGTTTGGCGGAGGGGGTGGGATTCGAACCCACGAGACGCTTGCACGCCTGCCAGTTTTCAAGACTGGTGCCTTCAACCACTCGGCCACCCCTCCGTGCCGCATTCGGATAGCACCCGGTGGCGAAGTTTGGAAAGCCGTTCTTGCGAAGCAGCATAGCGCAAATCATCGACCAGCCGCCGCACATCGCGAATCTGAAACAGCACGCGGCTCATCGAATAGCGAAGCTCCAGTGCTGAATCCTGGTTGCGAAGCGCAACAGTGATGTCACTCTCGATATCGGCGATCGGCGCGCGCAAGTCATCGCCGATCTCGTCGAGGACATCGCGACGCTTGGTCTCGAGGTCCTTCAACGCCTCATGCGTCTCGCGCAATTCGCGTGTCTGTTCCGCCACCGTAGCCTCGAGCTGCGAACGTGACACCATCGTATCGCGAAGACTTTTCGCCATCTCGTCGAAAGCGTGTGCCAACTCGCCCAGTTCGTCGGTACGGCGGGATGAAATCTTGACGCCGAAGTCGCCGGTGCCGATGGATTGCGTTGCACGCGCGAGTTCGCGGACAGGGCGGCTCATGCGTCCCGCCAGGAAGACTGCAGCTATTCCCGCCAACATCAGCGCGACAGCCAGCACCAACGCGAGGCGTAATTCGAGTTCTTGCAGCGCTGCGTCCGCCACCTTCGACAACTCGGCCTGCATCGCGGTTACCTCGGCACTGATATATTGCGCATTGAAGACGACCTCGACCGCGCCGAAGACATAGCCGTCCTCTACGATTGGTTCGATCACGCGCAGATTCGCCTCATCGGTTTCCTGTCCGGGTTGTTTGCCTCGCAGTGCATCAACAACGCGTTGCGGGGCCGGATCGCCAAATCGCGGCAGTTTCTGTGAGCCATCATGGAAGACCGTCTCGTCTCGCCCATAAACACTGACCGACCGCACGTCGTCTCGCTCGACAAGCGGACGGATGATGTTGCCAACTCCCGAGATATCTTCCGCAAAAAGCGGCTCCAACAGCCGTTCAGCCGTAATTCGTGCCGTCGAGACGGCCTGCGTGCGCGCATTCGAGGTCAAAACACTATCCAGCCGTTCGAGGTTCTCGATCTCAAAGGCATGCACGATACGGTCGATTGTCGCGCGCTGAGCGCCCAAAACGACAATGGCGACGCCCGCGACAAGCGCGACGAGTGTGAGGACGTATTTGGTACGGAGCCTGAATTTCATCGTTAGCCTCCGTGACGCTGGCGCACGGCGTCACGGATCCGGTCTAGCGCAGCATCCGTTGCCGGATCGACTTCAACGTAGCGGCTGACCCCGAAGTATCTTTTCATTACCGGTGCGGCGGACTCATCAAGATGCATGGCCAGCAATACCTCGCGCAGCCTGGATTTCATCGCCGGCGGAAGAGAACGGCGAACCAACAGAACCGAACGCGGCACCCATTGGGTCAGATGAAACACACGAAGTTTGGGCCTGAAGCGTTCGGTCATCACCTCCGGATCGTCAAGATCTGTCTCACTGATAGCGCCCACATCCATGCGTCCGCGAACAACTGAACCGACAACATTCACTTCGGATCCCGAGAAGGCGTAAAGGACCGTCATGTTGTCCGGGCTTCGAACCCCGACGGGGGACAGATCGAGGCCGGCATCCATGATCTCGAGATAGGGCAGAAAGAACCCGGACGTCGAACCCGGATCCTCGAATGCAACCGTGCGGCCGCGCAAGTCCGAGATTGATCTTATATCACTGTCTTTCTGCACGATCAGCGCGCTTCGGTATCGCGTCACGTTTCGTTTCCACTCGAGGAGCATGATTTCCATTTTGCCCGTGTTCTCGAGGCGCGCGGCGGTAAATACGGTTTCGGATATCACGTCGATCTCGCCGCGCGCAGCCGCCGCCAGGACGTTTTGAACGTCCGCGTCCATCACGATTTCCGCACGGGTTCGAAAGTCAGCACCCAACCGGTCCGTCAGATACTCTCCGAAGGCCATCAATCGACCGGCGTGTTTTCGCGGGTTTCCCGATACCCGACCGATCGTCAGTGTCTTTTGCGGAGCGTGCATGGCCTTGTCGTCCGCGGCCCACGCCGCAGAGGTTGCCGCCGCCAGATCGACAAGCGCTAGAAACACCACACAGAAAGCGGGCAGGAAATACTGCCGCAGCAACGGACCGGGTTGATCGAGCATCATTCTATAATACCGCACCCGGAGGCGCCCAGGACGTGAAATCCTTTACTTCGTGACACAGGGCTTTTTCGCATAAACCCGACCTGAATCGCCATTCGAGTTGCCAAGTCGCCCCGGCCTTCCGATATTGCACAGACACAGCGGATAATCAGGTCACGAGCGATGCCGAACGAAACAGCCATAGCCCCGTCTCATGTCCGGGCGGACGTGAAGTATATGACTGACACCGGGGAGAAGCGGTTGATCTATATCCCGTCGGAAGCGGGACAGGACAATTCGAAATGGGCCGGCCTGTATGAAGACCGTGAGGTCGACATCCACAATGCACGCAACATGGCAGACCCCTTCGACCTCGACACCGCGGGCTTCGCCATCGTCTTGCAACCCAGTGCCGTGACCGACTTTTATGACGATGTGCAGATCTCCGACACCTATGAAGACGAGATCGTGGCGCTTCTCGAGAACCGGACAGGCGCGAAGCACGTCCATATTTTCGATCACACGCGCCGAGCGGATTCAGAGTCAATGCGCGCGGAAAAAGTCGTCCGGGAACCCGCCGGAGTCATTCACAACGACTACACGCAAGCCTCCGCTGAAAAGCGCGTGCGCGATCTATTTCCGGCAGACGAGGCAGAGGACCTTTTTTGTCCCGTCGGTTTGCCATCGTCAATGTCTGGCGATCATCGAACAATGCGATGATCGAAACCGCACCGCTGGCCCTGTGTGATGCACGCAGCGTGCACGACAAAGACCTGATCACCGTGGAACGCCATTCGAAGGACCGAATTGGCGAGGTCCAGCAGGTCCTCTTCAATCCGGCCCACAAATGGTTCTACTACCCGGGTCTGCAAGCCGAAGAGGCATTGTTGATCAAGACATATGATTCCGCCGTCGACGGGCGAGCGCGCTTTTCTGTTCACACGGCGTTCGAGGACCCGTCGGCTTCGCCTGACGCGCCCCCGCGCGAAAGCATCGAGACCCGCGCGTTTGTGTTTTACTAGATTGCCAGGACAGGCGAGCCGTCGCCGGGCAGGGCGCTATTCCGCCGCAGCACCGCGCAAGTCGCGCAGCGTGACAATATCCTGCAGAACATCGAAGGCGTTGCCTGGCAGTTCATAGAACTCGCCGCCAAACTTCCCGTCCTCGACCTCGACATTCGTGATGTTCACGAGGATCAGCACATCGCGATTCCGGTAGTCGGTAAACCGCAACTCAGCCAACTGGTCCACCTCAGGCCAGACAAGGTCCTTGGTCACCTGCTTTGCACCATCGGCGCCGAATCCCGACAAACCGATGTCGAGAATACGGATCGGTTGATCATCGAGCATTGCCTCGATGACGATCTCGCGGCGACGATCGCGGCGGCGATCACCACTCGTATACCCAATGACTCGTGTGGCCATGTTTTGCCCATTCTTCTAACGCGATACACCACGTTCGCCGAAAGTCGTTAATCAAGGCTAAACGAACAGCTTCTCGGCTAGGCTGACGTGACATCGGAACGCCCCTCAGCCATAAACGGGGCTCTCCACGCAGGCGTACGAGGCAGTCGCATTGGTCAAAGTCATCGTCCAGATGTACCCGGTTTTGCCGACGGCATCCGAGGAAGAGCGCATGGCGTTACGTCCCATCGGGCGGAATGCGGAGCTGTTCCAGCAGACCCTGCGCGGCTGGTGCGACATCGTGGAGGAGGCGGACAGGCTCGGCCTGTGGGGTGTCACGGCCATCGAGCATCACTTCCATTCCGAGGGATACGAGGTCAGCCCCAATCCCGGCGTGATGAACGCATTCTGGGGCGCGCGAACGGAAAATATTCGCGTCGGCCAGCTCGGCTATGTGATGAGCGCGCAGAACCCCATCCGGGTGGCCGAGGAAACGGCCATGCTCGATCACCTGACCGAGGGTCGTTGCTTCGTTGGTTTCTCACGCGGCTTCCAGTCCCGCTGGACAGATGTACTGGGTCAACATCTCGGCACGCGCGCCACCCTGTCCGACGGCGGCGCCGACGACCAGCTTAACCGGGAGATATTCGAAGACGCCGTCGACATCGTGCGCAAGGCGTGGACCGAAGAAAGCATCGAACATAATTCGGCGCGCTGGCAGATCCCGTTTCCCCACGACACCGGTGTGCAAAACTGGCCCATGGCTGCGTGGACGGAAAAGCTGGGCGCGCCCGGAGAAATCGGTGCGGACGGCGAGGTGCGCCGGGTCAGTGTAGTCCCGGCACCGTACACAAACCCCCATCCGCCGGTCTTCATCGCTTCGAATGCCAGCCAGGAGACGGTTGAGTATGCCGGTCGTCACGGTTTCATCCCGGCGTACTTCTCACACATGGACAAGGTCGCCGATTTCGGGCCGGCCTATGTCGAAGCCGCGGGGCGGGCTGGACACCAGTTTTCCCTTGGCCAGAACCAGGCGATCGTGCGCATGCCGCGTATCGCCGGGAGCATGGCCGATGCCCGCCGGGCGGTCGCAGCCTATGACGGCCCGATCTACAAGCATTTCTACGAGAACTTCCTGCCGGCCGGCCTCCGCGCCAAGGCCAACGTCCAGCCCGATACACCGCTGGAGGATCTCGTCGACCCGATGATCGACACCGGCCTGTTCGTACCGGGCACCGCCAGCCAGGTTCGCGAGCATTTCGTCGAACAGTGGAAACATCTGCCGGCGGAATACGTGATCCTGATCTATCACTACGCCCAGCAGCCAAAGGACAGTGTGATCGAGAACCTCAAGCTGTTCATGGAAGAGGTGAAACCCGCGCTGGATGAGCTCACGCCATACGCGGAAGACTGATCACCTACAGCCGCTTGCCCGCGGCGTCCGCAGCACCATGCAGCGCGGCCTTGGGCAACATCACATGACAACCCTTGTTCACGTTGACCAGCTGTGAAACCCGCACATCCGCGGCAAGGCTGCACAGGGAATAGGCGTCCTCTGCCGAGAGATTGGTGCGCTCCTGAATCAGCACAATCATATCCCGCAGCCCCTGCTTAGCCGCATCGTCCAGGTCCTGGTCGATGCCGATGGTGATGTAGTGGGTGTCGGTTTCCGCCCGCGGCATCTTGTAGGAGAGGTCCTTGCGTACGTGGAACTCGAACGTCCCGATCAGCGCTGTCTCCGCCGCCGACAGGCAGCTCTCGCCGTCACCCTGAAGCGCGTGACCATCGCCGGTCTGGAAATTGCCGCCGGGCACATGGACCGGCAGGTACAGGATCGAGCCCGCACCCAGTTCCTTGATGTCCAGATTGCCGCCATGGGGCTGGGGCACGATCGAGGTGATGGTGCCCCATTCGGGCGGCGGCGAGACGCCCATCACGCCGAAGAAGGCGTTGCACGGCAGGTCCACGCCCCAGGGCAGCTTCGCGACATGTGCCTCACGGTCGAGCGGAATATTCAGCACCCGCTTCTTGTGGAAGTCCTCGGGCAGGGAGCCCTTGAGCGGCATGATCATGTTCCACGCCCAGTCCTGGCGCAGTTCCACATCGATGATCCGCACCTCCAGCACGTCACCGGGCTCGGCACCGCGCACCGCGACGGGCCCGGTCATGATGTGGCCCGGCAGGATCGGCTTGTTGTCGGCGATGAAGGCGGCATGGTCCGGCAGCAGGCTGTCGCGGACTTCTTCCGGGATCTGGTCCGGCCCGCCGGAGATCGTCTCGATGACCACCCGGTCGCCGGGGTCAATTTCGAGGACGGCCTCGAAGTCTGCAGAGAACGCGCCCCAGCGGAGATTCTCCGGTGCTGACGTCAAACGATGTTCCGTGGCCATGATTTCCCCCAAGACGCTTGTTTGAATTCCATTGTGTCGGGGCACCGGGGCAGGGGCAAGAGCCGCTACATGGCCGATACACCGCCATCGAGCACCAGTTCCGAGCCGGTCATGAACCGGCTTTCATCCGAGGCCAGGTAGACGACGGCATAGGCCACGTCATCGGGTTCGGCGACGATACCCAGCGGAATCTGCTGTGCCAGCCGTTCCAGCCCTTCCTCCCGCGTCCCGCGTTTGAGAATGGTATCGAGGATCGGCGTGTCGACGAAGGCCGGATGGACGGAGTTGCAACGAACATTGTTCGCCTGTCGCGCGCAGTGCAGCGCGACCGACTTGGTCAGGTGCCGCACACCCGCTTTGGCGGAGTTGTAGGCCGCCAGATTGTGTCCTGCGATAATTCCGGAGATCGACGAGATATTGACGATCGAACCGCCCCCCGAAGCTGCGATATGGGCGATCGCGTGTTTGCAGCCGAGAAACACGCTGTCGAGGTCAAGCGCATGCAGATTGCGCCAATCCTCCAGAGAGGTTTCCTCGACCGTGCCGTTGATCGCCGTCCCTGCGCAATTCACCAACACATGCAGGCCTCCGAATGCCGCCACGACCGTTCCGAGGGACATCGTCCAGGCATTCTCGTCCGTCACGTCATGGGCAATCGCGATGGCGTTCTCGCCGATCTCGTCGGCAACCTCGCGCGCGCCATCCAGGTTGATATCCGAGACGGCCACCCGTGCGCCTTGCTTCGCCAGCATCAATGCCGAAGCGCGGCCGATCCCGGATGCGCCACCGGTCACCAGCGCTATTTTCCCGCTCACCCGTTCCAAATCGAAACTCCTCCGATAGACTGATCGCATGAAGGCGCAAGGACCCGATCAATGCAACCGCTGACGACCAAACGTCTCGCATTGCGGCCATTCACGCTCGACGATGTCGAGGCGGCCTTCGGCTTCTTCGGCGACCCCGAGGTCATGCGGTTCAGCCTTAACGGGCCGCATAATTCGCGCAAGACGACCGAAGATTTCGTCGTCACGAACATCAACCGGCAGGCGCGTTTGGGTTTCTCCATCTGGGCCGTCGTCGAAACCACCAGCGGCGACCTTATCGGCATGTGCGGCCTGGCCGAGTTCGGACACGGCGTCGAGGGCACTGAACTCGCCTACAGATTGCGCCGCGATCGCTGGGGGAAGGGTTATGCGACCGAGGCGGGGCAGGCGGCCGTCGAACATGCCTTCGGCTCGCTCGGGTTGGATCGGCTGATCGCCGCCGTCGAACGAGAGAACACGCCGTCGATCCATGTCTTGAAGAAATGCGGCTTTGCATTCGTCCGCGATCAGGAGATCGCCGGCAAGGACGCGCTGGTCTTCGAGCAACTCGCGCCGATCTAGAACTCAGGCCAACCGCCCGCCGGCGGATTTCCACGCATCGATCCCACCTGCCAGATGACACGGGTTGTTGATACCGGCACCCAGTGCAGCTTCCACTGCCATCGCCGAGCGTTCGCCAAACGCACAGTAGAAGACGATCCGCTTGCCCGACGATTGCGCGAGTTCGAACAGCATCCCGCCCGGGTTCACATTCTCGTCGAGATCGGGATAGGGGGCATGGACCGAGCCGGGTATCACGCCGTTCTTCTCGCGTTCGGTATCGTCGCGCAGATCGACCAACATGATGCTCGGGTCGCCCACCTGGGCTATTCCCTGGCCGCAATTGAGCGACATCCCCATGCGTTCGAGATCGTCCTGTTTCAGCCCGATCTTCAGATTGGCCGGCACGGCCACATCCATCATCTTCGGATTGGCGAGATTAAGGTTTTCCATGATCTCGACATACTGCGCTTCGGTGTCGACCTGCAGGCGCGGGTTGTAGGCCTTCTCCTCGCCGATGGTGCTGACCGTGTCGCCCTTATAGTCATGCGCGGGATAAACCAGCGTGTCGTCGGGGAGCTTCAGCAATTTGTTGAAGATCGAATCATATTGGGCAGCCGCATCTCCATGCTGAAAGTCTGTCCGTCCGGTCCCGCGGATCAGCAGCGTATCACCTGTAAAGACACGGTCGTTCATCAGGAAACTGTAGGAATCGTCCGTATGACCCGGGGTATAGACCACATCCAGGCGCACGCCTTCGATATCGATCGCATCCCCCTCGGCCACCCGCATGGACACGACATCCACACCGCTTTGTTCGCCCATCACCGTAATGCAGCGGGTGCGATCGCGCAGCGCCCCGAGCCCGGTTATGTGATCGGCATGGACATGGGTGTCGACCGCCTTGATCAGGCGCAGGTCGAGCTCTTCGAGCAACTGGAGATAACGATCCACCTTGTCGAGGACCGGATCGATGATCAACGCCTCGCCGCCGGGGCGGCTCGCCATCAGATAGGTGTAGGTACTCGATTCACTGTCGAACAGTTGCCGGAAGATCATCGACGTTTATCCCCATGCGTGAAACCACACAGAGATTACGTGAAATACGCGCTTCGGTGGAAACAAATTCGCGCGATCAGAGGCGGTAGAACTCACGCGCGGTGTCGTGGAAGAATTTTTCCTGATCGGCCTCGGAGCGCTCGGCCAGGACATCCTTCTGCGTCGACACGTAATCGCCGAATGACGTCCACATGCGTTCGACCGGATAGTTGCTGCCGAAGAAACAGCGATCGGTGCCGAACATGTCGAGCGCGGTGTTCGCGGCGATGCCCATGATGTCCGCGTCGACCACACGGGTGAAGGTGTTCAGCCCCGATACCTTGATGAAGACATTCTCACACGGCTTCAGCACCTCGAGTGCTTCACGCCACTCCGCAACCGTCGAACTGTCGGTCGACGTCAGCATCCCGGCATGCACGAGGCATATGTTCAGGTTCGAACATTCGCGCGCGAGCATCGCCAGGTCGGCAAACTGGGATGCGAACCCCTGAAAGTCGAATGTCAGTCCGTTGTCCGACAGAATGGAAAGGCCACGGCGGAAGCTCGTCGACAGACAGAAATCCGAACGGTCTACGTAGCGCCAGTACTCGTTCTCCGGATGCCAGTACACCTGCTGGCGAATGCCGCGCGTATTGGCGTGGGACAGGTGGCCCTCGATGATTGTTTCCAGGTTGGGGTCGGTGAGATCAGCATAGGCAACGATGCCGGAAGGAAAGCCGGTTTCGTCCGCCATCGCCTGCAGGCCGGAGGTTTCGTCCACGGGCCGGGTGATGTCGAAGTTAGCCTGCACATGGACGGACTTGACCACGTTGTGGGGTTTGAAGTCCGCCATCAGATCGCCGACCGAGTATTCCTGCTTCAGGGCTGACCAGTCATCGCCGAAAATCATCGGCCGCATGGGCTTGCTCATCCAAGGGTAATTGGCCTCGAGGTCCCAGAAAATATGGTGGTGGGAATCGATGATCGGACCGTCGTAACGCGGCATCAAAATACTCCTTCAAGAATAACGTCTATTCGCCAAGCGCCGTGTTGACGCGTGGCATGACCTCGTGAGCCATGAGTTCCATCGAGCGGCGTGACAGCGCAACATCCGCCCAGTCATGCCCGGTGTACATAAGCCGGCCGAACGGGCCGATGATCTCGCGCAGTTCCAGCAACTGTTCGACGACACTCTCAACCGAACCGGCGATCACCTGGGTATCGAGCGAGTGACGTACGGAAACCTCTTCGTCGGGTTGATCGGGATGCGACTTGAACAGTCCCATGCCCGTCGCGCCACGCCCCTTCAGCAGCTTCTTCTGAATGTTAGAGAAGTAGAATCCGTAGGGACCGTCTTCGCTGCGCGCATATTTGATTGCCGTGTCGTCATCGTCGGCGACGAAGATGCTCTTGGCCACGGACCATTGTGAAGGGTCTTCGGGCAGACCTGCGTTTTTCTGGCCTTCGACGAATTTCGGCAGATGTGTCGCCACCCAATGGGCCTGCACATAGTTCGATGAGATGCCGCGCCAGCCCCGCTCGGCTGCCATCGTGATCCCCTTCGAATAGGGGGCCAGCGCCGTAAACACGATCGGCGGATGGGGTTTCTGGAGCGGCTTGGGAATCAGGCCCTGGCCAATCTCCGGATAGAGCGTGCGCTCGGTTGAAGTCTTGAAGAACTTGCCTTCGAGATTATAGGGCGCTTCGCCGGCCCAGATATCGAGCACCTGATTGATCGCCTCGACCATCTTCTCGTTCTTGTCGAGATCGAGATTACCGAACACTTCGATATCCGAAGGCAGGCCACCCGGTCCGATACCGAGGACAAATCGTCCGTCGAGCAGGTGATCCATCATCGCCACCTGTGCGGCGACATGCACCGGGTGATAGCTCGGCATGTTGATCACGCCGGTCCCCAGTTTGATCTGCGAGGTGCGATCGATCAGCGTCGCCAGGAAGACCAGACAGCTGGTGATCGGCTCGGCCAGGTCGGTCATATGCTCGCCGACAAATGCCTCGGTATAGCCGAGCTCGTCGGCCAGAATGATCGCCTCCTGATCCTCGCGCAAAACTTCGCGGTAATCTCGGGTGATCGGGTGTACTGGCTGGGTGAAAAATCCGAGCTTCATGGCCCTCTCCAAATCGAGCTGCATTCATAACCGGCTGCAAGGCATCGGTCACGCCAAACAGCCCCCAAAAACAGAAATTCACACGGCCCGCGTCGCACAATCGTGATTGCCCGACGCGAAGCCCATATGGCACGCCTGAGCTGGTTAACATACCGAGGCGACATGCGACTGAACCGATTACTCATGGGAGGGTTGCTCGCACTTCCACTCTGGCTTGCGGCGAGCACGGCATCTGGGCAAAGCGACGACGCGCTCTTTGTCAAATGGCTAGAGGGCCTGCGCGCGGATGCGCTGGCTGGCGGCATCAGCCAGTCGACACTGGATCGCAGCCTCGTCGACGTGGCCCCGATCCCGCGGATTATCGAACTCGACCGCCACCAGCCCGAATCCACGATCACCTTCGAGAAATACCAGGCCCGCATCGTTAACTCGACACGCATCAGGATAGGGCGCGAGCGCCTGGCCAAGCATCGTGCGCTGCTGACCGAGATCGGCGATCAGTTCGGCGTGCAGCCGCGCTTTATCGTGGCCCTGTGGGGCATCGAAACGAATTTCGGCAGCTTTACCGGCGGCTTCCCGGTGATCGATGCGCTGGCCACGCTCGCCTATGACGGTCGGCGCAGCAAGTATTTCCGCGGCGAACTCCTCAAGGCGCTGCAGATTCTAGAGGAGGGACATATCGAACCCGAAGACATGAAGGGAAGCTGGGCCGGCGCCATGGGCCAGTCCCAGTTCATGCCGTCGAGCTTCCTCAACTTCGCCCACGACTATGACGGGGATGGTGCCAAGGATATCTGGAACACCCAGGCGGATGTCTTCGCTTCTGCGGCAAACTACCTGAAGGGGGTCGGCTGGAACGACGACATCACCTGGGGCCGCAAGGTCGCCTTGCCGGACAGCTTCGACGGTTCGCTCATATCGCTGGATGTCGTCAAACCGCTCGGCGAATGGCAGGAACTTGGCGTGCGCCGTGCAGACGGCCGGGACCTGCCCACCCGAAATATTCCCGCATCGGTCCTGCGTCCGGGCGGCGAGGGCGGTCAGGCTTTCATCATCTATGACAATTATCGCGCGATATTGCGCTGGAACCGCTCCCACTATTTCGCCATGGCGGTTGGCCAACTGTCGGACCGAATCGCGGGCCGCTAGGGTAGAAACAAATAATGACTGGAATTGGCTTGAGATTCAGAGGGATACCCGGCATTGGCCAGCAGTTGCGGCCGGTTGCCCTGGCAGCGCTTTGCTGTTTCGGGCTTGCCGCTTGCGCGGAGACCGAATTCCTCGTCCACACCGCCAAACAGATGAATGGTTCGGCGGATTCCGGCGCCAAGCTCGGGCGTTACAAGGTTGGATCGCCCTATCAGATCAAGAGTGTCTGGTACTACCCGACAGAGGATTACGAATACACCGAGACCGGCATCGCGTCCTGGTACGGCCCGAATTTCCACGGCAAGAAAACGGCCAATGGTGAGATCTACAATCAGAATGACCTGACGGCGGCGCACCGGACCCTGCCGCTGCCCAGCGCGGTGCGCGTGACGAATCTGGAAAACGGCCGCTCGCTCGTACTGCGGATCAATGATCGCGGACCTTTTGCGCACGGGCGCATCATCGATGTGTCGCGCCGCGGGGCGCAACTCCTGGGCTTTGAGCGGAATGGCACGGCAAAAGTCCGGGTCGATATCCTGCCCGACGAGAGCCGTCAGTTAAAAGTCGCGGCGATCAACGGCAGCGAACAGCAACTGCAGGTCGCAGCGTCACCGCGCGAGGCCGTGGTCTCCAGACCGTTGCCCGCCAGCGGCGCCAGCGCAGGCTCGTCGCCGACCTCGACTGCCCGCCAGACTCCTGTTCAGACGGCCCCGCTGGAACCCGCGCCGGCTCCCCGGTCGCGTGCGCCGGTGCTGTCGAACGAAGTCGAAGTGCTGCCTGTATCACCGACGGGCATCTATGTTCAGGCCGGAGCCTTTTCACGGCTTGAGAATGCGCTGCGCATGCGCGACCGCGTTTTCGACATGGGGCCCACCCAGATCAGCCGGTTCGCGGTCTCGGGGACCGAGATTTACCGGGTTCGGATCGGACCGCTCGGCACGGTCGATGTTGCGGATGTAACCCTCTCCCAGGTTTTGAACGCCGGCGTGTCCGAGGCCCGGCTGATCGTCGAGTAACGGCGTGACATTATTCCGTCGCATTCACCGTTATAGTGGTGTCGTTCGTTCCACCCGCACATGTGAATTCTCTGCCATGCCCCGTATTGCCCGTCGCATTCGCAACGCCCTCCTGGTCCTGACCGCATTCGCGGTGATCGCCCCGGCGCAGGCGGCGCCGCCGACCTTCCAGACCACGGCGCGCCAGGCGATCCTGATTGATTTCGATACCGGTGCGGTGCTGTTCGAGAAGGATTCGGATTCTCCAATGTTCCCGGCGTCCATGAGCAAGATCATGACGTCGCTGCTCGTGTTCGACGAATTGCGCGCGGGACGTTTGGAAATGGACAGCACTTTCCGTGTTTCAGAGAAGGCTTGGCGCAAGGGCGGCTCGAAAATGTTCGTGAGCGTCAACGACGAGATCAAAATCGAGGATCTGCTGCGTGGCATCATCGTACAGTCCGGCAATGACGCGTCGATCGTAATCGCCGAAGGCATCGCCGGCAGCGAGGAGGCCTTCGCCGAGCGTATGACCGAGCGGGCAATAGAGATCGGCCTGGACAGCACCCAGTTCCGTAATGCCACGGGCTGGCCGGACCCCGACCACGTCACCACGGCGCGCGACCTTGCCAAGCTGGCCCTGTTCCTGATCCGGGAATACCCGGAATTCTATGGCCTGTATTCCGAGCGCGAGTTTACCTACGGCAAAAGCCTGGACGGCAAGCCCATCACCCAGGGCAACCGCAACCCGCTGCTCTACAAGGCGGTCGGCGCCGATGGCCTCAAGACCGGTCATACCGAAGCTTCGGGTTTCGGGCTCACGGCATCGGCCGTGCGTGGTGAGCGCCGCCTGGTCATGGTCATCAACGGGCTCGATAGTGTGCGGGCACGCAGTTCTGAATCCGAGCGCCTGCTCAACTGGGGCTTCCGGGTCTTCGACAATTACAAATTGTTTGAGGCCGGGGAGACCGTCGAAGAAGCGAAGGTCTGGCTCGGCGACGCGGGCACCGTACCGCTGGTCATCGAGGACTCCCTCGCCGTGACCATTCCGAAGTCCTCGCGCCGGGGCATGCGCGTCAAGGTCATGTATGAAAGCCCGATCCCGGCACCGATCAGTGCCGGCGTCGAGGTCGCGCGGCTCGAAGTCACGGTACCGGACATGGAGCCGATCAGCCGTTCGCTGAAAACGGCCAGTGATGTCGGGCAACTCGACTTTTTCGGGCGCATCACCAGCGCCATCAATTTCATCATCTTCGGTTCGTCTTCGGGCGGTTGACCCCACCGGCAACCCATGTGACATCTGCCGATATGAATGCGAACCAGCCGCGCGGCAAATTCATTACATTCGAAGGTGGGGAAGGGGCCGGCAAGACGACCCAGATCTCACGCCTCGCCGATCGTCTGCAGTCGCAAGGCATCACCACCATCACGACACGGGAGCCGGGCGGGGCGCCGGGCGCCGATTCCATCCGGTCTCTGCTGGTGTCCGGTGCCACGGACAAATGGGACCCGATCAGCGAAGTCTTGTTGCTCTATGCCGGGCGTCGCGAACATCTGAAGCAGACCATTATCCCGGCGCTCGACCAGGGCGCCTGGGTGCTGTGCGACCGGTTCTCGGATTCCACCATGGCCTATCAGGGCTACGGGCACGGCCTGTCGAAGGATTTCATCCGTGCTGTACACGACGAGGTCGTTGGCGGGGCTGACCCCGACCTGACCCTGATCCTCGATATCCCGGTGGATGTCGGCATCGAACGCGCCAATTCGCGGAACACGAGCACGCGCAGCGGGGAGGACCGGTTCGAGCGGATGTATAAGTCATTCCATGAACGTCTGCGCGCCGGCTTCCTCGACATTGCCGAGGGCGAACCCGAACGGGTCCGGGTAATCGATGCGGATTCGACGCCCGAGGCCGTCACGAAGAGCGTCTGGCAGGCTGTCTCCGACAAATTCGGCCTCGATGCATCGGCGGGCCGGGCATGAGCGACGAGCTGATCGAACGCATCGAGCGGCCGCGGCTCGAAACAGGGTCACTGATCGGCCACGAAGCCGCACGGCAGTCCATTGTCCAGGCGCGAAATACCGGGCGCATGGCCCATGCATGGCTGTTGACCGGACCGGCGGGGATCGGCAAGGCGACATTGGCGTGGCGGTTCGCCCGCCTGGTACTGTCGGCCCCGGATGCGGCCGTATCCGACGAGGATATCGAGACGGACTCCGCCCATCCCGACGTGCGCAAGATCATCGCCGGCGCGCACCCGGATTGCCGGCTGATACGCCGCAGCATGACCAAGCGTTCGCCCTATCGTTTCCGAACCGAGATATCGGTCGAGGACATCCGGGATTCCGCGACGTTTCTGCACCACACGGCCGCGATGAGCGACTGGCGCTGCCTCATCGTCGATGCTGCCGACGAGATGAACCTCAATGCCCAGAACGCGCTGCTCAAGGTCCTGGAAGAGCCTCCGCCACGCACGTTGATTTTGCTGGTGGCCCATGCACCTTCGCGTCTGCTGCCGACGATCCGGTCGCGTTGCCGCACCTTGCCACTGCATCCGCTTGGCGCCGAACAGGTCGCGGAAGTCATGGCGCGTGCCGGGAGCGAACTCGCACCCGATGAAATGAAGATCATTTCCGATATCTCGGGGGGATCACCGGGCAAAGCGCTGGATCTGGCCCGGGCCGGCGGGCTTGAGCTTTATCATGACCTGTCCCAACTGGTTGAAAACCTGCCGCAACTCGATACCGAGCAGCTGCACATGACGTCCGACAAGTTCGCCGGCGCCGCGGGCGAGGCGGGATACCGGACTTTCCTCGAGATTCTGAACTGGTGGATGTTGCGCCGTATCCGTACCGACGCCACTTCGGGCGCGCGCGGGCTTGAGCGCTGGCTGAAAGCGTGGGAGAACGTCAACGAGCTGACGACCCGCGCCGACAGCGTGAACCTCGACCGCAAACAAGTTGTTCTGAATACGTTTTTTGAACTTTCCGCCGCCGCGAAGGCGGCATAACGAATGGATCCCGGTAAGCCACCATGCAGGCCTATCTTCTGCGATACCTGACGCCGCTGACCTACCTGATGTGGGTGGTCATTATCATCGGCATGGTCGATCATTTCTTCCTTGAGCCGCGCGGCCTGGCGTTTCTGCCGCCGGCCGTGTTCGACTGGCTTCTGATTTTGATGTGGCCATTGCTCGCAGCGGTCTGGTTCGGCAATAAAGCAAACGAGAAACGAAAAGCCGAAGCGCGGGCCGCAGAACCGCCGGCAGAAGACTGAAACCGAACAACGCGTAACCCTGGCACTTGAAAGACCAATACCGTGGCATCAAGCCCGTACTACATCACGACGCCGATCTACTATGTGAACGATCGGCCGCATATCGGCCACGCCTACACGACGTTGGCGTGCGATGTGCTGGCGCGCTTCAAGCGGCTGGACGGCTATGATGTGCATTTCCTTACCGGGACCGACGAACACGGGCAGAAGGTCGAGAAATCGGCCCAGGCCGCGGGCGTCGACCCCCAGGCCTTTACCGATGAGGTGAGCCAGAACTTCCGTCGTTTGGCGGAGGACATGAACTATTCCAACGACGATTTCATCCGCACCACGGAAGAACGTCACGTCAAATCCGCCCAGGCCATCTGGCAGGCGATCAAGGATAACGGCCACATCTATCTGGGCAGCTATTCGGGCTGGTATGCCGTGCGTGACGAGGCTTTCTACGGGGAGGGCGAACTCGAGGAAGATGAAGACGGCCGGAAAGTCGCGCCCACCGGGGCCGAGGTCGAGTGGGTCGAAGAGCCGAGCTATTTCTTCGATCTGTCGAAATGGCAGCAGCCGCTGCTCGATTTCTATGCCGCCAACCCCGATTTCATCGGCCCCGACACCCGGCGGAACGAGGTGGTCAGCTTCGTCGAGGGCGGGCTCAAGGATCTCTCGATCAGCCGCACCAGCTTTAAATGGGGCATCCCGGTGCCCGATGATCCCGAGCACATCATGTATGTGTGGCTCGATGCTCTGACCAACTACATCACCGCCGTGGGCTATCCCGACGAGGAAAATCCAGATTATTCAAAGTTCTGGCCCGCGGACCTTCACATGGTGGGCAAGGACATTGTCCGGTTTCATGCGGTCTATTGGCCCGCGTTCCTGATGGCCGCCGGGCTGGCACCGCCGAAGCGGGTCTATGCCCATGGCTGGCTGCTGAACAAGGGCGAGAAAATGTCCAAATCCCTGGGCAATGTCGTTTTGCCCGAGGATCTGGTTAAGCAATATGGCCTCGACCCCGTGCGCTACTACCTGCTGCGCGAGGTGCCCTTTGGCAATGACGGCTATATCAGCCACGAAACCATGGTCTCGCGGATCAACGGCGACCTGGCGAACGATATCGGCAACCTGGCCCAGCGTTCCCTGTCCATGGTCGCCAAGAACTGCGACGGAAAGGTCCCGGAACCCGGCGATTTCACCGAAGACGACGAGAAACTCCTCGCGGCCGCCCATGGCGCGCTGGAGAAAGTACGCACGGAGTTCGACCGGCAGGCCTTCCACCGCGGGCTCGAGGCGATCTGGCAGGTCGTCAGCGACGCCAACCGCTATGTGGATGCCCAGGCCCCGTGGGCGCTGCGCAAGACCGACCCGCCGCGCATGGGCACGGTCCTCTATGTGCTGGCCGAGACGATCCGCCAACTGGGCATTCTCGTGCAGCCGGTGATGCCGACTGCGGCCGCAAATATGCTGGATCAGCTCGAAATTTCACCCGATGCGCGCAGTTTCGACCATCTCGGCCCCGACAACGCACTTGTCGCCGGCACCGCGCTGCCCAAGCCGTCTCCGGTCTTTCCGCGTTATGTCGATGAAGAGTCCGCGGACTAAGCGCCGTGCTGGTCGATAGCCACTGCCACCTGGATTTCGCGGATTTCGGCGACGAGGTCGATGATGTCGTCGCACGTGCCCGCGGTGCCGGCGTCGGCACGATGGTCTCGATTTCGACTCATCTCAGCCGATTTGACGGCGTCAGGGCCGTCGCCGAGCGCTTCGACGATGTCTGGTGCAGCGTCGGAGTGCATCCACACCATGCGGGCGAGGAGGGCCAGGACACGCCCGACCGGCTGATTGAACTGGCCGCGCACCCGCGCGTGGTCGGCATCGGCGAGTCCGGGCTCGATTATTACTACGATCGCAGCCCGCGCGATCGCCAGCAGATCAGCTTCCGCGCCCATATTGCAGCCGCGCGCGAGACCGGCCTGCCGTTGATTGTCCATGCCCGTGACGCCGACGAAGACACCGCCGACATCCTGCGCGACGAAATGGGGAAGGGCGCGTTCACCGGGGTCATGCATTGTTTCTCCAGCGGGCGCGGCCTGGCCGAGGCCGCGCTGGAACTGGGCATGTATGTGAGTTTCTCCGGCATCCTGACGTTCAAAAACGCCCAGGAACTGCGTGATATCGCCCGCGATGTGCCGGAAGAGCGGCTGCTGGTCGAGACCGACGCGCCGTTCCTCGCGCCGGTTCCCAACCGGGGCCAACGTAACGAGCCCGCCTTCGTGGTACACACCGCGGAAACCCTCGCCGCGGTGAAAGGCCTGGACATCTCGGCCCTGCACAACAAAACCAGTGAGAACTTCTTTCGCCTGTTCTCGCGTGCAGAACGGCCCGCAAACCCGTGAAAATCACGCTTCTGGGCTGCGGCAGCTCGGGCGGCACACCGCTGCTGGGACCGAACGGCTGGGCCGATATCGACCGGGATGACCCGCGAAATCGCCGTCGCCGGCCATCGATCATCGTCGAGACCGAGAACACGCGGATTCTGGTCGATACGGGCCCTGACATGCGCGCCCAGCTCCTCGATGCGGACGTTTGGCAGGTGGATGCGATCCTGTTCACCCACGCCCACGCGGATCATGTGAACGGCATCGACGATATCCGCACACTGAACCACTATCATGGCGGCGCGATCGACGGGTTCGGCAGCGCCGAGACCCTGGACGTACTTCAGGAACGGTTCGCCTATATTTTCGAGCCGTATCGGGATGTTAACCCGCAATTCTGGCGGCCTTGTTTAACGCCGCGGGTGATCGACGGGCCGTTCACGATTGGCGATATCGACATCCAGCCTTTCCATCAGGAACATGGGCGCATGCCGTCACTGGGGTTTCGCTTCGGAAAGTTCGGCTACTCGACCGATGTCAAAACCCTGCCGGAAGAGGCTTTCGACCTGCTTGCCGGCATCGAGGTCTGGATCGTCGACGCGCTGGGTGAGACGCCACATCCGACCCACAGCCACGTCGATCAAACCCTCGAATGGATCGAGCGGATCGGCCCGAAACGCGCGGTTTTGACCCATCTGAGCAATCGAACCGACTATGCGAGGCTGGCGGCCAGGCTCCCCGCGGGGGTGGAACCGGGTATCGACGGAATGGTGATCCATATTCCCGAATGATGTACCGGGAAGGGGTTCGCCTCGGCCCGCATGACGGCCTACTGTGCACCTAACGCGTCAAATCCGAATTGGATGAAAAACATGGAACGAGAAATAATCTACGTCGGTGACCCGATGTGCTCCTGGTGCTGGGGGTTTTCGCCGGTTTTACAGAAAATCGTCGACCAGTATGGCGAGACGGCGCCCATGCGGCTGGTGGTCGGCGGGTTGCACGCTTTTGACACCGACCCGATGAATGACGAGTACAAGGCGCGGATCAAGCATCACTGGGAACAGGTCGCGGAAGCCACCGGACAGCCGTTCAATTACGCGTTTTTCGACCGCGAGGGTTTCGTCCTCGACACCGAACCGGCATGCCGCGCGTCCGTCGTCGTGCGAAACATGAAGCCCGACGCGCTCTTGTCCTTCTACGAGCGGATCCACAAGGGTTATTACGTCGAAGACACGGACACCACGAAGCTCGAGACATTCCAGGACTACGCTGCCAAGGAAGACATGGATGTCGCGGCCTTCACCGAGGCATTCGAATCCGAAGAGGCCAAGCAGGAAACCATCAACGACTTCACCTGGTGTCAGCAGTCCGGTGTGACCGGGTTTCCGACCGTGGTGCTGCGTGAGGACGACACACTGGCGGCATTGAGCGTCGGGTATCAGCCGTTCGACAGCCTGCAATCGATCCTGGATTCCTGGGTTTTGGGAGAGCTGAGCGTGAAGAAGCAGGTGGAAGCCGCACAGGCGGCCGACGGCTCAGAGGCACCGACGACACATTGACAATCGATGTGGCACTTAAGGTTCTGGGTTAATTGGGATATATAATATTTAACATAATATATATTATGCGTATTAGTGATATTTGGCGTTAGGAACCCTTCCGCGCCGGATTGTCCCGATAAAGCATGAACCGCGCGAGCGGTCGCTTGATCAGATAAAGATAACCGCCGTGAAGAACGACGGCCCAGATGACCATGCTCGAAACACCCTCGTGCAGATCTTCGAACGCCTCGCCCCCGTCACCCAATGTCATCAGACCGGTCACGGTCGCCAGGATCACGGATACCGCGATTGCCAGTATCAGGCTCTTGCTGATCGCCGGATGGGTTATCGCATTGGTCCACTCGATGCCGTCGAACACCGGATAGAACTTGTTGAGACCCAGCTGGCGCGGATTGAAGACCGCCCACCCCAGCCGCGCGATGATGATCACGCCGACGGCATAACCAAGCCAGTCATGGATGAACCCGAAATCTCCGGTGAAATAGGCCAGCAGCGTGATGACCGCGAGGACCGCGTGATACCAGCGGATTTTGTGCATCAAACTCATGAAAAGTACTTTCGGAATGCCAACTAGAACGTCTTCACATCGCCGGCGCCGCCGTAGGCCATCCAGCCGCCATCGACAAACAGGGTTTCACCGGTGATGAAGGACGCGAAATCCGACGCCAGGAAGGCAATCGCCTGCCCCACTTCCGCCGGCGTACCGAGCCGCCCCATGGGCGTGCGGTTGTTGATGCGGTCCGTATCGATCTTGTCCTCATCGACCAGGCCCTGGATCATCGACGTGGCGATGTAACCCGGCCCCACCGCGTTGATCCGCACCCCGTGTGGGCCCCATTCGCAGGCCAGTTCCCGGGTCAGTGCGATGATTGCCGCCTTTGATGGTCCGTAGGCCGTGCGCCGCGGCCAGCCGCCGGGGCCGTTGACCGAGGCGATGTTGACGATCGCCCCGGCCCCGTTGGGTACCATCAGGCGCGCCGCCGCACGACAAATCTGATACGTGCCCCTGAAATTGACGTCCATGATCCGTTGCCAGGGTTCCATGTCGCGCTCGAGGGCATATTTCACCTCGTCCACGATACCGGCCGCATTTACGGCGATATCCAGTCCGCCAAGGGCCTCGGCCACCGCACCCACCGTGGATTCCGCCTGCCCCTCGTTCGATACGTCGCAGACGAAGGTCGGGCAATCACCGAGCTCCGCGCTGACGGTCCCGAGGCCTTCTTCGTCGATGTCCGTGATCGCGATGGAAGCGCCCAGATCCCGCAGAATACCGGCCGTCACCGCGCCGATGCCGCTCGCACCGCCCGTCACGAGGGCGCGCTTGCCCGCGAGTGAAACTCCATTTGTCATGTCGTGATCCGCCTTCCCCAGCCCCAATCGTTGACCGATTGGACCATTGGCGGCGGGATGCGGCAAGACCGGAAACCGGGATTGCGGCAAACTGTGCGTAATTCAGATGAACTGAGTGGCGTTAGCCGAACTGGATGTCGTCGGACCAGACCCGTTCGAAGCCCCGCAGAAGCGACCAGGCCGCACCGAGCGTCTCTTCCTCGGCATTGAGTGCGCCGGCATGGCGCGCCTCCATCTCGACGAGAGACGCGCACAGCGACGTCCCCTTCTCCGTCGCGCGGATCCGCACCGAACGGCGGTCGCGCTCGGAGCGTTCCTGATCGAGATAACCGGTCTCGACCAGATGACGGACGTTGTAGGTGACGTTGGAGCCGATGTAGTAGCCACGATCCACCAGTTCGCGGATCGACACTTCCGAGGCCTGCACGTTCATCAACAGCAACGCCTGGACGGCATTGATATCGTCGATGCCGAGCTGGCTCAGCTCATAGCGGATGACATCCAGGTAGCGACGATGCAGCCGCTCGATCAAGCGGGTGATGTCGCCATAGGAGGCCGCGGTGGTATTTCCAGATGCGTCAGGCATACCCGCATCATGCGCGCGGGCTTCTTAACGACGGGTGAACAATAGATTGGACGCAAGATAATCGCGATTTAGCCGGAAATCGTCGCCGCCTCGCCATCCTCACTGTAGGTCGTGGCGCCATCCCGGACCCAGTCGCCGGCACAGTGCTCGGCTGGAGCCGGCTGCGTGTCAGTCAGAATAGTTCCGGGATTGCCGTCGTCATACTCGCAGCGGGCGGCCGGTTTCTCGAACCATAGGGGCTGTGCGCGCTGGGTCATAGATTGGTCCTCTGGATTGGTAAGCCGAAACTGGCGGCCCATGACCTGATCGACATCCTGTATGGCGACGAAGAAACGGTGAACGACTTCTGGGTATCGCTTGTTCCCTATGCCGCAACCGTCAATGTGGGCGCGGGCCGGACCGGCTGGCTCGCCTCATACGATCCCGCCGACTATCTGCCTCCAAGTTGGGAAGCCACGACGAACTACAGCACCGACGATTTTGCGAGTTTCAACGCCCTGCCCTATCAGGCCCTGCAGGCAAGCGTCGGCTCCCAACCCGACATCAATCCCGCCGATTGGGCGCCGCTGACCGCGATCCAGTGAAAGGGTTGCGTCGAGGCCCGAGATGCGCCGTTCGATCAAAGCGACACCCTGCCGACGACCGAAGCCTTCCCGCACCAGTTCTGGCCCTCGACCGCCGGCGTCTACACGCCGCAGACGGGCGACAATGACTGGGATTGGGCCAATATCAACGAGGCCAACGGCGCGCAGAACAACGGCCTCGGCCCCAATCTCGGTTGCGGCCCCTCGATCACGCCGCTGGTCGCCGCCAAGACCACCGTCCATGCCTCCATTGACGAGATGCAGCCCTGGCATCGCGGCGGTACGATGGCCAATCTCGGCCTGGCGTGGGGCTGGCGGGTTCTTTCCCCGACCTGGCAAGGCCTGTGGGGCGGTGCAACACCGGCCGAGTTGCCGCTCGATTACGACACACCGTTGATGGACAAGGTCGCCATCATGCTCACGGACGGCGTGAACCAATGGTACGACTGGCCGACCGGCCTGCCGAACAATCCCGACGCCGATTACACGGCCTATGGGCGCGTCAGCGAAGGGCGGCTCGGCACGGTGAACGGCGGCGCTGCGACGACGGAGATCAACAACCGGATGCTCGCCATCTGCAATGCCATGAAAACCGAGGGAATCATCATCTTCGCGATCACGTTCCGCTTGAACAACAACGCGACCCAGGATCTGTATCGGAATCGCGCCACTTCGCCGGCGCATTACTTCGACTCGCCATCCAACGATGAGTTGCAGGACGTATTTCACGAAATCGGCAACGAGCTAACGAATCTGCGGCTCGCCCAGTAGGTCCCCATTCCACCGACTCTCCGCACCCTCTAGGCTCCGCTCCCTGTTTGACCGGAGACCAGCAATGACGACGCGGAACATCGATCGGCTCAACGAGATCATGGCGCAACTTCGCCATCCGACGGACGGGTGCCCCTGGGACGTGGCCCAGGACTTCAAGTCGATCGCACGCTATACGATCGAGGAGGCCTACGAAGTCGCCGACGCCATTGAACGCGACGACCGCGAGGGCCTGCGCGAGGAACTCGGCGACCTTCTCCTCCAGGTCGTGTTCCACGCGCGCATGGCCGAGGAAGAAGAATCCTTCGACTT